>JBBASR010000014.1:0-51731 GCA_040399125.1 Cyanobium sp. | reverse complement strand
CCAGCACCCGGTAGCTGGCGCAGGTGGGCAGGCAGAAGCCGCAGTGCACGCAGGGATCGGCGGCCTGCAGCGCGCTTTCGGCAGGGGGGACGGACGAACGGCTCATCCGGCCAGTCTGCCGCCCTCAGCCCCGCAGTCGGCGGACCAACCCCCGGACCAACCTCCGAACCAACCCCAGGACCCGCTGCCGCAGCCCGGCAGCGGGGGTGTGGATCTCGTTGCGCAGGCGTTCCAGTTCGGCTTCGGCGGTGTTCCGCTGCTGTTCCGCCTGGTGGCAGCGGATCAGCAGCAGTTCCAGCAGCCTCGACCAGCGCAACAGATCCGGATCGAGGGGTGTCGCCAGCACCGCGGCGTACCACTGCGGATCGAAGGGCTGCTCCTCCAGCCGGTGATAGCCGAGCTGTTCAAAGACGGAATCGTTGGCGTGTTCGCCGCGTCGTCCGATGTAGCGCCCGAGTCGCAGCGGCACGGTGATCGCCAGCCGTTGATGACGCAGCAGGGCGGCATGTTTTGCGTAGTCCTGGCTGGTGCCGTGGATGAAAGGCAGCCCACGATCTGCGTGCAGGGCGCGGATGGTTGCATCATCACGCTCCCGGTAGCGAACTCTCCGCATCGTCGCCAGGTAATCGCGCAGATAGGTGGCCCGCTCGTGCAGATGGCTGCGCTTGAGGGCAAAAGCCCAGAGGCTGTGCACGAACAGAGGCCGGGGCGGAAGCCGTTCCTGCAGATCGGGCAGCAGACCGCAGGCATGCTCGGCGACGATGCCGTGGGCCGTGACGATCGCGACCTCCGGCTGGGCGAGTCCCCAGTCCATCAACATCTCCAACCCCTGGAGATAGGCGGCTCCGGGGACGTAGTCATCCTCGAAGAAGAGGACGTAGGGAGCCTGCCCCTCGTGCAGGCTCAGGCGTTCCGCCCGGGCGAAGATCCGTGCCACCCCTGCGTTCGTGGCCAGCCTGTGCAACCGGGCCTGGGGAAGATGCGTCTCCAGGAGGCGCACCACCTCAGCCCGCCGATCCTCCAGGCCGTTGGCTTCGTCCCGGGAGCCGGCATAACCATCCACCCAGGCATGCACAGAAATCCCCTCCGGGGCCTGAGCCAACTGGGGAGCCAGGGCCGCCAGCACCGGGGCCAGGTAGTCCGGTCGGTTGAAGGCCAGGAGGTGCACCTGGTCGTAGAGCAGGCCGGCGGCCGTGCTCATTTCCAGAAGCTCCCGAGCCAGGCATCCCAGCAGAGCTGGCGGCAGCCTGGTGCAGGCGGATCAGGGGCGTCACGCCGGCGAAGCAGAAAACGCTGAGCTCAGGGCAGCACTCCCCCCGGTAGCTGAGCCGTTCCTCGGCGATCAGCCTGCGGGGCAGGCCTGCGTAGCCCCATTCGTGGTTCACGTCGGCGTAGTCCCGCTCCAGCCAGCCCTGGGCCTCGGCGATCTGGTCAGGGCTCAGGGGTTGGTCGGCTGGCTGGATCCAGCGCATCCAGCCCGAGCCGTGGTTGGCCTTGAGGATCCAGTGCGGCGGTAGGTCGTGGTCGGCGAAGCGATGGGGGTTGTCCACCACCGCCAGGGTGCGGGGCGTAAGCCGGCACCGAGCCTGGCATCGATCCAGGCCTTGCTCTGCAGCTTGTCGCAGCAGAGGCGCAGGAAGGGATCGCGCTCCCGCAGAATCCGCACCACCACCCGTTCCGAGAAGAGGCGGGGACGGCAAAGATCGGGTTCCCTGCCCTGATGCCAGTGCGCGTAGCTCCGCCGGAACCAGGCTTCGCTTTCGCGCCGGCCCCGGTCGGGACTCCACCAGCGCCGCCAGCGCGCCGGTTCCTTGGTCAACCGCCGAAGTGCCTGATGACGGCTTCGGCGAAACCGGAACAGCTCACCGGCTCCACCGGGGGCTCCATCAGACGGGCCAGGTCGTAGGTGACCTCGCCATTGGCGATGGCGGCACTCAGGCCCTGGGTGATCAGGTCGGCGGCTTCCTGCCAGCCCATGTACTCCAGCATCATCACGCCGGAGAGAATCACCGAGCCGGGGTTGATGCGATCGAGGCCGGCATGCTTGGGGGCGGTGCCGTGGGTGGCCTCGAAGATGGCCGCGGTGTCGCCGATGTTGGCGCCGGGAGCCATGCCAAGACCGCCCACGACGGCGGCGGCGGCATCGGAGATGTAGTCGCCGTTGAGGTTGAGGGTGGCCAGGATCGAATAGTCGGCCGGGCGGGTCTGGATCTGCTGGAAGATGCTGTCGGCGATGCGGTCGTCGACCAGCACCATCTGCTTCCACTGGCCGCTTCCGTGGCTGGCGCCGATCGCATCGATCACGCCCTGCACTTCGGCATCAATGGCCGCCTTCTTCTCCGGGGTGAGGCTGTCGTACCCCGGTTCGATCATGCGGGCGTTGGCCTCGATGCTCAGCCCCGGATCCTTCTCCAGGTTGCCGAGGATCCAGCTCTCCCGCTCGGTGATGCACACATCGCGGAATTCCGTGGTGGCCAGCTCATAGCCCCAGTCACGGAAGGCTCCCTCGGTGAACTTCATGATGTTGCCCTTGTGCACGAGGGTCACGTGGCGCTTGTCGCCCTCGAGCCGCAGGGCGTGCTGGATCGCCTTGCGGATGTGGCGCTGGCTGCCGTGCTTGCTCACGGGCTTGATGCCGATGCCCGAGCCCTCGGGAATCTGGCGCTTGCCCAGCTTGCCGTTGGCCGGGATCACCACCTCATTGAGGTGCTTGATCAACGCGAGGCACACCGGATCGTTGGCTTCCCACTCGATCCCCATGTAGATGTCTTCGGTGTTCTCGCGGTAGACGATCACATCGAGATCCTGGGGCCGTTTGTGGGGGCTGGGGGTGCCGGCGTAGTAGCGGCAGGGGCGCACGCAGCAATAGAGATCAAAGATCTGGCGCAGGGCCACATTCAGCGAACGGATGCCGCCGCCGATCGGGGTGGTGAGGGGCCCTTTGATGGCCACGCCGTAGGTGCGAATCGCCTCGAGGGTGTCTTCCGGCAGGTATTGATAGGTGCCGTAGAGGTCGCAGGCCTCATCGCCGGCATATACCTTGAACCACTCGATCCGGCGCTCACCGCCATAGGCCTTGGTCACCGCCGCATCCAGCACCCGCTGGGTGGCGGGCCAGATGTCCACGCCGGTGCCGTCGCCGCGGATGAAGGGGATGATCGGGTCGTTGGGCACGACCGGCTGGCCGCCTTCGAAGCGAATGGCCGTGCCCTGGAGGGGTGCGGTGAGCTTCTCGTAGGTGGCCATGGGGGTGTGATCCGGCTCGGGGGAGCCTATGCCTGCGGCCGGATGCGAAACGTTTGCTGGGATCAGCACCAGGGTGGGTCGATGTGGTTGCAAACCCGGCGTTTTTCTGCAGGATGGAGCCCATGAATGCAGCGGATCAGGCAAGCAGTCCCGAGCTGGCCCAGGCCATTGCTTCGGCTGTGACGCTGTTTCGAAGAGCTTTTCCAGACGCCCGGGCCAACCTCACCCCCTGGCGGGACGATCCCCAGACCCGTCGTTTCGATGAGCGGGACAACCTCGATTTCTCCTTCCATTTCCCGGGCTGGAGTCCCCGGTTGGAATGCCGCTCCCTGCTGGTGCAACTGCGGCTGGAACGATCCCCCCAGTGCGAGGCCCCGGGTCGTCCCCGTCTGCTGGGGGTGCTGATCCGCGGGCTCACCTACGAATCAGAGCGTTGGCGCCTGGCCACCCTTGGTGATTGGCAGGCCTCGGGCTCCCATCTACCCCATCCCGACATCATTCATACGTTGCAGGCTCTCTGTCGCGAGCTTTTTGTGCTGTTTGATTCCGCTTCTTGCCCTGATTGCGACAGCAATGATCTCGCCGCGTAGATCGCGTTCTGGCCTGCCTGGCGATGGCCCGCTCGCCCCGTAACCCTTCGCAACCTTGGCGCCGGACCCGGGAGCAACGCGCCTACGGTGACCTGTCGGAAACCACTGCGTTCAAGCGCTACGCCGAAGATGTCTGTCGCCCTTGCTTCCCAGCTGCGTGAGGGAACGAAGAAAGCCCACACCATGGCCGAGAACACCGGCTTCGTGAGCTGCTTCCTCAAGGGGGTGGTCGATAAGGCCAGCTACCGCACTCTGGTGTCGGATCTGTGGTTCGTTTACAGCGCCATGGAGGAAGAGATCGGCAAGTTGGCGGATCATCCCGTGGTGGGTCCGATCGGCTTTCCCCAGCTCAACCGCCGCGAGTCGCTGGAGCAGGATCTGGCTTTCTATTTCGGGTCTGACTGGCGCCAGCAGATCAAGGCCACGCCCGGTGCCCAGGAGTACGTGGCTCGCATCCATCAGGTGGCCAAGGAGGCCCCCGAGCTGCTGGTGGGGCACCACTACACCCGCTATATCGGCGACCTCTCCGGCGGCCAGATCCTCAAGAACATCGCCCAGAAGGCGATGAATCTCGGGGAGCACGACGGGCTGCGCTTCTATGAGTTTGACTCCATTCCGGACGAAAAGGGCTTCAAGGCCAACTACCGCACCACCCTCGACAACCTGCCGATCGACCAGGCCACGGCCGATCGGATCGTCGAGGAGGCCAACCATGCCTTCCACTGCAACATGAAGATGTTCCAGGAGCTGGAGGGCAATCTGGTGGCCGCGATCGGCAAGGTCCTGTTCGGCTTCCTCACCCGTCGCCAGCGGTCCGGCAGCACCGAGGCGGTGGCCGCCTGAGTTTGCGTCCCGTCCGCTTCCTCGTTCCTGGCACCACCGGCCGGTTCCGCTGCGGCGGCCTGCTGGTGGAGCTGCAGACGGCCCGGTTGATCCAGGGGCTCGCTCCCACCGAGGTGGTGACCTACCGCCAGCGGCAGAGCGACCATCCTTTCCTCGATGACCTGCTGCAGGAATCTGCCCCGGGCGAGGCCCTCTGGATCGTGAGCTGGGGCTTTGATGTGCCGATGCTGCTGCGCCGTCTCCGGGGGCGGCGGGTGGCCTATCACGCCCACAGCAGTGGCTACGGCTTCGGCCTGCCCCCGGGGGTGCCGGTGCTCGCCGTGAGTCGCAACACCCTCGGCTACTGGGGAGACCGGGCGCCCCGCAATCCCCTGTTTTTGGTGCCCAACGCCCTGCAACCCCAGTGGCTGGAGCGCGGCGACCGCGGCCAGGGCGCCGCCGGCCCCCGGCCGCGCCGGCCCATCGACGTGCTCGTGCAGGAGCGCAAGAACAGTCGCTACGTGCTGGAGCGTCTGGTGCCGGAACTGCGTCGCGCCGGCCTGCGGGTGGAGGTGCAGAGCGGCTGGGTGGACGACCTGGTGGACCTGTTCAATGACGCCACGGTGGTGCTGTACGACTCCGCCGACTACTGGCGCGGCCGGGGAGTGAGCGAGGGGTTCGGGCTGCCGCCCCTGGAGGCCCTGGCCTGTGGCTGCGTGGTGTTCAGCAGCCTCAACCATGCCCTCGCCGACACGCTCGATCCCGGCCTCCTTGGCCATCAGATCGGCTGCGGCACCATCGAGTCTGATCTGCAGCGCATCCGCGCCGCCGTGGCCGATCCGGGCCACTGGCAGCCCGAACCCCAGCGGCTGCAGCAGTTGCTCCATGAGGGTTCCGAACCGGTGCTGCGCGAACGCTGGGCCGGGGCCCTGGCGGTGATCGATCAGCACTGGCGGCAGGTGCTGGGCGAGGGCGCCCTGCCCCTGGCCGTTGCTCCCCGCTGGCGGTTGCGCTGGGATCAGCTGCGGGCCCGGGTTCAGGCCAAAGTCCGGTCGTAAGGCAGGTTTATGCTCCGATCCTTCCGGTAGCAGGCCGTTCTCGAGATGTCGTTGATCCTCATTGCCGGCCCTTGCGTGATCGAAAGCCCTGAGCTGGTGTACGAGATCGCCGGCCAGGTCAAGGAGATCACCGACCGGCTCGGCATCACCTACATCTTCAAGGCCAGCTTCGACAAGGCGAATCGCAGCTCCGGTTCCTCGTTCCGGGGGCCCGGCGTGGCCGCTGGCCTGGAGGTGCTGGCCGAGGTGAAGCGCCGGTTCGGCCTGCCCGTGCTCACCGACATCCACGAGAGCCACCAGGCGGCCCCGGTGGCCGAGGTGGTGGACGTGCTGCAGATCCCTGCCTTCCTCTGCCGTCAGAGCGATCTGCTGTTGGCGGCCGCCGAGGCCACCCGCGGCACCGACAAGGTGATCAACGTCAAGAAGGGCCAGTTTCTGGCTCCATGGGACATGGCCCAGGTGGTCAACAAGCTGCGGGAGGCCGGGGTGAAGAACCTCTGGCTCACCGAACGCGGCAGCAGTTTCGGCTACAACACGCTGGTGGTGGATTTCCGCAGCCTGCCGCAGCTGCGCGATCTCGGCTGTCCGGTGATCTTCGATGCCACCCATTCGGTGCAGCAGCCCGGCGGGCGCGGCAGCTCCAGCGGCGGCCAGCGCGAGTTCGTCGCTCCCCTGGCCCGGGCGGCCGTGGCGGTGGGGGTGGATGGCCTGTTCATGGAGGTCCATCCCGATCCCGATCGGGGCCTCAGCGATGGCCCCAACATGGTGCCGTTGCACCGGCTGGAGCCGATGCTGCAGCAGCTGCTGGCGATCCGGGCTCCTTTGGAACAGCAGGGACCGGCGGTCTCCAGCCTCTGAGACCCCTGATGTTTCTCTCCTCCCTGGCGCGCGGCCTTGCCTTCGGCTGGGGCCTGCGTCGTTGTGCGGCGCGCCTCGATCGCCTGCGGCTGCTGGTGCTCGATGTGGACGGCGTGCTCACCGATGGGGGGCTCTACTACGGCTCCGAGGGGGAACCGCTCAAGCGGTTCGATGTGCGCGACGGCCTGGCGATCCGCCTGCTGCAATCGGTGGGCATCGAGGTGGCGATTCTCAGTGGCGGCCGTGGGGGCGCCATTGAGCTGCGGGCCTCCCATCTCCGCATCCAGCACTGTCTGGTGGGCATCAAGGACAAGGCCGCCGCGATCGAGGGGCTGTGCCTGCAGCTGGGCTGTGAGCCCGGGGCCACCGCCTATGTGGGGGATGACTTCAACGATCTGGTGGTGCGGGACCACGTGGGCCTGCTGATCGCCCCCGCTGATGCCGTGGCTGCACTGCGGCGCCGGGCTGATCTGGTGCTGCCCCGCCGCGGCGGCCATGGCGCGATCCGGCTGCTGGCCGAGGCGATCCTGCGGCGCCGCGGTCGCCTCGGGGAACTGGAGTCTCGTGGCTGGAGAGATGCCAATGCCTGACACCCTGGGTCCTTGGTCGTCCCGCCGTTCTCCCGTGCTTTCCATGCTGGTGATGCTGGCGGCTCTGCTGCCTTCCCTGGTCGGTTGCGCCTCCCATGCGCCGCCGACCCGGCTGCAGTTGCGGTTCGTCGTTTCCCCGGATCGTGATTTCAGGGAGTCCGATCTGCGCGCTCCCCTGCAGGGGCACGCGATCCACTTTGATCCCCGCACCCTGGAGTGCCGAGGAGCCGGCGTGCTTGCGCACTACCACTCCCAGACGAAGGTGGTGGTTCGCGATCAGAGGGGCCAGGTGCTCGGTTCCGGCGAATTAGGGCCGGGTCGTGTGATCCGCCGGGATCTTGCGGCTGATGGAGTGCCGATCTTCAAGGGGTGTGGGTTCGGGGTTTCGATTCCCCTGAGCGGTGCGGCGAGGATCTACATCATTGATGTTGCGGATGGCGCTTACAAGGAAAGGCTGCACATCAGTCAGTTTGCGGCTCGGAAAGGGATGTTGAATCTGGATGTGGATTGAAGGGTTTATCGCTGTAGAAAACTGATGCAAGGTTGTATCCGAACAGGCCCATCAGAATGGGCACTTTCATCATTCCCAACTCCACCATATTGAATCCCAGCAAGTAGAGGAATGTGCCGCTTGTGGCCAGGCCGATGAGGCCTTTGGTGGGGAAGCCTGTTCCGTTCTGCCACAGGCGCCGCAGCATCAGCCCCAGGCAGACGAGCACCAGCACGGAAGAAATCACTCCGGTGTCTCCCCAGATCTGCAGCAAAAGGTTGTGGGCGTGGCTCAGAGGGCGTCCCACCACCTCGGCCGTGCACCATTTCTGCCAGGAGTTCTGATAGCCAACGCCATACAAGAGGCGGTTCTCTCCCTGGAACGGCAGTCCCAGATAGCAGCGATAGACATTGAACCTCCCCAGATCGCTGAGCACGTTTTCCTGGCCGTAGAGGCTGGTGAGCTGGCTCCAGCGAACGCCCCAGAGGTGCAGGAGGCCAGCCAGGCCGATCAACGGCAGCAGCAGCCATGGGAGTGCGATCCGGAGCCGCCGACGGCCCCAGTCCCAAAGCAGGGAGCGGCTGTTCACAGCAAGGGCCAGAACGAGGCTCACGGGCACCAGCCCCAGTCCGGCGCGGGAGGTGGTGGCCCGGGCAAGCACCAGGCAGCCCAGGACACAGGGAATCAGCAGCAGCCACCAGATCCGGCGTCTGCTCAGCAGCAGGGCCTGGATTCCACACACCGTGCAGAACCCCGCCAGAAAGGCGGTCTGGTTCTGGGTGAGGGTGGGCAGCTTGTATTCGATGCCCCACCAGGCGAACTCCCAGACCACGGGCCCTTGGAGCAGCACCCCGAGCATGCAGGCGGCGCAGGTCAGGGCCGCCGTGCGTCGCCAGGCTCGGCCGGAGCGGCCGAAGCCCAACAGGAAGGCGGAGATGATCAGCACCCAGTCCATGTGGGAGACGGGTTGGGGCCCATCGCCCCGCACGATTCCCCGGATGTTGAGCAGCAGGATGGTGGCGATTCCCCACGACCAGGGCAGCGCCCTGGTCTGGCGGAGCGCCTCGAGCGTGATCCAGGCCGTGGTGGCCCAGGCACTCAGGGCAGAGCCGCCATCCTGAAACAGCGACACGATGGCGATCACCATCGCCATTTCCGCGACCCGCTCCATCACTCGGTCGGTCAGCGGTAGGTCGCTCTGTTGCCGGGCGAGGAGGGGGGGATGGTTGGGGGCTGTCACAGCGGTTCGATCGGGGCCAGGCGTGGATCGAGGATCTTCGGGCCCATGCCCTCGAATTTCACCGCGATCGAGATCTTCTCCCCCGCTCCAAAGCGATGGGTCACGGTGCCGATGCCGAAGTTGGCATGGCGCAGCTGGTCTCCCACGGACCAGGCATGCCCCTGGCCGCGGCGGCGCACCGCATTGGCGGGCTGGCCGGCGGCGCCACCGGCCTGCACGGCCCGGCTCTCTTCCCGGTCGACGCGGGTGAGCCGCTCCAGCCGCTGCTCCCGCCGCAGGGCCGTGCCGCCGCTGCGGGGCACATCCCCCTGGATCAGTTCGCCGGGGAGTTCCGAGAGGAACACCGAGGGGATCGCCGGCTCCCGCATCCCACCCCAGAGCCGCCGTTCGCTGGCGTGGGAGAGGAACAGCCGCTCCTTGGCGCGGGTGAGCCCCACGTAGCAGAGCCGCCGCTCCTCCTCCAGCGAGGCCGGGTCATCGAGGGAGCGGTAGCTGGGGAACAGCCCCTGCTCCATGCCCACCAGGAACACCACCGGAAACTCCAGCCCCTTGCTGGCGTGGAGCGTCATCAGGGTCACCCGGTCCTGTTCGGTGTCCTTGCTGTCGGCATCGCTGGCCAGGGCGGCGGAGGCCAGGAAGTCCTCCAGGCTGCCTTCCTCGTTCTCCTCCTGGTACTGGAGCGCGGCATTCACCAGTTCGTTGAGGTTGCGGCGGCGGTCCTCCGCTTCGTCGGTGCCCTCGGTGATCAGTTCGGCCACATAGCCGCTCTGCTCCATCACCCGTTGCACCAGCTCCGAGGGGGGAGCCTCGTGCAGGCGCCGCTGCAGATCCCGCAGCAATTCCTGGAACTGCAGCAGACCCTTGGCGGAACGGCCCCCCAGGCTGCGCACGGCCTCCGGGTCGCTGATCACATCCCAGAGCGGGATGCCCAGCTGGTTGGCGGCATCGGTGAGCCGCTCGATCGTGGTCTTGCCGATGCCCCGTTTCGGCACGTTCAGCACCCGCAGCAGGCTCACGGTGTCGGCCGGATTCACCAGCAGCCGCAGGTAGGCCAGCATGTCCTTGATCTCGCGCCGGTCGTAGAAGCGCAGGCCCCCCACCACGATGTAGGGGATGCCCCAGCGCACCAGCGATTCCTCCATCGCCCGGCTCTGGGCGTTGGTGCGATAGAGCACCGCCATGTCACCCCAGCGCAGCTCCGGGTGGGCCGCCTCCAGCATCCGCATTCGATGCACCACCGCCTCCGCTTCGGCGATCTCGTCGTCGCAGCGGGTGAGGGTGATCAGTTCTCCCTCGCCGCGGGTGGGCCGCAGCACCTTGTCGATCCGTTCGCTGTTGTTGGCGATCAGGGCATTGGCCGCCTCCAGGATCGTCGCGGTGGATCTGTAGTTCTCCTCCAGCTTCACCATCGTGGCGGTGGCGTCATCGGCGGCGCCGTCGCCGAAGTCGTCCTGGAAGCCCATCAGGATCGTGAAGTCGGCCGCCCGGAAGCTGTAGATGCTCTGGTCGGCGTCGCCCACCACGAACACCGAGCGGCCGCTCCAGTCCTCGAAGCTGGCGGGGTCGCGGCCGTCGGTCACCAGCAGCTTGATCAGGTCGTACTGGGTGCGGTTGGTGTCCTGGTATTCGTCCACCAGCACGTGGCGAAAGCGGCGGTGCCAGTAGTTGCGCACCTGGTCGTTCTGGCGCAGCAACTGCACCGGCAGCAGCAGCAGGTCGTCGAAGTCGAGGGCGTTGTTGGCCGCCAGGGCGCGGCGATAGAGCCGGTAGGCCTCGGCCAGCTTGCGGTCCCGCAGGCCTTCGGCGTTGGCCTCCATCTGCTCCGGCAGCCAGCCCTGGTTCTTGGCGTTGCTGATGGCCCAGCGCACCTTCTTCGGTTCGAAGCGCTTCGGATCAAGACCCAGCTCCTGGGTCACGATCTCCTTCACCAGGCTCTGGGCATCGCTCTCGTCGTAGATCGAGAACTGCCGGGTCCAGGCCAGTCCCTCCGGGTCCCGGAACTTGTCGATGTCGAAACGCAGCAGCCGCGCGAACAGGGCGTGGAAGGTGCCGATCCACAGCTCCTTGATCACCTCCCGATAGATGCGGCTGCGGAGCTGTTTCTGTTCGTGCAGGGGCAGGGTGCTCCACGGCTGGCCGAACTGGCTCTGGGCCAGGCGCTGGGCCAGCAGCAGTTCCAGCCGCTCCTTCATCTCCCGGGCGGCCTTGTTGGTGAAGGTGACGGCCAGCAGCTCGCCGGGATCGACGCCGTGGTGGCCGATCAGGTGGGCGATGCGATGGGTGAGGGCCCGGGTTTTGCCGCTGCCGGCCCCCGCCACCACCAGCAGCGGTCCGTGATGGTGATCCACCGCCCGGCGCTGGGCCTCGTTGAGGCCGCCCAGGAAGCCAGGCAGAGGGGCCGCGCCTCCCGGAGGAGTAGGGGTGCGGCCAGGCACGGGCTGGGAGCCGGAGGGGGAGGGGGCGACCATGGCAAGAGACTAGGCACTGTCGGGCCGTGCCTAAATTGCCTCCCATTCCCGGGGCTGAAGCTGGGCCGATGAGCACCCCTCCTGTTGCCGCCAGCGCGGCGGTACCGATCCCCGTGTTCATCGGCTTCGATCCGCGGGAACGGGCCGCCACCAACGTGCTGATCGACAGCCTCGTGCAGCAGAGCAGCCTGCCCCTGGCGATCACGCCGATCGTCACCCCCCAGCTGCAGTCCCTGGGGGTGTTCCAGCGGGAGCCCGATCCGCTGCAGGCCACCGCCTTCTCGTTCACCCGCTTTCTGGTGCCCTGGCTCAAGGGCTACGACGGCTGGGCGATCTTCATGGACTGCGACATGCTCTGCCGCGGCGACATCGCCGAGCTCTGGGCGCTGCGGCAGGAGCAGTTCGCGGTGATGTGCGTGCAGCATGAGCACAACCCCAATGAAGCGGTGAAGTTTCTGGGGGAGCCCCAGACGCCCTATCCGAAGAAGAACTGGAGCTCGCTGATGCTGTTCAACTGCAGCCGCTGCCAGGCGCTCACCCCCGAGTACGTCAACACCGCCACGGGGTTGGAGCTGCATCGCTTCCACTGGTTGGCGGGCGACCATGAAATCGGCGCCATCCCCGACCGCTGGAATCACCTCGTGGATGTGCAGCCGCCGCCGCAGGCCGCCGCCGCAGAAGGGGGACCCACCCTCCTGCACTGGACCCTGGGCGGCCCCTGGTTCCGAGAGCAGCGCACCATGGGCGGCCCCCTGGCGGCGGAATGGTTCAGCGCCCGGGACGATGCCATGGCCCTGTGGGATTGACGGCCACCGTTCTGCTTGATCAGGAAGGGGTGGACTGGTGGGTGGGGTCGGCGGCGGCTGCCGCTGTGCCGCCCCCTTCGCTGTGGTGCGGTTCCTGCCGGGCCTGGCTGGCCCTGGAGCAGGCCGGCCTCGATGCCCGCGCCCGTTGGCTGGGGCCGCTGGGGGCGTCGGCTTGGAACGCTCTCCAGCTCCGGGTGGGGGCCTGGCACGCCGCCCTCGCCGCCGTGCCGCGCCTGCCGGCCGGCGCGCCGCCCGCCGGAGCATTGGCCGAACTGCTCTGCGGCGATCTGTTCTCGCCAGCTCTGCTGGGTCTTGCCCTGTTGCCCGACTGGCTGGAGCCCCTGCTCGGCGCCGAGCAGGTGATCCTGCCGATCGGCGCCCGCTTGCGAGCCCCCGGCCCCGGCAGGGGGCTCGGTGATCTGCCGCTGCTGCTGCTGGCGGCGCTGCTGCGCCAGCGCGGCGTGGCGGTGGAGATGCCGGCGGTGCTGGGCCGGTTCGATCCGCCGGACCCTTCCGCCGCCGGAGTCCGCCTCGAAGCGGGCGGAGCGGCAGTGGAGGGTCCCTGCCTGTGGCTGGCGATCGGCAAGCTCCGCCATCCCGAGATCCCTCTGCTGGCCTTCGAGGCCACCGGGCTGGCGGTGCGCTTGGTGGAGACCGAGGCCGCCGCACCCCTCCCGGATCTCTTCGCCGATGCCCCCCGGTTCCGCGGCCTGGCGACCGCTCCGGTGCTGCTGGCAGATCCCGCCGCAGCCGCGGCGCCGCCCCTGCCGCCCGCTGGCGCCGAAGCGCCGGCGGGCGACTGGCTGGAGGCCCTCGCCGGATGGTCGTTGCTGCAGGCCATCGCAGGCGACCTGGCCGCCGATCGCCTGGAGCTCGACCACCGTCTGGCGGCGGCCTGGCGGCAGGATCGCCCCCGGCTGCTGCTGGTGCCGGAGGAGAACAGCCGCGGCTGTGAACGGCTGGTGATGCAGGCCCGCAGCCACGGGGTGCCCCATGGCGCCCTGCATCACACCGCCGAGCTGCTGCCGCTGCACAGCCCCGGCCGCTGGCAGCGCCATCTTGAGGATCAGGATCCCCTGCTGGTGCCGTTGCGGGCTGGCGGTAGCGGCGGTGGTGGCGGTGGCGGTGGCGACCGGGCGGTGCTGAGCGCCGATCCGGTGCGCGCCCACCTGCTGGAGGGGCTGGAGCTGGAGGCCAGCCTGCCCCTGCCTGCCGCCCCGGCGGTGGGCTGGCTCCACTACCCCCTGCAGCAGCAGTCGTTGCTTCCCCTGGCCGATCCCCTGGCCTACTGGCAGGCCCTCGGCGGGGTGGAGCAGGCGCTCAGGGACCGCGGTGTGCCGCTGCTGCTGGCCCGCAAGCCTCCCCTGGAGCCGGCCGGCCTGGCCGATGCCCGCGCCCAGGGCCTGGATCCGGCTGCAGCGCCGGGGCTACGGCCCCTGGCGGCTCTGCTGGCGGAAAGCTGGGTGGTGGTGGCGCCGGGCCATCTGGGTACCGGCCATCTGGAGGCGATCGCCCGGGGACGGGCCGTGGTGGTGGTCCTGTCCGCCCGGCTGGCCCGGCCTTCGCTGCTGCTGGAGCCGGAGGCGCCCCTGCCCGTCTGCACACCGGAGGCCTTCCCCGCCTGGTTTGCCGCGCAGGATCCCCCGGCGCTGCGGCAGCTGGCCGCCGTGCAGGCCGAGTGGCTGCGGGGCCGGTTGCTCACCACCACCTCCCTGGCCGACTGGCTGGCGCTGCATGGGGTGGTCACCGAGCTGCGGCAGCAGCGCTTTCTCGGCAGCGGACTGCTGGCCCAGCGGCCGCTGCTGGATCGGGTGGAACGACTGGAGCGGTTCAGCCGCCGCCTCGGGCGTCTGCGGGCTAGCCGCCTGGGCAGGGGCCTGGTGCGCCTCAAGCGATGGCTGCGCCCATGAATCCGGAGCAGCGGCGTTGGCATCGCAAGCTCCTGCGCGGCAGGCAGGTGGCTGGGCGGTTGCTGCGGGGCGATCCCGATCCGTTGCTGCGGGTGGCGGCCGAGCGGCTGCTGCCCCGCCTGGAGCTGCACCCCGGCTCGCTGGTGGTCCGTTGGCTGCGCCTCGGACTGCTCCAGTGGCAGCCGGGCTGTCGTTCCGCCGCAGGCAGTGGCGCTGGCAGCGTCAGTGGCAGGGCGCCCGCCCGGTTGTATTGGCCGCCCGCCTGGCCCGCTTCCGAACGCCGGCGCCGCCGGGTGCTCCGGCGGCTGGCCGGGCGGCTGCGGCGCAGTGGAGCGGCGCTGGTCAGCTGCGATGACTGGGTGATCGGGGCGGACGGCCGGCGTTGGTGGCGTCAGAAACCCCTGCACGATCCCGTGTTCGATCGCGGCAGCGGCATCGGTGCCGGCCCGCTGCTGGCCTCCGCTGCCCTGGCGGAGCGGCTGGAGGCCCTGGCCCGCCAGCAGGGTGCTCCTTCGCCTCACACGCCCGCCTGGCGGGAGGTCGCCACGGAGCTGGCCGCCGACCTGGGGGGGCGGGCCCATCTGCCGCTTCCCCTGCTGCTGGCCCCCCCGCCGTCGCCCCCGCCGGCCTCCCCCCCGTCGCCCCAGCTGTCGCCCCAGTCGGCGGCGGCGGCGGCCGGCGGTGCTGCCACCGGCGAGGAGCCTCTGGTGAGCTTGCTGATCCCCACCGGCGGCACCCGCCGCCGGATCAACGGCCGCGAGCGCCTGCTGGTGCGTGAAGGGCTGCGCAGCCTGCTGGAGCGCAGCCGTTATCGCCAGCTGGAGGTGGTGCTGATCGATGGAGGCGAGCTGGCCCCCGAGCTGGTGGCGGAACTGGAGCAGATGGTGCGCGCGGCCCTCGGGCCGGGCCGTTGGCAGTTTCTGCGGGATTCCCGGCCCTATTCCTATTCCGAACGGATCAACCGGGCCGCGGCCGCAGCCCGGGGCGACCTGCTGCTGCAGCTCAACGACGACACCGAACTGCTCGATCCGGAGGGGATCACCTGGCTGGTGCGGGCCCTGCAGCAGGAGCCCGGGGTGGGGGTGGTCGGGGCCCTGCTGCTCTATCCGGATGGTCGGGTGCAGCATGCGGGGGTGGCGATCGACAACCTGGCGCCGCGCCATGCCTGGGCCGGCTGCCGCCCCCAGGATCTGCCCTGGGGAACCCTGGAACATCGACGCCGTTTCCTGGCGGTCACCGCCGCGGTGTGCCTGTGTCGCCGGGAGCTGTGGCAGCAGCTCGGCGGACTGCGCGCCGAACTGCCGATCAACTACGGCGATGTGGACTTCTGCCTGCGGGCAGCGGCGCTCGGCCAGGCCTCGATCCTGGAGCCCCGCAGCCGCTGGTTGCACTTCGAGTCCGCCAGCCGGCCCGTGGATGGTGTTCCCCCGGAGCTGCCCGTCTTCGCCGATCTCTGGGCCGCCTCCCTGGGGGGCAGCCATGGCGTCGATCCCAATGTGTCTGTCTGGCGGCACTGCCTCGGTGCGCCCCTGCCCTGAACTCCTTCCAACCCAGCAGGGTCAGGGCCGGGTCAGGGCGGGGGATCTCCGCACAGCCGCAGAATCAGTTTCACCCCCAGCAGCAGCAGCCGGTTGCCGGCCTCCAGGCTGCGGGCCAGGGTCAGGGCAAGGCGGGGCCGGGCGATCAGCTGTTCCTGTTGGCGCGGCGACAGCCAGGCCACGATCAGTCGCTCATGCACCCCCAGCAGCTTGGAGAGCAGCACCGCCCGGTAGGTGATCCGGGCGCTCTCGGCCACGGCCTGCGGCGGGGTGGGCAGGCTGGCGCCCACGACCCGGTAGCGATCGGGGCCCAGCTGCTCGTAGCGGCTGTGGGGCTGGTTGGCGCTCCAGGGGCAGCGTTTGGCGATCAGGGCATTGCGGGCGCGGGAGGCGGCGATCAGGGAGCCGCTCCACTGCTGTTGTCCCGCGCCGCTGAGGCGGCGGGCCCCGGCGCTGGCGGCCCGCAGCTCGTCGCCGCTGTCGAGGCAGCCCAGCAGGCCGGCCGGTAGCGGTTCGAGCCGGCAGCGCTGCTCCAGGCGGCGGTAGAGGTCCTTGTCCTCCTTGCCGTAGCCGCTGAGGAACTCGTTGTAGCCCCCCACGGCCCGCAGGTCGGCCAGCCGTGCCAGCACCGTGCCGTAGAGCCCGGCCCTTGCTTCCATCACCCGGAACACACCTTCCGGACAGGAGAGGTCGTCCGGACAGGAGAGGTCGGGACCGGCGGCTTGTTCGATCCAGACATCGGCATCGAGTTTGAGCACCGTCTCGGTGGTCACCAGGCCCAGCCCGAAATTGAACGCCCGCGTGTGGTGCCATGTGGTCTCCCCCTCCACCCGCACCAGGCGGATGCGGGGGTCGTCCGGAAGCTCCTCGGGTCGCAACGGCTCTTGCGAACTCCAGTCGATGATCAGGTGGTGCTGATGCCAGGGGGAGCGGGCGGTGGCGGCCGCCGTCTGGCGCAGGTGTTGCCACCGGTTCATGCACACCGTGAGCAGGGTGAGCGGCAGGGGAGCGGGGCCGCGGGCGCTGGTCATGGGCGGCGGCGCCGTTGCCAGCGCCCCAGGCGGGCCGTCAGCACCAGGCCGGTGATCGCCAGGTCGATCAGCGGACCGGCCAGCCGCTGCCACCATGCCAGCAGCCTTGGATCGTCGATCAGCACCTGCTCCAGCTCCGGTGCCAGCCGCGATTGCAGGGGAATCTGGGTGAGGCGCGTGTACTTCGAAAGGGCCGTGCCCCGGAAGGTGGTGGCGGCATCGGCCGCCAGGGCCGGCGGCAGATCTTCCCGGCTGCCGGGCTGCACTCTCCAGACGCCGTTCTGCTCGAGGTAGCGGCTGTGGGTGGCCGCGGCGTTCCAGGGCAGCCGTTCGGTGATCAGCAGGTTGCGCTGGCGGGCTCCATAGAGGCAGGCCTTGCTCCAGCGCAGATCGGCGCCGGGGCTCCGATCGGGGCCGTCCGCCAGCCGCAGGCCGTCGTCGTGCTGGAGGCAGTCGAACAGCGCGGCCGGCAGGGCCACCGGGGTGTGGCGCCGCCCCAGTCGTTCCACCAGGTCCTTGTCGTCCATGCCGTAGCCCTGGATCCGCTCATGGAATCCCCCCGCCTGCTCGAAGTCGGCCCGCCGCACCAGCAGCACTCCGTTGAGCCCCCGGTGATCGGTGAGATGGCCGAAGCTGCCCTCCGGCAGCAGCGGCAGGTCGGGGCTTTGCGGCCGGATCCAACCATCGGCATCCAGGCGCAGCAGCCACGCGCCGCGGGCCTGGGAGGCGGCGAAGTTGTAGGCCAGGGCTGCAGACCACTGGTTTTCCCCCTCCACCCGCAGCAGCCGCAGCCGCGGATCCGCCGGCAGGTCGATGCGGCGCAGCGGTGGGTCGGAGCTCCAGTCCACCACCAGATGTTCGTGGTGATGGGGCCAGCGCGCCGTCAGCGGCAGGCTGTGCAGCAGGTGCTCGTGCCGGTTCATGCAGACCGTCACGATCGAGAGTCCGTTCACCAGTTGCGCCTCCGGGCCAGCTTCTGCAGCCGCTCCTGCCAGCGCAGCAGCCGGTGCAGCAGGCCGATCAGGCCGAGCACGAGGGGCACGAACAGGCTGTGGTGGAGGCGCTGCAGCCGGAGGCTGCGGCGCAGCCGCTGCTGCAGCGGTGGCGGTATCCGCGACTGGATCTGCTCCTGGGGGATCCAGAACATCGCTTCGAGATAGGCCCCGGTGCCGGCCGTTTCCAGCCGTTCCTGCAGTGGGCCGGGGATGGCTGCCCTCTGGCCCGGCAGTCGCTGCAGCACCTCGCCGGAGGGGGCGGAGGGCAGCGGGCCGTAGCGCAGGCGGGGCTGCTGGGCCGACCACGACTCGTACTCGGCGATCACCCGGTTGCGGGCCTTGCTCTCCTCCATCAGGGCCCGGGCCTGGTGCAGGGCCCAGGCGGGCGATCCGCCGAGGGCGAAGGCAGCCGAGCGGTCGCGGTGGTCGTGGGGGAGGGTGGCGAAGCTGCCTTCAGGCAGCAGCTCACAGGCGAAGCGATCGGCGAGACGACGGTCGAGGTCCTTGTCCTCGAAGCCGTAGCCGCTCAGCCGTTCGTTGAAGCCACCGACTGCCCACAGATCCTCGCGGTGGATCAGCAGCAGGCCGGTGAGGCCCCCGCCGATCGGCAGCCGGCGGTAGTGGCCCGCTGCCAGGGGCGGCAGCTCCAGCTGCGGATCGGTGGGCCAGGAATCCCCGTCGAGGCGGAGCAGCAGCGGATGCCGGGCCAGGGCGAAGGCCAGGTTGAAGCTGCGCCCCGGCGACCACTCCTGTTCCCCTTCCACCCGCACCAGGCGGATGCGGGGGTCGTCCGGCAGGTCGGCGGCCGTCACCGGCACCCGGCTCGACCAGTCGAGGATCAGGTGCTCGGCGTGGCGAGGCCAGCGGGCCACCAGCGGGGCACTGTGGCGCAGATGGTGGCTGCGGTTCATCACCACCGTGACGATGCTCAGCGGCTCCTGGCTGGGGCGAGGCGTGGCCATGGCCTCAGGTCTCCCCCGTCAGCAGCCTCGCCATCGTGGCCGGATCGCGGTGGCGGGCGAAGCCGAAGTAGGGGTCGAGCAGGCGGGTCACCTCGGCGGGATCGAGGCCGGTCCATTCGCCTTGCTCCAGGCCGGGGGCCAGGGCCTCGATCAGGCTGGCCCGGTCGTCCCACTCCTGGGTCTCGCTGAGCCGGTTCTTTTCGCTGCGGCCGCTGAAGTCCTGCTCCACAGCCAGTTTCAGAAGCAGTATCGGCACCCCGAGGGCCTGGGCATAGCCCACGTGGGTTCCCAGGGCGCAGGTGACCATGCCCCCGGCCAGGGCAAACACGGTGCGCTGGGCATCGAGGAACCAGGGATTGGAGCGGTGGCCATTGCAGGCCGGGATCCAGTGCGCGGGCAGGTCGGGCGGCAGCCCATCCTTCCAGTGCCCCATCCAGATCACGCTGCGGAAGCCCCTGCGGGCACAGATCTCGTCGACGGCGGCATGGAAGCGCTGCTGGTCCCAGTGGCGCGGGATGCGGTCGAGCGAGTGGGGGGGAATCACCAGCAGGCAGGGCCCGAGCCGCTGGCGCAGGGCCTCCAGCTCGTCTTCCGCCAGCACCGGCTGGGCATAGCGCAGGAATGGACCCACCGCCTCGGCCGGCAGTCCATGGCGTTGCCGGAGCACCGCCGCCCGCTGCTCCCCCATGCAGAGGTAGATCCGGGTCCAGGGTTCGGGTTTCTCGAAAGCGGCATCGGGGCTGAATTTCACCCCGTGTTCGAGCAGCACGGGCAGGGGCCTGCCCACCGGCGGCAATCCGGCCCAGCGCTTGAGCACCACATCGTGGCCGTAGTGGTGGATGGCGTTGTCGCGTTCGCGGCGGGCCGGAGATTCCTGGGGCGCCAGCACCGTGTGGGGGTGCCAGAGGCCATCCACATGCACATCGGGAACGACCCAGGGGCGGAAGGGCTCAGCGCGGAACGCCTGGCGTACGAGGCCGGAATAGGCGGCGAGCGATTCGCTCTCGCGCCTGTATTCCCGCGAGAGCCAGCGGCCGGCCGGTTGGAGTCGCTGGCGCAGCAGCCGGCCGGTGCCGGCCTTGATTCCGCCCAGGTCAGGCATCGAGCATCGACTCCAGACGAGCCAGTTCGCGGAAGGTGCCGGAGCTGTTCTTCAGCTCCTCGAAGCTGCCGTAGTCCACGATCCGACCCTTCGAGAATTCATAGATGCGATCGCAGCGGGCCACGGTGCTGATCCGGTGGGCGATCACCACCGTGGTGCAGCGCCGGCCGATCACCTGCAGGGCGCTGATCACATCCGATTCGGTGCGGTTGTCGAGGGCGCTGGTGGCCTCATCGAGCACCAGGAAGCGGGCATTGCGGTAGAAGGCCCGGGCCAGGGCCAGGCGCTGGCGCTGCCCGCCGGAGAGCTTCATGCCGTTCTCCCCCACCGGCGTCATCAGGCCGTAGGGCAGTTCGGAAACGAACTCGGCCAGCTGGGCCGCCTCGATCGCTTCCCAGAGCCGGTCGTTGTCGATCTCCTCCTCCTCGAGACCGAAGGCAACGTTTTCGCGGAAGCTGGCATCCAGCAGGGCGATGTGCTGGGGAACCAGGGCGCAGTTGGCCTGCCAGGCCGGCACGTCGAGTTCTTCCACCGGCTGACCATCGAGTTCGAGGGCCCCCTGCTGGGGGACGAGCAGGCCGAGCAGGATGTTGGCCGTGGTGCTCTTGCCGCTGCCGGTGGTGCCCACCAGGGCCACGCGGGATCCCACCGGAATCGAGAGATTGATGTCGTGCAGCACCTCCTGGCTGGTCTTGGGGTAGGTGTAATGCACGTTGCGCAGCCGGATCGAGAAGCGGGGAAACACCGATTCCGGCAGCGGCACGCCCGGGGTCTGCAGGGTGGGCCTGCTGTAGGGCAGCTCCAGAAGTTCCACCGTTTTCTTGATCTTCGGCAGGCCGCCCCGCAGCTGGGTGATGCAGCCGAAGAAGTCCTGGAGCGGGGGGGTGAGTCGTTGGGCGGCCAGCACCAGGGCGGCCAGAGAAGGAATCAGGGCCTTGATCTGGCCCGGGTCGTTATTAAGGATGGCTGGCAGGGCGCCGAGCACGAAGATCAGAGTGATGCCGAGCGGTTCGATCAGCAGCCGCGGCAGAATCGGCAGAATCGCCGACATCCACTGATAGCGCTGGGCTTCCTGGCCAGCCGAAACGAAGGCCTTTTCGAAATGGCCTTCGGAGTTGGTGAGCTGGATGTCCTTGATCGAGGCCAGGGATTCCAGCAGCAGGTGATTCGACTTGATGTCGAGCCGCACCGATTGGTTGCTGGCATGGCGCAGATAGGGCGTGATCACCAGCGAGAACACCAGATAACAGGTGGTGAGCGTGATGATCAGGGCCAGGGCCAGCCCCTTGCCCGCAATCAGGATGCCGGCGGAGATCAGAATCACCGAAAGGATGCTGCCTACGATGCGCATCAACGGCGAAATCACGGCGCCGGAGGCCACCTTGATGTTCTTCATGATCAGGGAGCTCAGCTTCGCCGTGCTGCGCACCAGGTGATAGCTGTACTGCTGATTGAGAACCCGTTTGTGAATGGCGTCGGAGAAGTCGCGCCACACCTGGGCCGTGAGCCGCTGCTGCACCACCTGCAGCGTCAGCTTCGAGAAGGAGGAGAACCAGGAAACACCGATGAAGATGGCGATCAGCCAGACGGTCTGATTGGAGGTGTTACCCCCGAACACCTTCATCCAGGGCACCTTGTCATCGAGGGGGGTGCCGATCAGGGCACCGGCCAGCCGTGCCACCACACCGATGCTGATCAGATCGGTGATGCCGGGGATCAGGGAAAGGGGAACGAGCAGCAGCAGCGCCCGGAAGCGCCTTCTGGGCAGATAACTGAGCAGCCTCAGCAGCTGATCGACCGTTTCGCTACGGCGTCGGATCAGTCGGAGGAAGGGGGCGTGCAACGGCTCTCGCTGGCGCTGGGAACTGATCTTTCGGTAACGCTAGTGGGCCGCCCCTGGCGTTTCCCCCGGGCTCCGTCCACCCCCTGAATCGCCCCCGCTCCTCGCCCCCTTTGTTCGCCCCTTGTCTTCGCCCCGGTTCAGGCGAGGGAGCGGAGCAGCGCTTCCACCGCTCTGGCGGTGTCGCTCCACTGGAATCCGGCGGCCCGTGCCACCCCGGCCGCGGCCAGCTGCCGTTCCAGGGCCGGGCTGGCCTGGCCCAGCTGGCGGAGCGCGTCGCTGATCTCTTCCACCCGGCGGGGATCCACCAGCAGGGCCGCCTCCCCCACCACCTCCGGCAGGGCTCCGGCCCGGGCCGCGATCACCGGGGTACCGCAGGCCATCGCCTCCAGGGCCGGCAGTCCGAAGCCTTCCCACAGGCTCGCCATCACCAGGCCGCGGCAGCGGTTGAGCAGCTGCAGCCGCTCCTGGTCATCCACCCAGGCCTGCCAGCGGCAGCGGTCGGCGATGCCGAGTTCCGCCGCCAGGCGTTGCAGCCTCGGGGTGTAGCGCCGGTCGTGGGGGCCGACGAACCGCAGCTCCAGTTCGCCTGAGCCGTGGGAACCCACCCGGGCGAAGGCCCGCAGCACCCGCTCCAGATTCTTGTGGGGATCGTGCCGACCCAGCACCAGGAAGAAGGGCTCCCGCGGCAGGCCGAGCGGCTGGAGCAGTCCGGGCCGGAAGCCGAGGCGGATCGGTACGAGTTTCCGGGTCGGCACACCGAGCCGGTCGTGCACCTCCCGGGCGGTGGCCTCGGAGTTGCACAGCACCCTCTCGGCCCGGTGCAGCACCAGGGGCACGTAGGCCAGGTGGTAGGCGAGCAGGGGGGTCAGCTGCGGATGGCGCAGCGGCAGCAGATCGTGGGCCAGCACCAGCGAGCGCACCTTCCTCCCCAGCGGGGCCTCCGGCAGGGGGGAGAGGAGCAGCGGCGCGCCGCTGCTCCGCAGCAGCTTCGGCAGTTCGTTCTGGGTCCAGCGGAGGCGCTGCCAGTGGCCCCGCCGGCCGTGCTCGGGCGAGAGGGTGTCGGGGATCGGCAGACTGCCGGGCCGCTCGCCTCCGAGGGGGTCCAGCAGCGGCACCAGCCCGGGATCGAGCGCCTCCGCCAGGTCGCGTGCCACCACGCCGATGCCGGTGGGACGCCGGCCCAGGTAGCTGCCGTTGAACAGGGCGAGGGGAGTGGCGGGGGGCATCATCGCGATCAGGGTTCCCCGAGCACCCGCACCAGGCTGCCCAGGGCCACCAGGCTGTTGCGGGGGTGGAGCGGCAGTCGCAGCAGGCTGAGCAGCAGCAGCCGCAGACTGCGCAACCCGAACACCCAGCCGGCGGTGTGGATCCGCAGGAAACGCAGGTAGCTCAGGGTGGAGAGCTGCAGACGCCGGGGGCTGGCCGCGGCGCTGCCGCTGCCGCGCCGGTGCTGCACTTCCGGTCGGGGCAGCCACAGCACCGGCGCGCCGGTGGCAGCCAGCCGCAGGCAGAGATCCATGTCCTCGTAATAGAGGGGGAAGCGGGGATCGAAGCGGGCGGGGGGGTGGTGCGCCTCGGGCTGGAGCAGCAGGCTGCAGCCGCTCAGCCAATCCACGGCCACCGGACCCTCGGCTGCCAGGTGGGCCGCTTCGAGGCGGCGGCGGCGGAAGCGAAGGCCGGCATCGAACCAGCCGCCGCTGGCTTCGAAGCCGTTTCCCTCCCGCACGGCGGTGCCCACCAGGGCCGTGGCGGGCAGGGGGCGTAGCCGTTGCAGGAGCTGCTCCAGTTCCTCCCCGGTCGGTAGGCCGGTGTCCGGGTTGAGCAGCCACACCCAGCCCCGCCAGCCGCTGTGGGCGAGGGCCTCCAGGGCGCGGTTGCAGCCGCAGCCGAAGCCGTCACCCTCCCGGCCCCGCAGCAGCTCGGGCATCAAGGCCAGCCCTGCGGTGCTCAGCGGTGCGGAGTCGGGACTGTTGTCCACCAGCAGCCAGCGTTGCGGCGGCCGGCTCTGCCGGGCCAGGTCGCGGGCCAGCCTGGGCAGAACGGCCTGGCTGTGGTGGGCCACGGTGACCACGGCCAGGGCACCCGGGCCCGCATCGGTGGCTGGGGGGAGGGAGGGGATGGCACCGCGCCGCTCACTCGCCCAAGCTTGCTGCATGCCCGACCCCTCCTGCGGCGTCTGCCGCCTGCACCAGAGCCCGGAAGCCGGCGCTCTGGAGATCCTGCGCTCCGGCCCCTGGCTGCTGCGGCACCATCCGCTGCCCAGCCCCCTGGCGGGGTGGTTGCTGCTGGATACCCGGCGCCATCTCGGCGGGGCAGCCGAATTCGGGGCTGAGGAGATGGAGGGGTTCGGGGCGATGCTGCAGCGCTGCAGTGCCCTGGTGCGAGAGCTCAGCGGCTGCGACCGGGTGTATGCGATCTCCTTCGGAGAAGGGGCGCGCCACTTCCATCTACACCTGATCCCGCGCCATGGGCAGGATCCGGCCAGCGAGAGCTGGCGGGTGGCCGACCTCTACCGCGCCGTGGCGGCAGGGGAGCGGCCGGCGGCCGACCCGGAGCAGGTGGCCGCCCTGGTCGAGCGGGCACGCCAGCTCACCGGCGGCTGGTGAACTGGTGCTGCTGCTGCAGCTGGTGCGGTCGCAGCTATTGCGGTCGCAGGTGGCGGCGATAGGGTGCCCGCTGCCCATGGGATAGAGGGGATGCGGTTCGTCGTGGCGGTGCCGGCGCGGCTGGAATCCTCCCGGCTGCCAGGCAAGGTGATGGCCGACATCGGTGGCCGGCCGATGCTGCAGCGCGTACTGGAGCGCTGCCGACAGGCGCAGGCTCCGGCGGCCGTGGTGCTCTGCACCGACAGCGAGGAGCTGCTGGAAGCGGCCCGCGGCTGGGGGGTGGAGGGTCTGGCGACCAGTCCCCTGTGCAGTTCCGGCAGCGATCGGATCGCTTCGGTGGTGGAGGCGATCGTGGCCCTGGCGGGCGGTGCGGCGGACCGTCTCGAGGACACGGTGATCCTCAACGTGCAGGGCGACCAGCCCTTCATCGATCCGGCGGCGATCGATGCGATGGCGGCCGAATTCGAGCGGCGCCTGCCGGTGCCCGAGGTGCTCACCCCCGTCTACCGGATGGGGGCCGACAAGGTGCACAACCCCAACGTGGTCAAGACGCTGGTGTCGGCCGATGGCCGGGCGTTGTATTTCTCCCGTTCCGCCATCCCCCATGTGCGCGGCGTCGATCCCGCCGACTGGCATGGCCATGCCCCGTACTGGGGGCATGTGGGCATCTACGGCTATCGGGCTGATGTGCTGGCCCGCTGGCCCCACCTGCCCAGCTCTCCCCTGGAGGAGATCGAGAAGCTGGAGCAGCTGCGGCTGCTGGAGGCCGGTATCGGCATCGGCACCTTTCCGGTGGAGGGGGAATCGCTGTCGGTGGACACCGCCGACCAGCTCGAGCAGGCGAGGGCGATCGCAGCGGCCGAGGCCGGCTGACCCCTGCGCCAGGGACCGGGGGATCCGCGCGGGCACGAGCCGAACCTGAGCTTCAGCCGCTGGTGAGGCCTGCCTGAACCAGATCGTGTAGCCGCAGCAGCCCCTTCATGCTCAGGTCGCCGTCGGTGACGGGCAGCACACCGATTGCCTTGCGGCGGTTGCGTTCCATCTGCTGCAGGGCGTCGATCGCCAGGGTGTCGGCCGCGATCGTGATCGGATCGGCGGTCATCAGATCGGCCGCATTCAGCTGGCTCCATTCCTCCGGCCCGTGGTTCTGGAGGGCACGGCGCAGATCGCCGTCGGTGATCAGGCCGGCGATCCGCTGCGGCTGCAGCGGCTGGGCCACCCAGCAGGCCCCCACCCCATCGGCGGTGAGGTGGGCGATCACCTCCGGCAGTGGCGTGGTGGCCGCCAGCGGCACCAGGCGCTGCACCGGCACCATCAGGTCGGCGGCGGTGAGGGTGAGCTGTTTGCCCAGGGAGCCGGCCGGATGGTTGAGGGCGAAATCCTGGGGGGAGATCCCCCGCCGCTCCATCCACACCGCCGCCAGGGCATCGCCGATCGCCATCGCCACGGCCGTGCTCGCTGTGGGGGCCAGGTTGAGGGGGCACACCTCCCGGTCCACCGAACCGTCGAGCACCACGTCGCAGCCGCGGCCGAGGCTCGACTCCACCCTCCCCACCAGCGCGATCCGGGCCGTGCCGCGGCGTTTGAGGTGGGGCAGGATCTCCAGCAGTTCCTGGGTTTCGCCGCTGTTGGAGAGCAGCAGGCTCACGTCCTGGGGGGCCACTACCCCGAGGTCGCCATGCAGGGCATCGAGGGGATTCAGGTAGATCGCCATCAGGCCGATCGACGAGAACGTGGCCGCGATCTTGCGGGCCACGATGCCGCTCTTGCCCACCCCGGTGATCACCAGCTTGGCGCGGCCATCCGCGCAGCGATCCAGCAGCTCCAGGGCCGCTTCCACCTGGCTGCTGTCCAGCCGCTGGGCACTGGCCGCGATGGCGGCCGCTTCCTCGATGAGGCAGCGGGTGAGCGCAGACAAGGGCCAGCTCCGTGATGATGCGGCCATTCTCCCTTTCCCGGCCCGACCGGATGCCCGTTCCCCCCTCCGCCCCTTGCCTCGACCTGCCCGGCCTGCCGCCCGAGCTGCCCACTCTGCTGACGCGGGCGGCCGGACCGGATCGCCTGGCGCTGGTGGGAGGGGCCGTGCGGGATCTGCTGCTGCACCGGCTGCACAACGATCCCTGGCGCGGGGTGCCCGATCTCGATCTGGTGGTGGAGTCCGCCGCTGCGGCGCAGCCGCTGCCCCCGGCCCACCGCCTGGCGCGCTGCCTGCGGGAGCAGCTGGGGGAGGCGGCGATTCCCAGCTTTCAGGAGCATGCCGCCTACGGCACCGTGGAACTCGAACTGCTGCTCTCCGGCCGGCCGCTGCTGCTGGATGTGGCCAGTGCCAGGCGGGAGGAATACCCGGTGCCGGGGGAGAACCCCAGGGTGAGTTTCGGCTCCCTCCACGACGACCTGGCCCGCCGGGACTTCACGATCAATGCCATGGCGCTGCTGTGGGAAGCACAGCCGCGGCTGCTCGATCCCCATGGCGGCCAGGCGGATCTGGCCGCCCGAAGGCTGCGGTTCCTGCACCCCGGCAGCGTGCGCGACGATCCCACCCGGCTGCTGCGCGGAGCCCGCTACGCCGCCCGGCTCGATTTCCGCCTCGACGGGGAGAGCCTCGAGCAGCTCCGTTCCACCCTCGCCCGCTGGCCCTGGGCCTGGCGACCGGGCCAGCCCCCGGCCCTGGCCCCCGCCGCCCTCGGCACCCGGTTGCGGATGGAACTCGAGCTGCTGCTGGAAAGGGAGAACTGGCAGCGGGCGCTGCTGCTGCTGCAGCGCTGGGGTGCCCTCTGCCTGCTGGATGCGGGCCTGCAGGCCGATCCTGACTGGCGCCGCCGGTTGCTCTTGGCCGAACGCCTGGGGGTGCCCCTGCTGCCGGCCCTGTTGGCCGGCGCCACCGATCCCCTCGGCCTGGCGGAGCGGCTGCAGGTGCCCCACCGGCAGCACCGGCTACTGGCCCGGTATCTGGAGCTGGGGCGCCGGTTGGCGGCTGTGGCCCAGGAATCCCCCGGCTATGGGGTGGTGCGCTGGTGCGAGCTGCTGGAGGGGCCGGGGCTGGACGCTGATGTGGTGGCCCTGGCCCTGGCGGCGCGGCTGGGGCCGCGGCGGCCCCTGTTGCGCTGGTGGCTGCGCTGGCGCCACCTGCGGGCCCCCACCACGGCCGGCCGGTTGATCGCCGAGGGCCTGGCGCCCGGGCCCCGGCTGGGCGAGCGGCTGCGCCAGCTGCGGGCGGAGCGGTTGGCCCAGGAACGGCCTTGAGACGACCACAGCGGCCCCGCTTCGGCCTCAGGGCTGCTTACGATCCCGCCGTAGTCAGCTCGGCAGTGGCGCCATGGAGAGTCTCACCGTTCTGAAGTTCAGCTCGGAGGACTGCGGCACCTGCCACCGGATGAGCAACTACGACGCCCGGGTGGCCGAGGAACTGGGCCTGGAGTTCGTGAGCGTGATGCTCCAGGACACCGACACCTATCGCCGTTATCGCCGCGTGCTGTTGGCCCAGTATCCGAACAAGGAAGGGATGGGCTGGCCCACCTATCTCGTGGTGAGCGATGTGGAAAGCGAGTTCGTCATCCACGGCGAGGTGAAGGGCGGCATGCCCAAGGGAGATTTCCGCGAGCGGCTGCGGTCGGTGCTGCCGGAGGGCGCCGGCTCAGAGAAGGGCTGAGCGGCCGGTGCCCACCTCTGCGGCAGCGGCAACCCCGTAGCCGTGCGGGTGGGCCCGTTGCCAGGCCCAGCCATCGCGGCAGCAATCCTCCAGCGTCCTTCGGGTGCGCCAACCGAGCCGCCGCATCGCCTCCGCCGGATCGGCGATGCTGATGGCTGAATCGCCGGCGCGGCGCTCCGTGAACTGATAGGGAATCGCACAGCCGCTCACGGCGGAGAAAGTGCGCACCAGGTCGAGTACGGAATGGCCGCAGCCCGACCCCAGATTGAGGGTCAGACGCTGGGGCGGCTCGGAGAGCAGCAGGGCGAGGGCCGCTGCGTGACCTTCGGCCAGGTCCATCACGTGGATGTAGTCCCGGATGCCGGTGCCATCGGGGGTGGGCCAGTCGCTGCCGAACACCTCCAGGTGAGGGCGGCGGCCGATCGCCACCTGGCTGATCAGCGGAAACAGGTTGTTGGGAATGCCCTGGGGATCTTCGCCGAGCTGGCCGCTGGGGTGGGCGCCCACGGGGTTGAAGTAGCGCAGGCAGGCGATCCGCCAGTGCGGTTCGCTGGTGGCCAGGTCGGCCAGCATCTGCTCCACGGCGGCCTTGGTGGTGCCATAGGGGTTGATCGGCTGCACGGCGGCGGTTTCACGGATCGGCACCGTTGCGGGGTAGCCGTAGAGAGTGGCGCTGCTGCTGAACACCAGGGTGTGGCAGCCATGGCTCCGCATCGTCTCCAGCAGGCAGAGGCTGCCGGCCACGTTCACGTCCCAGTAGCGCAGGGGCTGGTCCACCGATTCGCCCACCGCCTTCAGACCGGCGAAATGGAGCACCGCTTCGATTGGTCCCCCCGCCTCCTCCGCCACGCGGAAGGCACGGTTGAGATCGGCCGGGTTGCGCACATCTCCCTGCACCAGGGTCAGGCTCCCCTCCCCAGGGTCGCTGGCCCAGAGCAGCGGGCTGCGGGCCTGCCAGCCCCGCAGCCCTGCCAGGGCCGCCACCCGCCGCAGCGATTCGGGTCCGCTGTTGGCGAAATTGTCGATCACGCACACCGACCACCCTCTCTCCAGCAGCGAGAGCGTGGTGTGGCTGCCGATGAAGCCGCTGCCTCCGGTGATCAGCACATTGGCCAAACCGCCGGCCCAGGGATTGATCCCAACAATAGAAACCTCAAGGTGGTGCCCATCCCTGCACTGGTTGATCTGGTGCGGATCTACGGCGAACTGGCGTTAACCTCCCACCGAGTACCTGCCTGCGTCATGACGGCCCCACCTGAAACGATCCGCTCCATCTGCTGTATCGGAGCCGGGTATGTGGGTGGTCCCACCATGGCCGTGATCGCTGATCGTTGTCCCGGCATCCAGGTGACGGTGGTGGATCTCAACGCCGAGCGCATCGCCGCCTGGAACGACACCGATCTGGGCCGTCTGCCGGTCTATGAGCCCGGTCTGGATCAGGTGGTGGGACGGGCCCGCGGCCGCAACCTGCACTTCAGCACCGAGGTGGATGCGGCGATCGCCAAGGCCGACATGGTGTTCCTGTCGGTGAACACCCCCACCAAGACCCGCGGTGTCGGCGCCGGCCAGGCCAGCGATCTGCGCTGGATCGAGGCCTCCGCCCGCCAGGTGGCCGCCGCCTCCCAGGGCCACACGATCGTGGTGGAGAAGAGCACCCTGCCGGTGCGCACCGCTGAGGCGGTGAAGTCCATTCTTTCCGCGGCCCAGGGCAATGCCGGCGGCAGCAAGAGCTTCTCGGTGCTCTCCAATCCCGAGTTTCTGGCGGAGGGTTCGGCGATCGGGGATCTCGAGGACCCGGACCGCGTGCTGATCGGCGGTGAGGATCCGGAGGCGATCGAGGCCCTGGCAGGCGTTTATGGCCATTGGGTGCCTACAGAGCGGATTCTGCGCACCAATCTCTGGAGCAGCGAGCTCTCCAAGCTCACCGCCAACGCCTTCCTGGCCCAGCGGATCTCCTCGATCAATGCGATCGCCTCCCTGTGTGAGGCCACCGGTGCCGACGTGCGGGAAGTGGCCCGGGCCATCGGCAGTGACAGCCGCATCGGCGCCAAATTCCTGCAGGCCGGGCCTGGCTTCGGTGGCAGCTGCTTCCAGAAGGACATCCTCAACCTGGTGTACCTCTGCCGCCATTACGGACTGGAGGAAGCGGCGGTCTACTGGGAGCAGGTGGTGAGCCTCAACACCTGGCAGCAGCAGCGGATCGCCCGCCTGGTGGTCAACAGCTTGTTCGGCACGGTCACCGGCAAGCGCCTGGCGGTGCTGGGCTTCGCCTTCAAGGCCGACACCAACGACACCCGCGAGGCACCGGCGATCCGCATCTGCCGCGATCTGATCGAGGAAGGGGCCCAGCTGGCGATCGTGGATCCGAAGGTGGAACCCTCCCAGATCGCCACGGATCTGGGTATGGAGGCCCTCGACCCCAACGGCCGGGTCGGTCTGGGCGGCGATGGCGGCTGGAGTGCCGTGGCCACCCCCGAGGAGGCTGCCCGTGGTGCGGATGCGGTGTTGATCCTCACCGAATGGGAGGCCTATCGCCATCTCGACTGGCAGGCGATTGCCGCCGTGATGCGGCAGCCCGCCTGGTTGTTCGATGCCCGTGCCGTGGCCGATGCCGAAGCGGCCCGGGCCGCCGGCCTCAATGTCTGGCGCGTGGGGGAGGGCTGATCGCGATGGTGATGCGCAATCTGGTCACCGGTGGAGCCGGTTTTCTGGGATCCCATCTGATCGACCGGCTGATGCAGGCCGGCGAAGAGGTGATCTGCCTCGACAACTACTACACCGGTCGCAAGGACAACATCCGCCACTGGCTTGGTCATCCCAGCTTCGAGCTGATCCGCCATGACGTGACCGAGCCGATCCGGCTGGAGGTGGACCGCATCTGGCACCTGGCCTGCCCGGCCTCGCCGGTGCACTACCAGTACAACCCGATCAAAACCGCCAAGACCAGCTTTCTTGGCACCTACAACATGCTCGGCCTCGCCCGCCGGGTGGGAGCCAGGCTGCTGCTGGCCAGCACCAGCGAGGTGTACGGCGATCCCGAGATCCACCCCCAGCCCGAAAGCTACCGGGGTTGTGTGAACACGATCGGCATCCGCTCCTGCTACGACGAGGGCAAGCGGATCGCCGAAACCCTCTGCTTCGACTACAACCGCATGCACGGCACCGAGATCCGCGTGATGCGGATCTTCAACACCTACGGCCCCCGCATGCTCCCCAACGACGGCCGTGTGGTGAGCAATTTCATCGTGCAGGCCCTGCGCGGTGAGCCGCTCACGCTCTACGGCGATGGCAGCCAGACCCGCTCGTTCTGTTTTGTGGATGACCTGATTGAGGGGATGATCCGTCTGATGAACGGCAATCACACCGGTCCGATCAACATCGGCAATCCGGGTGAGTTCACGATCCGCCAGCTCGCCGAACTGGTGCGCGATCGCATCAATCCCTCACTGGAGCTGGTCACCCTTCCCCTCCCCCAGGACGATCCGCTGCAGCGCCAGCCGGTGATCGATCTGGCCCGTCGGGAGCTGGGCTGGGAACCGAAGGTTCCCCTGGAGCAGGGGCTGGAGCCCACCATCGCCCATTTCCGTGCGCGTCTGGCTGCCGTCTGATCGATGGCAGAGTCGGTTCTGGTCACCGGCGCGGCCGGCTTCATCGGAGCTGCCGTGGCTGAACGGCTGCTCCGCCGCGGCGAAAGGGTGATTGCGGTTGACAACCTCAACCCCTACTACGACCCTTCGCTGAAAAGGGCCCGCCTGGAGCGGCTCGAAGCGATGGCGGCTCCAGGGGCTTTCCGATTTGAAGCCCTCGATGTGGCGGATGCCGGGGCCATCGACCAGCTGTTCGTCGCCGAGCGGCCCGATCGGGTGGTGCATCTGGCGGCCCAGGCCGGGGTGCGCTATTCGATCGAGAATCCCGCCGTGTACATCCAGAGCAACCTGGTGGGATTCGGGGCTGTACTGGAGGCCTGCCGCCATCGGGGTGTGGCTCACCTGGTGTATGCCTCCAGCAGCTCGGTGTACGGGGGCAACCGCCAGATGCCGTTTTCGGAGCAGCATCCGGTGAACCATCCGGTGAGCCTCTATGCCGCCACCAAGAAAGCCAACGAGCTGATGGCGCACACCTACAGCCATCTCTACGGCCTGCCGGCCACCGGCCTGCGCTTCTTCACCGTCTACGGGCCCTGGGGCCGGCCCGACATGGCGCCGATGCTGTTTGCCAGGGCGATCCTGGCGGGCGAGCCGATCCGGGTGTTCAACGAAGGGCGGATGCAGCGGGATTTCACCTACATCGATGACATCGCCGAAGGCGTGATCCGCTGTCTCGACAAGCCCGCCACCGCCGAACCGCAGTTCGATCCGCTCGATCCCGATCCGGCCACGGCAGCGGTTCCCCATCGGCTGTTCAACATCGGCAACAGCCAGCCGATTCCCCTGCTGCGGTTCATCGAGGTGCTGGAGCAGGCCCTCGGGCGAGCCGCCATCCGCCAGCTGGAGCCGATGCAGCCCGGTGATGTGCAGGCCACCGCCGCCGACACCAGCGCCCTGGAGGCCTGGGTGGGCTTCCGCCCCACCACCCCGATTGAGCAGGGTGTGGAGCGTTTCGCCGGCTGGTATCGGGAGTTCTTCGGCCCTGGCTCCGCGATGCCCCCTTCTCCCTGAAGGGGGCACGACCTGCCCCAGGCCTGCCCCACGGCACACTGGGCCGAGTGCATCCTTCAGTTTCCTTGGAATCGCTGCAGAGCCTGCGCGGCATGGTGGACCTGCTGCCGGCCCAGACCGCCGTATGGCAACGGATCGAGGCCACGGCCCGCGACCATTTCCGGCGTGCCGCCGTTCTGGAGATCCGCACGCCGCTGCTGGAGGCCACGGAACTGTTCGCCCGCGGCATCGGCGAGGCCACCGATGTGGTGGGCAAGGAGATGTACACCTTCCTCGACCGGGGAGAGCGCAGCTGCACCCTGCGGCCGGAGGGCACCGCCTCGGTGGTGCGTGCCGCGATTCAGCATGGCCTGCTCAGCCAGGGAGCCCAGCGGCTCTGGTACGGCGGCCCGATGTTCCGCTATGAGCGCCCCCAGGCCGGTCGCCAGCGGCAGTTCCATCAGATCGGGCTGGAATTTCTGGGGCAGGCGGATCCCCGCAGCGACGTGGAGGCGATCGCGATCGCCTGGGACCTGCTGGCCTCGCTCGGCATCGGCGGGCTGGCGCTGGAGCTCAATTCGCTCGGAACACCGGAGGATCGGCTGCGTTATCGCGCCGAACTGGTGCAGTGGCTGGAGGCCCATCGCGATCGGCTCGACCCCGATTCCCAGGAGCGGATCACCACCAATCCCCTGCGGGTTCTGGATTCCAAGAACCCTGACACCCAGGCCCTGCTGGCCGGGGCCCCGAGCCTTGCCGATGCCCTCAGCGGCGAGAGCCATGGGCGTTTCACGCAGGTGCGCGCCGGGCTGGAAACCCTGGGCATTCCGTTTGAATTGAATCCCCGGCTGGTGCGAGGCCTCGATTACTACTGCCACACGGCCTTCGAGATCACCAGCAGCCAACTGGGGGCCCAGGCCACCGTCTGCGGCGGCGGCCGCTACGACGGACTGGTGCAGCAACTCGGAGGTGCCGCCACGCCGGCGATCGGCTGGGCCCTCGGCATGGAGCGGCTGGTGATGCTGGTGCAGGCCGCGGCCCAGGAGTCGGCCTTGGGCGCCCCAGCGGGGGTGGATCTGTATGTGGTGAGCCGGGGGGAGGCGGCGGAGGCGCTGTCCCTGCCCCTGGCCCGCCAAGCCCGGGCTGCCGGCCTGGTGGTGGAGCTTGATCTCAGCGCTGCCGCCTTCGGCAAACAGTTCCGGCGGGCCGATCGCTGCGGCGCCCGTTGGGCGGCGGTGATCGGCGACAGTGAAGCCAGTGCGGGGCAGGCGGTGCTCAAGGACCTGCGGGGAGAACAGCCGGAACAGCGGCTGGGCGCCACGGAGCTGATTGCGGCGCTGGTGGCCGAGCAAGCGAAGGCGAAGTGAGCCAAAGGCAGGGGCAGGACATAAAAAAAGGGCGGATTGAAAATCCGCCCAAGGAATTGTGATCTGTGTCGTTGACCGGGATCAGGCCGAACCCACTCCGACATAGGAGCCGTAGAAGAAGAGGCCCACCACGAAGATCACTGCCATCCCACCGGCGGTGGCTACCAGCCAGAGGGGGAGGGTGCCTTCGGTCCAGCGGCTCTTCCAGGGAACTGCGGGACGACCATCGGGAAGACGATCAGGAATCCGGCCGTCAGGCAGGTTGGATTTCTTGCCGCTCATCGTGAAACTCCCGGTCAGTTGAAGAAGTAGCTGGTGAACAGAATCCCGATCACGAAGATGAACAGCAGGCCCAGATAGAGGCTGGTGCGGTTCAGCTCAACCGGCAGGTTGTTGGGATTCTGGTTGCGTTGCAGGCCCATGGTGTCAGCGTCGCACGAACTGCATGGCGGCCAGGGCACCCAGGAAGAAGACCGTGGGAATGCCGAGGGCGTGAATGGAAAGCCAGCGCACCGTGAAAATCGGGTAGTTGCGCGGCGTGGAGGTGGCGGGTGACTGGGTCATGACTTATTTCAGCCGCAGGTCGAGCTGGTTCTTACCCTGATAGCGCTGGCTAACCACCGGAGCCTTGCTCTCCTGGGCCTGGAAATAGGCGTCGGGGCGGGGCGTACCGAAGGCGTCATACGCCAGGCCCGTGGAGACGAACATGAAACCGGCCAGAAAGATGGCGGGCAGGGTCACCGCATGGATGACCCAGTAACGGATGCTCGTGATGATTTCGAAGAACGGGCGTTCTCCAGTTGAGCCGGCAGCCATGGCGACAAGCGTTCAGCCAGAAGATCCTAGGGGTCGGGAAGGCGAGGCCGGGAGGCACCCGCCCTGTTGGTTACAGAGGGACGCAGTTCGGTGGGACGCAGTTCGGCGGACGCCTTCGGAGGGATGAGTTCCGCGGACGCTTACCCCACCCAGCGCAGCAGGCTGCCCCGTTCGCCCAGCACGAAGCCCTTGCCGTCGGGGCTGAAGGCGATGCGGGTGAAGTTGCTGGGCTGCTCGGCTCCCACCGGGTCCTTCTGCCAGGTCTTGCCGCCATCGCCGCTCACCAGCAGGGTGCCGCTGCCGCCCCCGGTCCAGATCGCGCCCCGGGGATCCCAGGCCATGTCCAGATAGCCGTAGCCATTGGTGATCGGGACCACCGCCTTGCCCCACTCCTCGGGCGTGGAGGCATCGGGGTTGAAGCGGAGCTGGGCGCCCCGGGCCACCATCCAGAGATTGCCATCGGGCTGGAATCCCATCGACTGCAGCCGCTGGCTGCTGACCCGCTGGTGCACCTGCCAGGTGCTCTGGCCGGGATCCCAGGTGGCGAAGAAGTTGCCGAGGCCGCTGACGCTCACGTAACGGCCGTCGGGGGCGCGGCGCAGGTCGCGCACGGCGCCGGCCGCATCACTCACCAGGGCCTGCCAGCTGTTGCCGGCATCGGAGGTCTTGTAGACCGCCCCCACGTTGGTGGCCAGCTCGGCGGTTGAAGGCCCCAGGGCCGTCACCATGTACGGCTCGCCGGGAAGCTTGGTGTCAAGGAAGAGGCGACTCCAGCTGTTGCCGGTATCGGTGCTGTGGAGCAGCAGTCCGGGCTGGCCGACGATCCAGCCCTCCTTGCCCTTGAAATCGATGCTGATCAGGCGGAAGTTCTCCGCTTCGGGCAGGTCGAGGGCCCGTTCCTGCCAGCTGGCGCCGCCGTCGTCGGTTTCCATGATCAGGCGGTTGCTGCCCACCAGGAAGCCATGGTCGGCACTGGTGAAGGCCACATCGAGGGCGTTCGACTGGGTGCCCAGGTCAACCGGTTGCCAGGGGCTGGTGGCGGCGACGGGCAGCCCGGTGGTGACGCAGCCGGAAAGCCCCAGGCAGAGGCTGAGCACCAGCAGCGGGGTCAGCAGAGGGGCCAGCAGGGGGGTGAGCAGCCTTTGAAGGCGGGCCAGGGGGAGCACCGGAGGGACCATCAGCGAAGGGAATAGAGCGAGAGGAAGAAGGCGATCGCCAGCGCGAAGCTGCCGAAGATCAGCACATTCTTCTGGCCGGGGGTGAGGCGGTTGACTCCGAGGCCGAAGTTGAGGTTCTCCTCGAAGCCGCTGGGCTTGTCGCGGGGGCCGATGTCCTTGAAGGCCCCCACCTTGCTGCGGCACACCGGGCAGCGGAAGCTGGCGGGATCGAGATCGTCGAAGGGGGTGCCGGAGACGATCCCGAGTTTTTTCACGCCTTCGGCCGGGTCGTAGACGAAGCCGCAGCTGCGGCACTCAAACCGGTGGGTGGAGGGGTCTTCCACCACCGCCACGGCGGCTGGTTCGGCGGCGGCCATGGCAGCAGCTTCAGCGGCGGCGCCTGCCCCCTGGGTTGCCTCCCCCTCAACGGGTGTTTCGGTCGGTGGTTCAGGGGCTGGTTCCGGTCGTGCCTCCATGCTCATCCGCTCACCAGGCAATAGGGCTGAACTCTAGTTTCGTCGACTTCGGGGCGTGGGTGCCAGACTGCGCCGCAGGTTTGGCCAGCCCATGTACGTTCTCCCCGGCTACGACGCCTTTCTGGGCTTTCTGCTGATCTCGGCGGCAGTCCCTGTGCTGGCCCTCGTGGCCAACAAGCTGCTCTCGCCCACCAGCCGCAACGGCGAGCGGGAGCTCACCTACGAATCGGGCATGGAACCGATCGGCGGAGCCTGGATTCAGTTCAATATCCGCTACTACATGTTTGCCCTGGTCTTCGTGATCTTCGACGTGGAGACGGTCTTCCTTTATCCATGGGCCGTCGCCTTCCACCGGCTCGGTCTGCTGGCCTTCATCGAGGCCCTGGTGTTCATCGCCATCCTGGTGGTGGCCCTGGCCTATGCCTGGCGCAAAGGCGCCCTCGAGTGGAGCTGATCCGGAGCGTTTCATGACCCTCACCCCCCCCTCCATCGACGCCCTGCGGGACCTGCGGGCGGCCAGCTGCGGCCCTGTGGGAGCCCCCACGGTCACCTCGGATCTGTCCGAGAACGTGATTCTCACCAGCCTCGACGACCTCCACAACTGGGCTCGGCTCAGCAGTCTCTGGCCCCTGCTTTACGGCACCGCCTGCTGCTTCATCGAGTTTGCGGCCCTGATCGGCTCCCGTTTCGACTTCGACCGCTTCGGGTTGGTGCCCCGCTCCAGCCCACGCCAGGCTGACCTGCTGATCGTGGCCGGCACCGTGACCATGAAGATGGGTCCCGCTCTGGTGCGGCTCTATGAGCAGATGCCCGAGCCCAAATACGTGATCGCCATGGGGGCCTGCACGATCACCGGCGGCATGTTCTCGGCCGATTCCACCACCGCCGTGCGCGGGGTGGACAAGCTGATCCCGGTGGATCTCTACCTGCCGGGCTGCCCGCCGCGGCCTGAGGCGATCTTCGATGCGGTGATCAAGCTGCGCAAGAAAGTGGGCAACGAGGCCCTGGCAGAACGGGGTCGGCTGCGTCCCACCCATCGCTACTTCACGATCCCCCACCAGCTCCGGGCCGTGAAACCGATCGTGGACGGCCGCTACCTCCGTGCCGAAACCCAGCGGGCGGCCCTTGCCGCCGCCGCCGGCCTGCCGCTCGCCACCACCACTGCCCCCGCCCCCGTTCAGGTTCCCCTCCCCGTCACTCCCGCTCCCTCTTCCGATGCCTGAGGAGACTTCCGAAACCTCTCTCGCCCCCGCTGCGTCTGCCCCAGTCGCGACTGCGCCAGGGGTGGTGAGCACCTGGTTGCAGGGCCAGGGGTTTGACCATGAGCTGCTCCCCGCGGACCACCTCGGCGTGGAAAACCTCGGCATTGAGGCCCCGTTCCTGCCCCTGGTGGCCACCGCCCTCAAAGCCGCGGGCTTCGACTATCTGCAATGCCAGGGCGGCTACGACGAAGGCCCGGGCGGCCGGCTCGTGAGCTTCTACCACCTGGTGAAGCTCGGGGTGCTCGCTGACCAGCTGGCGGGGGGAGCCCCCCTGGCGGCGGAGGTGCGACCCGAGGAAGTGCGGCTCAAGGTGTTCCTGCCGCGGGAAGGGGAGCTGAAGATTCCCAGCCTCTACGGTCTGTTCCGCGGGGCCGACTGGCAGGAGCGCGAAACCTTCGACATGTTCGGCATCGCCTATGAAGGCCATCCCCACCCGAAGCGGCTGCTGATGCCCGAGGACTGGAAGGGCTATCCGCTGCGCAAGGACTACGTGCAGCCCGATTTCTACGAAATGCAGGACGCCTACTGAGCCGGACAACAGGCTTGGCGCACAACGGCCTTGGCGCACAACAGCCGTCAGTCGTTGCGGTGTTTCTTGTAAAAGCGCATCACCGCCTGGGCCACGGCCCGTGAATCGTGGCGCAGGGTGGCACTGGGCCGCGACCCCTGCAGCGGTGCGAGCATCACCTCATAGCCCTGGGCGATGAGTCCCACCTCATCACAGAGCACCGGTTCTGCCCCCCGCAGTCGGTAGTTCTGCACAAGGGGTGTGTTGCCGAGTTCCTCCTGGGCCAATACGGCATCAAAGAGCCGTTCGTTCACCCCCAGGCTGGCCAGCTGGGCTTCGATCGCCCGGAGGTGACCGGTCACATCGAGGCCGTCGGTCTCCCCGGGCTGGGTCATCAGATTGCAGATGTAGAGCCGGGGGGCGCGGCTGCGGTTGATCGCGGTGACCAGTTCGGGCACCAGCAGATTGGGCAGCAGCGAGGTATAGAGGCTGCCGGGGCCCAGCACGATCAGGTCGGCATTGGCGATCGCCTCGAGGGCGCGGGGGAGGGCCGGCGGATGTTCGGGGATGCAGCCCAGGCGCACGATCGGGCTGGTGGCCTTGCCGATCTGCGACTCCCCTTCGATCCGTTCGCCGTTTTCCAGCTCTGCCCAGAGGCGTACATCGGCATTGGTGGCTGGCACCACCTGGCCCTGCACCGCCAGCACCCGGCTGCTGGCGGTGATCGCCGATTCCAGGCTGCCGGTGATCGCGGTGAGGGCGGTGAGGAACAGATTGCCGAAGCTGTGGCCCTCCAGGCCGCTGCCGGTCTTGAAGCGGTACTGGAACAGCCGGGTGAGCAGGGGTTCCTCCCGGGCCAGGGCCGCGAGGCAGTTGCGGATGTCGCCGGGGGGTTGGACGCCGAATTCGCGGCGCAGCACACCGCTGCTGCCGCCATCGTCCGCCACGGTGACGATGGCGGTGATGTTGCTGCTGTAGCGCTTCAGGCCGGAAAGCAGGGTGGCCAGGCCTGTACCGCCGCCGATGGCCACGATGTTGGGGCCCCGGTTGAGGCGCCGCTGGGCCAGCAGGGCATCCACCAGGAGGGTGTCCTTCTCCGGCGCCAGGGCCTGCTGGATCGAGCCGAAGCTGCGGCTCTGGCCCAGCCACACCAGCCCTCCGCCGATCAGCAGCACCAGGGGCCCGGTGATGCCCCTCGGCAACACCTGGGTGACCTTGGAGAGCAGCCACTTCAGCGACTCCAAACTCCAGTAGATCGGCTGCAGATCTGCCCACACCGCAGCTCCCAGCAGGGCGATCAGCAGGCCGAGGCCGGAGGTGATCATCCAGCGTTTCACCACCAGCCCAGGCTGCAGCCAGCGCGCCGCCCGGCGGGAGCGGCTCACCAGATCCTGCTGGCGCAGGTCGCCTCGGCCCACCCAGCCAGGGCGGCCGGGGCGGCCGGGGGCACGGCGGCCGGGCCGGGATTCGCGGGCAGCGGGGCCTCGGGGCAGCAAGGGGCAGACGGCGACGCCGCGCATACTTGCTGAACTGTACGGACGTGAAGCCTGGCGGCAAACGTCAGGATGGAAGTGGGAACCTTTGCGTCAGCCGGTCCTTGTCCGTGAGCTCTGCCATAGCCGCGCTGCCGATGGCCACGATCCCCGTGGCGGAGATGCGGAACCTCACGATGCGCTGGGGGGAGCGGCAGGTGCTCGACGGCATCGATCTCACCCTGAAGGCGGGAGAGAGGCTCGTGGTGGTGGGCCCTTCCGGTTCGGGAAAGTCCACGATCCTGCGCCTGCTGGCCGGGCTGCAGCTGCCCACCAGCGGCAGCCTGCTGCTCCACGGCCAGCCCCAGACCTATCTGCGGCTGGATCAGCCCCATCCGCCCGATGTGCGCCTGGTGTTCCAGAACCCGGCCCTGCTGGCCTCGCTCACCGTGCGCGAGAACGTGGGTTTTCTGCTCTATCGCTTCGGCCGGCTGAGTGAGCAGGAGATCCGCCAGCGGGTGCATGGCGCCCTGCAGGCGGTGGGTCTGGCCGGCATTGAGGAGAGACTGCCGGGGGAGTTGAGCGGCGGGATGCAGAAGCGGGTGAGCATGGCCAGGGCCCTGATCGAAGACCCCACCTCCACCGATGGCCATGTGCCGCTGCTGCTGTTCGACGAACCCACCGCCGGCCTGGATCCGGTGGCCTGCACCAGGGTCGAGGACCTGATCGTGCGAACGTCGCGGATCGCCCAGGCGTCCACCCTGGTGGTGAGTCATGTGCTCAGCACGATCGACCGCTGCGCCGAACGGGTGGCCCTCCTCTATGACGGCCGCTTCCGCTGGAGCGGCAGTGTGGAGGAGTTCCGCATCAGCGACGATCCTTACGTAGAACAGTTCCGGAGCGGTAGTCTGCGCGGACCGATGCAGCCGGCCGAGCTCTAGCCCATGCGCCGCAGTGTTCGTGAGGCATTGGTCGGGTTCTCGCTGTTGGCCGCCATGGCTGGTGGTCTGGGGATCTGGATGTGGTTGAAGGGCCTTTCGTTCCGCAGCAAGACCTGGACGGTCCGCGCCAGTTTCGCCGATGCGGCCGGCCTGGCTGAGCGTTCGCCGGTGTCGTTCCGCGGCGTGCTGGTGGGCAATGTCCGCCGGATCCAGGTGAACGACCAGGAGGTGCTGGCCGAACTGGAGATCACCGATCCGACGCTGCGGCTTTCCCGCCCCGTGGTGGCTCGGGTGGCGCCCTCTTCCCTGCTGGGGGGGGATGCCGCCGTCTCCCTGCTCAGCGGCGGCCCGCCCCTGCCCGCCGCCTTGCCCGGACCCCGGGATTCCCGCTGCGACACCGTGCGCATGGTCTGCGACCAGGGGCGGGTGAAGGGGGTGGCGGCCGCCAGCATCGACTCGGTGACCGAGACCGTGCAGCGCCTGCTCGACCAGGCCGATCGCGACAAGCTGGTGGATCGGCTGGTGGCGGCCACGGCCAGTTTTGAGCGCACCTCGAAGGAAACCGAGAAGCTGACGCGCGACGGCCAGCTGTTTCTCGCCGACGCCCAGATCCTGGTGCGCGATCTCAACGGATCGGTCCGCAAGGTGGACCCGATCCTGGAGAACATCACCGTGGCCAGTGCCGATGCCGCCCGGGCCAGCCATGACGTTTCCCAGCTGACCGCCGCCATCAAACGGTCGCTCAGCAATCCCAAGACCCTGGCGGATCTGAAGGCCACCCTTGCCAATGCCCGGGCGCTCACGGCCCGCTGGGAGGCGGTGGGCGGAGATGTGCAGAAACTGAGTGGCGATCCCCGCTTCGTGGATGGCCTGCGCAGTGTCTCAGCCGGCCTGGGCAGGTTCTTCGAGGATCTCTACCCCGCCAGCGCCGCTGCGGGGCGGGGCCGGGGCGCACGATCCGCTGCCGGCGAGCCCGCTCCGCTGCGGCTGACACCCCAGCCTGCGCCACGCCTTGCCCCCCGTCCCGCTCCGCCGCGGGGCAGGGCGCTCTCCGCCGCCGACCAGAACCAGCTGCGCAGGGGCCCCCAGCTGCCCGGCACCGAGCCTGGAGTGCGCTGATCTCTCCCTGCCGCTGGCTCAGAGGCCGGCCACCGCTTCCATCGCGATCGCGGCGATCGCCTGGTCGCTGGCCTTGGGCAACTGCACGTATTTGCCGCCGGCCGCATCGGCCAGGTCCTTGCCCATGCCGCTACCGATGAACTTCCGCTCGGTGTCGATCACCAGCAGCTTGATGCCGAGGGCCCGGTAGCGACTGGCCACCTGTTTCACCTCCTCCTTGAGGTCCACCGGTGGCTCGCCCTCCAGCTGGGGCTGGCCCAGGGAGCGGCTGAGCGGCACGTTGCCGCGGCCATCGGTGATCGCCACCACCACCACCTGGCCCAGATCGCCGGTGGCCAGGGCGTTGGCCCCCACCCGGGCCGCCTGGGAGAGGCCATGGGCCAGCGGTGAACCGCCGCCGCAGGGCATCTGCTCCAGCCGCCGGCGGGCGGCGGTGATCGAGCGGGTGGGGGGCAGCAGCACCTCGGCCTGCTCGCCGCGGAAGGGGATCAGGGCCACTTCGTCGCGGTTTTCGTAGGCCTCGGTGAGCAGGCGGATCACGGCCCCCTTGGCGCTCTGCATGCGGTTGAGGGCCATCGAGCCGCTGGCATCGACCAGGAAGATCACCAGGGCGCCGGCCTTGCGCTGCAGCTGCTTGGCCCGCAGGTCGCCATCTTCCACGATCACCTTGCGGTGGGGTTCGCGTTCGCGGCGAGCCTTCTGGTAGGGCGCTGCGGCCCGCAGGGTGGCATCCACGGCGATGCGACGCACGGGGCCCCTGGGGAGCATCGGTTTCACGTAGCGGCCACGGGAATCACTGAGCACCACCGAGCGGCTGCCGCTGTTGCCGCTCTTCGCCCTGGCGGCGCTGAACAGCAGCAGGTCGGGGTCGATGGCCACGGCCTCCGGATCGAGCAGGAACTCCTCGGGGATGGAGGGGGGCGGCTCGTCCTCCGGGGTGTCGTCGTCCTCCTCCGGTTCGTCGGGGTCGTTGTCGTTGTCGTCGTCGGCTTCGGGCTCCTCGGGTGGATCCGCCTCCTCCTCGGGCTGTTCGCTCTGGGGAGGAGGGGGCGGCGGCGGCGGTTCCAGCGGTTGGTCGGGATCCGGGGGCGGCATCTGCAGGGCCCGCGGCGCAATCACCAGCCGCACGGCAATCTGCAGGTCTTCGGCCTCCACCCGGTCGCGACCGCTCAGGGCCGCATGGGCCCGGGCCACCCGCACCGCATAGAGCTCGGAGCGGTGGCCCTCCACCCCACCGCGGATCGCCTCCTTGACGAGGTAAGCGATCTGCTCGCGGCTGATCTGTACATCCCGAAGCCACTGGCGAGCCAGCAGCAGCTGGGTGGCGAGGGCGTCGGTCTCCTCCTGGAAGCGGGCGCGGAAGGCATCGGCCTGTTCGCCATGGGCCATGGCGGTCCGGGCGATCTCCACCCGCTGGTCGGTGTCGAGCAGCTGGTTGGCGGAGAGGGCGATGGCGAAGCGATCCAGCAGGTGGTCGCGCACCGCCCCCTCCTCGGGGTTGTAAGTGGCGATCAGCAGACAGCGGCAGGGGTGGGTGAGGCTGAGGCCCTCCCGCTCGATCCTGTTTTCGCCGCTGCTCACCGCCGCCAGCAGCAGGTTGGTGATGCCGTCGTCGAGCAGGTTGAGTTCATCGATGTAGAGCACCCCCCGGTGGGCCTCCGCCAGCAGGCCCGGCTGGAACACGGGGGAGCCGGCGGTCAGGGAGGCGGCCACATCGACCGATCCCACCAGCCGGTCTTCGGTGATGCCCAGCGGCACCTGCACGAACGGGGCGGGGATCACCCTGGTGGGCAGCAGGGCGGCACTGTCATCGCCGCTGGGGTCGGCCCCCAGCGCGGTGAGGCGGCGGCGGGTGGCGTCATCCCAGTCGTCCGGGCGCTGGGGATCGATGTTGAGGGCGGCCGGCGCCGGTTGGCCGGGGCTGGGGCTGCCGAGATCGAGCACGTCGATCGGCGGCAGCAGTGCATGCAGACCGCGGGCCAGCACCGATTTGCCGGTGCCGCGTCCGCCGGCGATCACCACGCCGCCGAGGCCGGGATCGACCGCCGCCAGCAGCAGGGCCAGCTTCAGGGTGCCGTGGCCCGTGATGGCGGCCAGCGGAAAGGCCCGCATGGCGGTGTCGCTGGAGCTGCCGGTGGCGACCATGGGGACGGGGAAAGCCCGGAGGTGGGGGCAGTCTCGCCGATCGGGTCCGTCGATCCGGTCTGGATCAGAAGAAGAACTTCACCCCCAGCTCCACGCCGTTCTGGTAATTGGTGAAGCCGTTCGACCGCCGGGAGCCGTTGTCGTAGGCGAGCCCCTGGTAGCGCCAGGAAACGTTGAGGTCGGTGTTGTTGCCGATGGCGTAGCCCAGGCCGAGCTGGGCGTTGCCGGAGAGGTCGCGGCTGCCGGCCAGTCCGAAGCCGCCCACATCCGCCCGGCCGAAGGCCCGCAGCCGGGGTGAAAGGAAGAGCGTGGCCTGGGTCCCCAGCAGCGGTTGGGCCCAGAGCTTCGAGAGCTCCCCCTGGCGCTGGCGCAGCGGCTGCTGCGTTTCGTCGCTCTGGATCTCGGCCTCCACCCCCAGGCCCGCGTACACCAGCCGCACGCCCGCGTAGGGAATCACGCTCCAGCGGCCGGGGCTGGCCACGGCGCTCTCCCGCTCCCCGAAGCGGTAGCGCAGGGCGAGGTCGGTGATGCCGAGGTTGGAGGTCACCGTGGCCTTGCCGGTGTACGGACCCCGGGGCGAGGTGCGGGAGAGATCGTCGCCGATCCGGTTGTAGCTGATGTCGGCCAGCAGGCCGAGGCGGCCGTTCTCGACGCTGGCCCGCGCCGAGCCGGTGGTGCGGATCAGGGGGATCAGGTCGCCGAGCCAGAGGTCGGTGTCGGCGGTGAAGCCCCGCACCGTTGTGGTGCCGGTGGTGCGGATCGGCGCGAAGCCGTAGAGCTCGAAGGTGCCGGCCCAGGGGTCGGGGCTGGCTTCGGGGTCTGCAGCCGCCGGAGTCGCCGGGGTTGCGGGGTCCGCCGGGGCTGTGAGATCCGCTGGTGCTGCGGGGGCCGCCGGGGGCAGCAGCAGGGCGCAAAGGCCGAGGCTCGCCAGCCCACTGCGCAGGGACGGGCCGGGCATGGAGGGCGGACGCATGGGGCGGAAACTTTGGGTGGGATTTTATGTCAGATCGCCGGGCGATTCATGGATTTTTTTCGTCATCTTTGAGCGGTAATTCCACAAGGTGTGGTGGATCTGCCCAGCCCTGATTTTTGCTCCGGCGGGGCTGCGTTGGTCCTCGAGCGCTGGTCGCACCCCCTCCCCACCGCTGGCGTCGTTACGATCCGAAACCAAGGAGTTCCAGGATCCCGATGGCCGTCACCTATCCCCGCAAGATCCTCAACACGCTCGGGCCCCGGGAGGTGATGGCCGAGGTGGTCAAGCAGCGGGATCTCCAGGTTCTGTTCCTCAACAGCTACCGCTTCAACGAGCAGCGCTCGTGCCTCGAGCTCACCAGCCTGATGGAGACGCTCAACGGCAAGCCCCGCGAGCTGGTGCGCGACCTGGCCCGCCACGTCAGTGACGAGGCCCGTCATGCCGTCTGGCTCACCGATCTGCTCTATGACATGGGCGAAGAGATCGGTACGCCGCAGACCGGCTCCTATATCGACGAACTGAACCGCCTGCTGGATCGAACCGGTGAGGCCGTGCAGACGGAGGAAGGACTGATCGCGGCCCTCGCTGCGATCAATGCGACCGAGAAACGGGGATGTCAGGCCTTTTCGGCCCACATCGCAGCCCTGCGCCAGGCGCCGGCCACCGAGGAGAACCTGCGGATCCGGGAAACGCTGGAGAAGATCCTGCCGGAGGAAGCCTCCCATGTGAGCTGGGGCAACCGTTGGCTGGGCCGGATCGCCAGCCGCAGTCCTGAGCATCGCGTCCGCGTCAACGCAGCCAAGGAGAAGTACTCGATGATCGAACATGCGGCCTTCGAGGCCGGCATGGACATCACCGCCGGCGCCGAGCTGCGCCGGCTCGGCAACCTGGTGGAGATCGCCCAGACCCTGCCGGTCTGGGAGCGTCCTGGCTACCTGCTCGAAAGAATGCCCCAGGCCCTGCTCTCCCCCGATCTTCAGAAGTCCCGCCTGTTCGCCATCAAGCGGGTGTGGGAGGAGAAGCCCGAAATGCTGATGGAACAGTTCGTCCCGATGTTCCTCAAGGGTCTGCAGAACCTGCGCCCCTCCCTCTCTTCCCCCAACTGAGCGCCTTCCCTGCCATGACCCAGTGGTTGATCACCGGCGGTAATCGCGGCATCGGTCTGGAGCTGTGCCGCCAGCTGCAGGCCCGCGGTGAGGGCGTGATCGCCGTCTGCCGCACCACCTCGCCGGAACTGGAGGCGCTCGGTGTGCGGGTGGAGGCCGGAATCGAACTCACCACCGAGGCCTCGGTCCAAGACCTGGTGGCTCGGCTCGAGGGCCTGCCCCTCGATGGGCTGATCCTGAATGCCGGCATCCTCGAGGGCGACAGCCTGGCAACGTTCGACGCCGACAGCGTGCGGCGCCAGTTTGAGGTCAATGCCCTCGCTCCCCTGCTGCTCTGCCGCGCCCTGCTCCCCAACCTCGGCAGCGGCAGCCGCGTGGCCCTGATCACCAGCCGCATGGGTTCGATCGACGACAACGGTTCCGGCGGCTACTACGGCTATCGGATGAGCAAGGTGGCGCTGAACATGGCCGGCCGCTCCCTGTCGATCGACCTGGCCCCCCACGGCATCGCCGTGGCGATCCTGCATCCGGGCATGGTGGCCACCCGGATGGTGGGCTTCTCCGGCATTCCGCCGCAGCAGGCGGCCCAGGGGCTGCTGGCCCGCATCGACGGCCTGAGCCTCGAGACCAGCGGCAGCTTCTGGCATGCCAATGGCGAGGTGTTGCCCTGGTGAGCACTGCCGCATCCCCTGGCGCACCCCCTGGCCTGGAGCCCCGGCCGCTTCCCACCACCGGGGCGGTGAGCGGCGTGCTGGAAGCCCTGGCCTTCTTCCGCGATGGCGACTTCGCCCGGCGTCGTTTCGAGCAGTACGGCAACGTCTACGAAACCAGGCTGCTGGGCCAGCCGCTGGTGTTCGTGCGTGGCGGCCGGGCCATCGCCGACCTGCTCGCCCAGCCGGAGGCCAGCGAGGGCTGGTGGCCCGAGAGTGTGCGTCAGCTGCTGGGTAGCCGTTCCCTGGCCAACCGCAACGGCCCGGACCATCGCGCCCGCCGCCGGGCGGTGGGCCAGTTGTTTTCGGCGGCGGCCCTGCGGCGCTACAGCCCCGGCATCGTGGCGCTGGTGGACGAGCTGGTGGCCGAACTGGAGGTCGCCACCGTGCCGGTGCCCCTGGCCGAGCGCATGCGTCGCTTCGCCTTCTCGGTGATCGCCACGGTGGTGCTCGGTCTGGAGGCCGGCGATCGCGAGGCCCTGTTCCACGATTTCGAACTCTGGACCCGCGCCCTGTTCTCGGTGCCCCTGGCACTGCCGGGCACCCCCTTCGCCCGCGCCCTGCAGGCCCGGGAGCGGCTGCTGGCGCGGTTGGCGAAGGTGCTGGCGCAGACCCGGGAGCGGGTGGCCGCCGGCCAGCCCCCGGCGGGCGGGCTGGATCTGCTGGCCGGCGCGGTGGATGAGGCGGGCCTGCCCCTGGGCGACGACGACCTGGTGGAGCAGCTGCTGCTGTTGCTGTTCGCCGGCTACGAGACCACCGCCTCCTCGCTGAGCTGCCTGATGCTGGCGGTGCTCCAGCATCCGGAGCTCGAACCCTGGCTGCAGCCCGAGCTGGCCAAGCTCGCCTGGCCGCCCGGGCCGGAGCAGGTGGCGGCGACCACGGAGATGGGGGCGCCCCGGCTCAACGCGCTGGTGAGCGAGGTGCTGCGGCTCAATCCGCCGGTGGGCGGCTTCTTCCGCCGCACCACCCAGGAGCTGCTGCTCGATGGGGTGCGGGTGCCGGCGGGGCGGGTGGTGCAGGTGGCCCTCGCCGCCTCCAACCGCTACGCCCCCCACGGCGATGCCGATGACCTCGAGCGGTTCCGCCCCCAGCGCCACCTGGAGGAGGACCACAGCGGCCTCAGCCTGCTGCCCTTCGGCGGCGGCGAGCGGGTGTGCCTGGGCAAGGCCCTGGCCGAACTCGAGATCCGGCTGATGGCCGTGGGCCTGCTGGGGCGCCTGCGGCTGCAGCTGGTTCCCGATCAGGATCTCTCACTCCAGCTGATCCCCAGCCCCAGCCCCCGCAGCGGGCTGCTGGTGCTGCCGGCTGCGGGGGGGTGCTGAGCCTGGTCCTACTGCCGGGCCAGGATCTCGCGCATCTGCTCCTTGAGGTCGTCCACCGGGGTGCCGCTCACATCCACCAGGGCGCGCCTGATGCGGCCGCCGTAGGCGAAGGGGGGCTTGTAGTCCGGCAGGGCCGGTGAGCCCGGGTCGGCGCCCACCGCCACTCCGGCCGCCAGGCCTAGGCTGAGCGGGATCGTCACCGGCAGATCGCCTTCGCCGACGGGCTGGCCATCCACGAACAGCACCACCTTGGCCGGGGTGCCCTTGCCATTGGCGATGTCGGGCGCGCCGGTGGGGGTGAATTCGGCACTCACGATGTGGTGGCCGGCCGGGATCGGGCCGCCGGAGCGCACGTGGAAGAACTGCTCGGCCACGTAGTTGTAGCCGTAGGTGAGCAGGCCGTTCTGCACGTAGAAGGCGAAGCCGCCGTCGTTGCCGCCCATGCTGAACAGCACCCCCTCGGCACCGCCTTCGGGCACCTCCAGCTCCACTGAAACCGAATGGGGCCGGTTCAATACCCGTGGCGCTGCGTTGGCCGGCACCATCTGGGTGCCGGGGTAATAGATGTAGCGCTGCCGGTCGGCGGTGATCTGGGGCCGTTCCACCGCGAAGCGCTGGGTGCCGCGGCTGTCGATCGGCAGCACGTTGTACTTGCCGGCTTCCACGTACCACATGCCGATCATGGCGATCAGGCGATCCCGTTCGGCCTCGGCCAGGTTGTGGGTTTCGGCGAAGTCGGCGTTGAGGTTGTAGAGCTCCCAGCCGTGGGCATCGAGCTGGATCAGCTGGTCGTAGCTGATCGGATCGCCGAAGCGGCGGCCCGATTCCACGAACGAGGTGCCGGGCCAGGGGCACACGGCCCGCCAGCCATCGTGATAGAGCGAGCGGTGGCCGAACATCTCGAAGTACTGGGTGAGATGCAGGCTCGGTGCGGCGGGATCGGCGAAGCAGGAGGCCAGCGAGAAACCCTCGATCGGGCTCTGGGTCACGCCCCGGATCGTGGTGGGGGGCTCGATGCCGAGGGCGTCGAGCACCGTGGGCACCATGTCGATCGCGTGGCAGTACTGGGAGCGCACTTCGCCGCGGGCGGCGATGCCCTTCGGCCAGCTCAGGATGAAGGGATCGCTGGTGCCGCCCCGGTAGGTCTCGCGCTTCCAGCGGCGGAAGGGGGTGTTGCCGGCGTGGGTCCAGCCCCAGGGGTAGTGGTTGAAATACTTCGGTCCACCGATGTCGTCGATGGCGGCCAGGTTCTGCTCGAGGTTCTCCGGCACGTTGTTGAAGAACTTGCCCTCGTTCACCGAACCGGTGGGCCCACCCTCGGAGCTGGCGCCGTTGTCGGAGATCACCATGACCAAGGTGTTCTCGTATTCCCCGATCTCCTTGAGGAAACTGATCAGTTCGCCGATGTAGTGGTCGGTGTGCTCGAGGAAGCCGGCGAACACCTCCATCATGCGGGCGTAGAGGCGCTTCTCTTCGGCGGAGAGGCCATTCCAATCCGGTACGTCGGGATCGTGGCGCGACAGCTCGGTGTCCTGCGGGATGATGCCCAGCTCCTTCTGGCGCGCGAAGGTGTGTTCGCGGTAGGCATCCCAGCCGCCGTCGAATTTGCCTTTGTATTTATCGGCCCATTCCTTCGGCACATGGTGGGGCGCATGCATGGCGCCGGTGCAGAAGTACATGAAGAAGGGCTTGTTGGGCGCCACCTGCTTGGCATCGGCGATCATCGCCTTCGCCTTGGCCACCAGATCGGGGGTGAGGTGGTAGCCCTCCTCGGGGGTGGCGGGGGGTTCCACCTGGGCGTTGTCCTGCACCAGTTCGGGGTAGTACTGGTGCGTGTCACCGCCGAGGAAGCCGTAGAAGCGCTCAAAGCCCCGGCCCAGGGGCCAGCGGTCGTAGGGACCGGCCGCCGAGGTCTGCTCGGCCGGCGTGAGGTGCCACTTGCCGATGGCGTAGGTGTTGTAGCCGTGCTGCAGCAGGATCTCGGAAAGGAAGCCGTTCTCGAACGGGATGATGCCGTTGGAGCCCGGATACCCCATCGAGCCTTCGGTGATGCAGGCCAGGCCGTTGGAGTGGTGGTTGCGGCCGTTGAGCATGCAGGAGCGCGACGGCGAGCACAGCGCCGTGGTGTGCATGTTGTTGAAGCGCAGGCCGTCGGCCGCCAGGGCATCGAGGTTGGGCGTGGCGATCGGGCTGCCGTAGCAACCGAGCTGGCCGAAGCCCGTGTCATCGAGCACGAGGTAGAGCACGTTCGGGGCCCCTTCCTTCGCCCGGTTGGGCATCGGCCAGGCGGGGGTGGAGACATCGGCAGTGCGGCCGATCACGCCAGGGAAGGCCGCACCTGGTTTGTATTCGAGCAGGGCCATGAAGGGAAAGGCAGGGAGAGAGCACCTTCCTGGAAGGTAGCCATGCTCTTCAGCGACCCTGTGTTTTATGTCACTTCGGCGTTTGCCGCTGGGGCCAGCACCTGCTCCACCAGCGTCACCCAGTAGCTGGCTCCGATCGGCAGGATCCGGTCGTTGAAGTCGTAGAGGGGGTTGTGGAGCAGGCAACCCCCGGTGCCGGGACCGTTGCCGATCCAGCCGTAGGCCCCGGGGCACATCTGCAGCAGGTAGGCGAAGTCCTCGGCGCCCATGGTGGGAGGCAGGGTGGTGCTCACCTGCGCTTCGCCCACGACGCCGGCCATGGCGGCGGCGGCCACCGCCGCTTCCGGCGCGGTGTTGACCGTGGCCGGATATCCCGGGATCAGCCGCAGCTCCGCCTCGGCCCCATGGGCCCGGGCCACGCCCTGGGCGATCGTCTCCAGGCGCTCGCTGATCAGCAGCCGCACCTCCTGCCGGAAGAAGCGCACGCTGCCGCGCAGCACCACTTCCGAGGGGATCACGTTCCAGGCGTCGCCGCCATGGAACTGGGTGACACTCACCACCGCGGCATCCACCGGGGCCAGGTTGCGGCTGCTGATCGTCTGCAGGGCCTGCACGATGGCGCTGCCCACCACGATCGGATCGACGCCCTCCTGCGGCATGGCGGCATGGCCACCGCGGCCGCGCACCACGATCTCGAAGCTGTCGCAGCCGGCCATCATCGGCCCCGGCATCACCGCGAACTGCCCCACCTCCAGGCCCGGCCAGTTGTGCAGGCCATAGACGGCATCCATCGGGAACCGTTCGAACAGGCCTTCCTCCACCATCACCCGGCCCCCGCCTTCGTGTTCCTCGGCCGGCTGGAAGATGAACACCACCGTGCCCTGGAAATTTCGCCGTTCGGCAATCACCCGGGCTGCGCCGAGCAGCATCGTGGTGTGGCCGTCATGGCCGCAGGCGTGCATGCAGCCCTCGTGGCGGGAGCGGTGGGGGAAGTCGTTGTCCTCCTGCAGCGGCAGAGCATCCATGTCGGCGCGCAGGCCGATCCGGCCGCCGCCCGCACCTGCCTGCAGCACCCCCACCACCCCCGTGCCGGCCAGTCCCCGGTGCACCTCGATTCCGAAGGAGGCCAGTTGCTGAGCCACAAACGCGGAGGTGCGCTCCTCCTGAAAGGCCATTTCCGGATGGGCGTGGAGGTCGCGCCGCCAGGCCGTGAGCTCCGCAGCGAGTTCCTCGAGGCGCGGCAGCACAGCCATCACAGGAGTGGTGGTGGAAATTCAGAAGCAGCCTAATATCAATCTAGAAGTCGCTCAAAAGTTCGCAAGCAAGGAAGGCGCATGAAATCCAGGATTTGCGCACTGCTTTTGGCGCTGCTGGTGGCGATATTTTTTGCCGTTGTTATTGGCGTGTACGGCCTTAATGGCATGCTGCTGAGGTGGCATATTCCTTATCTTGTTCCTCATTTCGCTGATCTCGCTTCCCTTACCTATGGGGCGGAGGCTGCGCGCCAGGGGCTGGATCCGTTGCTCCAGAATCCTGCTGATCCGTGGGGCCGC
>JBBASR010000013.1:47585-53746 GCA_040399125.1 Cyanobium sp. | reverse complement strand
CTCGAGGTAGTGGGCGGAATAGAACTCGTTGGCGTTGCTGATGCCGGGGAGGGCCATGGGTCAGGGGGTGGCGGGCGTCGAAAGAGAGCAGGCGACAGAATGGGGTACCGGAGCTGACCCCATGCGAACGTTTTCAGCGATGATCGAGCGCTGCCCGGACACCGGGGTGATCGCCATGCTGCTGGAGGATGGCTGATGCGGCTCGCTGAACTCCAGGCGCTCGCGCCCCAGCTCCACCAACTGATCGAGCGGTATGGCGCCAGCAACCTGGCCGTGTTCGGCTCGGTGGCCCGCGACCAGGCCAGGCCGGACAGCGACATTGATCTGCTGGTGGATCTGCCGGAGCAGGCCAGCCTGTTCGATCGCGCCGATCTGAAACTTGCTCTGGAAGAGCTGCTGAACCACAGCGTTGATCTGATCCGCCGTCGCAATCTCAGACCGGAACTGCAGGCAACCGTGGAAGCCGAGGCGGTGCCGCTCTGATGGAGGAAGGAGACATTCAGGCTCTGCTGGATATCCTTTTCAACATCGACAGGGCCTTGGTTTCCCTATTGCCAACTTTGAGTCTTTCACTCATACGGACTACCTGCAGGATGCTCTGTTGCGTTGCCTTGAAGTGATGAGTGAAGCCACCAAACGCCTGAGTGCCGACTGCCGAGCCAGCCATCCCGAGATTCCTTGGCGGGCTATGGCCGGTTTGCGTGATGTGCTGATCCATGCCTATGACCGAGTTGACCTCCAGGAGGTGTGGCAGGCCTACCTCAAGCTCCCGGGGCTGCGGCAGAAGATTGCGGTTATCCTCAGCCGGAATTGCTGATTCCCGCAGACTCTGATCGGGCTCCATCCCGTTGATTTCAGTCAGCAGGATCTGCGGGATCACCGCGGAGCTGATTTTCCACATCAGCCGGATCAGCTTCTCTGATGCACCTCGTGGTAACATCATAGCTTGGAAGTCATTCTCAACGGGACTTCGGCTCTGATTGTTGTCCAACACAACTCGGCCTGGCATCTCATTGTTTATGCCACAGTGAGCTCTTCAAGCCGTTTCTCTCGCTCAGCGGCATAGCGCAGCACCGCCTGGATGTGTTCTGGCCTGAGATCGGGGAAATCACTGAGGATCTCCTCCTGGCTCATGCCACTGGCCAGAACCTCGAGCACATCTGACACGGTGATCCGTGTTCCGGCGACACAGGGCTTGCCGCTGCGGACGCCTGGCGTGCAGGTGATCAGGGGAGGTGGGGAGCTCATGGATGGCAGGTTGATGAAGGTAGGGGGTGACTCACCGTTATGCGTGGTGCTGGGAGCAGCCTGATCAACTGCTGTCCCGGTGGAGCACCGCCACCACCTTCAGGTAGGGGGCGGGTTCGATGGTCATCACTTCATTCACAAAGCGTTCGTGGTCGTCGAAGCGCACGTCGATCGCCTTCTGCTCGTTCAGGCGCCGCTTCTCCTTGATCTGCTGCGGCCGTTGATCTGCCGCGAAGCTGAGCTGCAGCTGCTCCACTTGACGGCCTCGCAATCGCTTCAGGCGTTCGCGCTGGGCCTGCAACTCCGGTTGCATGCGGGCAGTCCAGCGATCGGCGCAGCTCATCAGGTAGTCGTTGGCCTTGCGAACCGCATACGGCAGCTGCTTGCGCAGGTGCTCGGGGATCGCGGCGTTGGGGTTGGCATAGGGCTTGCGGCCCAGCTGCAGCCGCTCGGCCACTGCTTCAAAGGGTTCCACAGCCTCCACATTCAGACCCGTTCCGGCGAAGCGCACCGCCACCCACTCCTGCACCACTGGCACGCCCTTCTGGTTGGGGATCGTGCCCTGAAACACCATCACCACCTCGCCAGGATCGAGGCCGTCGCTGAGCTGCAGCACCGGGGCGCAGTGGCGTTGGAAGGTGATCTGGCCCCGATCAGCCAGCCAGTCCACCAGCGGGTGCAGGTCCCAGAGATATTCCAGTTCCGGCCGGCTGGAATCCTGTCGGCGGCTCTGCTCAAGGGCCCGCTGCAGTGCTGCCACTTCAGTGGAGAGCGCCAGACGCTGGCCTCGGGGCGGCTGCAGTTCACGGGGGTAGCGGTCGTAGCGGCGCAGCAGATCGCTGGGTGGGGTGATCTCCAGGCGCTGTTGCTCCTGATCGGCGCGGAGATCGAGCTTTTCGCCACGGCGCTCCATCTGCTGGGCCACCGCCTCGAGGGCCGTGTCCACGTAGCTCCAGAGGCTGGGGAACAAGCTGAAGGGCTGGCGCTGCTGCACCTGCAACGGCAGCGGGGCATCGGCCTCGGCGCCCCCGTCGTCTGAGGGGCCGCTGCCGAACAGTTCCTCGAACAGGCCGTCGCCGCTGCGCGGCTTCAGATGGGGCTGGGCGTTGGCCTCCATGCGTTGCTCCAGCGCCTCCACCGTGCCGCTTTCAGCAGCCGCAGCACCTTCTCGGCGTCGCCCATCCCCTCGCTGCGGGAGCAGCTGAGCAGGTAGCGGATCTGGGGCTGCTGGCCTTGGCCGTAGCGATCGATGCGGCCATTGCGCTGCTGCAGCGTCATCAGCGACCAGGGGATGTCCACATGCACCAACCGGTGGCTGAGGTAATGCAGGTTCAGGCCTTCTGAGGCCACCTCCGTGGCCACCAGGATCCGCACCGCCTCCCTCTCCTGGGCGAACTGCTCCACCACGCGGGTCTGATCCACATCGGGCATGGCGCCATCAAGACCCACCACGGCACCTTTGGGCAGACCCAGATCGGCCGCGAGGTGCTCCACCAGGAAGCGCTGGGTCTCGCGCCTGCCGGTGAACAGCACGATCCGGTCCTTGGGGTCCTTACCGCTCCAGCTCCAGTCGGCGCGGATCAACTGCAGCAGGCGTTGGTATTTGGAGAAGTCGGATGGGCCGATGGCAGCGAGCAAGGGCTCCAGTTCCTGCAGGGCTGCTTGGTCGGCGTAGGCCTGCGCCGGCGCAGCCTCCAGCCGCTTCAGCCGGTTGCGAACAGTTTCCAACGCCGCCATCGGGCTGGAAAGCAGGCTCTTGGCCAGGGTGGTCTTGAACAGCTGGCCCGCCCTGGCCTTGGCGTCGCTGTCGGGCAGCTTGAGGTCTTTGAGCAGCGCGAACACCCGCTCTTCCTTCTCGCTCGCCGGGCACTCCACATCAGCGGTGTCGCGCTCCTTAACGCTGTTGCGTAGATCGGCGATCACGTCCTTGCGGAAGCGCCGCACATAGAGATCCTTGATGTCGTCCTTGGTGTACTTGCTCGGATCGGCGATTGCCGTGGGATCGAGCATGTTCATCAGGCTCGCGAAGCTCTCCGGTTTGCCGTCGTGCGGTGTCGCCGACAACAGGATCAACGTCTCCGATCGCGTCGCCAGGCGCTCCGCCAACCGTGCCCGCTGGCTCTTCTGGGCACCACGGGCCCGCTCCTCCACGTTCTGGCATTCATCGATCACGATGATGTCCCAGTTGGCGTTGTCGAGGTAGAAGCGGTAATCCCGATCGTTCTTGAGCGTATCCACCGAGACGATCGCCTTGTCGTAGTAGTGAAACGGGTTCTGATTGGTCGGGATCTGCTCGCGGATCCGCTGAATCCCCACCGAATCCAGCCGCACCAGCGGGATCGAGAAGCGCGTCCAGAACTCCTTCTGGAACTGCACCAGCATGCTCTTGGTGGTCACCACCAGCAGCCGCTTGCCCCGCCCGCGCCGGATCAGCTCGCTGCAGAGGATGCCGCACTCCAGCGTCTTGCCCAGGCCCCACCGCATCGGCGATCAGCAGCCGCCGGCGCGGCATCGCCAGGGCCTTGGCTGTTGGCTCGAGCTGGTAAGGGAAGGGCATCCATCGCCGCCCGATGCCCCACCAGGGCGCTGTCGGTGTGGACGGAGCGGCGAAGGTGGGCCTCGATGAACAGCAGGCTGTCGCGGTAGCGGGGCGAGGGGTCGCTCACCAGGGCTGTGTCTTCCGGCTGCAGCACCTTGAAACTGCCGGCAGCCTTCTCCACCTCCACCAGGAAGCGGGCCTCCTTCTCGCGCAGGAACGGCGAGACGCCCACCACGTCGACCACCTGCTGGCCATCGGAGCTGCGGCCCAAACTGCGCACCAACCATTCAGCACTGCGGCACTCGATGCGTGCTCCGGGGGCGAGAACGGCTTCAGGCATCAGCCTTGCAACTCCTGGTGCTGATTAGTTGGCAGAGCAGGCGTCTTGCAGCGCTATGCACCCATTGTGCTCCCTCCGAAACCCAAGATCCGAACTAGCTTTCATGCAGATCTTGCATAGTTTCTCAATAGCTAGGCTGCCGGCCCCGCACACGTGCTGAACCGATGGGCCGCACCCCCCCGCTGTTCGCCCTCGCCATCGGGGCCCTGACCGCCATCGGCGCCCTGTCCACCGGCAGCGCCCTGGCCGAGCAGCCGGTGCGCCCCCTCGCGAAAGTGGAAGGCTGCCCGCCCGGCTTTTACACCTCAGGCAACTACTGCCTGAGCAGCCCCAGCAGCAACCGGGAGGCCATCCACAAGACAGGCAAGTCCTGCCCGCTGGGCTGGTACAGCGCCGGCACCTACTGCGTGAAGAACCGCTGAGGCCAGGGGTTGCCGCTGATGGGGGCAGGGGGACTTGAACCCCCACAGCCTTGCGGCCTGCGGATTTTAAGTCCGCTGCGTCTACCGGTTTCGCCATGCCCCCGCCCGACCATCCTAGATTCGGTTTCCCAACGCTTCCGCACCGTGGCCCTGCCAGGGTTCCTCAGCAACCTCGCCGAGAGCATCAGCCGTGAAACCCTGCTGGTGCTTGGGCTTTACGGGGTCATCGGCTTCACCTATCTGGTGGTTGTGCCCCTGGCTCTGTTCTGGTGGATGAACCGCCGCTGGACGGTGATGGGCAAGATCGAGCGCACGTTTGTCTACGGCCTGGTGTTTCTCTTCTTCCCCGGCCTGATCCTGTTCGCCCCCTTCCTCAATCTGCGCATGGCTGGCCAGGGCGGGGCCCGGGCGTGACACGCGGTCAGGCGATCCTGCTGGGGCTGCTGGTGTTCGGCCTCGGGGCCGGCGGCTACTGGGGTTTCCAGGCCAGCGGCATGGACGGCTTCTCGCCCGGCATCGCCGCATCGGCGCTGCTGATGGTGATCGTGATCGGCTGGACCGCCAGCTACCTGTTCAGGGTCGTGACCGGCAAGATGACCTACATGGAGCAACGGCGCCAGTACCGCTCCGTCTTCGACGCCATCGCCGACGAAGCCCTGCAGGCCCGTTTCGACTCGCTCAGCCCCGCCGAACAGGAGCAGTTGCTGCGCGAGGTGGGCCAGCTGGGCCCCGGCGAGCCGCCGACCCCATAGGCTCAGCTCCACCGCCCGCCCGTCCGGCCCGATGAGCGCCGCCACTCTCGCCAGTCCCACGCCGATCCAGCAGCGGTTCACAACCCTGCGGCAGCAGGATCGCTGCGCCCTGATGCCTTTCCTGATGGCGGGCGATCCCGATCCCGCCACCACCGGAGCGGCCCTGCTGGCCCTGCAGGCCGCCGGCGCCGACCTGATCGAGCTCGGCATTCCTTACAGCGATCCCCTCGCCGATGGGCCGGTGATCCAGGCCGCCGCCAGCCGGGCCCTGGCCGCCGGCACCACCCCCGGCACCGTGCTCGAGCTGCTCACCCAGCTGCGCGGCCAGCTCACCATCCCCGTGGTGCTGTTCACCTACAGCAACCCGCTGCTCAACCGCGGCATGGAGCGTTTCTGCCAGGAAGCCGCCGCCGCCGGTGCCGCCGGCCTGGTGGTGCCCGACCTGCCCCTGGAGGAAGCCGAGAAGCTCTCCCCGATCGCCGCTGCCGCTGGTCTGGATCTGGTGCTGCTGGTGGCCCCCACCACCCCCGCCGAACGGATGGCCCGCATCCATGCCGCCAGCCGTGGCTTCACCTATCTGGTGAGTGTCACCGGCGTCACCGGCGTGCGCAGCGCCCTCGGTGAGCGGGTGCAACCCCTGGTGCAGCAGCTCCGGCAGCAGGGCCCCACGCCGGTGGCCGTGGGCTTCGGCATCTCCGGCCCCGACCAGGCCCGGCAGGTGAAGCAGTGGGGCGCCGACGGCGCGATCGTGGGCAGCGCCCTGGTGCGGGCCATGGCGGAAGCCCACGCCCAGGGGGCCGATGTGGCCGCCGCCGCCGGGGCCTTCTGCGCCGAGCTGCGCCGCGGCCTCGATCTCTGAA
>JBBASR010000013.1:35527-47485 GCA_040399125.1 Cyanobium sp. | reverse complement strand
GCCGCCGCCGCCGGGGCCTTCTGCGCCGAGCTGCGCCGCGGCCTCGATCTCTGAAGAGCGGTCTGCCGCCCAGCCCCACGTCAAAGCCGCTGGCTCAGCGGCCGGCTGCTGGGGGCACCGCTCCGCAGCGCCCCGGGCGCCCACAATTCGGCCGGATGGGGCCCGCCGGGGCGGGGCAGCAGCCGGGTGCCCCAGCCGCTGCTCCACTCGATCTGCACCTTCTGGCCCGTCAGCCGCCACAGGCCAGTGGCCTGCCGATCCCGGGTGTTGAACGCCCGCCCGCTGGAGAGCAGGCTCAGCAACCAGGGGGCCTCCTCCGGCCGCAACGGCATGATCCGGTAGACCCCCACCGCGTCGGCCTGGCTGCCCCGCAGCCGCTGGGCCGGGCCCTCATGGCTGGGGGCCTCGCCGCGGTCGGCTCCGGGCATCCAGGAGCGCTGCACCAGAACGCCGGCCCGCGGCACGATCGTGTCCGTCCAGCCGTTGGTGTAGTCCACCTGCACGCCACCGCCCTCGCGCAACCGCCACTGGCCCCGCTCCAGCAGATCGGCGGCGGTGAGGGTCTCGGTGAGCGGCTCAGCGAGCGGCTCGGCGACCAGCGGCTGCTGGTGGATGCGGGCGCCGCTGGCGGTGGAGGCCGTGCCATCGGCTTCCAGCCTCAGGTTGACCAGCTGATCCGCCTGGTCAGTCAGGGCCCAGACCCCGACCCAGGCCCGGCTGGCTCCGGGCAGCGGCTGCGCCGGCGAGGGTGCGCCCCCAATACAGGCCCCGGTGCAGAACAGCAGCGGCAGGATCAGGCGGAAGATACGCAGCACAACGGGCCCACAGATGCCCCCATGTTGTCCGCCCCGGCAGACTTCGCTATGACCAGCGCGAGCCTTTTTTCTGCGGCATGGATCTCGAAGCCCCCCAGCATCGCGAGCCGCTCGACCAGCTCTTCGCCTTTCTGGCCCGCATCCAGGACGAAACGGAGCTGCGCGAACAGCTCAACTGGGTGCAGACCGCCCAGGAGGTGAGCGAGCTGGCCGCCGCCAGCGGTCAGATCTTCCCTCCCGAACTGTTGATCGAGGTGTTCCGGCGCTGCAACGAGACGCCCTATGCCCGGGAAGGACTGATGGATGAAAAGTTGATCCGGGTTCACCTGCGCCGCGATTCGTTGCCCTGAGGCTGGGGCCCCTGCAGCAGGGCCTGGAGCGGCGCGATCAGTTGCCGGGCTCCATGGACGGAGAGATGGTCGGTGTCCCGCAGCAGGTCGAGCAGCCTGCGGTTGTCGCAGCCCGTGCCCGTGCCACACAACGCCGGCACGGGATCAAGGAAGCGCACCACAGGGTCCAGCCGCGCCCGCAGCGCTGTGTTGAGCTCCCTGGCATGCGCCAGTTCCTGCTGCACCGGCTTCTCGCAGTGACCCTCGTTCTGGAAGTTGAACCACTCCGGGCGGCAGATCAGGGCGTCGGGATGGCGCGGCGTCGCCCCGATCAGCACCGTGGTCATGCCCTGACGGGCGGCCTGCCGGGCAAAGCGATTCAACGCCTCCGTATAGGCCGCCTGCTTGGCCTCCGCCCCCAGCAGGGGAAGACCCTTGGCCCCGCGGAAGTTGTTGCGTGTATCGGTGAGCCGCTGGCTGTCGCCCAGGTGGCTGAGGTGATAGCCCACCACCACCACGACATCACCGAGGCGGCCCTGGCGGAGCAGCTCCTGCTCGGTGAGCTGCTGAAAGCGCGAACAGTGGCGGGCCAGGTGCCCGTAGCGGGTATCGGGGAAGGGGCAGCTCGGCCGGCCCAGCAGACCGATGCCATAGCGGCCCGTACGGAGCAGATGCTCCGCCACCGGCGCGAAGGCCATCGCATGGCTGTCCCCCACCACGAACAGGTGGGGGACAGGGCGGCCCGGGGGTTCGGCCGAACAGGTGAGCACATGGCGGCGGAACCGCTCAGGGCTGCTGAGGGTCTCGTCATCAAGGTCGTCGGTGGAACAGGCGCCCGGCGTGATCGTGGTGCCGGCGATCGCCAGGGCCCGCCATTCCCGGTCCCGCTGGTTCCTGGAGCGCTCCGATCCGAGATACAAACGCTGATGCAGGGGTCCTTTCAGGGCCCAGAGCAGCGACGCTCCCCCCAGGGAGACCAGCAGGCCATAGGCGATCGTGCGCCCACTGCCCTCCGACCAGCGGGCCCGCCGCAACGGTTGCTCCACCCAGCGGTAGGAGGCCGTGGCCAGCAGCACCAGCAGCAGCGCCTGCAGCGGCAATGTCCAGCGCGAGACCCCGATCGTCCAGCGACTCAGGCTGAGCACGCTCCAGTGCCACAGGTAGAGCGAATAGGAGAGCAGGCCGATGCGCACCGGCCAGCGGCTCGCTAGAAGCCGGGCCACAGGGTCATGGCCGCGGGGCAGCACCAGAGCCAACAGGGCTGTGCTCAGTCCGACCACGAGCAGCGTGGCCTCCAGCTCCCGCTGCTGCGGGATCAGAAAACAGGCCGGCAGGGCCAGCGCCACAACGGCGGAGAGGCCCGCCGGCCAACGGGCGCCAAGCCAGCGGCGCAAACCACCCCCGGCCGCAGGCTGCTCCAGGGCCTGCACCAGCGGCACCAGCAGCCCCCCCACCCCAAGCTCCCAGAAGCGGCTGGGCATCAGGAAATAGGCCCCGGGATCATGGTGGCTGGCCAGCACCACGAACAGCACCAGCGAGGCCGCGCAGGCTGGCACCAGCCAGAGCAACAGCCTGCGGCTGCCCGAGCCGCTCCCCCGGGCGAAGCCGCTGAACCAGAGCAGCAGGGGGTAGAGAACGTAGAACTGCTCCTCCACACCGAGGGACCAGGTGTGCAGAAAACCGTTGTACTGGGAAGCGCGGGAGAAGTAATCGGTGGCCTGGTGCAGCAGCACAAGATTGGACGCCCCGAACAGGGCTGCCATGCCGGTCTCGAGCGTGGTCCGCGGATGGGGATCCACCAGGCAGAGCAGGGGCGCCGTGATCAGCACGCAGGCGAGCAGCGCCGGCAGCAGCCGCCGGATCCGGCGGGCATAGAAATCCAGCAGGAAACCACCGAGGCCCCTGCCGGGCGGCTGGGAGGCCAGGGAGCTGGTGATCACGAACCCCGAGATCACGAAGAAGACATCCACCCCCAGATAGCCCCCCGGCAGCAGGGAGGAGCGCAGGTGGTTGAGGATCACCGCCAGCACCGCCAAGGCCCGAAGCCCATCGATCTGTGGGCGATAACGGGCAGTGGCCAAGCCCAGAGACGCGGCATCGGGGAGGAACTCTAGGCAGCCGCGGCTGGCCCGTAGGCTGGCCAACCTCCTGCGCAACCCGACAATGCGTTTCGTGCTCTGGGGCACCTACTGCGAAAACGCCCTTGAAAAACGCACACCGTTCCGGGAAGAACACCTCGAGGGCCTGCGGCAGCTCAAGCAGGCAGGCACCTTGATCACCCTGGGTCCCACCGAGGACAGCACTCACGTGTTCGGCATTTTCGAAGCCGAAAACAAGGAAGCCGTGGAGACCCTTCTCCACAACGACGTCTACTGGCGCAACGGCATCTGGACCGCACTCCAGGTGCACCCCTGGATCCAGGCCTTCTGAACACCGCAATTAGCAGCAGGGATTTCTACCGGAAGGCATGAAAAAGGGGCGGGAAAAACCCGCCCCTGAAATCCCGTGGGGACGGCCGGAGCCGTCCCTTGGGAGCGATCACCAGAGGCCGCGGATGGGCTCGGGAGCGGGCATGGGAGCGGGCTCGGGAGCAGGCATGGGAGCAGGCTCGGGAGCAGGTGCGGGAGCGGGCTCGACCACCACCACTTCCTCACGGGCGCCGAAGCGGTAACGGAAACCGGCCTTGGCACCCCAGCTGTTGTAGGAGCCGTAGTGCACGTCGCCGGTGTAGAAGCTGCTGGCGCCCTGATACACGCCTTCGGCGTAGACGTCGAAGTTGTAGGAGGCCACGTAGCTCACACCCACCTTGCCCTGCCAGCCCAGCAGGCCCTTGTTGGCGCTGGCGGTGCGGTAGCCACCAGCGGTGAAGCTGGGGGTGCTGATGTTGGTGTAGCCGATACCACCACCGATGTAAGGCACGAAGCGGGTGCCGGTGGGGATGTCGAGGTAGACGCTACCCATGACATCATTCTTGTTGATGATGCCGGAGACCGAGTTGGTCTGGGCGGTGCCGGTGTCGAAGACGCCGTAGATGTTGTTGGCGCTGGCGCTGATGCCGTTGACGCTGCCGCGGCTGTAGACGTAGGTCAGTTCCGTACGGATGGCGCCGAAGTCGTAGCCGATGCCCACGTCGCCAGAGAAGCCGCCGCCGAACTCGAGGTCACCATTGAAGTTGGTGAAGCCGATATCGCTGGTGCGATACGACATGTCGGAGGCGTCGGAGAAGCCGCCGCCGATGGTCACGTAGAAGCCTTCGGCTTGGTCGTCGACCTCGATCACTTCGGCGACCACGGGGGTGCCGTAGCCCTGGGCCACTTCAGGAGCGGCCTGGGAGATCTGCTGCTCAGCAGCGGGGATCTCGAGGGCAGCAGCCTGGGAGGGCTCGGCCTTGATGGCGGTCTCAGCGGCGAACACGGGGCCGGCGATCAGAGCGCCGCTGGCGGCGGCGAAGCCGACACCGCGAAGCAGAGCCTTGCGAATGCTGGAAGTCATGGGGGGTTGGTTCTCACACCAAAGCCTGTCTAGTTAGCAGCAACGGCTACAGCACAGGCCAATGGACACTGGCTGCCGTGGCACAACTTCCCAGGCGCTGACTAGGACCGCCCGGAAAAGATGACTTTCTCAGAAAAACGTAATGTTTGTCCCGCGGTGAAACCGCCGATCCCTGGGCGGTTTCCTCAGGGTCTGGGCCATTCGGCCAGGGCCTGCTGCCACACCCAGTTCCCCACCGCTTCCGGCCCACCGGGGCCCAGCACAGAGGCATAGCCACCCATCTGGCCCTGGCCGGCGGCGGCGATCCGGGCCACCGCCTCCGGCCCTTCGATGCCGTTGCGGCGCAACACCGCCAGCTTGAGGGTCTTGCCGCGGCGAATGATGTTGCCGCCGTTGACATGACAACCGGCGCAGTGGTTGCTGAACAGCTGCTGACCGTCGGGAGCGCTCTCGAGGCCCCATGCCGGGCCAGGCCAGACCAGGGCCAGGAGCAGCCCGGCCCCCAGCACGATCGCCACCAGCCAGCGCAGCACCATCGGGGGCCCCTTCCTTGCTCCGCTCCTAACTCCGCTCTTTACTCCGCTCATTGCTCAGCTCTCTGCTCAGCCCATTGATCAACGTCTAGCGCAGCAGCTGGCGCAGCAACTGACGCTTGCAGCCGCCTGTAGGCAGGGCCGCCGAGGCGCTAAACAGGAGCAGCGCCGGTGGAAGCGTCGCCGATGCCCACATTCCTGCACACCGCCGACTGGCAGATCGGCAAGCCCTACGCCCGCGTCACCGATCCCGATAAACGATCCCGCCTGCGCCAGGTGCGGCTGGAGGCGATCGAACGGATCGGCGCCAGGGCCGCTGGAGCCTCCTTCCTTGTGGTGGCAGGAGATCTGTTCGATTCCCCCACCCCTGCCCGCAGTGATCTCAGCGCCGTCTGCGCCGCCATCGGCAAGCTGGGGCTGCCGGTGCTGGTGATCCCTGGCAACCACGACCACGGAGCCCCCGGCAGCGTCTGGCACAGCGAAGCCTTCCGGGCCGAACGGGAGCGGCGCGCCCCCAACCTCCAGCTGCTGCTCGAGCGCAAGCCGGTGGAGCTGGCCGAGGCGGTGGTGTTGCCCTGCCCGCTGCTGCGGCGCATCGACAGCGCCGACCCCTGTGCCTGGCTGCATCAGCTCGCCTGGAGCGAGCTGCCGGCCGGCAAGGCCAGGATCGTGCTCGCCCACGGGGCGGTGCAGGACTTCCGACCAGGGGATCTCGACCCCCTCGCCAGCGCCCAGGCTGGCAGCCAGGCCGACGCCCAGGCCGGCGCCGGCAACCGCCTGCGGCTGGATGCCGACTGGCTGAGCGAGGTCGACTACGTCGCCCTCGGCGACTGGCATGGGCTGCAGCAGGTGGGGCCCTCCATCTGGTACAGCGGCACGCCGGAGCCGGATCGATTTCCCCGCAGCGACGACTACCGCGCCGGCCAGGTGCTGCAGGTTTCGGTGGAACGGGGAACTCCCCCGAGCGTCACCCCCCTGGAAACGGGCCGGATCGGCTGGCATCCCCTACGTTTCCACTGCCGCAAGGAAGACGATCTGCCGCGCCTGGAGCAGCAGATCGACGCACTGGTGGGCGAACGGGTGGGCAGCGATCTACTGCTGCTCGAACTGGAGGGAAGCCTGAGCCTGTTGGGGCAGGAACGGCTTCAGGAGCTGCTGGAACGGCTCCGGGCCCAGCTGCTGCGGCTCAAACTGCGCGGCGGTTGCGACCTGATGCCAGCACCCTCCGAACTGGCCGCGCTCACGGAACGTCCCGGCGACCCGCTGGTCGCGCGCGTGGCGCTGCGGCTGCAGGAACAGCTGATCCTCAGTGATCGCCATCGCGATCGGGATGCCGATGGCGACGGCATGAGCGATGGCCTCAGCGAAGCCACCGTGCTGCGCCAGGCCCTGGTGGAACTGCACCGCCTGGTGCGCGAGGCGGCCTGATGGACGCGGGGTTCTGAACGATGCGACTGCTCTCTGCCAGCCTGCGCCACGTGCGCCAGCATCGCCAGCTGGATCTGCGGTTCGATCCCCGGCTCACCCTGATCGGCGGAGCCAACGAATCGGGCAAGAGCACCCTGGTGGAAGCACTCCACAAGGGCCTGTTCCTCAAGGCCAACGCCAGCGGCAGGGGGGTGGAGGAGCTGCGGTCACGGCGCCATGCGGGCCTGCCGGAGGTGGCGATCGAATTCGAGGCCGGCGGCCGTCACTGGCGGCTGCGCAAACGCTTTGCCGGTGCGAGCGGCACCTGTCAGCTCAGCGATGGCCGGGATGTGGTCCTCAGCGGTCCCGCCGCGGAAGAGCACCTGGCCGGCCTGCTGGGGATGGAGAAGCTGGTGGAAGGTCGCCGCATCGGCCAGCTGCCGGAGCGCTGGGCCCATCTCTGGGTGCGGCAGGGGGAAGCGGGCGCCAACGTCCTTGACGGGCCGGCCGAAAGCTACGACCTGGCCCGGCTGGTGGAACAGCTCCAGCGCCGGGGCCGTGGTTCCGCCCTGGAATCTCCCCTCGACCGCCAGGTGATCGAGCAGCTGCGCCAACGGCTCGAACCGTTGTTCACCGCCACCGGCAGGGTGCGGGCCGGCTCTCCCCTGGCCCTGGCCCGGCACCAGGAGGAAGCGGCCCGGCAGGAGCTGGACAAGGCCCGCCAGCGCCAGCGGGATCTCGAACAGGCGATGGAGGAGCTGCGGGAAATCGGCGAGCGCCTCGAGGCGATCGAACGGCTGGAACGGCCGGCCCTGGAACGCCAGCGGCAGCGGCAGGCCGAACGACGCCCGTTGCAGGCCGAAGCCGAACAACAACGCCAGCGGTTGGAGGGCCTGCGCCAGGTCTGCCGCCAGCTCGACGATCTGGAGGCCCAGATCGAACGCCAGCGTCAGGAGCAGCAGCAGCAGCAGGCCCGGGTGCTCGCCCAGCGCCAGGAGCTGGGGGCCCTGGAGCAGCAGCTGCAGAGTCGCCAGGAGCGGCGCCGGCAGCTCGCCTCGGACCAACGCCAGCGGCAGCAGGTGCTGGAGCGACTGCGGTGGCAACTGGATCTGCACCAGCTCGAACGGGAGGCCCGTCAGCTGGCTGAGCATCGCCAGCAGTTCGAACGGCTCCAACAGCAGGCCACCGGCGTCAAGCAGGCCCTGGCCGCCCTGGCGCCGATCGGCCCCGCCGCGGTGAACGAACTGCGAACCGCCGAGCAGGAGTGGCTCCAGGCCGAAACCCGCCTGCAGGCCATGGCCACCGCTGTGCAGCTGCTGGAAACCGACCAGCCGGTGCGGCTGGAGGGGAGGCCCCTCGCCAAGGGCGAGAGCCGCCAGCTGGCCGATGGAGCCTTGCTGGAGGTGGGCTCAGGGGTGCGCCTGCGGATCAGCCCCGGGGGCGGCGAGGCGGTGGGGGAAGCCCGCTGGAAGCGCGACCTCTGCCGGCAACGGCTGGAGAAGCAGCTGACGGGGCTGGGCGTGGAGAACAGCGCCGCTGCCGAGGCGATCGCCAGCCGCCGCCAGGGCCTCGAGACGGAGCTGGCCAATCTGCGCCAGGCCGCCACCACGATCCCCTGGGCCCGGCTCGAACAGCAGATCGCCGCCCTGGCGCCGCGTCGGCAGCGGCTGCAGGAGGCCCTGGCCGCCAGCTCCAGCGCCACCGCTCCCGCGGATTCCTCCCCCGAGCCTGCCCCGGGGCCCGAGCAACTGGAGGGGGAGCTCGAACAGCTGCGGCAGGAGGAGCGCGAGCGAAGGGAGGAGCAGGAGCGGCTCGAAGCGGAACTGCAGGGGCTGGAAAGGCGCCGCCAGCAGGGGCTCGAGAGCCTGGAAAGGGATCAGGCCCGCCTGCAACAGCTGAGTGGCTCCAGCCAGACCCTCGACCAACGCCGCCAGGCCCTGGAGGAGAACCACGGAAGGCGGGTCGATCTGGCGGTGCAGCTGGCGGCCGCCCAGGCCTCCCTGGAGGCCAGGGAACAGGCCCTGGCGGCGCTGCAGGGAGACCGGCCGGAGGGCGAGGACAGCCTGGGGCAACAGCAACGCCGGCTGGAGCAGGAAAAGGACCAGCTGCTCACCCGCCGCGGCCAGAACGAGGAACGCTGCCTCAGCCTCGGCAGCGGCGATCCTGCCGCCGAGGAGGAACAACGCCTGGTGGCCTGGGAAATGGCCAGGGCCGAACGCAGGGCGGTGGAGGAAGAAGCGGAGGCTCTGCAGTTGCTGGCCCGCCTGTTTGAAGAGATGCGCAGTGACCTTTCCCACCGCTACAGCGAGCCCCTGGCTGAAGCGATCTCCTCCTATCTGCAGGACCTCGACCTGCCCGGATGGGCCACCGACCAGCAGGGCAAGTCGAATGAGCAGGGCAAGTTCTTTCTGCCTACCCTGAGCTTCGATCCCCGCCAGGGCTTTGCCGATCTGCGCTTGCGGGAGGGGGAGGAAAGCTTCGCCTTCGAACAACTGAGTGGCGGCATGCGGGAGCAGCTCAGCGGCGCCCTGCGGCTGGCGATCGCAGAAGTGCTGAAACCTGCCTACGACGATGTTCTACCCCTGATCTTCGACGATGCCTTCACCGCCGCCGATCCGGAGCGGCTGGAAGGTGTGCGGCGCATGATTCGCCGCGGCAGTGAACGGGGAACCCAGATCATTCTTCTCTCCTGCACCCCCGCCGATTACACCGACCTTGTGGCAGCCATGGGCAGCCACCTCGAACTTCCTGCCGCCCATGCATCCAGCGCATAAAAAAGCCGGGTGCGAAACACCCGGCCAGGATCGGGAAGCCCGGGGCGGGAAAATCAATCTTCGTCTTCTTCGCTGGCACCAGCGGGGATCAGGCGGATCTGCTTGCGGCCCAGCTTGATCTCGAACTCATCGCCCGGCTTCAGATCCAACAGCGCCGTGTAGGCCTTGCCGATCAGCAGGTTGCCATTGCCCTGAACCGTGGCCACATAGCTGAGCTTGCGGCCGCCCTTGCCCACCTTGCCGGAGGCACCGAGCTCCACCCCCTTGGCCTCCAGAAGAGCCTCATAGAAGGCAGTGAAATTCAGGCGCTCGCCACCATCCTTCTTGGTTGATACGTAACCACAGGCACGAACGATCTCCGATTTGCCGACATCGCCAAGCTCCTTGACCTTGGCCAGCAATTCCGATCCTGTGAGCATGGGTGAGCGGGGAGTAGTGAGGATTGGCGAAAGATCAGGCCCCACACCCGGAAGCTCCTGGGTATGTATCTGATTTCCAATCAAAAGATACACCAGAAGGAGCAGCTGCCAAGACCATCAGCCACAATCCACTTCCGCCAGAGTGTGACGATGCACTCACTCAGACAGATGCAGGCCGATGATTTCGAGGAAGTGGCCCGGGTGTATCGCGATGCGGTGATCAGCCAGGCCAAGGGTCTCTACAGCGGCCCACAGATTGAGGCATGGGCAAACCATGTGCAGCGAGATCCTGGGCTGCGTCGGGCACTTGCCACTGGCTACGGACTGGTGAGCTGCCTGCCCGATCAGCCCCGGATCATCGAGGCGTTTGCTCTGCTCAACCCGATCGATCGCCTTTCGCTTCTTTATTCACGGGGCCGCGCCTGTCGTCGGGGCCATGCCACAGCCTTGCTGGGCTCCCTGGAGGAGCATGCCCGGCGGAGCGGATGCTCAACGCTGCGCACCGAGGCCAGCCAGCTTTCACGCCCCCTGCTGCTGCGGCGGGGCTGGCAGGTGGAGGCCGAAGAGGAGGTGATGTTCGCCGGTTGCCTGTTCGTGCGCTGGCGGATGATCAAGGAACTGGTTTAGCCCCTTTCCCCTCAATGGCCGAAGCCGATCTGCAACGGTTTCTCCACAAGGTGGAGCAACTCCAGGCCTTTGCGGACCTGATCCACGCCGACCCGCCGCTGCGGCAGGCCCTGAGTGCCTGCAGTCACCACAACCAGGTGGTGGAGCTGGCACGGCTGCAGGGTTTCGAGATCGGCCGGCGGTGGGGTGAGCGCCAGGAACCAGCCCACGGCGACACCAACCTGCTGGGGGAAGAGGCGCCGCCCGCCGGGGAGGAGCGCATCAGCGTTCTGGTGCAAACACCCCAGCTGCGGCTGGAACGGATTCATTCCTGCGGAGCGGCGAGTCCGGAAGGCTTCTGGTACGACCAGCAGGAGCATGAATGGGTCACCGTGCTCCAGGGCAGTGCCCGGCTGCGCTTTGAGGACTGCGAGCAGCCGATCGAACTCAACCGTGGGGATGCTCTTCTGATCGGGGCAGGACGGCGCCATCGGGTGGAACAGACGGATCCTGCTCCGGGAACGATCTGGCTGGCGCTGTTCTGGTCCGATCGCGGCTGAGGCGCGGCATGCCTGGCTGGCGCACCAGCCAGTAGGCCAGAGCCAGGCAGAGCACGGCCACACCAAGACCGATCAGCAACTGCGGCTTGCTCTCCGCCCCGCCTGGCAACACGATCACCTTGCGGGCCAGGGCCGTCATCGCCGTGACCAGAACCAGCTCGATCTGCACCACGCGCTTGCGCAGATAGGAGGTGATGTTCTGCAGCACCTCAAGACCGATCAGCAGGTTGAGCAGATCGCCCAGCAGGCCGGTGAGGCGCTCGCCCACCCACGCCGGCCCAGGCAGCAACAGACCCACCAGCAAAGCTGCGGCCAGCTGCAGGGAAGCCACCACCATCACCACGATCAACACCAGCCCCAGCAGCTTGATCAGCTGCAGTTCGGCCCGATCGCTGAAGCGCAGGAAACGTTCGTCGTCGAGGAACCGGGCCAGGCGGCGCATCAGTTCTTGAAGGGCTGGTACTGCGGCTTGGCCGGCAGATAGCCGGGGTCGTTCATGATCTTGGTGTCACAGGTGATGGTGCCGTCGGCCGCCGTCTTGCAGTTGGTGGCTTCGATCCTGGTTTCCCGGCCCACTTTGCTGCCGGGCTGGAGCAGGAACGATTCCACCTGGGCGCGGGCCGGCAGACCCAGCAGCGGCAGCGCGATGACCAGGCCCACCCCCAGCCCGAAGCAGCGCTTCAGGAATCCCGCCTGCGGAAGCCCCGCCTGCGGAACGCAACGGAGGGCGGAGGTCGACAGGGGGGAAAACATGGGGGAGAGGGAGGTCAGGGGGAAATCTGGGGGGAGGTTAGGGGTTCCGGCCGGTCCCGGGGGACTACACCTGCTGCCCCTGACGAATCTCTTCGAGCAGCAGATCCAGCTGACCGAGGGAGTCCTCGAGCGAAGCAGAGGCAAAGCCATCGTCCTGGCCATCGTCCTCCCCCTGCCAGAGCTCCTCGATGCCACAGAGACGCTCGGCCAGCCCAGCCAGCCCCTGGTGGGCATGGATGCGGTGCAGTTCCTCGATCAGCACCGGCATCC
>JBBASR010000013.1:28219-35427 GCA_040399125.1 Cyanobium sp. | reverse complement strand
GCCAGCCCCTGGTGGGCATGGATGCGGTGCAGTTCCTCGATCAGCACCGGCATCCGGATCGAGCTGGCCCTCAGCGCCCGACGCAGGTCTGCCTGGGTGCGGCCTGTGTGGCGCAACCAGTCCTTCAGGAAGGCCTGAAGGTCCTGGAGCTGCTCGGTGCTGAGGGACGGCATCAGAGGCGGGCCTTACCGGGCCGCTGGGAACCACTGGTCCAGTCTGCGCTGCGCCCGCAACCTGATGGCCGGCGTGACATGGCTGCTGCACAGACCCAGCAGGGCAGTGAGCGCCACCATGTCGTCCCCGAAGCCAGCCACGGGGAGGAAGTCCGGGATCAGATCAATCGGCAGCAGCAGGTAGGTGAGAGCCGCCAGCACGGTGAGACGCGCCTGGGGAGGAGTTTCCCCATCGAGGAGCATCTCGAAGCACTCGAGCGCGGGGCGGGCGAGGGTGCGACCCGCACGTCGCAGCAGACGCTGCAACAGGCTCTCATCGACGAGGGGGCGCTCGATCACCTGGGGGTCAAGGGTTTCGTGGGCGGAAGGGCCCGCAGCGGTCTGGGCAGCGGACATGGCGTGTTCTGTCGATTGACCTGCCCATCCTGGGAAGGGGTTCGCCCCCTCACCAGGGCCGGATCTCCCTACGAACGGGGGGGTCAACCGTCCACCAGACCGCTTTCAATGCCCGCCTTGCGCAACTTGCGCAGAGCCCGCTGCACCACCTGACGGCAGTACTCGCGGCTGCAGGCCAGCTGGCGCGCCACCTCGGCCAGGGTGCGCCACTCATGGCTGCCATCGAGACCGAAGCGCAGCATCACCACGGTGCGCTCCTTCGGGGTGAGATTGGCCTTCTCCAGCAGGGTCCAGACCGACGCCGTGCGCTCGGCCTGCTCGGCCCGCTCCATCGGGGCCGGCTCGTTGCTGGGCAGCACATCCACCAGCTCGGAGGGATCCGCCTTGGAGCGAACCGCCCCCTGCAGGCTGACGGTGACACTGCGCAGCTCACAGCCCAGCAGCTCCTCCACCTCCTGGAGCGGCAATGCCAGGGCATCGGCCAGTTCCGCGGGTGAAGCCCCATGCCCGTGGGCCTGCAGGTGACGAGCCTTCGCCGCCCGCAAGCGGGTGAGCTTTTCATTCACATTCACCGGAATCCGGATCGTGCGGCTCTGGGTGGAAAGGGCGCGATTGAGGCCCTGACGAATCCACCAATAGGCATAAGTACTGAAACGATGGCCGCGGGTGGGATCAAACTTCTCCACCGCCCGGGTGAGGCCGATCGTGCCTTCCTGAATCAAGTCCAACAGGTCCAGACCCTTGCCTTGATACCGCTTGGCCAGATTCACCACCAGCCGCAGATTGGCCGTGATCATCTGCTGCTTGGCCCTCTCCCCATTGCGCATGGTGCGGCGCTCGAGCTCGTCGTAATCGCAGGCCGGGCCGCTGCCACCGGCAAGAGAGCAGCGCTCCTGCAGGGCCACCATCGCCTGCACCTTGCGTCCGAGGGTGAGCTCCTGCTCGGGCGTAAGCAACTGGTGTCGGCCAATTTCGCCCAGAAAGGCGCTCAAGGAACTGGCCATGGGACCGTAAATCACTCACTCGAAACTAGGGTTATTTGCGCCATTCTCGAAAACCCACAGAAAGGCTTCAATATCCCGATTTCCGCAAGCATTTTCCAAATCTTTTGAAATGGATTCTTTTCAGTGAGAGCTTCAGGAAAGCTCCCGAAACGCTTTCGATTCGGTGCTGATTTCCACTTGATTTCCAACCTCCACATTCTCTTCGCTTTCCGCTTTCCTGCTTTCTTCCTGGCGGCACCCGACCGCTCCCCGCGCCCAGGGGTCGCTACCGTCAGCCCTGATCCGACCGCCCCCGCCTCCATGCCAGGCCTTGCCGTGATCCCCTCCCAGGTGCTGCCCAGTGCGGCGGTGGCCTATGTGCACTACCTCAGCTTCATGCTCTGTTTCGGAGCTCTGGTGCTGGAACGCCGCCTGATCCGCCCGAATCCCGACCGGAAGGACGCGATCCTGATGGTGGTGACCGATGTGGTGTATGGCATCGCAGCCCTGGCCCTGCTGCTCAGCGGCCTCGCCCGGGTGCTGCATTTCGGCCAGGGCACCAGCTTCTACACCGAAAACCCCGTGTTCTGGTGGAAGGTGGGCCTGTTCCTGGCGGTGGGGAGCCTTTCGCTTTACCCCACGATCACCTACATCCTCTGGGCGATCCCGCTGCGCAAGGGCGAGCTCCCCCAGGTGAGCGAAGCCCTGGCCAACCGCCTGCGCTGGATCCTCAACATCGAACTGGTGGGTTTCGCCGCGATACCGATGCTGGCCACATTGATGGCCCGTGGCGTCGGCCTCGGCGGCTGATGGACCTGCCGCCGCAGCCGCCCCCAGCCTGCGGGGTGGCGGTTGCCCGTCGCCCCGCCCCCCTTGGCCCCGGCCTGCTCGCTCCGGCAGCTCCGGCAGCTTCGGCATCAGCGGCAGCTCCCTCCGGCCCCAGCGAACCGGCCACCCCCGCTGGCCCCGCGCCCGATTACCGCGATCGCCTTTCCAGCACCGAAGCCGGTCCGCCCCGCATGCCCCTCTGGTGCGTGTGGGTACAACCCATGACTACCGAACCGCCGCCTACCCCGTGGGAACAGCGCTGGCACCGGGCCGTGGAGGCTTCCCTGGCCCGCTGGCGCCAGCAGCTGCCGATCGAGCGGGTGGCGAATCCAGAGGCAGCCCAGGTGAGACTGCACCGCCAGCGGCCGCCGCTGCGGCTGGAGAGGGACGGCAGGAGGAGAGCCAGCCACGGCCGCGCCCTGCTCCAACTGCAGGAGGTGGAGCGCCAAGGCGTCTGGCGCCTGGAGCCCCTGGTGGAGGTGCTGATCAGCCCCGACCAACGGGAAGCAGCGATCCAGGCCACGGCTCTGCATGAGTTGGGCCATGCCTTCGGTCTCTGGGGGCACAGCGATCAACCCGGCGATGCGATGGCGGCGGTGCCCGGGTCGATGCCGGTGCTGGAACTCAGCCCCCGGGATCTGGCAAGCCTCCGCTGGCTCTATGGCCAACCCAGCCGCTTCGGCCAGCCACTCAGGCTGCCCGCCGCTTCGGAGCCGAAAAGGCCAGGGCCAGCAGGAAACCAAGAAGCTGCACAATCACAACGCTGGGGCCGGAGGGAAGGTTGAGCAGGCCCGAGGCCAGCAGCCCGAGCGCAGCGCAGCCGGCACCCAGGCCGGAGGCCACCAGCATGTAGGAGCGGAAGCGACCGCTCACCAACCGGGACGCACAGGCGGGGATCACCACGAAGGCACTGATCAACAGCACCCCAACCGCCTTGATCGAAAGGGCAACCACCACCGCCAGCACGGTGATGAACAGCATCCGATGGGTACCGGCGGCCACCCCACGGGAAATCGCCAGGGGCTCATCGAGGCTCAGCAGGATCTGAGCGCGGAGGGTGAGCAGCAGATAGAGAGAGGTGCCGATCAGCAACAGCAGGATCAACCCCACGTCCAGCCAGCTGACCCCGAGGATGTCGCCGAACAGCAGCTGCTGCAGCCCACCGCGGTAGACGTGGACCAGGCTGAGCGCCACCACCGCCAGGGCAAGGGAAGAGGAATAGACGATGTTGAGCAGGGCATCGGCGGGCAAGCGGCTGCGCTCCACCAGATGGTTCACCCCCAGGGCAAACAGCACCGCAAACGGAATCAGCACCAGGGTGGGAGGAATGCCGAGCACGATGCCGAGACTGAGCCCCAGCAGGGCCGAATGGCCGAGCGCATCACTGAAGAATGACAACTGGCGCAGCACGGCGAAACTGCCGAGCAGACCACCCATGGCGCCGGTGAGCAGACCGGCCAGCAGGGCCCGCTGCATGAACGGCTGCTGCAGCAGATCCACCAGCAGGGTGGCTTCGCTCATCGAGGCAGGGAACGGTCGGTGTGGCCTTGAGCGGGGCGGTGGTGTGGATGGTGGTGGTGGTGGTAGGGCACGTAGCCCGGGCCATAGAGGCGTTCGAGCTGGGAGGGGCTGAGGGCGTGGTCGGGGGATCCGGCGCAGCGGAGGCTGCGGTTGAGGCAGAGCACCCGATCGCAGCTGCGGCGCACCATTTCCAGGTCATGGGAAACCTGCAGGATCGTCCAGCCCTCACTGCGGCGCAGATCGAACAGCAGACCGTGGAACTGCTCCGCCGCCGCGGCATCAAGGCCGGCCTGGGCCTCATCCAGCAACAGCAGGCGGCGCGGGCGCACCACACAGAAGGCAAGCAGCACCCGCTTCAGCTGGCCGCCGGAGAGCTCGCTGATCAGGCGCTCGGCCAGATCGGCAGTGGCCGTCTTGGCGAGAGCGCGCTGCACCGCTTCCCGCCGCGCCGCCCGCTCCCGCCAGGGGAAGGAGGGCCCCGGTGGATCCCAGCCCAACCCCACGAAATCAGCAACGCTGATCGGCACACGGCCCTGCAGGGCCAGCGACTGGGGGAGATAGGCAAGCTGGGAGCGCAACGCCGCCGGCAACTGGCCGCGGGGGCCGAGCCCATGGCCCAGAAAACGCACCTCACCGCTGCTTCGCGGCAGGATTCCCAGCACCGCCTTCACCAGGGTGCTCTTGCCGGCTCCATTGGGGCCCACCAGGGCGGTGTCGGATTCGGCTTCCAGGCAGAAGCTCACGTCGTCAACCACCGTCAGCGCATCACGCCGCACGCTGAGATGGCTGACCTCGAGAATCATTTCCGCCATCGGCTCAGCCTACCCAGGCGCCCCCCGATCGGCCGCGCCCTCAACCGGCGGGTGTGCCCCCGAAGGAGCGCACCAGCTGGCGCCCATTGCGCCGCATCGTCTCGAGATAGTGGCCGGGGAGCTGGCCGGAGCCCGGACCAGGGCTGATTTCGAGCGGATCAAAGATCAGCACCTCCAGCTTCAGATCCCGGGCCAGAGCCGCCAGCGAACCAGTGGCCCCGGGCGGTTCCGCCAGCAGCGCCCGCAGCCCCTCGGCACGCACCACCTGGCTCACCCGCTGCAGGTCGGCCGGCGAGGGCTCCTGTTCCGGCCCTGGCACCAGAGCCACGGATCGCAGCCCGTAACGCTGGGAGAAGTAGGGAGCGATGCTGTGGAAAACCACGAAGCGACGGCCGGCGTAGGGGGCCAGCTCCCGCCGCAGCTCGCCATCAAGGGCGAGCAACCGGGCGCGGAAGGCGGACGCGTTGGCGCGATAGCGCCGTTGGCAGGCCGGGTGGACGGCGATCAGGCCATCGCGGATCAACTCCACCTGGCGCACTGCCAGCAGGGGATCCAGCCACACATGGGGATTGACCGGCCCGGCGGCGCCTCCCCTGGAAAGCTGCGGCAGCAGGGGGCCGCCGGCATCGATCACCCGCAGCCGCCGGTCTCCGTTCTCCAGGAAACGATCCACAGACGCATCGAGCCCGAGACCATTGCGCACGAGCACATCGGCCCGGGCCAGGCGCGCCAGGTCGGCGGGGGACGCCTGGGCCTCATGGGGGTCGGCCGTGACCGGGAACAACGGCTCCACCTCGGCACAGCCCTCCGCCACCGCCCTGGTGAACAGGGTCATCGGCAGCACGGTGGTAATCACCCGCAAGCGGGACCCGGACAGGGCCCCTGGCCCACTGCGACCACACCCCCCCAGCGCCAGCAGGAGCAGAGACACCAGCGCCGACCAGCGGATCGCCCGCGAGCAGCGGCCACGAGCAGGGATCCGGGGGGCGTACGCCAAGGCGGGGGAAGCGGGGGTCAGCGCAACAAGCCTTTCAGGCGCTGGCGCCATCCGCGCCGAAGCGCCGGAGGCCGGCCATCCAGCTGGCCATCCAACCGGTTGATGGCCGGTGGCAGCAATCGCAGCCGGTGCAGATAGGCGGCTGCATCCACCAACGACATCGGCTTGGCCAGCAGAAAGCCCTGGCCATGGCGGAATCCCTGATGCAGTAGCCACTGGAGCTGGGCATCGGTTTCGATCCCCTCGGCCGTGGTGCTGAGGCCGAGGTCATTGGCAAGGACCAACATCGCCTTCAGCAGCTTGTTGCTGGGATTGCTGCGATCATCAATCTGATCAACAAAACAACGATCGATCTTGAAGCCATGGATGGGGAGAGTATGCAGTCGCCCGAGAGACGAATAACCAGTACCGAAATCATCAATGGCAATGCGCACATTCATCTCGGTAAGCTGATAAAGAAATTGCTCCAGCTCAGCCCCTGAGCCCTGCATCGCCTCTTCCACAACTTCCACCTGCAACTGCCATCCCTTAGGCATCGGGTTGGTGCGGATGAGATTCAGAAATCTTGGGCGAAGAGCGGGATCATCCATCAGCTGAGCGGAAAGATTCACGCTCAGCAGCATGGCGCGGAAGGGCACCTCCCTTGCCAGCAAAGGCACAGCAGCAAGGGCCTTCTCGATCACCTGAAGATCCAGCTCGCCGGTGATTCCCGCCTCATTGGCTATCGGCAGAAAGACGGAAGGTGCCACGAAATGGTCATAGCCCCGCTGCCAGCGGGCAAGCGCCTCAAACCCGAGGGGCTCCCCACTGACCAGATCCACGAGAGGCTGGAAGAAAGGAGAAATGTTGCGGGCCTGGATGGCCTCTCTTACATCGCCCTCCAATTCATAGCTTTCCTGGGCGTGACGGCGGGTTTCAGAATCTATGAATCGGAACTGACTCTTGGCAGCAAAGCTCGCGATCCGCAGCGCCATACTGGCATCCGTCAGAATCACATCTGAGGAGTCGTAATTGCCATTGCATAATGCAATCCCAATGGCTGCAGTGAGTGGAAGCTTGTGCTCGTGAATCCGAAAAGGCTGCCCCACCAGATCCACCAATCGCTGCGCCATCCCCGTGGCGACATCCCGATCCGCCACATGGGGCAGCAAGACGATGAACTCGGAATCGGAAAACCGAGCCGCCGAAGCATTCGGGGGAATGGCATTGAGGAGTCGACGGGCTCCTTCATCAATCAGATGTTCCGCCAGCCGCCCCCCAAGAGTCGCACTAACGCGACCGTATTCCTTGAACTGGCATCGCAACAGCGTGAAGCAGGCATCGGTCTCCATCCCGAAGATCACATCCATCATCTGGATGATCTGCTCGCGGCTCAGCAACTGCTCCAAGGCCCCCACCCGGGGCAACGGGATCAGGGAAGCCCCGGAATCGAGAACGATCGAATTCTCCTTCACCCCTTCATAGTGCTTGCGTAAACGCTGCAGCTGCAGAGACTCCC
>JBBASR010000013.1:0-28119 GCA_040399125.1 Cyanobium sp. | reverse complement strand
TGGGCTGTCAAGAATCTCGAAACTGCGAAGTTCCGCCAGCCTGCTGGCCTCCCCCTCCGGAATCAGAGCTTCCTCCACCTGATGCCTACCTCTTCGAGGAGCCTAATGGGTTTACCGGTGCTTGCCCGGGGAAACCGGCGGCGCCGTCTCAACGGATGGCTCCGGATGGCTGCGCAGGACTTCCTCCACCAGGGTGGGATCGAGTCGCGGCAGCGGCGCATCAGCCTGCAACTGACCCAACCCCTGCAACAGATCCCTGGATTTCCACAGGGAGAGCTCCACGGCACCACCCCTTCCCAGCAGCTTGCGCTGGGCAACCAGATCCGGATAGTTCAACCCCCTTTCCTCCTCCATGAACAGCTCCCGGGTATGGCCGGCACGGGTGGCCATCACCGCACAGGCCTGGTCGGGATGGAGACGACTCCAGCGATGGGCCTGGCGCCAGGCGAGGATCAAATTCTGGAGAGCCGACCTATGCTGGACCAGAAATCCCGGCTCCACCGCCAGCACCCGGAACATCTCCTGGGGAAAACGACTGCTGTCCAGCAGGGCCTCCATCCCCAGCTGCTGCAGACGACGGACCTGGGCAGGATTGCCCACCACCGCCGCCGCGGTGGTGCCCTCAGCCACAGAGGCAAGCAGGGCCTCTCCGGAAAGCAGGCGCAGGTTCAACTGCGCAAACCCGAATCCCTCCTGCTCGAGGGCGCGACCAAGCAACAGCAGCCCATGGGAACTGCGGGAAAGGGCGATCTCCTTGCCCCTGAGCTCAGCGATCCCCGTAATGCCGGAGCGGGCGAGCAGCACATCGGCTCCCCTGGATTCATCGATCACGAGCACGACCGTGGGGCAGCGCTTCGGCACCTGCCCGCAGATCTGCTCCACCTCTTCCAGGGTGAGCGAAACCAGCGGGGTTTGCCCTCGGATGTAGGCCTCCACCACATCGGTGCCCTCACTGAATTCGGGCTGCTTGAGATCCAGTCCCAAGGCAGTCGTGAATCCCTTCTGCTGGGCCAGATAAAAGTACTCATTCCCGGCCGAAGGGGAAATCGGCAGGCTGAGGTTCTGCTTACGATGACAGCCGCTCATCAGCAGCAGCAAGCAAGGCAGCAGGAGGCGGTTCAGGACCCTCCTGGCTCGCCACTGCCTTCGGAAGCAGAAGCCTGGAAGGACTGACGCCAAAGATCCCCTGGAGACCATCGGATCGGGGAGACGTCTTCGTCGCGATTCAGCGACCATCGGACACGATTGCGGCCATCACGCTTGGCCCGGTACAGAGCACGATCGGCTGCCGAGTAGAGGTAATCCACGTTGTATCCGAGATACTCCGTGGAGGCGGCCCCGATACTGATACTGACAGAAATCTCCTTTTCCTGATGGCTGGGACGACAGTTCTCCACCTGGGAACGGATCCGCTCCAGCAGCTGCTCCGCCTGGGTGGAGGAACATTGCAGCAGCAAGGCCAGCTCCTCCCCGCCGAGCCTTCCCACCGGATCCTCCGACCGCAGGCACTGGCGCAACTGCCCGGAAACTTCTCTCAGAACCTGGTCCCCTGCCATGTGGCCAAAGGTGTCGTTCACGATCTTGAAGTGATCAATATCGATGATCACCATCACGAAGGGAACGCCATCCGCCTCGGCCTGGGCCAGCAACTGCATCGCCACATCCATGAAGGCGGTTCGATTCATCAGCAGGGTGAGTCCATCGGTTTCGGCAAACCGTTGCAGCCCGGGCAACAGACCCCTATAAAGAGCCAAAGTGAGCGGGAAGAACAACCCGAGGGTGATCAGGGTGCTGGCCAGCAGGGAGGAGAAGAGGTCGAGCAGGCTGGAGGGGGAAATCCCTGAGGAATCGAAATTGACAATCAGCAGAAAATCTTCCCGGCTCAGGCCACCGTTCCGGCGAAACATCTGAATCGGCCTGGCCTGGGTGACACTCGAGTTCCAGGGCAGATACAGACCTCGATAGTCGTCAAAACAGGAAAGCGAGATCGAGCCCGCGCCACGAAAACATTCGGCAATGCGAGCAAACTGGGCATCCTCAAGCTCCGAACGGGCCAGCATCCTGTCGGCCACCGAAACCGAACGCCACGCCTGACGGGAACTAAGGACGATCCGACCTGATTGATCCACGACCAGCACAGCATTGACCGATTCCAGACCACCGGCAACCCGTTCGCTCAGATACAACTGCAGCATTCTCTGACGGGAATCCTCTGTTCCATCGGTCTGCAGCAGGGAAGATGTGAGGGCTCGGATTTCGCTGGTCTGGGCCCAGAGAGAACGATTCGCCGAGAGAATCACCCAGGCATAGATCCCCAAGGCACCAAGGACGGCGGCAATGGCTCCGAACCGCACCATGATGCTGACGACCCTGCGATTAGAGTCGCGGGCCAGATCCGTAACAGGAAATTCCTTGGAAAACATTACGAATCAGAAGCACTGTTGCCGCTGGAGAAAATGGCTTCCGAATTCGCATCAAAACCATCCAGCAAATTTGCCGTATCCCCAAGATGGGCTTCAAGCTTATTGAGGGCGGCAAATTCAGCTTCGAAGAACTTCCGCAGGTCTTCGGTGAGCAACTCGCGCGAAGACAGCTTGCTGAACAACTGACGACTGAAGGCCGTTGCCTCCCTGGTAGCCTGCATCGCCTCATTCAGAGGGTCCTTCATCCCAGCAAGGGCTGAATGACTGCGAGCCTCTGATTCCAGCAGAGCGGTGACATCCACCTGGTTACCGACGTAGAAATCAGGACGTCCAGGGACCCCTCCCACGGGATAAAGAGTGAGTCGATTCCAGAAGGTTGTGCCATCCATCCGGTAGTTGAGCAACACACAGTTGCAAGGATTGCCTTCCCTCAGGGCCCTGCGAATCTCGGCGACAATCGCGGGGTCCGTTTCCGGCCCCCGCAGGAAACGGCAGTTGTATCCAGTTGCACTTTCCTTGGGATACCCAGTAATCTCACTGAAAGCCTCATTGACATAGATGAGAGGCGCATCTTCCCGGCGCATATCAGCGATCGTGACTCCAAAAGTGGCGTTTTCCACCACCTCTCCAAGCAGGGAGAGCTCACTCACCTGGGAGCGCAGCCGATCACTCATCGACGTCTCCCGTTCGTTGCTTTCCTTGAGGCGACGATTGCTGCGTTCCAGATCCGCAGCCTGACGCTGAAAGCTGGCTGCGGCCCCCACGGAAACCAAGCCCAGCAGCCCTACATACCCGAGCAGATAGCTGAACTTATCGAAGCCCTTAACTTCCAGCCCCTTCACCGAAACCTCCTGGATACCGCGCACATCACCCACCTTCCAATCCCGCTTGGGAGAATCGGGATGACTGTTGTGGCAGGTCACGCAGGCTTTGCGCATATAAACAGGGGTGGCCAGGCGATAGCTGGATTTACCGAACCAGCGCCGATTCATCCGCGAGAATCGATTCAGTTTGGAATCGGCACGAAAGGCAGTGATGGCGTCGGTTTCAAAGGAATCCAGTGGCCTGGCGGCCCGCTTGGCGAAGGGGTAATCGGAGATGAAGTCGTAATCGATCCTTCCATCGTTGTGGGCGCTGTCGAAGAGGGCACCCAACTCGATCGATAACGTGGCAGGGATCGGAATACCGCCATGCATTTGGCGATAGTTCTCCGAAAACACCGCCTTGCCATCGGCGGCCTGCAATCGGGCGATGACGTTGTCGGCGTAATAGCTGCGGATGCTGGTGGCCAGCGTGGAGATTTCATCGGCCTGCATCTCCATCTGGGAGGCGGCGGCACTGGCGAAGGTGCTGGCCATCGCCAGAGGCAGGGAAAGCAGGCAGACAAGCAACAGCCCGAGCACGGTCTGGGGAGCCGTGAGCCAGCGCCAGAGCTGCTGAAGCCCCCCGATCAACGGGCCCCGTGCCCGGGGGGAAGGCGATGCCTGGCGAGCCGCGGATCTGCGCTTCTCTGTGCCGGAGGGCAGATCAAGGGGCATGGGGGCGTTGGGTTGCCTCCGGAGGCTACCGATGGATCCGCGCATGGTGCCGCCCATAATCAGCGGTCGCCAGCCCTGGCGGCCCTGTTGGTATCCCGAGGCAGATGCCCCGTTTCCGCCCCATCGTCGCCGGCCTGGCCTTCTCGCTTCTGCTTCAGGCGGGCTGCCGGTCGGCGAATTCCCTGGCCTCCCGGGCCATCGACACACCGCCCGCCGCCACCCAGGCACCGCCAGCGGTCCCAGCGGCCCCAGCCGCAGCGCCGGCCGCCCCGGCGAGGCTGCCTCCGCTGCTGGTCGGCAACACGGCCGAAGTGGCCGCCGATGCGGTGGATGCCACCGCCAAGGGCCCCAGGGGCCGCTCCCTGGTCGGGCTGGCGCGTCGGTTTCTGGGCCGGCCCTATCAGGCGTTCAGCCTCGATCAGGGCCCAGGCGAACGGCTGCGCCTCGATCTCACCCACTTCGACTGTTTCCTGTTCGTGGAGCAGTTGCTGGCGCTGGTGAACAGCCATCGGGTCTCCACCCGCACGGCGGCGGTGGAGGACTTCAGCCGTCATGTGCAGAAGCTGCGTTACGAGGATGGCCAGGTGGACTACTGCCATCGGCACCATTACTTCAGCCGCTGGGCCGCAGCGGCGGAACGGCAGGGCTACGTGGTGAACCTCACCCCGTTTCTGCCAGGAGCCGTGAGCCGGTCCCGCCGGCTGAATTTCATGTCCAGCCATGCGGCCAGCTACGCCCCCCTGAAGCAGCCCCGCAACCTGGCGTGCATCCAGGCCCTGGAGAAGGATCTCTTGGTGCAGCAGAGCTATGTGCCGCTGGCGGCGCTGCCGGGGGTCATGCCCTCGCTGCGGGGCGGCGACATCTTCGGCCTGGTCACCAGGGTGGAAGGCCTGGATGTGACCCACGTGGGTCTGGTGGATGGGAGGGATGCCATCCACGCCGCCCCGGGCCGGGGGGTGATACGCAGCCGCGATCTGGTGCGATACGCGGCGGGCGTGCAGGAGGTGATCGGGGTGATGGTGCTGCGCCCGATCCCCAATCCCGACGGCCAGGCCCCCGCCCCGCTGTCCAGCACTCCGCTGTCTTCAGCCCCCTGAAGGCTTTTCCGGGAGCCTTCGCCCGCGCCGGTGGCGGTGATCCCAGGGCCGTTCGCTGCCACCGGGGGTCTGCCAGATGCCGCTGTGCCGGCGGGAGGCCCGCAGTTCGGCGGCCCGGTACTCGCGGGCATCGCACTGGCCGACATGGCGGGAGTACACAAAGGCCTGGCCCTCCTCCACCAGGGCAAGGTTGAGGTTGTCTTCCTGGATCAGCTCGGCCACCAGGCGGCCATGGGGATCGATCGCCTTGGGCAGCAGCGTCACCGCACTGCCGGGGCGGAGCCGGGAGCGCAGATAGGCGCGGCTCTGCCTGCCTTCGGGCGATTGATCCAGCTCGGGGGCATCGATGCAGGCGAGTCGCACCGTGAACCGCCGCTGCCCCTGGCGCACGTGCACGCTGTCCCCGTCGCCGACCGCCTCCACCGTGACCTGCTGGGGGGCCAGGGAGCGCAGCTCCGGGGCCGGCTGGGCATTCCGCCAGGGCCGCGCCCGGGCCGGTGGCTCCGCCCCTGGCGCCACCATCAGCCAGGCCGCCAGCACGGTCGCCACCAGGCCCGCCATCCCGGCCAGCGCCCTGGCCACCCTGGCGAAAGGGCCGGGAGGGGGCGAAGGCGGGGCGGGGGGAGAAGGGGGCGGGGTCATGGGCGACGCGGCGCTCCCCGCCGGGCGGCCAGAACCTCCTGCACCTGCCTCCAGTCGACGCCATGGTGGGCCAGGGCCACCTGCAGGTGGAAGATCAGATCGGCGGCTTCGCCGGCGATCGCCTGGGCGTCGTCGTCCTTGCAGGCCATCACGAATTCGGCGCTCTCCTCGCCGATCTTCTTGAGGATGCGGTTGTCGCCTCCCTCCAGCAGCTTGTTGGTGTAGCTCCCCGCTTCGGGCCGGTCGCGCCGCCCGGCGATCACCCGCGCCAGTTCGGTGCAGGCATCGGCCGGGGGGAGCGGCGCCATGGCGCCGCCGGCGCTGGGAACGGGCCCCTCGTCGTAGAAACAGCTGCGGGCCCCGGTATGGCAGGCGCCGCCGCCCAGCTGCTCCACGCTGAGCAGCAGTACATCGGCGTCGCAGTCGTAACGCAGACCGCGCAGCCGCTGCAGCTGTCCACTGGTGGCTCCCTTGTGCCACAGCTCCTGGCGGGAGCGGCTCCAGTAGTGCACCTCACCGCTGGCGAGGCTGCACTCGATCGCCTCGCGATTCATCCAGGCCACCATCAGCACGCTGCCGTCGAGCCAGTCCTGGGCCACAGCCGGGATCAGGCCGGCCGGATCGAAGCGCAGTGAGGCGATCAGGGCAGCATCGGGGAGCGAGGCCCCGGCGATCCCGGTTCCAGGCTGGGAACCCGGCTGGGTTCCCGGCTGGGTTCCCGGCTGGAAGAATGATGGGGTTGGTGCCTCCACGTAGGGCGAGCCCGGCTGCAGCGATCCTCCCCCATGCCCTCCCCCGCGACCAGCCTCGCCAATGCCTGGGCCCTATTCCAGGGGCTGCTGATCGAGGCCCTGCCCTTCCTGCTGATCGGCGTGCTGATCTCCGCCCTGGCCCGCTGGCTTAGCCCAGGCGGCGGCTGGTTGCGGCAGCTGCCTTCCGATCCGCTGCTGGGGCCGCTCACCGGGGCCGGGCTGGGGTTTGCCCTGCCGGCCTGCGAATGCGGCAACGTGCCCGTGGCCCGGCAGATGCTGGTGGCGGGGGCCCCCCTGGGCACGGCCCTGGGCTTCCTGTTCGCAGCCCCGGTGCTCAATCCGATCGTGCTGGCGAGCACCTTCGCCGCCTTCCCCGACCAGCCCTGGCTGCTGCTGGCCAGGCCCGTGGGAGCGGTGATAGTGGCCGTGGGCCTCTCCCTGCTGCTGCGCCTGATTCCCGAACCGGAGCTGCTCCGGCCGGAGCTGCTGGCCGAACGTCGCCTCAACCAGCCGCTGACGAGCGTGAGCCTGCTGGAGCGCAGCGGCGGCCTGCTCGGGCCGCCGCAGTCCGCCCCGCCGCCAGCCCCACCGCCCAGGCCCAGCCCTGGGGAGCTGATCCGGCACGGCGCCAATGAATTTCTGGGGCTGGCGCTGCTGCTGGTGCTGGGCTGCCTGATCGCCGCCCTGGTGCAGACCTTCGTGCCCCGGGGCTGGTTGCTGGCGGTGGGCAGCGCCCCCACCCTTTCGGTCGTGGCGCTGATGCTGCTGGCCTGGGTCGTTTCGGTGTGCTCCAGCGTCGATGCCTTCCTGGCGCTCAGCTTCGCGGCCCAGGTGACACCGGGGGCGCTGCTGGCCTTTCTGCTGCTGGGACCGGTGATCGACCTCAAACTCCTGGGTCTGCTTGGGCTGCTGTTTCGACCGGTGGGCCTGGCGCTCACCGCAGCCGGAGCCAGCCTGCTGGTGCTGCTGATCGGCCAATGGGTGAACCTGTGGCGCCTCTGACCCCGCCCCTGATCCAGCGGGCCGCCCTGGGCCGGGCCATCGCCCTGGGCCTGTGGGCGCTGGTGCTGCTGCGCAGCGTTGCCGATGGCCGCCTGGATCTGCTGCTGCGCGCCGCCTTCCACCCGCTGGTGGCCCTGGCGGGCCTGCTGCTGCTGGGCCTGGCGGGGCTGCAGCTGGCGCTGGGCCTGCAGCCGGAAGGCGCGACCGAGCGGCTTCGGCCTCGCCAGGCCTGGAACCTCGCGGCCACGGCGGTACTGGCGGGGATGCTGCTGATGCTGCCCCCCAGTCCCTCGTTCGCCACCCTGGCGGGCCAACGCCCCCCGGACCGCACCGCCGTGACGGCGCCGGATGCCGAGCTCTCCTTCACCCTGCCCCCCGCCCAGCGCAGCCTCACCGACTGGGTGCGGCTGCTGCGCAGCCAGCCCGATCCCCGCCTGTTCGACGGCGACCCCGTACGGATCAGCGGCTTCGTGCTGCCCCAGCCGGATGCGCCCCCCCAGCTGGCCCGCCTGCTGGTGCGCTGCTGCCTGGCCGACGCCGCACCGGTGGGGCTGCCGGTGCGCTGGCCGCCTGCGACCACGCCTCCGCAGGCCGATCAATGGCTGGCAATCGAGGGCGTGATGGCCCTGGAGGGACCTCCGGGCAGCGAACAGCTGGTGGTGGTGCCCCGGGAGGTCCAGGTGATCCCCCGACCGGCGCGGCCGCTGGAGCCATGAACGGGAAGCGCCTGCTACGCAGCGGATGGCTGCGGCTCGGCCTGGCGCTCGCCACGCCGGCCCTGCTGGCCCTGCTGCAACGCCAGTGGCTGCTGGCACGTCCTCCCCATCTGGCAGGACTGCAGATGGTGCGCGCCAGCGCCGGGGCGGCCAGCCTGCAGGCCCGCTTCAGCCGGCCGATGGACCTGGCCAGCCTGCAGGCCCACAGCCAGCTCCTCCCCCTACGCCCGCACCGCTGGCTCGGCGAAGGGGACAGCCTGCTGCTGGCTCTCTCACCCGGCCTCCCGGTGCGCCAAGCGCTCAGCCTGCGCCTGGCCGGCCGCGATCAACGCGGCCTGGAGCTGAAGCCCGAGCCCTGGCATTGGGATCCGCGGCCTCGGTTGCTGGCCGTGGTGCCCACCGCAGGGGGAGAGCAGCTGCAGCTGCGTGAACACGATGGTCGCTGGCAGCGGATCAGCCCCGTATGGCCACGGATTCCTGTGATCGAACCGCTCGGCGATGGCTCGGGGGTGGCCCTGGTGAGCCAGGAGCCGGAGGGGACGATGCGGGTGTGGCGGGTGCCCCTGCTTCAGCGCAATCTCGCGAAGGCGACCGGGAACCGCACCCCTGTGCGGGCCCTGCCCCCCGAATCCCTGGATCCCGAGCCCCTGCTCTTCGCTCACCTGAGCAGCAATGGACGCGGGCAGCTGCTGGTGCAGGCCGGTGGCCTGACGGGTGGAGAACCCAAGACCAGCCTGTGGGGACCGACAGGCAGGCCCCAGACCCTGAGCTTCCCGAGCAGCGGCCCGATGCGGCTGCTGCCGGAGGGAGGTGCGGTGGTGGTGCCGGGTCCGGATGGTCTGGAGCTCGAAGCCCTGCCCCCACGCCCGCCCCGCCGCCAGACCCTGCCAGGCCGCCGCGACCTCAGCGCGTTCTGTCCCCAGGCTGGCCGGGCCCTGCTGCTGCGGCACTGGCCCGACTATCGCCGCTCCCTGGAGCTGGTGGAACCCGGCCAGCCCCCCCGCCAGCTCTGGATCGGCTCCCAGGGGCTGGTGGCCAGCGCCTGCGCCCGGGGCGGTGAACGGGTGTGGGCTCTGCTGATGGAAGGGGTCGGACGACCGCAGCTGAGCCTGCTGGCGCTGAATCGCCGCGGCCAGCTGCTGGGCCGCCGCCGCCTGTCGGACTGGGAGCTGGAGCCGGGCAGTGGGTTGCACTACGACCCGGTGACCGACAGCCTGCTGGTGGCCCTGCGACGGCTCCGACCGGGTCCAGCCGAACAGCCGCCCACCACAGCGGAAGCGGTGCGGATCGATGCCTCCAGCCTGGAGCTGCATCCGCTGGGCCAGCAGGTCCGCCTGGTGGGCTGGCTGCCGGCCGGCTGAGTCGCCCCCCCCCGGCAGGCCACCAGCCGCCAGCTAGAACGGCAGCAATCGCCGACCCCCCATGGCGGCAGCCGCCGATTCCCGCCACGATCTGCCGCAGCGCCAGGACCTGCTGCTGGCGGAACTGCGGAGCGTCGACCAGGAACTCAGCGGCCAGGACCTCCACGCCCGCCTGCGGGGGCGGCCCGAGTCGATGGGGCTGGCCACGGTCTACCGGCACCTGCGCCAGCTGCAGCAGCGGGGACTCGTGCGCTGCCGGCATCTGCCCACCGGCGAGGCCCTGTTCGCGCCCAGGGAAAGGGACGATCACCACCTCACCTGCGTGGACTGCGGCAGCACGGTGCTGCTGGAGCACTGCCCGATGCACGAGGTGACGCTGCAGGACGACCAGACCGCCGGTTTCCAGCTGCTGTTCCACACGCTCGAGTTCTTCGGGTTGTGCCGCAGCTGCCAGCTGGAGGCCCGAACAGACCGGATTGCCTCCCCTTCTGCGCCAGACTGACCAGGACCTGCCCGATGCCCTGATGAGCAGCTCCAGCAGCGCCGCCGTGATCGATGCCGCCCCCTCCGGGCTGCCCGTGACGATCCTCACCGGCTTTCTGGGCGCCGGCAAGACGACTCTGCTCAACCACATCCTCAGCAATCAGAACGGCCTCAAGACCGCGGTGCTGGTGAACGAGTTCGGGGAGATCGGAATCGACAACGAGCTGGTGGTGGCCACCGGCGAGGACATGGTGGAGCTCAGCAACGGCTGCATCTGCTGCTCGATCAACGGCGAACTGCTGGAAGCGGTCTACCGGATCCTGGAACGGCCGGAGAAGGTTGACTACCTGGTGGTGGAAACCACGGGGCTGGCCGACCCCCTGCCGGTTGCGATGACCTTCCTTGGCAGCGACCTGCGCGACCTCACCCGCCTGGATTCGATCATCACCCTGGTGGATGCCGAGAACTTCGGCGAGGAGATCCTGCAGGGGGAGGTGGCGCGCTCCCAGATCGTCTACAGCGACATGATCCTGCTCAACAAATGCGATCTGGTGGAGGAGAGCCGGCTGGCGGCCCTGGAAACCGAACTGCGCGACATCAAGCAGGACGCCCGCATCCTGCGGTCGGTGAAAGGCGAGGTGCCCCTGCCGCTGCTGCTGAGCGTGGGCCTGTTCGAGAGCGACAGGGTGGTGGCGCCCGGCGGTGCGCCCGAAGCCAGCAAGCCCGAAGCCAGCAAGCCTGAAGCCAGCCATGCCGACGACCACGACCACAGCCATTGCGACCACGATCACGGCCACTGCGAGCACGATCACGCCCACCACGATCACCACGATCACAATCACTCCCATCACGATCACAATCACTCCCATGCCCATGGGGACCATCCCGACCACCAGGCGATCGAAGGGTTCACCTCCCTTTCCTTTGCCAGTGATGGCCCCTTTGCGCTACGGAAGTTTCAGAACTTCCTCGACAATCAGATGCCGGCGAATGTGTTCCGAGCCAAGGGCATTCTCTGGTTCAACGAGAGCGAGCGGCGCCATGTGTTTCACCTTGCGGGCAAGCGCTTCTCGATCGATGACACCGACTGGCCCGGGCAGCGCCGCAACCAGCTGGTGCTGATCGGCCGGGAGCTCGACCACGACACCCTGCGGCGACAGCTCCAGGCCTGTGTGGCCCGTGATGCGGGCAAGGGATTCGGCTGAAGCGTGGACCTCCTGGCGGTCTTCAGCAGAAACAGGCGTGTCTATCCGGCGGCGGCCAGCTGGATCCTGAGCAGCGAAATCCGCCCCAGCAGTGGTTTCGCCTCTGCCCATCGGCTGATGATGCAGGGATTCTTCAACACCGCCCTCAGCAAGGCGCGACTAGCCTTCATGGTCACTACCGAGCAGGAGGCCCTGGATCAGATGGCCCGAACCAGGCCAGGGCTGCTGATCGTGACAGGCCAACTGGAGCAGGGCTCCGGCCTGGCGGTGGTGGAGCAGGCCCGCAGCGTTGTGGAGGACATCCGCACAATCCTGATCCTGAATGACGGACTGGATGATCTGGTGGCGGCAGGTCTGTCGACGGCGGATGCGGTGGTGAGTGAGGCGGACTGTTTTGGAGAGGATGAGCCGGTCATCACCCTGATCCGCAGTATTTCCCTCGGCCAGCGCTACCGCTCCCGCTCCGTGAAAGCCGCCATGGCAGCGGCCAACGAGCAAGGGCAAGCCTGGCGCGATGGCCCCCCCGGGCTCACCCCCCGCGAACTGGAGATCGTGGCGCTGATGGTGGAGGGCCTCAGCGACCGCCAGATCGCTGAGCAGCTGGGCGTGGGCTACGAAGCAGCCCGCAGCTACGGCAAGAACCTGCGTCGCAAACTCGGCGCCGCGAACCGGGCCCAGGCAGTGGCCAAGCTGCTGAAGCTGCGCCTGTCGGGGCTCGGCAGCCGCTGAACCCCCATCATTGAGCGCATCAGGGGGTGGAGAAGGCGGTGAACCTGTTGCCTGTGATGCGGACGATCAAGCGACAGATACCTGCCTGGGGAAGTTGGTTCTTCACCACCGACATTCGGCCCATCGCAGGTTTTGCCTCCGCCCATCGGCTGATGTTGATGGGGTTTTTCCACACAGCGGTGAGCAAGTCGCGCATCGCCTTTCTGGTGACCACCGAACAGGAGGCATTGGAGGAGTTGGCCCGCACCAGGCCGGGACTGCTCTTTGTGGTCGACCAACTCGAACAGGGGTCGAGCCTGGCGCTGGTGGAGCAGGCCCGCTCGGTGGTGCCGGACATCCGCACGATCATGATTGTGAATGGACAGAAAGGCGATCTAGTTAGCGCAGGTCTCTCCTCGGCGGATGCGGTACTCAGTGAATCCGATTGCTTCGAGCCGGAAGCCCCGATGGTCACCCTGTTCCGCATGATCTCCCTCGGCCAGCGCTACCGCTCCCGCTCCGTGAAAGCCGCCATGGCAGCGGCCAACGAGCAAGGGCAAGCCTGGCGCGATGGCCCCCCCGGGCTCACCCCCCGCGAACTGGAGATCGTGGCGCTGATGGTGGAGGGCCTCAGTGACCGCCAGATCGCGGAGCAGCTGGGCGTGGGCTACGAAGCGGCCCGCAGCTACGGCAAGAACCTACGCCGCAAACTGGGCGCCGCGAACCGGGCCCAAGCAGTGGCCAAGCTGCTGAAACTGGGCCTGACCGGGCTCAGAAGGTAACAACAACTACCAACACCTTGGGCTCGGCGCCGAAAACAACCGCATTTAAGTATTGAGGACTACGGAATCGAAAACAACCGCACCCAATTGGGTGTAAAGCCGAGCGATCCCTGGGAAAGACCTTGATGCGATGCGGCAGCCTTACTCCAGCACTCCATGCTCAAAGGTGCTGAACCGTGAATCCCGCCAACGATTCTTCCTTGAATTCCAACCAACTCTCCACACGCAATTCCACTGTTCCCGACCAGGCTCGTCTCTCCGTAAGTCTGCCCCGCAATCTCTACAGGCGCTTCAAATTACGGGCCCTCGAAAAAGACTCCACCCTTTCTTCTTTGATCATTGAAATGATCAAAGAAGAAATCTCCGATAACAACCACCGCCAGCTCCAACCCTGAAGCGGCGGCAGAGCCAGGGTCGGATTGCCGCTCCCGCTACAGAAAACCGGTTTTTCCCCGCTAGGGTAGGCCCACTCGTGATTCCGTCATGATCGAACTCATCCTTTTGGCAGCAGTTGCTGGCCTGTTCGGTCTGATGGTGTGGCTCACCATGGATTCCGACGACGACAACGGCGGCGGCGGGATGATGCAGCCCGTGCTGGTGCCGGTGCGGGTGCGGGTGCGGGTGCGGCGGTGACAAAAGGCACACGTCTGTGCCTCTTTTGATCGAACGATCCCATCCGCTGTCTGCGTAGGGTCAGGGAATCAACGCCTTGTCCATGGTTCCCTGTCCTCCGGCCTCCCCTCCCCGGCGTCGCTGGGCTGCTCTCTTGGCCGCCGGAGCCGGTCTGGCCCTTGTCGTCAGCGGCTGCGGCGGGGCCAGGGGCCCCAGGCAAACCATCGGCGTCTACTCCGCCCGTCACTACAACACCGACAAGGAGCTGTACCGGCGCTTCACCGCCAAGACCGGCATCAGCGTCAACCTGCTGGAGGGCAAGGACAACGCCCTGATCGAACGGCTGCGCAGCGAGGGCAGCCAGAGTCCGGCCGATGTGCTGGTGCTGGTGGATGCGGCCCGGCTGGTGCGCGCCCGGGAGCAGGGTCTGTTCCAGCCGATCCATTCGGCCGCCCTCGATCGTGATGTGCCCACCAACCTGCGGGACCCGGACGGCCACTGGTTCGGCCTTACCCGCAGGGTGCGGATGGTGGTGGTGAATCCCAGCCTGGTGCCGCCCGCAGGCATTCGGCGCTACGCCGACCTGGCCGGAGAGGCCCTCCGCGGTCAGCTCTGTCTCCGCGACAGCCGCAGCGTCTACAACCAGTCTCTGGTGGCCGACCAGCTGATCCAGCGCGGCGAGGCTGCCACCACCGCCTGGGTGAAGGGAATGGTGGCCAACCTGCGCCAACCCCTGTTCACCTCCGACATCCCCCTGGCCCGGGCGGTGGCCAAGGGCGACTGCGGAGCCGCCTTGGTGAACAGCTACTACGTGGCCCGCATGCTCTCCGGTGCCAACGGCGCCGAGGACCGGGAGCTGGCGACCCGGCTGAAGGTGATCTTCCCCGATCCGGCCCATGTGAACCTCAGCGGCGCCGGAGTGACCCGCCACTCCCGCAAGACGGAGGCAGCCGCCCGGTTGATCGAATTCCTGGCCTCTCCACAGGGGGGCCGGGGCTACGCCGAGGCCAACAACGAATATCCGCTGCGGGGCTTCGGCGACAACCCGATCCTGCGCCGCTTCGGCCCCTTCCGCGACGACGGCGTCTCCGCCCAGCAGCTGGGCGAGAACAACAAGGCGGCCGTGGCGCTGATGGCCACCAACGGCTGGAAATGACGTCGGCCCCCGGGTTGGCCACCCCGCCGCGACCGATGCAGCGCCCCATGCAGCGGCCCTCGGGCCGCGCCGTTCTCAGTGTGCTGGTGGTGGGCCTCTGCGGGCTGGCCCTGCTGCCGCTGGGGGTGTTGGCGGCCTATGCCCTGCTGGCCCCCGAGGGCCGGGGGCTGGGGCTCGGTCCCGCGGGCGGGGAGCAACTGCTGCACACCCTGCTGCTGGTGCTGGCCGTTGGCGGTGGCGGGGCGGTGCTCGGCACCGCCAACGGCTGGCTCACGGCCTGCTGCCACTTCCCCGGCCGCCGCTGGCTGCGGATCGCCCAGTTGCTGCCGCTCGCCACCCCCGCCTACCTGCTGGCCGCCACCCTGATCGATCTGGGCAGCCGCGCCAGCCGGCATATCCATGGCAGCGCCTGGGCGGCCCTGGTGCTGATCCTCAGCACCTACAGCTATGTGTTTCTGCTCTCCACCGAAAGCTTCTCGGTGAGTGGCAGCCGCCAGCTGGAGGCCGGCCGCAGCCTGGGGCTGGGGCCCTGGGGCTGCTTCCGCCGGGTGGCGTTGCCGATGGCCCTGCCGGCGATCGGCGCCGGCATCGCCCTCAGCGGCATGGAGGTGGTCAACGAGCTCGGCGCCGTCGAACTGCTGGGCGTTCCCACCCTCTCGAGCGGCATCCTGCAGCGCTGGCAGAACGACGGCGACCCCCGCGGCGCCGCCGCCCTGGCGCTGCTGGCCCTGGCGATCGTGAGCCTGCTGGTGGCGGCCGAACGTCAGCTGCGGCGCCGCAGCCGTCGTTGGACCTCAGCGGGCAGCCGGGAGGATTCCCCGGGCTGGCCGCTGCAGGGAGGAAGGGCCCTGGCCGCCCAGCTGGTCACCGGCCTGCCGCCCCTGCTCAGCCTCGGCCTGCCGCTGCTGTGGGCCTTTCTCAGCCGCGATCAGCTGGAGCTCGAAGCGGCGGGCGAACTGGCCGGCCTGGGGCTGCGCAGTCTCGGGCTCGGCCTGGGGGCCGCCATGCTCACCGTGGCGAGCGGATTGCTGCTGGCGGTGGCTTCCCGCTGGCTGCCCCAGCCGCTGCTGCGGCGGCTCGGCTTCCTGGCCGGAATGGGCTATGCGGTGCCGGGGGCCGTGCTGGCCCTGGCCCTGATGCTGCTGGGGGGGCCCCTGCAGCTGAGCCCCCTGCTGCTGCTGGTATGGGGCTACACCGACCGCTTCCTGGCGGTGTCGAAACAAGGCCTGGATGCGGCCCTCGAGCGCCTTCCCCCCAGCCTCGATGAAGCGGCCACCGGCCTCGGCTGCAGCTGGCTGGAGGTGCTGACCCGGGTGCACCTGCCCCTGCTGCGGGGACCGCTGCTGGTGGGGGCGCTGCTGGTGTTCGTGGATGTGGTCAAGGAACTGCCGCTCACCTTCGCGCTGCGCCCCTTCGACTTCGACACCCTCTCGGTGCGGGTCTATCAGTACGCCAGCGACGAGCGGGTGGGAGCCGCCCTGCTGCCGGCCCTGATGATCCTGCTGCTGGGCCTGGTGGCCTCCCTGGCCCTGGTGCCGAGCCTGGAGCGGCGCCGCCACTGAGCCGGCTGTCACTTGCGGATCACCACATCCACGCCACTGGTACGGCGCTTCACCAGTACGCCCACATCGTGTTCGCTGCGGTGCAGCTGCAGGTCGATCTCCTCCTCCCCCAGCCGCAGGGCCGAGATCTCGAGCAGGTTGATGCGCTGCGGCAGCACCGGATTGCGGAACTGCACCTGCACCCTTCCGCTCTGCCGGTCCCGCCCGATGCCCATGCCGGTGATCGCCTCCAGCAGCCCGAACACGCTGCCGCTGGCCCAGGCCTGGGGACTGCAGGCCACCGGGTAATGGGTGGGGCCCTCATCCTCACGGCGGGGGAAACCGCAGAACAGCTCCGGCAGGCGAAACATCGGCATCTCCTGGGCCGTGTCGAACAGGCCGGTGAGAATCCGCATCGCCGCTCCGCTGTGGCCGTAACGGGCCAGCCCCAGGCCGATCAGGGCATTGTCATGGGGCCAGATCGAGCCGTTGTGATAGCTCATCGGGTTGTAGCGGATCTCCCGTTCATCGAGAGTGCGCACACCCCAGCCGTTGAAACTCGAGGGCGCCAGCAGCTGCCGGGCCACGGCTTCGGCGGCCTCGCGGCTGGCGATGCCGGTCCAGAGGCAGTGGCCGGCGTTGGAACTGCGCACCTGGCAACGCCTTCCCTCCCCATCCAGGGCCATGGCATAGGTGCCGATCGCATCGCACCAGAAGGCCCCATGGAAACGGCGCCGCAGCCTGGCCGCCTCCTCACGCAGTTCGTCGGCGGCAGCGGAGCGGCCGCTGATCTCCAGCAGGCTGGCCATGGCACAGCGGGCCCCGTAGGCATAGGCCTGCACCTCACACAGGGCGATCGACCCCTCCGCCAGGCGCCCGTCGGCATGGTGCACCGCATCGTCGGAATCCTTCCAGCCCTGGTTGCGCAGGCCACCATGGCCGGCACAGAGATAGCGCAGGAAGCCATCCTCACTGCGGCCCTCGGCCGCGCGGATCCAGGCCAGGGCCGACTCCAGGGCCGGCATCAGATCGGCGAGAAACTCCCGATCACCGCTGCGCTCCTGATAGTCGGCGGCGAGGATCAGAAACAGGGGCGTGGCATCAACGCTGCCGTAGTACCTGCCGAACGGCACCTCCCCGAGGGCCGCCATCTCCCCCAGCCGCGCCTCGTGCAGCACCTTTCCGGGCTCGGCATCGCTTTCGGGATCGGTATGGCGCGCCTGGTTGTCCGCCAGAAAACCGAGCACGCCACGGGCCAGGCGCGGTTCCACCAGAAGCATCTGCCGGGCGGTGATCAGGCCGTCCCGCCCGAACGGACAGCTGAACCACGGCACCCCGGCATAGGGATAGAGGCCATGGTGCAGATGGGTGGACAGCAGGTGCACATCCGAGGTGGACCGCGCCAGCCAGTGGTTGAAGGCCGGATTGTCGGTGGCCACGGCAGCCGCCAGCCGCCGGGCATCGCGGAAACGCTCGATCGTGGCCGTGAGCGCCGCATCGAACGCCAGCTCGGGGGAACCGTCGAAGCAACCATCCCCCGGGTGGAAATCGAGCACCAGGCAGAGACGTCGCGAGCGGCGCGGCTCCAGCTGCAGCGTCAGGCCCAGATGGGTTTCCCCCAGCTCGGCCACCTCGGCGCCGAGACGGAGCGCCGTGCAGCGATCCTCCCCATCGAGGCCGTGATAGATCCACTCCAGCCCATCCCTGGAGAAGCCGGGGGCGGTGCGGCCCCGGCCAGGGCGCCGTAACCCCCTCACCTCGAAGATGTCGCAGAAATCGGCATCGAAGCGCAGGGTCAGCGGCAGGCTCAGCGCACCGCCCAGATAGCTGGTGAAGCAGAGCTGCTGCAGGCAGGCGGTGGAGGTGAGCACGGTGCTGCGTTCCAGGTGCACCGCCCCGGGAGGGGGCGCATCGCCGCCCACATGGGGAGCCGGAGCCATCGAAAGGTGGCTCACATGCACACCGATCTCCCCCCGTTCGGTGGAGCTCAGCACCGCTGGAGGCTGGTCCCACAACAGCAGCTGCAACCGACTCACATGGCGGGTACCCCGGTGGAAGATTCCCGATTCGGGATGGGTCTCGGGACAGATCTCGCCCCGGGGATCGAGCATCGCGAAAGTTTCCCCGTCCTTGAGCACGAACGGGGACAACTGATCCAGCGCCATCCTCAGGCCACTTCCGGGATCGGGACCAAGCCAACGCCAGCACCGTTGCCCAGGCCCGCGCTGCAGGGCTCCCCCCGAACGCGACCGGGCCGGCTGCCGCCATTCCCCCCGGCCGCGCTGCGCCCGGCCTGGATCAGATGGCGATAAAGCTGCTCGTAGGCATCGGCCTGGCGCTGCACCGTGAAACGGGCTTCGAAATCGGCCCGCACGGCGCGCCGATCGAACCGCTCGATGTTGTTCACCGCCGCCACCGCCTCCTCGATCGACTCCACCAGCACCCCGTTCACCCCCGGTTGGATCACCTCCGGCGTGGAGCCGTTGGACCAGGCGATCACCGGGGTGCCACAGGCATTCGCCTCGATCATCACCAGCCCGAAGGGCTCGGGCCAGTCGATCGGGAACAGCAGGGCCAGGGCATGGCCCAGCAACTCCTGCTTGCCGGCATCGTCGAGCTCCCCGAGGAACTCCACCAGGGGATTACCGAGCAGCTGGGGCTGAATCGTGTGCTCGAAGTAGGCGGCATCCACCGGATCCACCTTGGCGGCCACCTTCAGGGGCAGACCGGCCGCAGTGGCGATCAGGATGGCCCGATCCAGCCGTTTCTGGGGCGACACCCGACCGACGAAGGCGAGATAGGGATCCGGAGCCGGCTCCAGCCGATAGAGATCGGGGGGAAGGCCATGGGGCACGGTGGCGAGCCAGTTGGCCGAAGGCAGGGGCCGGCGCTGGGCCTCGGAGATCGAGACCAGCGGCGCCCGGGAAAAACGGCCGTAGAGCAGGGCCTGATCCGGCGCACACAGCGGACCATGCACGGTGTTCAGGAAAGGCACCGACAGCCGAGTGGCGATCGGCAGGTGCACATGACCGGTATGAAAATGAAGAACATCGAAGCAATCGAGCTGCTCCATCACGCGATCCACCTGGATCGTCTCGTGAATGCTGGGATCTTGATCAGAACGACCTTCCGCCCTGGACTGGCGCAGCGATTGCGGCACACAGGCATGCAGTTCGGCACTGGTTCGAGAATCGCCGCTGGCAAAAAGAACCACATCATGGCCGCGGCGGACCAACTCTTCCGTGAGGTAATGAACCACCCGTTCCGTACCTCCGTAGTGCAGGGGAGGCACACTTTCCCAAAGAGGAGAAACCTGAGCGATTCTCATCAAAGCTCCTATAGATAACCAGGGTCATGGTCAACCACTGCTGAATCATGAACAGATTTGGCTCCCTTCACGCAGCCGGCAGCAGATCAGCTGCACCGCTTCAGTCGCTGCACCAGCAGCCCCTTCAGTCCTGCTCCGCCGCCGCGCATGCGGGGCACAGCGCCCTGACGTTGAGCACACATTCGAGCAGCCGGAAGCCGAAGATCGCCGCGGCCTGTTCCCCGGCGATGAGCACACCGGTGTTCTCGAATTCCTCGGTGCGTCCGCAACGCACACACACCAGGTGATGGTGATCGCGGTGGCTGTCGCTGGCCAGCTCAAACCGCCTCCCCCCCTCGGGCAGCTCCAGCTCCTGCAGCAGCCCCATCGAACTGAGCAGCCGCAGGGTGCGATAGACGGTGGCGAGCGACACACGCTCCTGGTCGCCGAGCAGCCGCTGGTGCACCTCCTCGGCACTGAGATGGCTGCCCTCGCCGATGCGCTCGAACAGGGTGAGCACCCGCTGGCGCTGGGGGGTCAGCCGCTGCCCCCGGTCATGCAGGCTGCTGCGCAGCGAACTGCCACTGGAGGGAGCACCCAAGGTCACCAGGCCAGGGCATGGGTTCTCAACAATACCTCGCTATTGAGAAGTTCGCAGGCGACCATCGAAGCCGGCGAGGCTGGCCGCCAGCAGTTCGGCCAGGGTCGACATCAGGCGGTAGCTCAGGGCCACCGCCAGCAGGGAACCCACCGGCAGGGCACCGCTGAGCCGCAGCAGCAGCACCGCCTCGAACACGCCTAGTCCCCCCGGGGCGCCAGGTACCACCAGCCCCACGGTCCAGGCGAGGGCAAAGGCCGCCAACCACTGCGTCCAGCCGAGGCTCTCCTGCAGATCAAAGGCCAGCACGCAGCAGGCGAAGCCGGCGAATCGCACCAGCACGAAGGCCAGCTCGGCCAGCAGGGGGCTCCAGGGGTAGCGACCCGGCGCCGCAGCGGCGGCTCCCCCCAGCTCCTGATCGAGATCCTGCTCCAGGCCCAGCTGCCGGGCCCGCTGCTGCTCGAGCCGTTGCAGCAGCGGATCCAACCAGCGCGGCAGCAACAACAGCAGCGGCAGCAGGCAGAGCAGCCCCAGGCCGTTCTGCCAGCCGGCCAGGGGCACGAGCGCCAGGGCGGCCACCGCCGCCAGCAGAGGATCCAGCAGCACCGCCAGCAGGGCCCCTGCCGTGCCGACCGGGGCCGCCACCGGCGGAGCCTCCGCAACGGCTTCCCCGGCTCCCCTGAGCGTCTGGACCCGGGCCGCCAGGTGCCAGATACCCCCCGGCAGGAACTTGCGGAGGTTGGTGACCATGTAGAGCCGGGTGGCTGCCTCCCAGCGCGGCCGCAACCCCAGCCAGCGCAGCACCTCGGCCCAGGCCAGACCATTCACCACCAGGCTGAGCAGGCTCAAGCCGACCCCCATTAGCAGCCACAGCCAGCCCTGGGGATCCAGGCTGAGTTGCAACAGCTGGCGGCCATGGCTGAGCAGCGCCGCGATCACAAAGCCGATGCTGGCCAGGCTGATCCAGGGTCGCGCCCCCCCCGGCAGCTGTCTGGCGAGGGGAAGCACGCGGGTCCGGATCCAGATGATCAGCGCCGCCAGGGGCTTGGGGCTTTCGGTCATGGGATCTGGTCGCGGAGGGCCTGCTGCACCACTTCACGCACCTGCTCCAGGGAGAGATGGTGCTGCCGGGCCAGCTCCGAGAGATCCTCGTATTCCGGCTTGCTGCGCCAGCGACCATCCGGCAGCCGGGCCTGCTTGATCCGCACCGACCCCAGAGTGGTGTCCAGCCGCTGCTCCTGCCGCGGCAGGCGCCAGCGCTGCTGCAGCTGCTCCCGGACCCCGAGGCTGGTGCCATGGCTCCACCACACGCGCCGCAGAGCGGGGGCGAGGGCGGGGGGCGCCAGGGCGGTGAGCAGCAGGCCCGTACGCCCCTTCTTCATGCCGATCGGCTGACTGAACACCTCCACCGCCCCTGCCTGGCGCAGGGCCTCGGCCAGAAAGGCCAGATCCTCGGCAGTGGCGTCATCGATCTGGGCCTGCTGTTGCAGCAGCGGCTCGGCTTGCTCGCCTTCGCCGGAGCAGGCCTGGGCCAGGGTGAGGCGCAGCAGATTGGGACGATCCAGGCTGCGGCTGCCGAGGCCCACCCCCACCTGCAGCGGCAGGAAGGCCGGTGGCGGCCCGAAGCGGGTGGCCCAGCAGGCCGCCAGCGCCAGTCCGGTGGGGGTGGTGAGCTCGCCGGGGGGAAAGTCGATGCTGGTGGCCAGCGGCAGGCCCCGGCGCCGGGCGATCTCGAGCACGGCGGGAGCGGGCAGGGGAAGCCGGCCGTGGGCAGTGGCCACGCTGCCGTGGCCCGCCGGTGGCACACCGCACACCAGCTCCTCCACCCCGAGGTGGCGCAGGCCGGCACAGACCCCCACGATGTCCACCAGGGCATCGATGGCCCCGAGTTCGTGGAAGTGCACCTGCTCCGGGGCCAGGCCATGTACGGCGGCCTCCGCTTCGGCCAGCAGGCCGAACACGGCCAGCACCCGCTGGCACAGCAGCGGCTCCAGCGGCGCGGCGGCCAGCAGCGGCTGCAGCTCCCGCCAGCGGCGCGGCACCGACTCACCACCCAGGCACTCCACCTCGAGATGCAGGCCCCGCAGACCGCCGCTGCGCCGCTCCTCCAGCACCAGCCGGAACTGACCGGCGAGGCCGAGGGCAGTCAAGGGTTCCTCGATCACCGACAAGGGCACGCCGAGGTCGAGCAGGGCGGCCAGCAGCATGTTGCCCGCCAGGCCGGTGGGGCAATCGAGCAGGGCGAGCGGGCTCATGCCGCTGGAGGGGCGGGATCCGTCGCCAGGGCGGCGACCCTGCCGAGGCGCGGGGCCTGGCGCAGCAGGAGCTCGGCCTCCGCCTCCAGCTGGGGTTGCTGCTGCCGCAACCACTGATCCACCTCCCGGCGGGCGCGGCGCTGCTCCCGCTGGGCGGTGTCGACGTCGTGGCCGGAAAGACCCCAGATCCGACCCAGCAGGGCCCGGTCGTCGCTTCCCCCCACGCTCTCGCCATAGAGCAACGCCTCGGCCGCCATGCCGGCCTGAAGCACCCGGCTCCAGCGGCGCAGCTGCTCGAGCGGCAGCTTGGCGCTGGTGGGCGGGTCGAATTCGGTGCAACCACCGCTGGCCAGGCCCGCCTGCAGACAGGCGAGACTGCCCACCAGCACCCGCTTCACCGGTAGGTCCTCGCGGGCGGCGATCAGGCAGTGGCCGGCCTCGTGTACAGCGATGCGGCGCAACCGCAGGCTGCCCCCCGGCAGGGTTTCGGCCAGGAGATGGCCACCGCGACCACCGAAGCGGGCGGCATCGAGGGTGAGGGTGCCGAGGGCCAGGGCCACCAGCAAGGTGATCCACCAGGGAGAAAGACCCAGCGGTGGCCCCACCACGGCCAGCAGGGTGACCACGAGCACCGCCACCCCCGCCGAAAGCGCCCCGGGAAAGCCTTCCCCTTCACCCATCGTCAGCGCCCGGGGCGATTCACCGCCTTGCCGTGGCCCCCCGCCGGCGCAGCGCCGCGATCGCTGCGGTCGCCGCGACCAGCCGGTGCCCGGTCGGCTCCGCCGCGGCGGGCTTTGCCACCGCGGTTGCCGCGCTGGGCGAGGGGTCCGATCACCTCGAACCCCTCCACGCTGAGCTGCTGACCCTGACGGCGCAGGTCGAGGGAAACGAAATGGCGGAGGTGCTCGAGCGGCAGTTCGCCGCGGAGTTGGAGCTTGAACGGAATCGGACGGCTGCCATCGGCCCGGGGCAGCTGACGCACCTTCACCACCAGATCACCGGTTTCCGGGCGGGTGTAGATCAATTCACCGCGCACGGAGAAGTAGTCGTCCCCCTCGGGCAGGGCATCGGCGGGAGTGGGGGCAGGGGCTCCGGTCTCGGCCTCGATCCCGAACTCAGCCTCGATCCCGGACTCAGCCTCGGCCTCGGGCTCAATCCCGGACGCGGGGACGGCGGGGGCGGGGGCGGGGGTGGCGAGGGTGCTGGGCTCCCATACCCCCACCAGCTGGAGGTGCAGCTGCTGCTCCTCGCGGCTGCGGGGATAGACGACCCAGAGGTGGGGGGCGGCCAGATCGAGATGGCGCCGCATCAGGGTGAGCAACCGGCCCAGCACCACGGCTTCGATCTCGGTGCCGTCGTCGGTGCGGAGCACGCCGCGGGTGAGTTGCTCGGGGTCGGCCGGCACGAAGACCCCCCGCACAACACCGATGGCCCGGTACTGCAGTGGCTCGGTGACCGGGGAAATGGGGTGCTGGCGCATGGTGAGGGCGATGAAGAGCCGGAACGAAACCGGGTCTTCCATGGATGTGGCCAATGTAACCATCACCAGCGGTAATCTCTGCACCATCCCCCCACGCCCGTGCCCGGCCCCGGATGGAGAGCCCCAACCCAGGCCACCCCGGTCGCCGGTCGTTGCTGGCTGCGCTGCTGAAGTCGCCGCTTTCCTCTGCTCTTCTGGCCCTGGCCCTGGTGCTCACCGGTCTGGCGGGGGGCTGGTGGATCGGCCAGCGGCAGGCTTCCGGTGCTGCGGCCAGTGGAGCGACCCGGTCTGACCCGAAGCAGGCCGGCCTGCAGCAGGAGCTGACCCAGCTGCGGCGTCGGCAGGAGCGCAACGAAGCCAGCGATGCGGACCGGCAGCGGCTGCTGGAGCTGCTGGTGGCGCTCGGCCGTCGGGCTGAGGCGATGGAGCTGCTGGAGCCGATGGCCGATCGGGAACCGGATCGGTGGTCGCTGCGGCTGATGCTGGCGGAGCTGCGACGCGACCAGGGAGACCGGCTCGGAGCGGAGCGAGAGCTGCGCCAGATCCTCAGCCGCCAGCCCACCCAGCCGGAAGCCCTGCAGCTGATGACCCTGCTCCAACTGGAGCAGAACCGCGGCGCCGAAGCCGAACGCCAGGTGAAGGCGGCCTATGCCGCCAGCAGCAAACCGGAACCGAAACCGGAAGCCCTCGATCTGGGGTTGCTGCTGGCCGACCTTCAGCAGAAACGCAAGCAGACGGCCCAGGCGGAAGCCACCTACCAGCAGCTGGCCGCCAGCTTTCCGGAGGACCAACGGCCCCTGATCGGGTTGGCCCTGATGCGCCAGGAACGGGGCAACCTCAAGGGCGCCCAGGAGGCCCTGGCCCAGGCGCGGCTGCGCAGCAAGAACCCCGAAAAGCCCGATCCCCGCCTGGACCGCCTCGCCGCCGGCTGGGGAATGAAGGCCCTCAGGGCCCCTTCAGCGAAGCCCCAGGAGTCGCCGCCGCAGGAGGCGACTGGATCTCAAAATCCTTGAGCGCCTGGTCGATGGCGGTGCCCGGAGGGGTGGCGTCCTCCATGGCGGTGCCCCGCCGCAGCTTGTTCATCAGATCGATCGGATTGGCGGAATCGAGGATCGAACCGCTGGAGCCAGGGGCGCCGGTGCCGCCGTCATAGACCTGGCGCTCCATCGGGGTGTTGCCGAAGGTCTGGCCGTAGCCGGCCTGCTGGGCCTGGGCAGCACCGGCCGCGAAGGGACCCAGCAGGGCCACGGCGAGAAGAAGTACGGGTCGGGCCATAGCCTTACGCGCCGAGCGGCTCACCTGGGGGTGTGCCGATGTTAGAGGCCCCTGCCATGCGCATCGCCAGCTGGAACGTGAATTCGGTGCGCACCCGCCTGGACCAGGTGTGCGACTGGTTGCAGGCCGAACAGCCCGAGGTGCTGTGCCTGCAGGAGACGAAGGTGGCCGATGAGCTGTTCCCCAGGGCAGCCTTCGAGGCCCTGGGCTACGGCTGCGCCATCAGTGGCCAGAAGGCCTACAACGGCGTGGCGATCCTCAGCCGCCTGCCGCTGGAGGATGTGCAGGTGGACTTCGAAGCCCTGCTGCCCCAGGAGCCGGAGGCCCGCGACCTCGGAGAGCAGAAGCGGGTGATCAGCGCCCTGGTGGAGGGGGTGCGGGTGCTGAATCTGTATGTGCCCAACGGGTCGTCGCTGCGGTCGGAGAAATACGCCTACAAACTGCGCTGGCTGGCCTGCCTGGAGCGCTACCTGGCGGTTCAGGGGGGCCAGGGGGATCCGCTGGTGATGCTGGGGGATTTCAACATCGCCCTGGAGGACCGCGATATCCACGACCCGGCGCGCTTGACCGGGGGGATCATGGCCAGCGAGCCGGAACGGCAGGCCCTGCGCTGCGCCCTGGGGGAACGCCTACACGACGGATTCCGTATGTTCGAGCCGGCAAGCGGCCACTGGAGCTGGTGGGACTACCGCAGCGCCGGCTGGGAGACGGGTCGAGGCTGGCGGATCGATCACATCTATCTCGATGGCGAACTGCGCGACCACGCCCTGGGCTGCACGATCGATGCGCGGATGCGCGGCAACGTGCAACCCAGCGACCACGCCCCGGTGCTCATCAACCTGGACTGGCCCCCGGAGGACGAGGAGGAAGACAACGACAACGAGGAGTTGTAAGCGGAAGCGAGCTACGCCAGCTCCTCTCAACCCAGCAACCGCTGCACCACCCCAGAGGCGCTACCGCCCACCGCCGGGCCTTCGACCGGTTCAGGCAACGGGGTTGCCGCCGATCCCCGCTGCTGCAGCCCCCCCTCCAGCACCTTCCCCACGGCCCTCTGTCGGATCTCGATCACCTCGGCCAGATCGGAGGCCAGGCGCGGGGATTCCACCAGCACCTCCTGCAGGCGCTCGCAGGGGATCACCAGCACCTCGAGGTCATCGCAGGCGAGCACGGTGGTTTCGGCGATGCGGCCATGCAGCAGCGAACTCTTTTCGCCGAAGCATTCCCCCCGCAGCAGCACCCCCAGGCTGCAGGAGCGGCCCGCGGCATCGGGCACCACCAGCTCGGCCTCGCCGCTCAGGATCAGGTAAAGGCCATCGAGGGGCATCATGTGGTGCAGCACCACCTCATGGGTGGCGTAGGAGCGGACCTCGCACTCGGTCAGAAGCTGCTCCAGCCGTTCGCTGGAGAGGGAGGCGAAGCCAGGTGTGCTCTTCAGCAACCGCAGAGAGGCCAATCCCTGCTGAACGGGCGTGGGTGCGGTAGACGCGTAGGGAACCTCCTGCTGCACCGGGTAGGGCATCGTGAGGCCATGCCGCTTGGCCAGATACCAGATGCGCCGGTTGATCTCATCCTGAATACCGTCTCCGGTGCGGTAATCGGGAGCAAAGACCTGAACCTTGTAGTTGATCGCGAAATCGCCGTAACTCACCACCACCACATCCGGCGGCGGTGTAGTGAGAACATCGGGGATTTCCAACGCTGTGGCGATCAGAAGCTGACGCACCCGATTGGGGGGATCGTCGTAGGAAAAGGAGATCGGAACCTCCACACGGTGCAGGGGTGTTGGACGGCTGAAGTTGGTAAACTGGCCCTTAGAGAGTTCCGAGTTCGGGATCACCCTCAAATCGTCATTGGTGGTCTGCAGGTGCACGGACCGCCAGTTCACCTCCACCACCTGGCCGAGGCTGTCGCCGATCTCCACCCAGTCGCCCATCGAGATTGGCTGCTCGAACAACAGGGCCACGCCGGAAAAGATGTTGCCGAGGCTGTCCTGCAGGGCCAGACCCAGCACCAGTGATCCCACCCCCAGGGCGGTGAGGAAGCCGCCCAGATCGGCCCCCCAGACGCTGGAGAGCACGATCGCCGAGCCGATCAGCACCAGCAGGAAGCGGCCCAGATCCCGGAACAGCTTGGGCACCTTGGCCTGCCAGCTGCCCTGCGGCGCCCCCTCAAACAGGATCACATTGAGCAGCGAGAGGGCCGCCAGAATCAGGGTGATCCACACCAGGGTCTCGCTGATCCGCACCCCCACCGCCGAGCGGGGCCTTGCCAGCAGATCCACCAGCAGCAGATAGAGGGCCAGCGCCGGCAGGGTCCAGTTGCGCAGGATGGCCAGCGGCGCCACGAAGGCCGGTTGATGGCGCTGCAGCCAACGGAGTGCCTCGCCGAGCAGGAGCATCAGCAGAGGGAAGCCCAGCACGAGCACGAAAACCCAGAACGGATTGACATGTCCGAGGGCTGCCGCAGCCGCGCCGCCCGGCCCGATCAGGGTTGCGCTGCCGCTGGGACCGGCGGTGCTGGCGGCGGCGGCGGCGAACAGGAGCGCACTGCTCATACGGCGCCTCCCGCAGCAACGGAAACCAGGGCGGGATCCAAGCGGGTCAATTCCCAGATGGGGATGACCCCCTCGCCCTTCACTTCAACGGGCGCCAGGGGCTCGAAGCTGTAAAGCCCATCGAGGGCCCGCCGAACCGGCTCGGTGACCTGGATCACGTTTTGCTTGGGGGAGATGTGGATGGCCCGGGCGATGGTCACGGTTTCGCCCCAGACGTCGTAGTAGAACTTGCCACTGCCCACCACCCCGGCCGCCAGGGCGCCGGCATGGATGCCGATATCGAGGCTGAGCCGCACGCCATGCTTAACGCTGAGCCGCTCCACCACCTGCAGCATGGCCAGGGCCAGCTCCACAGTGCGCTTCTCGTCGTCGATCCGCGGCACCGAAAGGCCGCAGACCGCCAGATAGTTGGAGCCGGTGCTGCGCAACTTCTCAACGCCGCAGCGTTCAGCGGCATCATCGAAGGCCCCGATCAATTCATTGAGCACCACAATCGCCTGGTCGGGCTCCAGTTCGGCGGAGAGGTCTTGGAAGCCTTCGAGATCGGCGTAGAGCACGCTCACGCTCGGATATTGCTCGGTGATCGACTGTTCCCCCTGCTTGAGCCGCTCGGCCGTGCGGGCCGGCAGGAT
>JBBASR010000012.1:0-53768 GCA_040399125.1 Cyanobium sp. | reverse complement strand
TGAGGCTGGTGCAGAGCCAGCGTTCGGCCTCCCACCACTCGCCCTGCTGCAGCAGCACGGAGGCCACGGCATTGCAGCGCTCGGGCGCCAGGCCGGTGCTCAGGGCCAGGCGCCGCAGCAGCGCCAGGGCCGCCGGCCGCTCCCCCTCCGCCAGCAGCGCCTGGGCCCACGCCGTCACCTGCGGCGCCTCCGGCAGCGGCGCCTGGGAAGCCAGCGCCGTCCGGGCCGCCACCAGCGGATCAACCGGCAACTCCTCCCCCAGCGTCAGACCGAGGCGGGTCAGGTCCTGGCGGGTCTGGGTGATCGCCGCCGCCAGCCGCTGCGGTGGCGGCGGCAACAGGGCGAACGTGCGCCAACGGGCGGCCGCCGCCGCCTCGCCAAAGCCGAGCAGGGCATCGGCCAGAAGCTCACAGGCCTCGGCCACATCCTCCGGTTCCACCGCTCGCTCCAGGCGGTCGAACAGCCCATCCAGCTCAATCATGGGGCGCCGCGATGGGCCAGGGCCGGGCCGAGCGTGCGGCAACGCACCGGCAGCTGCGCCGGCAGCTCGGCCGCCAGATGATCCAGACCGAAGGCCTGCAGCAGCGGTGCGGTGGTCACCGTGGTGCCGCAGGCGCGGCTGAGCCGCTGCAGTTCCTGGCGCACGCGCCGATCCGCCGGCCCATCGGCGGCGTTTTCGGTGGCCTCCAGCCAGGTGCGGGCCGGAGGCGCCTCCGCCCCCTCACTCTCAGCACCGCAGCGGGGGAAGCTCTCCCAGAGCAGGGCTCGATCGATGGCGGGGATCGAGATCAGGCGCAGACCGGCCGCTTCCGGCTCCAGCGACCAGTCGCCCAGGGCCGCGATCCGCACCCCCAGGGGCCGGGGCTGGGGCGTATCGCCCTCCAGCACGGCGATCAACCGCTGGGATCCGGGCTCGAACCTTCCATTCTCCGGCACCAGATGGGCCACCCGCCGGCCCGGACAATTCACACCGCGACTGCCGCCCCCTTCGCGGAAGGCCGGGAAGCTGCTGCTCTGGTCGGCCGCCACAGCCGTGCCAGCCGCCAGGGCCAGCAGCAGCAGCGGAGCCTGCCAGCGCAGGCGAGGGAGAGACCGGCAGGAGATCAGACGCTTCACGAGCTCCATGGCAAGCATGGGAACAGCACCAGGAGCAGTCTGGCCTTGCGAGCGGCCCGGCGGGTGACGGGAACCGGAAGCCGATGTGATTCCGATCACGAACGGCGATCTGCGAAGCGGCGGAAGGGCAGCTTGATCAGCAACAGGATCAGCAACAGTGTCAACCTGGCGCCCCACCTGAAGGCAATGACCCGGAATTTTGATGCGGTGCAACGATTCACTGTGGCTGAAGCGTGAGCGCCCCTGGCCGCCACGGCTTCCGGCTCGTGGAGCTGCATCGACCGCGGCCGAACCGACTGGAAGCCCTGGTGTTGCGCGGGCGCGACCGTCGGCTGATCTGGTTTGAGGGACCGGATCTGGTCCTGCGCGAGCAGGCCGACGCCTTTCTGCCGGTTCTGCTGCCTGCGGCCATGGCGGCAGGCGCCGGGCTGCAGATCGAGGTTCCCGTGGATCCAGAGCTGCTGGCAGCCGCCCAGCGGGTCGGCCGCCTGCTGGCCACCTGGCACCCCGCCTGGTCTGAGGTCAGCCCCCTGGCCACGGCTGGCAGCATCGCCGCGGCTGGCAGCGTCTCCCCGGCGCCAGCTGTGGCACCCGCAAAACGGGCCAGCTTCTTCTCCGGTGGGCTGGATTCGTTTCGCACCCTGCAGCGTCACGGCCCAACCCTCGACCATCTGTTGTTCGTGCACGGCTTCGACATCCCCCTGCACGCCACCGACAAGGCCGCGGCGGTGCAGCGCTCCCTCGCCCACGTGGCCGCTGAGGTGGGCATCGACATCCTGACCGTGCGCACCAACCTGCGGACGTTCACCGATGCCTGGGTGGCCTGGGACCACCACCAGTGCGGCTCCGCCCTCGCTGCCGTGGCCCACCTGCTGGCTCCCCGGCTCGGCCAGGTGCTGATTCCTTCCTCCTACCCCTTCGCCTTTCTCGCTCCCTACGGCAGCCATCCCGGCCTCGATCCGCTCTGGAGCACCCCCGGCCTGCAGCTTCTGCACGACGGCTGCGAGGAGGGCCGCTGGGAGAAGGTGCAGGCGCTGGCCAGCTGGCCCCTGGCCCGGCACCAACTGCGGGTCTGCTGGCAGCCCAACAGCCTCGAACCCAACTGCGGCCACTGCCGCAAATGCCTCGTTACCCATGCCCTGCTGCGGGCCGCCTGCGGCGACCAGCACTGGCCTGCCTTTCCGGCACCGCTCCACCTGGCCGCCCTCGAACGGGTGAAGGTCGACAGCCTGGACATGCGCCACCGGCTGCTCCAGGCCCGGGACCATCTGCACACGAGCGGCACCGATCCCGCGCTGCTGCGATCCCTCAGCCGGCTGCTTCAGCCCCGGGCACCACAGCGACTGGCGAGGACACTGCAGCACCAGCGGGTGGGCTGGTTGGCGAAGCTGCGCGGATGAAGTTGCGCGGCTGCAAATAATGCGAATCACCGATCTCCGCATCGAATCCGGACGGCACAGCCGCAGAGCGGCCGCCACCGTGATCTGGGAAACGCTGAAGCGGCCTGCGGAAACACTGTTCTTTGAAGCGCAGGGCCCTCTGGCCGAGGCCCTTCAGGCCAGTCCGGAAGCCTTTGCCCTGGCCTGCCTGCCCTACGCCGCCTGGGCCGGCGAACAGCGCCTGCTGATCGACGCTCCCCTCTGTCCGAGGCTGAAGCAGGGCCTGCAGCAGGCGATCACGATCTGGGGATCTGTGGCGGCATGGATACCGCCGCCTGGCGGTGACCCTGGCGACGCGGCTGTGGCTGGCACCGCTCAGCACTGCCGCCGCTCAACCGAGGGCGGCAACCAGGCTGGTGCGCGCCGCCGCGAGCGCCGTCGCCAGGGCCGCGCCGTCCTTGCCGCCGGCCTGGGCCAGGTTGGGCCGGCCGCCGCCGCCGCCGCCGCAGGCCTGCGCCACGCCACCGATGAACTTGCCGGCCTGCTGGCCCGCAGCGATCACGGCCTTGCCGAAGGCGGCCACCAGGACCACCTTGCCCAGATCCGCCGGATCCGGCAGGCCCCCGAGCACCACCGCAGCCCCCTCCCCCAGCTGGTCAGCCAGGCCCTGGGCGGCGCTCTGCAAACCCGCTCCCTCCACGCCATCGAGGCGGGCCACCAACACCTGGAACGGACCCACGGCCTCCGCCTGGGCCGCCAGGGCCGCCGCCTTGGCCACCGCCAGCTCACTGCGGGCCGCCGCCAGGGCCTTCTGGGTGCCCTTCAGCTCCTCCTGGAGCGCTGCCACCCGTTCCACGATCTCGCCGGGCTGGGCCTTGAACCGCTCCCCCAGGGCCTTCACCACAACATCACGCTCGTTGAGGTAGGCGAGCACGGCCGGGCCGGCCACCGCCTCGATGCGGCGGATGCCAGCGGCCACGCCGGATTCGGCCACGATCTTGAACAGGCCGATCTCGGCGGTGTTGGCCACGTGGGTGCCGCCGCACAGCTCCATCGACACCCCGGGCACATCCACCACCCGCACCACATCGGCGTACTTCTCCCCGAACATCGCCACGGCGCCGGCGGCCTTGGCCTGCTCGATCGCCATCTCCTGCACCTCCAGATCGTGGGCATCGGCGATCCAGCCGTTGATCAGGGCCTCGATCCGCTCCAGTTCGGCGGCGGTCACGGCCCGGGGGGAGTGGAAATCGAAGCGCAGCCGATCGAAATCCACCAGCGAGCCGGCCTGGCCGATGCCCGGATCCACCACCTGCTTGAGGGCCGCCTGCAGCAGGTGGGTGGCGGTGTGGTTGGCCTGGGCGCGGCGCCGGCAGGCCCGATCCACCTGGGCATTCACCAGATCACCCACCGCCAGACTGCCGCGCTCGATCCGGCCGCTGTGGACGAACACGCTGCGGTTGCGGCTCACGGCCTCGATCACCACGATCACGCCGCCTTCGGGGCCGCTGTCGGCGCCGCCGCCGCTGAGCAGGCCGCGATCCCCCACCTGGCCGCCGCCCTCGCCATAGAAGGGAGTGGAATCGAGCACCAGCTGCACGGCATCGCCGGCCACCGCCCGCTCCGCCGGCTCGCCATTCACCACCAGCGCCAGCACACAGCTGGGATGCTCCAGGGCCTCATAGCCCTTGAAGGCGGTGGCCTCCAGCTCAGCCGCCATCTGCTCGATCGCCCCCTGCAGGGTGAGGTCGAGGCTCACCGCCGCGGCCTTGGCCCGCTGGCGCTGGGCCTCCATCGCCACCTCGAAGCCCGCCAGATCCACGCTGAGCCCGTGCTCTTCGGCAATCTCCTCGGTGAGCTCGAGCGGGAAGCCGTAGGTGTCGTACAGCTCAAACGCCTGCTCGCCGGAGATCTGCTGGGGCCCAGCCGCCAGCACATCCGCCAGCAGCTTCTCCCCGCGCTCCAGGGTTTCCAGGAAGCGGGCCTCCTCCCGCTGCAGCTCCGCCAGAATCACCTCGCGGCGCTCCAGCAGCTGCGGGTAGGCCGCCTGCATCAGCGCGATCGACGCCTCCCCCATCGCCGTCAGGAACGGCTTGTCGATGCCGAGGAGGCGTCCGTGGCGCACGACGCGGCGCAGCAGCCGGCGCAGGATGTAGCCGCGGCCCAGGTTGCTGGCGGTGACGCCATCGCCGATCAGCTGGGTGATGGCGCGGGAATGGTCGCCGATCACCTTCAGAGAGGTTTTGCCCTTCTCGTCGAGGGCGCGGTAGTCAACCCCGGCCAGCCCCGCCGCCGTTTCAACCAGCGGATAGATCAGATCGGTTTCGTAGTTGTTGGGCACCGCCTGCAGGATCTGGGCCATGCGCTCCAGGCCCATGCCGGTGTCGATGTTGCGGTTGGCCAGCGGCGTCAGGGTGCCCTCCGCGTCGCGGTTGTACTGCATGAACACCAGGTTGTAGAACTCGATGAAGCGCGAGTCGTCCTCCAGGTCAATGCCGTCGTCGCCGAGTTCGGGCTTGAAGTCGTAGTAGATCTCCGAGCAGGGCCCGCAGGGGCCGGTGGGGCCCGAGGCCCAGAAGTTGTCGGCCTCATCCATGCGGATGATGCGCTTGGGGTTCACCCCCACCAGGTCGCGCCAGATCGCGGCGGCTTCTTCGTCCTCGCGGAACACGCTCACCACCAGGTTCTGCGGCGAGAGGCCAAACACCCCGGTGCTCAGCTCCCAGGCCCACTGGATCGCCTGCTCCTTGAAGTAATCGCCGAAGGAGAAGTTGCCGAGCATCTCAAAGAACGTGTGATGCCGGGCCGTGCGGCCCACGTTCTCGATGTCGTTGGTGCGGATGCACTTCTGGCTGCTGGTGGCCCGCGGCGCCGGCCGCTCCTGCTGCCCCAGGAACACCGGCTTGAACGGCAGCATGCCAGCGATCGTGAGCAGCACCGTGGGGTCTTCCGGCACCAGCGAGGCGCTGGCCATCGGCCTGTGGCCCCGCTGCTCGTAGAAGCGCAGGAAGGCCTCCCGGATCTCGGCGCCGGAGCGGGGAGTGGGAGAGGCGACCATGACGGAGCGGAACAGGACCAAGATGGGCATGATCGCCCAGCACAGGCCCAGCTCCGGGCGCCCTCAGCGCAGGTGCTGGTGAATGTCCACCGGATCGATCTGGTGCGCAGGCAGGAAGCGCTGCGCATAGGAGAGATAGACGCCGGAACTCAGGAAGAGATCGAACAGGTGGGGATCGATGTGGGAACGGTCGCGGAAACCCGCCAGGATCCCCACCGCCTCGGAAAGGGTCTTGCCGAGTTTGTCGGGCCGGTCCGAGGCGGTGAGCGCTTCGAAGATGTCGGCGATCGCCAGGATCCGGGCTGGCACCGAAAGCTGCTCCGCCGCCAGCCCGCGGGGATAGCCGCTGCCGGTGAGGGTCTCGTGGTGGGAGCCGGCGATCGCCGCCACCCGCGACATCGCCGGCGGGAAGGAGATGCTCTCCAGCATCACGATCGTGTGGATCATGTGCTCGCGGATCTTGTAGAGCTCCTCCGGGGTGAGCGTGCCCCGCAGGATCGAGAGGTTGTGGATCTCGCCCTGGTTGTACAGCAGCTCCGGCGCCTGCATCGTGAACCGCCAGGAAGGATCGGGCAGCTCCTCGGGCGGACGGGGAATGCGATGCCGCGGCTTGTCGGCCAACAATGGCTCCGGAGCCGGCAACGCAGCCACCGACTCGGTGCAGCGGGAAGCCTCCTCCCAGCCAGGCCGAGGCGATCGTCGAAATGGCGCCACCAGGTGACCCCGGCCAGCTGCCGCAGCCGTTCCAGCGCCTCCGGATCCATGCCCTCGGAGCCGAGGTTGCAGGCGGCCACGAACCGGAAGTCCTCCTGCAGCTGCTGGGCGCGGCGCTCGTACTCCTGCTGGAGCTGCTGGCCATCGCCCCCCGCCAGCTGGGCCTCCAGCTGGGCGATGCGGGCATCCCGCAGCAACACCTCAAAGCGGGTGCGGATCTCGTGGATGCGGTTGTAGGCGGTCTCGAGCTTGGTGGCCTTGTCCACCACCGCTTCCGGCGTGCTGATCTTGCCGCAGTCGTGCAGCCAGGCCGCGGCCCGGAATTCGCGCCAGTCCTTCTCATCGGCGAAGCGGAATTCCCCCAGCGGCCCGCTCTCGCAGGCCTCCGCCGCCTCCGCCAGCATCAGCGCCAGCTCCGGCACCCGCGAGCAGTGACGGCCGGTATGGGGACTTTTGGCGTCGATGGCGCCGGCCAGCAGGGAGATCATCGAATCGATCTGCTTCTGCTGCCCCTCCAGCAATCGGGTCCGCTCCACACACACCGCCGCCAGGCTGGCCAGGGCCTCGATCAGCTGCTGGTCGAAGCGGTCGAAGGAACGCACCAGCTCGGCCGCCGTGGCGGGTGTGATCCGGGCCCCGGGATCATGCTTGCGGTTGATCAGCTGCATCACCCCCACCACCGTCCCCTCGGTGGTGCGCAGCGGCACCACCAGCACCGAAACGGCCCGGTAATCGAAGCGCCGGTCGAAGCTCTCATCAAACCGATAGGGACAATCCGGCGCGATGGCGTAGGCGTCGGGAATGTTGAGCAGCTCGCCGCTGAGGACACACCAGCCCACCAGCCGCTCAGGAGTGATCGGATAGCGCAGCTGGCGCAGGTCGTCCTCTCCCTCCCTGTCTTCCCCGAAGGCCAGCTGCTGCTCAAGGCTGCTGTTCTGGAAGGCGGCGAACAGCAGGCTGGGGGTGGTGGCGCCCGAGCTTTCGTCGATCAGTATAGATGCTGCCGGCATCACTGGCGGTGAGCTGACGCGAGGTGGTGAGAATCGACTGCAGCAGCGAAGCGAGATCGGAAGCTCCGCTGATCGCCGTCGCCACGCCCAGCATGTCAAGCAGGGCCCGCTGGGGATCGATGAGCGGCGGCCCGGAACCGGCCTGATCCCCGGCCCGATTGCTCGAATCGGCAGGAGCGCCCTCCACGTTGAATTCCTTTGTGGCATTCCGCCGGCACGCTAGGCGGGTTCTCGCCAGGTTTCCGCAACGGCAGGCATGATTGCGCGGCCCAGCCGCCCGCCGTTGGCTGTTCCTTCCCCCGCCACCGGCTCCCGCGCCTCCCTGCGGTTGCGCTCCCTGAGCTGGGCCCTGCTGGCGGCCATCACGGCCGGAAGCATCGGCCTGCTCCTGGGCGTCGCCCTGGCCGGTGGCCTACCAGAGGCAGCGGCTGCCGGGCTGCTGCGGGGCCTGGATCCGGCGCTGCGGGCGGCCGGCTGCGGCTTCTTCTACGGATTGCTGGCGTTCCACCTGCAGCGGGTGGATCCCGATGACGGCCATCTGCAGGCGGGCCTAGTGGGCGCGGTCTGCGGCATCCGCAGCCTGGCCAGCGCTCCGCCCCTGGCCCTTTCCTATCCCGTCACCGCCCCGCTGCACACTGCCCTTGAGCTGCTTCAGGGCTGGTGGCCCCTGTGGCTGCCGCTGGTGGGCAGCGCCCTGCTGCTGCAGCTGCTGCCGAAGCTGCTGCCAGGCCTGCGGCCCGCCGCGGCCTAGGGCCAGCAGGGGCGGATCTACCATCTCTCCGGTCGGCGGCATGGCAGCCCTGCCCCCCCTGCTTTCCTTCCTGCGGCGATGAACCTGCGGCCATGAGCCTGCTGCATGCCACCTGGCTGTTTCCACCTTCAGGGCCGGGCGGAAGGCTGCTGCTCTGGGCTGACACCTGGCGCGTGGCCTCCCCGGCCTGCCCGGGCGACACCGTTCCCGAGCATCCGCTCACCCTCAATGCCGACGACCTAGCCGGCCTGCTGGAAGAACTCGATCTCTGGTCGGAAGCGGTGCGGCCGGCCAGCGCCTGCCTCACATTGCCGAGCCGCGGCCAGGCGGCCCGGGGCCGCCGTCGCAGCAGCAGCACCGACACCAACTGGAGTGGCCTGCCCCTGCAGGCCGGCGAACCGATTCCCAAGACCGTGGAGTGGTGGCCCTGGCAGGTGGAAGGGCTGGCCCTTGAACCCGGTGCCGCCGCCGAATGGCTCAGCGATCTGCCCCTCTCCGGCGACCACCCCGGCCTCTCCGACGACCTGCGCTGGTGGACCCATCTGCAGCGCTGGGCCCTGAGCCTGATCGCCCGCGGCCGCTGGCTGCCCGAAGTGGAGGGCGGCATGGCCCGCTGGCTGCCGCTGCTCAACCGCGAAGGCGACAGGCGCCGGCTCGAGGAGCTGGCCACCCAGCTGCCCCAGGTGGCCACCTGCGCCACGGCCACCGGCCCGGATCAGCAGGCGCTGGCCTGTCGCCGCCCCGGCAGCGGCCGGCTGCGGGTGGCCAGCCTGGTGGAGTCGCTGCTGGATGGCCAGTTGCGCTCCGGCTTCCGCCCGCCGGGGGAGGGGCTCGATCCGCTGCTCAGCGCCTGGCAGCGGGCCCTGGGCCCGGGCGATGGCCGGCTGCGGCTTGAGGAAGAGGAGAACGAACGGCTGGAGATCGCCACCCACCACTGGCGCGAAGCGGTGGCGGGCCGGGTGGCGCCTGCCCGGGCCTGCCTCGAACTGTTCACGCCGCCGGCCGATGAGGAGCTCTGGGAGCTGCGCTTCTCCCTCCAGGCCGAGGCCGATCCGAGCCTGAAGCTGCCGGCCGCAGGGGTATGGGCCCGGGGGGCCGGCACCCTGCAGCTGGGCGAGGTGGAAGTCAAACAACCGGGCGCGCTGCTGCTCGAGGGTCTCGGGCGGGCCCTGCAGGTGTTCACGCCGATCGAACGGGGCCTCGATTCCGCGGCGCCCGAATCGATGCAGCTCACCCCGGCCGAAGCGTTCGTGCTGGTGCGCACCGCCGCCAGCCAGCTGCGGGATGTGGGCGTGGGGGTGGTGTTGCCCCCGAGCCTCAGCGGCGGCCTGGCCAGCCGCCTCGGCCTTTCGATCACCGCGGAACTGCCGGATCGCTCCCGTGGCTTCAGCCTCGTCGAGAGCCTCGAGTGGAAGTGGGAGCTGATGATCGGCGGCGTCACCCTCAGCCTCAACGACCTCGAGCGGCTCTGGGCGAAGCGCAGCCCGCTGGTGCAGCACAAGGGCGCCTGGATCGAACTGCGCCCCGCCGACCAGCGCAACGCCGAACGCTTCTGCGCCGCCAAACCCACCCTCAGCCTCGACGATGCCCTGAGGCTCACCGCCAACGCCGGCGACACCTTCCATCGCCTGCCGGTGCACCACTTCGACCCTGGGCCGCGGCTGCAGGCGGTGCTGGAGCAGTACCACCAGCAGAAGGCCCCCGATCCCCTGCCGGCGCCGGAGGGCTTCGCCGGCCAGCTGCGGCCGTATCAGGAGCGCGGCCTGGGCTGGCTGGCCTTCCTGCACCGCTTCGACCAGGGCGCCTGCCTGGCCGACGACATGGGCCTGGGCAAGACGATCCAGCTGCTGGCCTTCCTGCAGCACCTCAAGGCCGAGCAGGAACTGCGCAGGCCCGTGCTGCTGGTGGCCCCCACCTCGGTGCTCACCAACTGGAAGCGCGAGGCGGCCGGCTTCACCCCCGAACTGGAGGTTCGCGAACACTACGGGCCGCGCCGCGCCTCCAGCCCCGCCGCCCTGCAGAAAGCACTCGAAGGGGTGGACCTGGTGCTCACCACCTACGGCCTGCTCCAGCGCGACAGCGAACTGCTGGAAACGGTGGACTGGCAGGGGATGGTGATCGACGAGGCCCAGGCGATCAAGAACCCCGGATCGAAGCAGTCCCAGGCCGCCCGCGACCTCGGCCGCCCCGGCAAGAATGGCCGCTTCCGCATCGCCCTCACCGGCACCCCCGTGGAAAACCGGGTGAGTGAACTCTGGGCGCTGATGGACTTCCTCAACCCACGGGTGCTGGGCGAGGAGGCCTTCTTCCGCCAGCGCTACCGCCTGCCGATCGAGCGCTATGGCGACATGAGCTCCCTGCGGGACCTCAAGGCCCGGGTGGGCCCCTTCATCCTGCGGCGTCTCAAGACCGACCGTTCGATCATCTCCGACCTGCCCGAGAAGGTGGAGCTGCGGGAATGGGTGGGGCTCAGCCCCGAGCAGAAGAAGCTCTACAACAAGACCGTGGAGGAGAGTCTCGATGCGATCGCCCGGGCGCCGCTCGGCCAGAAACACGGCCAGGTGCTGGCCCTGCTCACCCGGCTCAAGCAGATCTGCAACCACCCGGCCCTCGCCCTCAAGGAGGGCGACGTGGATGCCAACTTCGCCGCCCGCAGCGCCAAGCTGCAGCGCCTGGAGGAGATTCTCGAGGAGGTGATCGAAGCGGGCGATCGGGCCCTGCTGTTCACCCAGTTCGCCGAATGGGGCCACCTGCTCAAGGCCCACCTGCAGCGCCGCTGGCGCCAGGAGGTGCCCTTCCTGCACGGCGGCAGCAGCAAGGCCGACCGGCAGGCGATGGTGGATCGCTTCCAGGAGGATCCCCGCGGTCCCCAGCTGTTCCTGCTCTCGCTCAAGGCCGGCGGCGTGGGTCTCAACCTCACCCGCGCCAGCCATGTGTTTCACATCGACCGCTGGTGGAACCCCGCGGTAGAGAACCAGGCCACCGACCGGGCCTATCGCATCGGCCAGCAGAACCGCGTGCTGGTGCACAAGTTCATCACCAGCGGCTCGGTGGAGGAAAAGATCGACCGCATGATCCAGGAGAAATCCAAGCTGGCGGCCGACATCGTGGGCAGCGGCGAGGAATGGCTCGGGGGGCTGGAGATGGGCCAGCTACGCGAACTGGTGGCGCTGGAAGACAGCTGAGGCCGGTTCCGGATCAGCCCGGCGCGACAGGCGGACGACCCATGCGCCGCAGCCAGCGGTAATGGGCCACCACGCCGTTGAGCAGGCTGCCGTGGTCGCGGAAGGGAACCCCGAACTCGCGGCAGGTGCGCTCCACGATCGGCGACAGGGCGGCGTAGTGCACGTGGGAGATCTGGGGGAAGAGGTGGTGCTCCACCTGATAGTTGAGCCCGCCCAGCAGCCAGCCCAGCAGCGGATTGGAACGGCTGAAATCCACGGTGGTGGCCAGCTGATGGCTCAACCAGGGGGTGGCGATCGGGGCGCCGACCGCCGGCGAAGGGAACTCCGCCCCCTCCACGCAGTGAGCCAGCTGGAAGACCACGCTCAGCACCACCCCCTCCAGCAGGGAGGCGAGGAAATAGCAGCCGAACACCTGCGCCGGAGCATGCAGGCTGAGGGGGAGGGCGAAGGCCAGGCCGAAGAAGGCGAGTTTGCCGCCCAGAAACACAAGCCAGTCGCGCGGCCGCAGGGGGGGCAGGGCATAACGGCCCATGCGGCGCATCAGCACATCGGAGAAGTCGTCGTAGACGGCCCACTTGATCGGCAGCAGGCCATAGAGCGGCCAGAGGTAGAGGTGCTGCCAGCGGTGCCAGGGCCGGTGGGGCTGGTCCGGCGCCAGGCGACCCAGCAGGCCGAGGTTGATGTCGTCGTCGCTGCCGCTGAGGTTGGTGTAGGTGTGATGGAGGCCGTTGTGCTTCCTGGCCCAGAGATACGAACTGCCCCCCATCACATCAAGCGTCATCGCCGCCAGACGATTGATCCAGCGCCGATCGGAGTAGGCGCCGTGGCCGCCGTCGTGCTGGATGTTGAAGCCCACGGCCGCGATCGCCAGGCCGAGGCTGAGCGAGAGGGGCACGGCGGTGACCCAGCTGCTCGCGGTCAGCAGCAACAGGTAATTGACCCCGAACCAGAGCAGGATCAGGGCCGTCTTGAGATACATCGCCGCTGCATCGCGGCGGCGGCGACCGCTGCGGGCGAAATGCTCGTGCACCCTGGCGCGCAGCACCGCCTCAAAACGACCGCTGGCGGCAAACCGGGGAAAGCGGGGCCCATCGGCCAGGCGCGGCGAGCCGAAGGTAGCCGGGGCCGAAGGGGGGGTGAGCGCCTGCAGCGCCTGATTGCGACTCACGCTGCAGAGCTTCCCGGGCAAGCACCCACCCTAGGACCACCCCCCCCGCACTTCTGCCGCAGTTCAGCAGCGACAGGCCTGCCGCCGGCGCTCTGAGCGGGGCCGCCCGGCCGAACGGGCAGACTGGAGAACGGGGTACACGACCATGACCGTCTCCGGCAGCACGATCACCACCCAGCTCGGCCAACAGGGCCTCGGGCAACAGCCCTGGTGGGTGGCGCAATGGATGGAGCTGATCAACTCCTACCGCTTCAAGAAACGGCTCGAACGGGCCTGGACCTACGCCCGCGAAGGCAATGTCACCTCCATCCGCTTCGAGGGGCGGCGGGTGCACGCCCGGGTGCAGGGCACCGAAAAGGATCCCTACAAGGTGAAGCTCTGGCTCGATGTGCTCAGCGATGAGGACTGGGGCTACGTGCTCGAGGCCCTCGGCCAGAAAGCCCGCTGGTCCGCCCAGTTGCTGGCGGGGATCATGCCCGAGGACATCGAACGGGCCTTCGCCGCCAGCGGCCGCCGCCTGTTTCCGTTCAAGCTGCAGGAGGTGCGCAGCGAATGCACCTGCCCGGATAAGAAGGTCAACATCTGCAAGCACGTCAGCGCCGTCTACTACCTGATGGGCGACCGCTTCAGTGAGGATCCCTTCGTGTTGTTCCAGCTGCGCGGCCGCACCCGCGGGCAACTGTTGGCCGAACTGGCCCAGCGGCGGCTGGAAGGCATCGCAACCCCCTTCGAGCCGGCACCCCATCCCCTCCACCCGGCCGTGGCGAACCCAGCCCGCTGGTGGCGGTATGACGCGGCCCTCGATCCCGATCTGGTGGTGATCACTCCGGCGATGGAAGGGGAATCGGGCGTGGAGGGGGCCGGCCCCCTGCCCCTGGCGGTGGAACCCCGCTTTCCGGAGGCGAATCGCCTCTTCCTGGAGCACCTGATCGAGCACGGCAGCCAGATGGGGCAGCAGGCGATGGCCCGGGCCATGGCCACCGGCAGCAGCGAAGCCACCGATGGCTGAAGCCCCCTGGCTGGAGCCCGGCACCCAGCAACTGGCCAGCCTGATCCTGCGCAGCCATCAGCAGGCCTACGGCCAACCCCTGCTGGCCTGCGGGCCAGGCAGAAGCGAGCGGCAACAGGCCCAGGAGCTGTTCGCGGCGGCGGCCGTGGTGATGGCCCACGATGGCGCTTCCGACCCCTGCCTGATCTACGCCAACCGCTCCGCCCTGCGCCTGTGGCGGCGGCCATGGAGCGCCCAGGTGGGCATGCCCTCGCGGCTCACGGCCGAACCGGCCGAACGGCAGGCCCGCTCCGAAGCCCTGCTCCAGGCCCTCCAGCAGGACGCGATCCGTGGTTACGCCGGCATCCGGGTGGATAGCGCGGGCCGCCGCTTCCAGATCAAAGGCGCCCGGCTCTGGACGCTGTGGGATGGAGCGGGCCAGCGCTGCGGCCAGGCGGCCAGTTTCGCCGACTGGTGGTGGATCTGAAGGGTCGGCGCCTCAGGCGGCAGGTCCGCTGTGGATGGCGGCCTGATCCAGGGCCACCCCGAACACGGTGATGAACGGACTGGCCTCCACCCAGCGCACCCGACCCAGCAGTTCGTAGGTCTGCCCCTGACCCTGCACCACAATCCGGCACGCCTGTTCCGCCTCCAGCAGGGGACCCACCCCCAGGGCGATCTTCATGCCATCGAGGCTGACGTCGAGAATCTCACCCACGCTCGGCGCACCGAAATCGCCGTCCACCCCAAAACACACGCTGGCCAGGGCGAAGTTTTCGTCAGGCTTATAGCGATCGGGGCGGCTGGCCTCCAGAAGGTGGCCGTGCAGCTGGGTAAGGGCGAACTTGAACCTCTCCTGGTCTGAGGTTGTCACCGAATTGCCACTCCCCAGCAGGTTGGCCCCATTCTGCCCCGAACCCGGCGGCGGGGCTTCCATTCGCAGCTGTTTCCGATAGGAATCGCAGACGGGCGAACGGCAAGCACGCAGCGCGTCGATTCGTCTAGGGAAAGCGACAGTGCACGCTTTGCCGTCACCCGATTTGCCAGCGGCCTCGGCTTTCCCAGCAGCATGGCCAGCCTGGCGGATGGATCGCTGCTGGCCGCTGACCTCCTACCTCTCCTCCAACGGGCACGCCGATTGGATTACCGCCCTGCCCTGATCTGATGGCCCTCTCTACTCTGCCTCCTGCTCACCCCGCCTGAAATCCAGCCTCCCTAAACGTGTTCCGGATTCTTCCCTACCTCCAGAACCCCTCCGCCGACGGGATCCGGATCACCTGGTTCACCGATTCCGAGGTGCCCTGCACCCTGGAGGTCTGGGGCGGTGCCATCCCGGCCTCCGCGCCCCGCAGCCTCACGGTCAAGCCCGAGCGCCAGGAGCAGCTGGGCTACACCGAGATTGAGCGCAACCAGACCATCCCCGGGCTGGAGCAGGGGTCCTGGCTGGCCGCGGGCCCCTCGTACAAGGCCACGCTGGAACTGGCAGACCTCGACCCCGACACCACCTACAGCTACCGGGTGCGGGCAGGCGAGAGCGTGGAGCAGGCCAGCTTCCAGACCCCTCCCAGCGCCGCGGGCTGGAATCAACTGCGGCTGATCGCCCTCTCCGACAGCGAAACCGATCCCCTGGGGCGCGGCAATCGGCGCGACTGGCCCGCCGCCGCCCTCGGCTCCGGCCAACGGCCCGATCCCAGCTCCAGCGCCTGGGCCCGCCGCTTCGGCACGTCCACCACCACGGTGCTGGCCCCGAACGGGCTGCCCCAGAGCGAAACCGCGCTGCGCTATGCGCTCACCGAAACCGAGGGTTTCGACCGCAACCTCGAGCTGATCGCCCAACGCCAACCGGATCTGTTGCTGATGCCGGGCGACCTGGTGCAGGGCGGTGCGTACCAACCCGGCTGGGATGAATTCTTCCGCCACACCGCCGGCGAGCTCGGCAACCTGCTCAGTTCCACCCCGATCCTGCCGGCCCTGGGCAACTGGGAAACCTTCGGAGCCGTGAACGGATCCGGCAACGGCTATGGCAGCGGAGCCGTGGCCGGCAGCAGCGAACCCGGCTTCCTGCCGCTGCAGGGCCGGCTCAAGTACCACACCTATTTCGACGCCCCCGCCAACGGCACCCCCAGCCAACAGGACGACTACTACAGCGTCGATGTCGGGCCGGTCACGATCCTCACCCTCGACAGCACCAACGGCAGTCCGGACGAAACGACCAGCAGCTACGGCGGCCCGGGCCAGCCGGCCCGCACCCTGGGCCTCGATCCCTACAGCACCGATCCGGCCCTGATCGGCACCGACACCCAGCCCAGTTACACCGCCAGCCAGTACGCGGATGCCGCTGCCAAGGCCGGGGTTCCCAACGATCTGGCCCCCTTCGGGCCCGGCAGCACCCAGTGGAACTGGACCCAGGCGCAACTGCAGCAGGCGCGCGATGCCGGCCGGATCGTGATCGTTCAGTTTCACCATGCGCCCTACAGCAGCGGCAGCAACAGCCGTCCGCTGCGCGACCTGTTCGCCCCCGGGCTCTACACCCAGTCGGGTACGCCGCTGCGGATCTATCAACCCCTGTTCGAGCAATACGGCGTGGCGCTGGTGCTCAACGGCCACGATGAGATGTTTGAGGAAAGCTATGTGGACCTCGACCGCGATGGTCGCGGGGTCACCTACTACGACGTCGGCGTTGCCGGAGATGGGCTCCGGGGCGGCGTGCCCGACGTGCTCAACCTCAACCCCTTCTCCGTCTGGAGCGCCGACCGCAACGAAGCGGAGGTATGGCAGACGCTCAACGGTGTTCCCCAGCTGATCTCCGGTGGGCGCCACTACGGCCACCTGGAGATCAACCTCACCCGCCTGCCCAGCGGATCAGGAGCCTATGAAGCGGCCGTTTCCCTGCAGCCGGTGCACCTCTTCCCGGTGCTCGATGCCAACTACAACCTGGTGCGCACCGAACGGCGCCCCGCCAGCCACAGCACCACCCTGCTGATCGACGGGGCAGGGAGGGCGATCAAGGCGGACCGGCCGCTGCCAGAGGCCGCCGGCTTCGGCGACCCCAGCGCCCCGCTTGATCTCCAGCCCGGCCGCACCTGCACCCTCCCCGGCCTCCGTGATTACGACGGCATCCCCCACGGTGGTGCTCCTGAGGCCCTCAACAACTCCATCGCCGCCGACTACCGCTTCCAGGGCCTTTTCTCCCTGCAGCGCGACGGCCTGCCACAGGCCCTGTTCACCAATCGCAGCAGCGGCCGCTGGGCCTCCGCCGCCGTCGATCCCCTCACCCGCCAGATCGACTACGCCGACCACGGCAAAGGCGGCATCACCCGCGTCGTCGGTATCTACGACGATCCCCTCGTCAAGGAAGGCGAGCAAAACACAGCTCGGCCCGGCTACCTGCTTAGCGGCGAGAAGGCTCCCAAGCGCGGCGGCCCCAACGACAGCCAGCGACGCTTCCAGAACGACCTCCTCATCGACAACCTCTCGGCTCGCCTTTCGGGCGACTTCGATAACGACGGCATCCAGGAGCTCTACTGGAAAGTCAACGACGGCACCGCCTATCTCCGCTCCCTCCTCCACGACGACGGCAACATCCGCTACGCCAATTACCAGAGCCGCGACCAGACGACCTCCTACCTCACCTCCAACGGTCATGCCGATCTGATTCCTTCCGTGCTCTGATCTGCGGCGCTCCGGAATCCCTGGGGCTCAGAGCTGGGCGAATACCGTCAGCTCCCGGCAGAGCTGCTTACAGTCCACCCCACCGGCGCAAGGAGCAAGGTGCGATGACCAGCCAGCCCACCGCCAGCGGCCGCCTCACCCTGCAGTGCGAAGCGATCGGGCCCGATACCGCCACGATCCGCTCGCTCGACTGGGACCGCAGCCGCTTTGACATCGAATTCGGCCTGCGCAACGGCACCACCTACAACAGCTTTCTGGTGCGAGGGGAACGCACGGCCCTGATCGATACGAGCCACCTCAAGTTCGAGGCCACCTGGCTGCCCCTGCTGCAGCAGCAGATCGATCCAAAGGCGATCGACCATCTGATCGTCTCCCACACCGAACCCGACCACTCGGGCCTGATCGGCCACCTGATCGACCTCCACCCGGAGATCGAGATCGTGGGCTCCAAGGTGGCGATCCAGTTCCTGGAAAACCAGGTGCATCGGCCGTTCCGAAGCCGCGCCGTCAAGAGCGGCGACGAGCTTGACCTCGGCACCAACCCCGAAAGCGGCGTGCAGCACCGCTTTGAATTTCTCAGTGCCCCCAACCTGCACTGGCCCGACACGATCTTTTCGTTCGACCACGGCACCGGCATCCTCTACACCTGCGATGCCTTCGGGCTGCACTACTGCAGCGACGACCTCTTCGACGTGGACCCCGGGGCCATTGCCCCGGACTTCCGCTTCTATTTCGACTGCCTGATGGGCCCCAATGCCCGCAGCGTGCTGCAGGCCCTCAAGCGGATGGAGGCCCTGCCCGAGATCACCACGGTGGCCGTGGGTCACGGGCCGCTGCTGCGCCATCACCTCGGGCTGTGGCTGGGCGACTACCGCGAGTGGAGCACGGGCCGCAGCAAGGGCGAGGCCTATGCCGCGGTCTGTTATCTGAGTCAGTACGGCTTCTGCGACCGGATCAGCCAGGCGATCGCCCGCGGCATCGGCAAGGCGGAGGCCCAGGTGCAACTGGTGGACCTGCGCGCCACCGATGCCCAGGAGCTCTCGGCCCTGGTGGGGGAGGCCAGCGCCGTGGTGGTGCCCACCTGGCCAGCCGATCCCGACCCGGAGCTGCAGGCCTCGATCGGCACCCTGCTGGCGGCCCTGCAGCCGAAGCAGTGGGTGGGCTGCTACGACGCCTTCGGCGGCAACGACCAGCCGATCGACACGGTGGCGTCCCAGCTGCGGGGACTCGACCAGAAGCAGGCCTTCGAACCCTTGCGGATCCGCCAGGTGCCCGGCGCCGCCGATTACCAGCGCTGCGAAGAGGCCGGCACCGACCTGGGCCAGCTGCTCACCAAGGCCCGCACCATCGCCGCCATGAAGGCCCTCGATGGCGACCTCGACAAGGCCCTCGGCCGGCTCAGCGGCGGCCTGTATGTGGTCACGGCGCTGCAGAGCGATGGCAACACCAGCCGCAGCGGCGCCATGGTGGCCAGCTGGGTGAGCCAGGCCAGCTTCGACCCACCCGGCCTCACGGTGGCGGTGGCCAAGGACCGGGCGATCGAGGCCTTGATGCAGGTGGGCGACCGCTTCGTGCTCAACATCCTGCGCGAAGACAACCACCAGGATCTGCTCCGCCATTTCCTCAGACGCTTCCCGCCCGGGGCCGACCGCTTCGCCGGCGTCAGCACCCTCGACGGGGTGGCGGCGGGCGGTCCGGTGCTCGGCGATGCCCTGGCCTACCTGGGCTGCCGGGTGGCCCAGCGGATGGAGGGGCCCGATCACTGGATCATCTATGCCGTGGTGGAGGAGGGCAATGTGGCCGACACCGAAGCCGGCACCGCCGTGCACCATCGAAAGGTGGGCAACCATTACTGACCTGCCACCGACACTGAACCGAGATTGATAGGAGCACCGATGTCCGAGGAGCGCCGCGTCATTCAGCTGCCGATCGAGGAGGGTCTGGTCTGCCTCCGGGGCCTGAGCCCGCGGCGTCTCCGGTTCGAGGTGGAGTACGGCCTGGAGCGGGGCACCAGTGCCAACAGCTTCCTGTTCCTGGCCGGCAGCAACGCCGCCGGCCAGCCCGTGCCGCCGGTGCTGGTGCATCCCCCCGGCGCCTCCTTCGCCGAACCCTTCCTGGAGCAGCTGGCCGCCCTGGTGCCGGCCGACAGCGCCCTCAAGGTGGTTGTGGGCCACGTGAACCCCAACCGGGTGGCGCTGCTGCGCCAGCTGGCGGCCCGCTGGCCCGCCCTGATGCTGGTGGCCTCGAATCCGGCCTCCCAGCTGCTGGCCGATCTGTGGGACCCGCCGAAACCGGCGCCCCCAACGGCCCCGGCGGTCCCAGCGCCCCCAACAGCCCCGGCAGCAGCGGTGCCCCCCCTGCCGCCGATCGATGTGGTGAAACAGGAAGTGAGCCGCAACCTGGCCCGGGGCCATCGCCTCACCCTGATCCCCGCCCCCACCCCCCGCTGGCCCGGCAGCCTGCTCGCGTTTGAGGAGAGCACCGGCCTGCTGATGAGCGGCAAGTTCTTCGCCGCCCACCTCTGCAGCGAAACCTTCGACGAAGCCAACCGCAGCAGCACCGAGGAGGACCGCCGTTACTTCTACGACTGCCTGATGGCCCCGATGGCACGGCAGGTGGAAGCGGTGCTCGACCGCCTTGATGACCTGCCGATCCGCACGATCGCCCCGGGCCATGGGCCAGCGATCGCTGAAAGCTGGCGCAGCCTGCTAAGCGACTACCGCCGCTGGGGGGAAACCCAGGGCCGCGCCCGGCTGGCCGTAGCCCTGCTCTATGCCAGTGCCTACGGCAACACGGCGGCGATCGCCGATGCCCTGGCCCAGGGGGTGGCCCGCACCGGCGTGCGGGTGGAGAGCATCAACTGCGAATTCGCCCCTGCCGACCAGCTGATCCAGGCGATCCGCAGCTGTGATGCCCTGTTGATCGGCTCCCCCACCCTGGGCGGCCATGCCCCCACCCCGATCGTTTCCGCCCTCGGCACGGTGCTGGCCGAGGGCGACCGCAGCCGACCGGTGGGGGTGTTCGGCAGCTTCGGCTGGAGCGGCGAAGCGATCGACCTGCTGGAAACGAAGCTGCGGGATGGGGGCTTCAGCTTCGCCTTCGAGCCGATCCGGGTGAAGTTCAGCCCCGACCTGGCGACCCTGCGGACCCTGGAGGAATCGGGCACGGCCCTGGGGCGGCGCCTGCAGCAGGAGCAACGCCGCAGCCAGCGCCGCAGCGTGGGGGGAGGGCTGAGCGAGGCCCGCAGCAATCCGGCGCTGCAGGCCCTGGGGCGGGTGGTGGGCTCCCTGTGCGTGCTCACCGCCAGCAAGGGCGAAGGCGATCAGTGCCTGGGGGGAGCGATGGTGGCCAGCTGGGTGAGCCAGGCCAGCTTCTCGCCGCCGGGGTTCACGGTGGCGGTGGCCAAGGATCGGGTGGTGGAGGGCCTGCTGCATGTGGGGGACCGCTTCGCCCTGAACGTGCTGGCCGAAGGCAGGGAAAGCGGGCCGATGAAGCAGTTCCTGAAGCCTTTCCCGCCGGGGGCCGACCGGTTCGCGGGCCTCAACCTGGAAAGGAGTCCCGGCGGGCAGCCCGTGCTGCCGGAGGCCCTGGCCTGGCTGGAGGCCAGCGTGCAGCAGCGGATGGAATGCGGAGACCACTGGCTGGTCTACGCCCAGGCCAGCGCCGGCGCCCTGCTCGACGCCACGGCCACCACCGCCATCCACCAACGCCGCAGCGGCGCCACCTACTGACCAACCACCGACCGACCAGCCACCGACTCACCAGCCACCGACAGAGCCAGTCGCTAACTCATACTCATTCCGACTTCGTGTAAGATTCGTTCAGCGTCGACCCCTTCCTTCCGCTCTCCGCCAGACGGACCCCCCCATGATGGACCTCTCCAAGCCCGGCACCCAGGCCAATCTCGAAGCCGCCTTCGGTGGCGAGAGCATGGCCAACCGCAAGTACCTGTTCTTCGCCGATGTGGCCAAACAGCTCGGCCACGGCGAACTGGCGAAGCTCTTCCGCGACACCGCCGCCCAGGAAACCGAGCATGCCTTCGCCCACTTCCGCCTGCTCCACCCCGAGCTGGTGATCGACGATGCCGCCAGCCTCAGCGAAGCCCAGAAGCAGGCGATCCTCAGCCGCTGCCTCGCACTGGCGATCGAAGGCGAAACCTACGAATTCACCACGATGTACCCGGAATTCGCGGCCCAGGCCCGGGCCGACCGCGATGCCGGAGCTCAGGCGGAGTTCAGCGAACAGACCGCCGAATCCGAGGAGCATGCGGCCATCTTCCGCCGGGCCGCCAGCAACTTCGGCTTCCTCGCCCCGATCGAACAGCACCATGCCGAGCGGTACGGGGTGGCCCTGGAGGCCCTGCAGGGCAACGGCACCGCTGCGGAGTCGAGCACGCCGGTGCCCGGCAAGTGGATCTGCAAGGTGTGCTCGATGATCTACGACCCTGCCGTGGGGGATCCGGAATCGGGCATTGCAGCCGGCACGCCGTTCGAGGCGATCCCGGACGACTGGACCTGCCCGATCTGCGGCACCCGCAAGGCAAACTTCGTGCCCTACTGCGAACCGGAGCTGGTGGCCAGCTGAATCAGGCGGCCTGGGGCGGATTGGGATCCGACCCGCCGGCCGCCTGGAAGGGCAGCACCAGGGTGGCCCAGTGGCTGGGCCGCTCCGGCCGGCTGCGGCGGGCCCGGCGCACACCGAAGGGAACCCTCACCACATTGGTTCCCTCTTCCCGCAGGGTGCTCCCAGGTCCGGAGAAGCTTCCCGTTCCGTTGCCGTTCATGGTCCCCAGATGATGAATGGCGCTGATGCCGCCCCCGAAAGGAGCAACAGGCACGGCAATGATGCGCCATCCAGGCGATCCATGTCAGTTCCGCAGCCCCTAGGCAGCCAGTTCGACAACTGACAGTTCCTCCACCGAAGGACAGGTGCACACCAGATTGCGGTCGCCGAAGGCGTTGTCGATCCTGGCCACCGCCGGCCAGAACTTGTCGGCCCGCTGTTCGGCGCCGGCCGGGTAAGCCGCCTCACTGCGGCTGTAGGGCCGATCCCAGACATCGGCGGTCACGGCCGCCAGGGTGTGAGGTGCCCGCTTGAGCGGGTTGTCGTGCGGATCGGCCTGGCCGCTCTCGATCGCCGCCGCCTCGGCCCGGATCGCGATCATCGCCGCGCAGAAGCGGTTGATCTCCCGCAGCGACTCGCTTTCGGTGGGCTCCACCATCACCGTGCCGGCCACCGGCCAGCTCACGGTGGGGGCATGGAAGCCGTAATCCATCAGCCGCTTGGCCAGATCATCCACCTCCATGCCGCAGCTGCGCTTGAGGGGCCGCAGGTCGAGGATGCATTCGTGGGCCACCCGGCCGCCGGCACCGCGGTAGAGCACCGGAAAGTGGGGATCGAGCCGCTCGGCGATCAGGTTGGCCGCCAGCAGGGCCACCTGGCTGGCGGTGCGCAGGCCGGCACCGCCCATCATCCGGATGTACATCCAGCTGATCGGCAGGATGCCAGCACTGCCCCAGGGCGCCGCCGACACCGGACCGATCGCCTGCGTTCCCCCCGGCACCAGGGGATGGCCAGGCAGGAAGGGCAGCAGGTGGGCCGCCACCCCGATCGGCCCGACGCCGGGTCCCCCACCGCCGTGGGGGATGCAGAAGGTCTTGTGCAGGTTGAGGTGGCAGACATCGGCGCCATAGAGCCCCGGCTTGCACAACCCCACCTGGGCGTTGAGGTTGGCCCCATCGAGGTACACCTGGCCGCCGTGGTCGTGCACCAGCTGGCAGATGCGGCGGATGCCGGTCTCGAACACCCCGTGGGTGGAGGGGTAGGTGACCATCAGGGCCGCCAGATCGGCGGCGTGGGCGATGGTCTTGGCCTCCAGATCGGCCAGGTCGATGTTGCCGGCCGCATCGCAGGCCACCCCCACCACCTGCATGCCCGCCATCACGGCGCTGGCCGGATTGGTGCCGTGGGCGCTGGTGGGGATCAGGCACACCCGCCGGTGGCCTTCGCCGCGGCTGAGATGCCAGGCCCGGATCACCAGCAGCCCGGCGTATTCCCCCTGGGAGCCGGCATTGGGCTGGAGGGAGACGCCGGCGAAACCGGTGATCGCCGCCAGCCAGGCCTCCAGATCGGCCACCAGCGCCCCGTAACCGCGGCTCTGGTGGGCAGGCGCGAAGGGGTGCAGCTGGGCGAAGGCGGGCCAGCTCACCGGCGCCAGCTCGGCGGCGGCATTGAGCTTCATCGTGCAGCTGCCCAGGGGGATCATCCCGTGCACCAGCGAGAGATCCCGGCTCACGAGCAGCTGGATGTAGCGCAGCAGCTCCGTCTCACTGCGGTAGCGGTGGAACACCGGCTGCAGCAACCACGGGGCCGAGCGGAGCGGCAGCTCGTCGAGGAGATCGCCCTCGGCAGCGGCGCAGGCCTGGCGCAGGCGGGCGATCGCAGCCTCCGCCGTTTCTGCCGCTGCATCGCCGGCCAGGGCCGCCAGCAGGGTCTCCAGCTCGGCCGGCGAACTCAATTCATCAAGGCTGATCGCCAGGGAATCACCGCCGCTGCCGGGCCGCAGGTTGAAGCCGGCGGCCTCGGCCCGCTCCAGCAGTTCCGGGGCCCGGGGGGTGCGGATCCAGAGGGTGTCGAAGCCGGCGCCGGCCTCGGGGACCAGCTCCAGGGCCTCGAGGCCGGCGGCCAGGGCCTGGCGCAAGGCCACGATCCGCCGAGCGATCGCGGTGAGGCCCTCCGGCCCATGGTGCACGGCGTAGAAACTGGCCATCACCGCCAGCAGCACCTGGGCGGTGCAGATGTTGCTGGTGGCCTTGTCGCGACGGATGTGCTGCTCCCGGGTCTGCAGGGCGAGCCGCAGGGCCGGATTGCCCTCGGCATCGCGCGACTGGCCCACGAGCCGCCCGGGGATCTGGCGCCGGTAGGTATCGGTGGTGGCGAAGAAGGCGGCATGGGGTCCGCCGAAACCCATCGGCACCCCGAAACGCTGCAGGCTGCCGATGGCGATGTCGGCCCCGAGCTGGCCCACCGGAGCCAGCAGCACCTGGGCCAGGGGATCCACCGCCACGGTGCTGATCAGGCCGGCCTGCCGCGCCGCCGCCAGCAACGGCGCCGGATTCCAGAGGCGCCCCTCCACCCCGGGCAACTGGAGCAACAACCCGAAGGCGTCTTCGGGCAGGAAGGCCTCGGCATCCGCCGTCTCCAGGGCCTCGGAGATGCGCTCCGCATCCACCTCCTCCACCACGATGCCGAGGGGCTCGGCCCGGGTGCGGAGCACGGCAAGGGTCTGGGGGAACACCGCCCGATCCACCAGGAAACGGCGCCCGGCGGTGCGCTTGCCCACTGCCAGGGCCATGGCCATCGCCTCGGCCGCCGCGGTGGCCTCATCCAGCAGGGAGGCATTGGCGATCGGCAGCCCGGTGAGCTCACTCACCAGGGTCTGGAAATTGAGCAGGGCCTCCAGCCGCCCCTGGGCGATCTCCGCCTGGTAGGGGGTGTAGGCGGTGTACCAGCAGGGGTTTTCCAGCACATGGCGCTGGATCAGGGCCGGCGTGGCGGTGCCGTAGTAACCGAGCCCGATCAGGCTGCGGTGGGGCTGGTTGAGGGCCGCCAGCCGGGCCAGCTCCGCCAGAGCCTCGGCTTCGCCGCAGGGCTCGGGCAGCCCCTCCAGGGCCGCCTCCGGCGGCAGCAGGATGTCGGCAGGCACCACGGCGGCAGCCAGCTCCTCGAGGGAGCCGAGGCCCAGTTCCACGAGCATCTCCGCCTGTTCCTCCGCGCCGGGCCCCAGGTGTCGAACCAGAAAGGGTGCCGTCACGGGCGCGGAAGTCGGAGGTGGCTCGGATCTTAAGGAGGTCAAACCACCGGAGGAGCCCGATGGCCGCGCCGCAGGCTCAGGCTCCTTCCACCTTGGCGCGATACACATCGGCCGCCATCAGCTCGCTGAGTTCGGCGGAATCGGCGGGTTGCACCAGCAGCAGCCAGCCCTCGCCGTAGGGATCGTTCTGCAGTTCCTCAGGACTGGCGAGCACGGCCTCATTGCGCGCCTGCACCACCCCGCCCAGGGGAGCCATCAGATCCTCCACCGCCTTCACCGATTCGACGCTGCCGAAGCTCTGGCCCCGCACCACCGCACTGCCCACCTCCGGCAGCTCCACGAACACGATGTCGCCCAGCTGGTCCACGGCGAAGGAGCTGATGCCGATCCGCACCAGTTCCCCCTCGGCGCGGGCGTATTCGTGGCTGTCCGCGTAGCGGCAGTCTTCGGGGAAGGGGAGCGCCATGGCCGGAGTGGGGAAGGATCAGGGGTGACCCAGTCTGTCGGAAAGCCGACCGTCAGGGGAGCAGAGCCATGAGGGCCCGCTCCAGGGCGATCGCCAGATGCTGATGGTGGGTGCCGCCCTGCACGTAGAGCACGAAGGGTTCCCGCAACGGCCCATCGGCGGAAAATTCGCTGGTGCTGCCGTCGATGAAGGTGCCGCCGGCCATCACCAGCTCACTGGCATAGCCGGGCATCGGTGCCGGCACCGGATCGAGATAGGCCCCCACCGGTGAGGCGGCCTGGAAGGCACGGCAGATCGTCTTGAGCCGCTCCGGATCCCCGAGCCGCACCGCCTGGATCACGTCGCTGCGGCGGGCTCCGGGCCCGGGATTCACGCCGTAACCCAGGCCGGCGAACACCTCGGCCACCAGTTCGGCGCCGATCAGCGCCTCGGCCACCATCTGGGGGGCCAGGAACAGCCCCTGAAACAGCAGGCGATTGAGGTCGAAGCTGGTGCCCCCCTCGCTGCCGATGCCGGGGGCGGTGAGCCGGCAGCAGGCCTGCTCCACCAGCTCGGCACGACCGGCCACGTAGCCGCCGGTGGGAGCGATCGTGCCGCCCAGGTTCTTGATCAGGGATCCGGCGATCAGATCGGCGCCGACGGCGGTGGGTTCGCGCTCCTGCACCAGCTCGCCGTAGCAGTTGTCCACGAAGCAGACGCAGCCGGGCTGCAGCGCCTTGACCCGCTCGCACAGCCGGCCGATCGTTTCCACCTCCAGGGAAGGGCGCCAGCTGTAGCCGCAGCTTCGCTGGATCAGCACCATCCGGGTGGGCAGCGCCAGGGCCTCCTCCAGGCGCTCCTCATCCACACCGCCATCGGCGCGCAGGGGCAGCTCGTCGTAGGTGATCCCGAATTCCGCCAGGGACCCCTGGCCGCTGCCGCGCAGACCGATCACTTCCTCGAGGGTGTCGTAGGGGCGGCCGGTGAGCGCCAGCAGCCGATCGCCGGGCCGCAGCACGCCAAAGAGGGCTGTGGCGATGGCGTGGGTGCCGCTGACGAACTGCAACCGCACCGCCGCCGCCTCGGCCTCCAGCACCCGGGCGAAGACGCGATCGAGCTGCTCCCGGCCCAGATCGCCATGGCCGTAGCCGCTCACCGAGCCGAAATGATGGGGTCCGATCCGTTCGGCGGCGAAGGCATCGAGCACCCGCGCCAGCCGGGGCCGCACCGCCGCCGTATGGGCCGCCGCCAGAGGCGCGATCCGCTCCAGGGCCGCGGCCACCCGATCGGCCGCGCCGGCGGCACCCATGGCGAAGCCGGGAACGGATTCAGGAACGGAAGCGGACGCAGCGGACACGGGCGACGGGCGGCTGTCGCCATGCTGCCGACCTGCCGGCAGCAGCCCCCGTGGCTAGATTCCCCGCTCAGCGTTGGCTACGGAACGGATCAGCCAAGGCCCCCCACGGCAGATGCCTCGCGTGCTGCCCCCTTCAGGAGAACGTCTTGGTCGCCCGTCCAGAGAGCCTTCCCAACCCGGCCACGCCCCCGGCGGCCCGCAACCTGCGCATCCCGGTGGAGAGCCCCCTTGCGGCAGAAGAGGCCGGCGGCGAAGAAAGCCGGGGCCGGGAGGAGCGCCTGCGCCGCGGCCTGACCCAGCCCAGACCCCCGCTGCCCGGCCGCCAACGCCGCTTCAAGCTGGGCACCACCGGCTTCATGCTGGCGATCCACATCGGGGCGGTGGCGGCGTTGCTGCCCCGGTTTTGGAGCTGGCAGGCGCTGCTGGTGCTGGCGGTTCTGTACTGGACCACGGTGCTGGGTGTGACCCTCGGGCTGCACCGGCTGGTGACCCACCGCAGCTTCGAGGCGCCCCAGTGGCTGGAGCGGCTGCTGGTGCTGATGGGCACCCTGGCCTGCCAGAGCGGACCGATCGAGTGGGTGGGCCTGCACCGCCATCACCACCTCTTTTCCGACCAGCAGAACGACCACCACGACGCCGGCCGAGGTCTGTGGTGGTCCCACAGCGGCTGGATGCTGCATGAGATCCCGGCCCTGAAGGAGATCCATCGCTTCACCGGCGACCTCCAGCGGGACCCCTTCTACCGCTGGCTCGACCGCTGGTTTCTGCTGCTCCAACTGCCCCTGGGCATGGCCCTCTATTTCCTCGGCGAGCGCCTGGGAGTGCCTGGCGGCGGACTGGGGCTGGTGCTGTGGGGAATCCCGTTGCGCCTGGTGCTCGTGTACCACGTGACCTGGCTGGTCAATTCCGCCACCCATGCCTTCGGCTACCGCAACTTCAACAGCCCCGACCTCTCCCGCAACTGCTGGTGGGTGGCGGTGCTGAGCTTCGGAGAGGGCTGGCACAACAACCACCACGCCCATCCCGCCAGCGCCCGCCATGGCCTGCGCTGGTTCGAATTCGACATCACCTGGCAGCACATCCGGCTGCTGCGGGGCCTGGGCCTGGCACGCCGGGTGCGCGAAGCCCGCTACAACTAAAAAATCCTGAGAGCCCCTTTAAGGAATCACAGCCAACCCACCAAAAAACGAAGGGTTTTTCGGGCTGGGGCAGCCCCCTCCCAGCCGGAAATCGCCAGCCCCTGCCACTACCAGATCCCTGATCAGCACAGGCTTTCGCCTGAAAACCGGAGCCCCGACCAGCCCTGACCCGCCCCCCAGCCCTGAGCCGAAATACCCAGAAACCCGACCCTGCAACCAGCGGAAGACAGGCTTAAGGTGTGGTGAAAGAACCCTCATATCACCCCATGGCCAAGATCTAAGGAACTTGCACCAGCACCGCCCCTGGCGCCGACAACCTCTGGGGCAATCCGGACGATCCCGATACCACGATCCGGATCTACAGCTACGACACGGTCACCGGGGCGATGGCTCTGGTGTACGACACCGGCATTGCGATCAGCGATCCCAACTACGGCAACGCCGTCGCCCTGGACGCCTCCACCAACACCCTCTATTTCGTCGACAGCAGCAACACCCTCCGCTATCTCGATCTCAGCAATCCCACCAGCCTGGGCACAGTCACCTACAACTCCAGCCCTGCCACCACCTGGAGCATCGACGCCCAGCCCGCCACAGGCTATGTGGATACGGCACTGCAGTTCGATAACGCCACCTTCTACGCCGGCGCCTACTGGTACATCGAATCCGAGAGCCCCACGCTGCGGCGGGCGGTGCTCGATGCCACCACCCGCACCATCACCCGGATCGACACCTTCACCCTGGTGGATGGCAGTGGCAACCCGGTGAGCAATGCCACCAACTTCTTCAAGTTCGGCGACATCGCCAGCGACGGCCAGGGGAATATCTACGGCTGGACGGTGCCCACCAATGGCCAGAGCTCTTTCTTCAAGGTGGATGTGACCCCCACGGGCACCACGCCTGCGGAGATCGCTACGAGCGGCACCAATTTGACGCTCTCGGTGATCAGCAACAACAACTTCAGCATGCAGCTGACCTACGCAGGCAACGTGCTCTACGGCCATCGCACCGGCCTCAACGAGTGGTACGCGGTGGATACGACCACTGGAGCCCTCACGGCGGCCGTTGCCCCCAATGGTGCCTTCACCCCTGGCCTGCGGGACATTGCCGGCCCTTTAAGCGCCACCCCGACTCCCTTCGATGATGGCGATACGGCCAAGCTCGGTGATTACGTCTGGAACGATTACAACCGCAACGGCATTCAGGACTCCACCGAATCCGGCATCGCCGGTGTGAGCGTGGCGCTCTTCGATTCCACCGGAACCAAGATCAAGGAAACCACCACCGACACCGACGGCCGCTATCTGTTCGATCAGCTCGCCGCAGGGGAGTACAGCGTGGGCTTCGAGAAGCCCTCAGGCTTCAGCTTCACTACCCCAAAGCAAGGCTCCGATTCCGCCACGGATTCCGACGCCGATCCGATCACCGGCAAAACCACCACGATCAGCCTCCCCGCAGACACCAGCGATCTCACCTGGGATGCGGGTCTGTTCCGCAACTACGCCGCCACGGGCCTCACCCCCGGCTACTGGAAGAACCACACCGGGCAGTGGGACGGCGGCCTCAGCGCCACCAGCACCAGCTATGAGGGCACGATGTTCTCCCAGTGGGGCACCTACGGCGTGACCGGCCTCACCAAGGAATTGGTGACCGGAGCCATCAAGTGGCAGGAGCCCAGCAAGGGCAAGACCTCACCGGTGCTGGAGGACATGAGGCGACGGCGGCGGCACCTACAACCCCTACGGCGCGGCACCTACACCGGTCTCAATGCCGTGGTCAACCTCCACAAGGTGTTCGCCTTCAACAACCAGCTCGGCGGCTGATCCGCACTTCCTTCGCACTCCTGCGAACCACTCCTGCCCGCCGCCTCCCTCCAGGGAGTTCGGCGGGCTTTCTGCTGGCGAGCATTCCGGCGTTCGCCCCTCAGGGCCCCTGCAACTGGCGGCGGATCGCGCCGGCCAGGTCGGCGCTGGTGGCGGGGGAGGCCTGTTGCAGCTGGCGGGCCCGCTGCCGCAGCAGATCCAGAAACTGATCGGCCGGCAGCTCCTCCTCCCCGGCCGCCCCGAGGCTGGCCAGGGTGCGGCGCAGATCGGGCAGCTCCGCATCGAGCTCCGTGGAGCTGTAATCCGCCTGACCAGCCATCACCTCGGCAAAGCGTTCGCGCCGCGGACGCTTGGCAGCCGGGTAGGCGGCCAGCAGCTGGTCGCGGCACTGGCGCCAGGGCCTTCCCGCCGTGAACAGCAGCGCCAGGGCCTCGCTGAGGGCCGCAGCCTCCTCGTCGCCGATGCGCAGATCAAAGGCAGGGGGCGGCTGCCGCAGGCCCACGAACACCTCCAGCAGATCGCCGGGGCCCAGCACCCGGCCATCGTCATCGCAGACGGGCAGGGCGCTCAGCTCCAGGGCCTCGAGCAGATCGCTCGGCCCGCCCAGCAGCCGTGCCGCCTGGCTTGGATCCAGGCGTCCTTCCGGAGCCTGCTGGGCCAGCCAGCGGTTGATGCTGCCAAGGGCCAGGAATACCTCCGGGCCGGGGGAGGCCAGCTTGCCGTTGCGCAACATCGAGAGCTGGGAATTGTGCACCCGGCCCAGGTCGAGGGCCTCGGCCAGGGCCGGCAGCACCCGGTGGGACCAGCCATTGCGGCCATGCCAGAGCCGGATCAGATGGGCAAAGCCCACCCGCCCGCTCGCCAGCCGTTCCCGATAGCCCGGAGGAATCACCAAAAGTTCTGATCGGGATCCGTATTGCTACCATCGTACCGCTCTGATCCGAGGTCGGTCCGCATGGCCGCCACTCCCCTTTCCCTTCCGGCCGCCGGCCACACCCGGCGCCCCGCCGCGATCAACAGCGGCACCGACGGCCTGCGCCGCGCCCAGGCCCTGCACCAGCCGCGCCGCGGAGAGCCCGCCGCCCCGCCTTCCAAGGGCCAGCGCTGGGGAACCATCGCCTTCATGGTGGCGATCCATCTGCTCGCCGTGGTGGCGCTGCTGCCCCGCTTCTGGAGCTGGCAGGCCGTGGCCACGCTGCTGATCCTCTACTGGGTCACCGCCTGCCTCGGGGTCACGATCGGCTACCACCGGTTGCTCAGCCACCGGGCCTTCCGGGTGCCCCACTGGCTGGAGCGCTTCTTCGCCACCTGCGGCGCCCTCAGCTGCCAGCACGGTCCGATCGACTGGGTGGGACTGCACCGCCACCACCACAAGTTCTCCGATACGGATGCCGATCACCACGACAGCAACAAGGGCTTCTGGTGGTCGCACATGGGCTGGATGTTTGAGGAAATCCCCGCCATGGGGGCCGTGCCCCGGCTCACCGGCGACCTCGCCAAGGATCCCTACTACCGCTGGTTGAATCGCTCCTTCCTGCTGCTGCAGCTCCCCCTGGGTCTGCTGCTGTTCTGGATCGGCACCGTGACCGGCGCCGGCGGCTGGGCCCTGGTGCTCTGGGGCATTCCGCTGCGCCTGGTGGTGGTCTATCAGTGCACCTGGCTGGTCAATTCCGCCACCCACTGCTGGGGAGAGGCGCGCCATGAAAGCGGCGACAAATCCAAGAACAACGCCTGGGTGGCGGCGCTCACATTCGGAGAGGGCTGGCACAACAACCACCACGCCTACCCCCATTCGGCCCGTCACGGCTTCGGCCCCCGCCAGATCGATCTCACCTGGCAGCACATCCGCCTGATGCGCGCCCTCGGCCTCGCCACCCAGGTGCGTCTGCCCCGGGCAGCGGATCCGAACGGCGCGGGGGGGCGCGGCTGAATCAGGGTTGGCCGATTCCAATCCTGGGATCGGCCGCAAGACGGGCAGGGGGCAGGACCGGGGGCACCACGTGCAGGCGGTCCCAGGGAACCAAGGGTGGGGATTCAGCCGGAGGGAGGAAAGGCTCGGCTCCCGGCCAATACTCTGTTCTGAGGCTGAATTGAGCATCCCCCCGCAGGCGATACCAATCCTGCAGCAGTCCAGCCGTTGGCGACGGGGGCTCCCAAAGAATCAAGCGAACACCATCCACATCCAGATGGGTTCGACCGATGCCGGGGGGGTCAAGAATCACGTTCAACCCCAAGCCAGTGACATGGGTCGGCACGGTCAAATCCAAGCGCACGGGGGTCCAGCGATCTGGCCCCAGCAGAGTGATTGGACGCTCTAACCGGGCCTGGGAGGGACCCCGCCTGGAGGAGTACCAACCAACCATCAACCTGGGCTGCACGCCAGCAGGGCCCCGCATCCATCCCAAGATCGAAAGCTGTTGACCCTGCTTCACCGGGATGCGATGCAAGGGGCTCAGGATCGCCGGCTGGCGATTCGCAGAACGACGCCATAGGCGCGCTCCGAGACGGCCTTCGGCGGCGGCGCGTCGATCGACCACTTTGTCTGGTGCGGCGAGATTCCAGAGGACACCGGTGCCGGCAGGCACACCAACCGCCTCATCTTCAAAGCCCCCCACCCAGAGCAGATCACGGCCACCCTGCACCTGGCCAGCACCCTTGGCTCGGCTCATCCAAACGCCAGGGAGCGCCCGCAGAATGCGGCCGTTCTGCCGATCACCCCTGAGCTGCACAGTCCAGGAGCGTTGCCTGCGTCGCTGGGCCACATCAAGTTCCATCGTGCCGTTCTCCACGAGCAGGGGGCCGGACTCCCGACCAGCAGCACCACGGGCCACAAAATCGGCAAGGGATCCAACCACCGCATGGGGCCGGTAGCCACTCAGGATCACCGGTTCAGCCATGGCGCGCACCACAGCACCATGGCGTAGATGCAGCACAACCAGATACGACTCAAAAGTGGGCCAAATCGTCTGATCGAATAAAAAATTACCCAGGGAGCGGGCCACGAGTGACTGGCCATTCCAGTGAAATCCACCGACCACATGGGGGTGATGATTAAGAATCGCCGAAGCACCAGCAGCAAGGGCGGTATCAATGAAGAATTGGACACTTGGTGTGGAACGACGTTGATACTCGTTCCCACCATGAATCATCACAACCACTGCGGCATCGCGCTGGCGGGCCGAACGAATCGCCGCCGAGAGGGCACGGGGCTCACAGGGCGCCGCACCACCTTTGGCCTGGGATTCAGAAACAACATAATTAAGGGGATTCTGGTGGCCTGCAATCGTGGTGCAACCAAGGAATGCGATCAGCTGGCCCTGACGGGTTTGGAAGGCCGGCCTCCAGGCTTCCCCCAACGTGGACCCCGCTCCAAACACATCACTTCCGGGCAGAAAGCGAGCAGCTCGGAGGTTTGAAAAGGTGGTTTGCAAGCCCTCCTCAAGGGCATCATAAAGATGATTATTAGCCAGACCAAGGACATCAAATCCACTCGCCCGCAGGGCCTGGGCAGCAGCGGGAGCACTGGCGAACACATGGTCCTTACTCGGGTGGAAGCGTTCGGGCCTCGCCTCACCGGGATGCAGCGAAGGCTCGCTGATCAAGGGAGTTTCAAAGTTGCCCACGGTGACATGGGCGCTGGCCAGCAAAGGCTCAATCGGAGCCAACAAAGCCCGATGGGCAGCAACAGGATCGGTGGGATGGAGTTGGGGCTGAATCACCGCTTGGGCGGTCTTGGATCCAAAGAAACGGCGACCAAACATCACATCCCCAACCGCATGAATCACAACCGTTTCACCATCATCAGGACTTAGTCGGATCAAGGCGGCTTCGCCTGGTTTGACCGCCTTGATGCGCCGCAAGAAGCCGGGTCGTTGCACCTCTAACCATTGGGGAAGCAAGGCGCTATCAGCACGAAACCAGCCGTCAGGACCACTGAGGGTTGCGCCTCCAAGGAAGCGGATCGAAGCGCCAACAATGGGAAGGCCATCAAGATCCACCACTCGACCCAGCAGCAGTCCGCTTTGGCCGTGCTGTTGAAAGGATTGGGTCCAAGTGCTGCTTCTAGCCGCAAAAAGCAAAGCAACGCCACCCATAACGGCAAACACAGACCAGAAAGAAAACCGCAGCACAAACCACAGCCAACTGCAGATCTGTTTAAAGCACAGGCGACAAAAGACGCCAACATCAACACTCATCTGCTGCAAGCAACAGCATATTTACCATGATTAAATGCGAAAGGCGCCAAGCCAAGCCTTGTTAAGCGATGATGACCCAGCCTGCAGCAACCTGCGTGACAGCCTTTCTCCTTGTGCTGATTGGCTCCTACGGCTACACAGCGTGGAGCATTATTTCTTATCAGAAGTTTCTAGCCAGACTACGATCGATTGAGTGGCGCATTCACGTGAATGGAATCCGAGGAAAATCAACCGTCACGCGCTATCTGGCCGCCATCCTTCGAGAGGCTGGTTACCATACCTTCGGCAAGACAACAGGCAGTGCCGCGCGGATATTACAGCCCAATGGGGAAGATGCCGATGTCGGCAGAAAGGGCTTTGCCAATGTCAACGAACAGGTACGAATGATCAATGAGTTTGGGCGACAGCACGCCGAAGCTGTCGTGGTTGAATGCATGGCCATTAACCCTGTCTACGCCAAATGGCTTGAGGATCGAGTTGTGAAATCCCACCTTGGTGTGATCACGAACGTGAGGTACGACCATGCCGAATACATGGGCGAAACACTGGAGGAGATTGCTGGCTCATTGGCCCATACAATCCCACGGAAGGGGATCGTTATTACAGCCGAACGGGAAGACAACCTTCTAAAGATTTTAGCAGAAGAGGCCAAGAGAAAAGAAACCACATTGATCGTCGCAGACAACGATTTAGTCAGCGCTGATGATCTCAGCGGCTTTTCACACTTTGCGCTCGAAGCCAATGTTGCCATCGGCTTCTGCGTTGCCGATCTATTCGGACTCAACCGTGAACGGGCACTGGGTGCGATGCAGAACGCGGCCAGCGATCCGGGCGCCTTTCGGATCGAAAGACTAAAGCATCGGCAACATGAAGTGATTTGGGCAAATCTTTTTGCTGTTAACGATCGCGAAAGCTTTATCAACCTCTGCAAGATCCTCTTCAAGCAAAATCCCAGTCACAAAAAAGTAGTAATTCTCAATAACCGAGCAGATCGACCAGCCAGGGTAAGGCTCTTTACAGAGATATCCGTTGATTTAGGATTCGACCAAATTGTGACCTTTGGTGATTATGAAGCCGAAGTCAATGCCGTGGCCACCAAGCAGCAGGATATCATTCAAAATCTAGGGAATTCAACCCTATACAGCGAAGCCAACGGCGGGGTCCTGCTGGATCAAATCCTTGGGCCAAATAGCCAGCCCAGCAGCATCCTATTGATCGGCACAGTGAATATTCATACACGGCAAGCCGAAAAACTCATACATTTCATCGAAGAGGAATTGCAGCAACAGACGGCATGATCACAAGCATCGAATTCAACACACCAGAGATTAACCGAATCATTCTAATCATCGGAGCCTTTACAGCGGTCAGCTACAAAGATCGCAAGGGCGTGATTCCCGGCGGAATCATTGTTCCAGGTTTCATTGTGATCCTGATGATCTTATCGCCTCTCTGGTGCCTAGCCGTGCTGGCATGCTCCTATGCGATTTACGCTTTTTACAATAAACATCTGAAGCGGGTTGACTATCAACGCAGAACGCCCATGTATATCCTGGGATTCCTCTCTCTCGTCACAACATATCCCGTGGCACTTATTTATATGCAAATTGGCATTCTGCCAACGGCACTCGATAGCCTTTCGGGCACGATGATCCCAGCGGTGATTGCCTTGAGCTTCAGCCGTCAAGGGGTGCCAGGAGTCTGCAGGGGCATGGCCATCACCACGGCAATCACCGCATTGATCACGGCGATGATCCTGGCCTTTGGTCACTGGGTTGTTGGCAATGATTTTAACTATCTGAATCGCTACTACCAAACGGGCGAGGGTATCCATTTCAACGTTCGCGTGCTTCAGTTTCTGGCCTGCCTATTGGCTGGATATCTGATTTATCGACACACGGAAATGAGGGCTGGGGGCTACATGGTCGCCCCCATTGCGGCGGGCCTACTCCTACAGCCGCTTAGCGGGATCGTTTTTATCACGGGCTGCCTGTTCACCTACCTGGCGATCAAACTTATTTCCCGCTATAGCCTCATTGTTGGGCTGAGACGCTATGCCACAGGCCTGCTCTATAGCATTATCTATGTATGGGGAGTAGAACTTCTATTCATCCGATTAGGCATCCAAGAGCTGCCCTTTCAAGGCAACCACCTCTTTGTCGTGATCGCCATCATGTCCTATGCAAACGACTGCACGCTGCACGGGACCCGGAGGGTGGTTCCCTGGATGCTGATTTCGATTCTTGTTATGGTTGTTTTCTTGGTTCTGACGGGCAGCATCCTTGCCTAACTTTTCGCAGAGCAATCAGCGCCACAGAAACGACCGATCAACAGAGAGTGCTCCGCCTGGGGGATCATCCTCGAACGGGGCAAATTGCTCCAGCTGTAGGCCTGGATGTGACCTTGCCGGTCCACGAGGAGGCCAATCTCACCACGACCGACCCCCCCCGCCCCCCAGCCACCGCGGGCTTGGATACGGGTGTCCTTAGGGCCATGCCCAGTTCGGGAAGAATCAATCACCGCCAATGAATAGCGGCGCATTAACGTGGAGGAGCCGTAATGCTGGAGTTTAGGATCACCAGCAACAAGCATAATATGACCTGTAGTGGCACGCATAGCGCCGGGATCACCAGGGCGGGCACGCTGGTAGTCGATGGCGATAACGTCTCCGCGTTTAACTTGGTTGAGTGACGCAATCTGTTTAAACCTATAGCCACTTTTAACCGCTTGATGATATTGCTCGGCAGTTGGTGATGCGGATCCAAACCACCGCTTAATGTCATCAGCTTCATAGCCATAGGCTTGCTTGATAAGGCGCGTGAAGAGGGTTGAACAGACCGTGCGATTGCGCGTCTCACTTGCACCATTAACCCCACGCCATTCCAGCACCGTTGGCTTTGAACCATAAGCATTCTCAGATTGCTTGATCTCGCCAACCAATCGCTCTGCCCAGTCCATGTGCAGACTCTCACCTGCGGGCCCAGCCCAGCTGAGCAAAACTGCAAGCGCAAGGGGCATCATTAGGTGATGCTCCTTGTAGACCAATGTCGCAGGCGCTGAAGCAAATTGAGCTGGCTCACAAATGAGAGCTTCACAGGCTTTCCTTGAAGTGCCAAAATCTGCCTCGTGTCATTCGCCTGAATACCCACAAATTCAAACTTCAAGTCGGCACTGTTAGGGCTACGGGAATTCATACTCATAACCCTCACGGCAAAGCGCTGGCGAAGGGCTGGGATTTCGGCCGTTCCCTGGCTCCCCAATGCCAACAAGGGGATCACCGAAGCAGACGTCTGCGCCTCAACCACTGGTGGCAACTGCTCCCGTTGAAGCAGCAATACCGTTTCATTCGGCTGCACTGGTTCCCCAACTCGCTTGAGATGACGCAAGACGACCGCAGCAGAACTCGCCTTGTAGATATCGCGATCAAGTTGCGGCGTTGACACTGCACCAAATGAAGGCAGCGGATGCTTATTTTTCAGCACACGCCGCTCATCCACGCCAGCCTGGATGCGCCGCCGCGTCCCTACAAGAGAGGCAAATCTCTGACGTTGCGCCTTTACCAGGCCAATCAAAACTGCAATACGATCCCTACGAACCTGGTCGTTCAGATTTTGACGCGTTGCTTGCTGCTGCTTCGTTTCCAGATCAAGCACCCGGTCCACAGCCGCCTCATAGCTGTCCTGACTGATGCCACCCTTGCGCAACAGCACAGCGCGTCGTTGCTGTTGAAGACGTGCTAATTGCAGCTTTTGGCTAATGGTTTTCAACTGAACCGGATTGGGTGTCAGAGCAGCCGCTTCAACGCGAGTCAAGGCAATCTGCTCTAAAAGCGAATCCAAATTTCCCTGAACATCGCGCATCTGAGCATCAAGACTGCTCAGATCTCTCGCAGCACTGCGATCCAACAAATCAAGGTCGATTTGGGGGTCATGGCGGGTGCTGAATAATGGCTGGCCTGGTACAACTGCCATCCCCTCCCTCGCATAAAGCTGATCGATCAAACCCCTCTCCCGACCAACCAGCGTATCCACAGGGGCAACCTGGGGCCCAACCGGGATAGCCACGATCCCATTGTCGATCGTAACAGTAGTGACGGATGTGTAGATCGATCGAAGCATCACCAATGCAAATAGACCACCAAGACTTGCGACAAAAGTCGATGTAACCGGCGACTTCGAAAGGCGCGACAGGGAAGCCATATCCTTTGGAATGCCAATCTTTACAAGCCGAAAAGGGGCGTTCAAAGAGTTTCGATGCATTGGCTCAGCCTCCGGCACTAATTGGGCCAACTGCCTAAGCAAGCGCAACTCCTCGGCCGTGGGCTGCTCAATACGACAGGACAATTCGGCGTCAGGAGGGTTCACGCCAATGACCACGACGAGCGAAGGGCCACGAGCGTAAGCTTCCGGAGATACTGAAAGGCGTAAGCGCAGGAAGTCTCCGACCCTGGCGGGATGCCGATAATTGCGAACGATGAGAATATCCCCATCAATCACCCGAACAGGGTATTCCGAACCAGCAATTTCAGCACTCAGCGAAGATGATCTGCTTCCGCAGGAACGGGGGACCTTCAGGGTCACTTTCAATCAACCAGCAGATTCCTTTGGTTTTAAGGCAGTCCCACCAGGACAGCACCCTCAATTAAGTGATATGCGCGCGTAAATTCTGCAGATCTGTGCCACCCATCAATGGCATGCCCCATGCGGGTCGCGCCATGGTGACGCCCCTTTGAACCAGCTCGGGGGGCTCCTGTCCGCTCGGGAATCCCAGCCCCCAGCGTGCCGCCGTCTAACGCCCTTCCGTGTCGTAGGGTGTCAGATCGGATTTCCGTCGGTTTAAAGGGTTCGCAGCCATGGCCAAGCGTGTACAAGTCGTCCTCAGCGAAGACGTCCTGAGCCTCGGCAAGGACGGAGATCTGGTGGAAGTAGCCCCCGGCTACGCCCGCAACTTCCTGGTGCCCACCGGCAAGGCGGTGCCCGTCACCGCGGCCGTGCTGCGCCAGGTGGAGCATCGCCGCGCCAAGGAGGCCGAGCGCCAGGCCGCCCTCAAGCAAGAGGCCCTCGCCTTCCGCACCGCCCTCGACACGATCGGCCGCTTCACCGTCAAGAAGCAGACAGGCGGCGACGACGTGCTGTTCGGCACCGTCACCAATGGCGATGTGGCCGAGGCGATCGAAGCGGCCACCAAGAAGGAAGTGGACCGCCGGGACATCAACGTGCCCGAGATTCACCGCACCGGCTCCTACAAGGTGCAGGTGAAGCTCCACCCCGAGGTGGTGGCCGAGGTCAACCTCGAGGTGGTCAGCTACTGAGGCGGCGCCAGAGTGGCGTCCTTTCCGCCGCCGGGTCTCTGGTGATCCGGCGGCTTTTGCTCTGAACGCCTGCAGGAGATCCTTCGATGGTGAGCGTGCCGCTGGCAGGATTCGAGGGGCCCCAGCCGGAAGGGAGGGGTCGGCCGCGCAACACCGAAGCCGGCTTCGAGCCCCTGCCCGATTCCGTGCCGCCCCAGAACCTGGAGGCCGAAGAGGCGGTGCTGGGCGGCATCCTGCTCGATCCCGATGCCATCGGCCGGGTGGCCGACGTGCTGCGGCCGGAAGCCTTCTACCTGGGCGCCCACCGCGAGATCTACCGCACTGCCCTGATGCTGCACAGCCAGGGCAAACCCACCGACCTCACCGCCATGGCCGCCTGGCTGGCTGACACCAGCCAGCTGGAGAAGGTGGGGGGATCGGGCCGGCTGGTGGAACTGGTGGAACGCACCCTCTCCACCGCCTCGATCGACCAGGTGGCTCGCCTGGTGATGGACAAATACCTGCGGCGCCAGCTGATCCGCTCCGGCAATGAGGTGATCCAGCTCGGCTTCGACCAGAGCAAGCCGATGGAGCAGGTGCTCGATGAGGCCGAGCAGAAGATCTTCGCGATCAGCCAGGAAAAACCCAGTCAGGGCCTCACCCCCACCGCCGAGATCCTCACCCGCACCTTCGAGGAGATCGAAACCCGTTCCCTCGGCACCGCCGTGGCCGGCATTCCGGTCAACTTCTACGACCTCGATGCCATGACCCAGGGGCTGCAGCGCAGCGACTTGATCATCGTGGCCGGCCGGCCGGCCATGGGCAAGACCTCGATCGTGCTCAACATCGCCAAGAACGTGGCGCAGCTGCACAACCTGCCGGTGTGTGTGTTCAGCCTGGAGATGAGCAAGGAGCAGCTCACCTACCGCCTGCTCTCGATGGAGGTGGGGATCGAGAGCGGCCGGCTTCGCACCGGCCGGCTGCAGCAGGAGGAATGGCCCCTGCTCGGCAAAGGCATCAGCAGCCTCGGCGCCCTGCCGCTGTTCATCGACGACAAGCCCAATGCGGGGGTGCTGGAGATGCGTTCCCTCTGCCGCCGGCTGATGGCCGAGCAGGGCAAGGAGCTGGGCCTGATCGTGATCGACTACCTGCAGCTGATGGAGGGCTCCGGCTCCGACAACCGCGTGCAGGAACTCTCCCGCATCACCCGGGGCCTCAAGGGCATGGCCCGCGAACTTAATGTGCCGGTGATGGCCCTCTCCCAGCTCAGCCGCGGCGTGGAGGCCCGCACCAACAAGCGACCGATGCTTTCCGACCTGCGGGAATCCGGCTCGATCGAGCAGGACGCGGACATCGTGATGATGATCTACCGGGATGAGTACTACAACCCCGAAACCCCTGATCGCGGCATCACCGAAGTGATCGTGACCAAGCACCGCAATGGTCCGGTGGGCACCTGCAAGCTGCTGTTTGAACCCCAGTTCACGCGGTTCCGAAATCTGGCGGCGCCCTGAACGGGCCCCACCAGGAGCCCTGAGGAGCCAGCACTCTCAGCAGCGAGCATTCAAGGGCGGGGCAAGGGCAGGGAGACGGCTCGATCTCCTCGCCAGTTCACCAGGGTTTCGCCGTCGCGATAGTGGCGGGGGGTGGTCAACAGGCGGTGCCAGGCTTCGCGCCCATCCAGCAACTGATAGTGCTCCGGATACCGCTCCAGCAGGATCCTGCGGAGCATGGGGTAGTAGCTGGTGTTCATCCCTGGAAAAATGTGATGCTCCACATGATGGGAGAAGTTGAGATGCAACAGATCCAGCAAACCCGGCAATCGCAGTGAAACTGTATTGGCAAAGGGGTTGTTCTCCTCTGCCAGCGGACACAGCATATGATTGGTATAGATATAAGCCATGGCGCCGGCATACCCCAGCCAGAGGGGCAGGAAATAGCCCAGCAGCAGCCGCAGCGGATGCAAGCCGATCCCGGCGATCACCAGGGCGTGGAAGGCGGTGATCAGCACCAGCTCGAGCACGATGGCGCGGCGCTCGCGGCGGCTCACCCGGAACGGGGCAGGCACCGCTGTCGCCGCGGCCCGGAAGCGGTGCCCCAGCAGCACCGAGACGAGGGTTCGCACGTTGTGCACGCACCAGGCATTGGCCATCCCCAGCACCAGACCCACCGGCGTGACCTCATCGGAAGGCACGAAGGCGTGCTGGATCCGCTTGCCCCAGGTGGCCGGCTGCTGCTCCAGATAGCTGCGATCGGGGTCGGAAAAATCGTTGGTATGGCCGTGGTGCTCCCGGTTGTGCACCGCGTTCCAGAGGGTGGGGGGCATCCACAGCATCGCCAGACCCAGCACTCCCACCAGCCGCCGCAGCCCCTGGCCGCGGATGGCGCTGCCGTGCATCAGATCGTGGGTGGCGAACAGCAGCACGATCACGGCGTTGCCCATCACCAGGGCAAAGGGCAGGAAGAACGGCACCAAGACGTGGGGCCATTGGTCCAGCCGTGAGGCCATCCCCCAGCCCAGGCCGAGGATCGCCAGGTTGATCAGCACCAGGGGCAGGCGGTCCGGATCGGGGCGGAAGGCCGCGGCAGGCAGCAGGGGACGCAGCTCGCGGGCGCAGGCCGCCACGCTGGAGGGGGTGTCCCGACGCCGCTCAGGCGAAAGCTCGGGCGGAAACTTAGCCGAAGGCAACGTGGCGGAGGAAGTGATCGTGCCGCAGCGACGGTGCACTACTGCAGCACACGGAGGGGCCGCCATACATTGAATCGATGGTCCTGCCCCCCTCCCCCAGCCCGGCCCCCACGGAAAGCTTCGACGTGATCGTGGTGGGCGGAGGCCATGCGGGCTGTGAGGCCGCCCTCACCGCCGCCCGGCTTGGGCTGAACACCGCCCTGTTCTCCCTCAACCTCGACCGCATCGCCTGGCAGCCGTGCAACCCGGCGGTGGGCGGTCCGGCCAAGAGCCAGCTGGTGCATGAGGTGGATGCCCTCGGCGGCGTCATCGGCCGGCTGGCCGATGCCACCGCCCTGCAGAAGCGGGTGCTCAACGCCAGCCGCGGCCCGGCCGTCTGGGCCCTGCGCGCCCAGACCGACAAGCGCCAGTACGCCCGCCAGATGCTGCAGCTGCTGCAGCACACCCCCAACCTCGCCCTGCGCGAAGCGATGGTGACGGGCCTGGAGGTGGACAGCGAACTCGGCCGCGTCACCGGCGTGCGCACCTATTTCGGCAGCGTCTACGCCGCCCCGGCCGTGATCCTCACCACCGGCACCTTCCTGGGGGGCAGGATCTGGGTGGGCAACCAGTCGATGCCGGCTGGAAGGGCAGGAGAGCAACCGGCAGAAGGGCTCACCGAGGCCCTGCAGGCCCTGGGATTCTTCACCGACCGACTCAAGACCGGCACCCCGGCGCGGGTGGACCGCCGCAGCGTGGCCCTCGACCGCCTGGAGGAGCAGCCGAGCGATGCCGCCGACCGGTTCTTCTCGTTCGACCCCGCCGCCTGGACGAGCGGCGAGCAGATGAGCTGCCACATCACCCGCACCACGGCGGCCACCCACCAGCTGATCCGCGATCACCTGCATCTCACCCCGATCTACGGCGGCTTCATCGACAGCAAGGGGCCCCGCTACTGCCCCTCGATCGAAGACAAGATCGTGCGCTTCGCCGACAAGGACAGCCACCAGATCTTTCTGGAGCCGGAGGGCCGCGATACGCCGGAGCTCTACATCCAGGGCTTTTCCACCGGCCTGCCCGAGCGGCTGCAACTGGAGCTGCTGCGCACCCTGCCGGGGCTCGAACAGTGCGTAATGCTGCGTCCCGCCTACGCGGTGGAATACGACTACCTCCCCGCCACCCAGCTCCGCCCCTCGCTCGAAACCAAGCGGCTGGAGGGCCTGTTCTGCGCCGGCCAGCTCAACGGCACCACCGGCTACGAGGAGGCGGCCGCCCAGGGGCTGGTGGCCGGCCTCAACGCCGCCCGGCGTGTGCGCGGCCAGGAGGCCGTGCACTTCCCGCGCGAGGGGAGCTACATCGGCACCCTGATCGACGACCTGGTGACCAAGGACCTGCGCGAGCCCTACCGGGTGCTCACCAGCCGCAGCGAATACCGCTTGGTCCTGCGGGGCGACAACGCCGACCGACGGCTCACGCCCCTCGGCCGTGAGCTGGGCCTGATCGACGACCGGCGCTGGGAGCTCCACCAGCGCAAGCAGGAGGCGATCGAGGCCGAGAAACGCCGGCTGGAAACCGTGCGGCTCAAGGTCAGCGATCCGGCCGCCCCTGCGGTGGAGGCCCAGACCAAGGCCCCCATCAAGGGCTCGATCACCCTGGCGGAACTGCTGCGCCGCTCCGGTTTCCACAGCGAAGACCTGCTGCGCCATGGCCTGGCCGATGCTTCGCTGCCGGCCGAAGTGCGCCACGGCGCCGAGATCGACATCAAATACAGCGGCTATCTGGCCCGCCAGCAGCAGCAGATCGACCAGGTGCAACGGCAGCAGCGACGGCCGATTCCGCCCGGGATCGACTACTCCGCAATCGGCACCCTCTCGACGGAGGCACGCGAGAAACTGACCGCGATCCGTCCGATCGACCTGGGCCAGGCTTCCCGCGTCCCCGGGGTGAGTCCGGCCGATGTGACCGCCCTGCTGCTCTGGCTGGAGCTGGATCGCCGCCGGCGTTCCTCGCAAACGCCAAACCCCGCTAGGGTGGCGCACCCCTCGCGCTGAGGAGAGCCCGTGCGTCCTTCCCCCAGCAGCCCCCACAGTCCGGGCGGACGCCCCCCCAGCAATCTGCGCGGCGTACCCACCTCCAGGGCCTACTGGGAACTGAAGGCGGAGCAGATGATGAATCGGCTCTTCGATCCGGCCCCCGCGATCGATCTGGAGAGCAGTGATCTCGGCCCGATTCCTGCCCCGAACAAACCGCTTCCTCCGGCAGCAGCTCCTGCCTCCCCCGGCACCGACGACAGCCCTTCAGCCGCCTACACCCCAGCAGCTGCGCCAGCCCAGCACCCGAACGCCCTGCCCCAGGAGCCGGCAGCGGTCGCCCCTGCTCCGGCAGTCCCGGCGGCGGCCCCGGTCGGCGGCCGCGGCAAACCCCGCTTCGAGCACTCCACCCTGCTGCTCAGTTCCCTGGCGGGCGTATGCATGGTGAGTGCCGTCAGCTCGGTGCTCTACCTCACCCATTCCAATCAGGTACAGCAGAACCTGCAGCAGGAGCGCAGCCTGCTGCTGCTCGAACGTCTGCGCAGCCTCGGGCCGGGCAGCAATGCTCCGCCGGTGGTGGCGACCACCCCGCCGGCTCCGACCCTGCCGGCCCCGGTGCGTCCCCAGGAAGGCGCAGCCACGGCAGCCGCCGGCGAACTGCCGCCACCGCCGGAGGAACCCTGGATCGAGCAGCTCGATCGCCTGCCCAGCAGCGATACGGCCGCGCCCCTGCGGGTGCCGGTGAGCCCGAGGTTGGCCGCCGCCGCGCCGCAGGCCCCGGCCCCGCCCCGTCGGGCGGCGGCGCCCGCAGGACCGGCGCCGATGCTGGTGGGGGTGGTGGGAGCCCCCGGCCGGGCCGGCTCGGCGATCTTCCAGGTCGGCGGCAGCTCCAGCAGCGTGGCGGTGGGTGAAACCATCCCCGGCAGTGGTTGGCGGCTGCGCTCCGCCGACGGCGATTCCGCGGTGATCGAGCAGGCCGGGGAAACGCGCCAGGTGCGGATCGGCAACGGCGAATGACCCTCAGCGGCGCCAACCTCACCGGCAGCGGCAGTCTCCCCTCGCCCCGGGCCCTCTGGCAGGCGCCGGTGACGGAGGTGGTGGAGGCGAGGGCCGGCACCCAGCTCTCCGGCCCCTGGAAGCTGATGCTGCTGGGTGATGGCAGCCCCACCCGCCACCTGCAGCTGCTCACCGGCGCTGCCGTGGAGGTGGAGGTGATCGCGATGGAACCGGAGGCGATGGCCGATGGGGCCGCTCCGGCGGAGGTGGCCGAACTGGAGGAGCCCCTGCTGCGTCGCCAGGTGTGGCTCAACTGCCGGGGCCGCACCCTGGCCTGGGCCGAGAGCTGGTGGAACCATGCCGAAGCGGAGGCCCACCTGCGGGATCGCCACCAGCCGATCTGGCGAAGCCTCACCGCCGGCCGCACCGAGCTCTACCGGGAGGTGGATGGCCTCGGCCAGGTGCAGGCCCGCTGGCTAGAGGAGCGATTCGGCTGCCATGGCCCGTTCTGGAGTCGGCACTATCGCTTCTTCCGCCAGGGCCGGGAGCTGACGGTGATCCGGGAGGTGTTCTCCCCGGCCCTGGAGGAGTGGATCGGCCCCGCCTCCCCCATGAAGTTTCGTGAATTCGGTAACGAGTCCTAGCGGTTTGTTGTTGACGAATTGACGGCGAATGTGCTCCGGCCAGGATTCGGGAACTTCGGACCAGAATCCATGGCCCGCTCCACCGCCAGCCACAACGGCGACGCCCAGAGAGGCGTTGAGTGGCTCAGCCTCACCGACCTCGGGCGTCTTTACGGCATCTCGGCGGTGCAGACCGGCAAGCTGCTGGTGGCTGCCGGGCTGCGCCAGAGCGGCGGTGCCCCCACGGCCGAGGCTCTGGCCCAGGGCCTGGCCCGCCAGCAGCACCCAGGCCACCATCACCAGGCCTTCTGGAGCCGCCAGGGCTGTGCCCCCCATCTCGAAAGCCAAGGCATCGAGCCCAGGGGGCAGAGCCAGCTGGTGCGCCTCTGGGCCGACCTGCTCAGTGCCCTGCAGCAGGATTCCGCCGCCGTGAGCGTTTCCGCCGAGGAGATGGCCGGCGACATGCCCCGCGAACTGGTGAAGCCGGTGAACCGGGAGCTGCGCCTGCGGGGCTGCAGCTTCCAGGTGGGACGCCCGATCAGCCGAGCCGCAACGCCTCGGCCTGCCTGCTCGCCTGCTCCAGAAGCAACCGCAGCCGATCCTCATCCGTGTGACTGAGGTTGGTGCGCAGCAGCCGGGCATGGGGGGCATGGGCCCGCAGCCGTTCCACCACCCGGTCCGGGGTGGACTCCCGCACCAGCAGACAGAGAGCGGCGGACCCCGGTGTCAATGTGTCCCCCACTTCCTGCAGGAAGTCGTCGTTGATGCCGAGGTCGGCCAGGCTGCCGGAGACCGCCCCCAGCCCGGCCCCCACTGCCGCTCCCAGCAGAGGGTTGAGGAACAGCAGACCCACCAGAGACCCCCAGAAGCCACCCCCCACGGCCCCGGCCGCCGTGAGGTTGATCGCCTGGCGCAGATGCACCTTGCCCTCGCTGTCGTGGTCGAGGACCACCGCATCGTCGATGGCGATCAGTTGCTCCCGCTGAATATCAATCAGCTCCCGGCGAACCTGCTCCGCCTCCTCCACCCCAGGAAATCCCACCACCACCAGGCTGCCCATGGCCCCTGCGCAATGGTTTCACCGTAGGCAGCGTTTCAGAAGCTGTGCGATTCGGCGCCGATCGCCGGGCTCAGCGGCGGCGGGTGGAGCGGGGCAGGGGCCTGCCGCCGGATGAATCCGGCCCGGCGCCCGGGCTGCGGGGGTCCTGAGGAGCGGGCGGAACCTCACGACGCGAACCGGCGCCCCGCTGCCAGCGGCTGACACTGAAGGTGTCGTCCTCCGGCCAGGCATCCGGGGCGACCGGGTCGTCATTAGCGGGAGCGCCGCCGCGGCGGGAGATCGCCTCCAGGCTGCGGCGCGGCCGGCTGCGATTCGCCGCAGGGGTCGCCGCAGATGTCGAAGTCGAAAGCGGGCCCTGGCCGGAAGCCCGGGAGGGCGCGGCGGCGGCAGGGCGCTGCTCCTCCCAGGGCTCCCGCCAGTCGTCTCCATCCTCCAACAGCCAGTCCAGCCGGTCCTCCACCCAACGGCCCAGGCCGTCCAGGCTCGGCCGTCGTCCGGCGCGGCGCTCGCCACCCCGCGCCTGCGGGCGCGAACCCGGCCGTGCCCCGGCCACCCCATCCACGAACTGCCTGCCCGCGCTCACCCAGCGATCCAGCCGCTGCTCCAGCGGATCCGGGCCGCCGGAACCAGCCGCACGGGGGCCGGAGCGGGAGTTGAAGCTGTCCATGGGACAACGTTAACGATCGCGGCGGCCCGCCAGCCAGCGCTCCCGGCCCATGCCCACCAGGGCGATGGTCAGGCCACCCCACTCCAGGGTCCACAGGAACACGGCCATCGACCCGATCGCGATCGGCGGACCTTAGGCCGCGGCGGGCTCGAACACCAGCACGCAGCTCGCATCCCAGTGGCCACCGTGGTGGAGGTCGCAGCAGGGACGGCAGGCCAGCCCCCGCCGCCGTCTGCGGTAGGGAGCGCTGAGACCGCAGCGGGGACAGCGGGCGATCCAGCGGGCCGCCTCCCGCGGCAGCGGATAGCGATGGCGCAGGCTCACCTCGAATTCGGCCTGGGCCCGGTTGATGGCGGCCATCCGGGCCCGGAAGCAGGGGCCATGCACCTCCGTTTCCCGCAGCACCTGGTGCACCCAGGCGTGGATCATCTCGTGGCAGAGGGTGCTGAGGGTGGCCTGGCGGGGCAGCGGCTCCAGCAGGGGCCGCGAAAGCACGATCTCGCAGAGCTCCCGACCATCGGCGTGACGGCCGTGGCGGTAGAAGCCGGCCGTCCGGGTGAGGCGGCCGTCGCTCCAGCGGAGCTCCATCAACGGCCTTCCCTGCCGCGTCAGTGCGCCCTCGAAATGCTCGCGGTTGAGCCGGTGGAACAGGGGCAGCAGCGGTTCCAGGGGCATGGAGGCAGGCTTCGCCTGGGCGGCATCATCGCTCCACGGGGCCGGGATCGGCGGTCGCCACCCACCGGGGGGGGGTCGTCGGTCAGACTCAGCCACGCTGAAGAACGCTGCGCACACGATGGACTGGGGACTGGCCCGTGATCTCGGCACCAAAAGCCTGCTGGCGGGTGGCGGTGCCCTGCTGCTGTACTGGATCTACACGGCGGTGAAGCTGGTGCTCAGCGCCCGCGGCGTCAATCCGCTGATCAAGCAGTTCTTCACCCAGGTGGCCAGCGGCCAGGTGGACGGGGCCTATCTGCTGACCACCAAGAACTACCGCTCCCACGTGACCCGCCAGCAGTTCCTCCGCTTCCTGGCCGGCCTCGAACTCAACAAGTACCGCAACCTCAAATCAGGGCGGCCCCGGGTGCAGGAGGACCAGGTGATCCTCACCGTGAAGCTGCTCAACGACGCCAAGGAGGAACTGCCGCTCGACTTCACCTTCGTGAAGGTGGACGACGCCTGGCGCGTGGACCGGATCCAGAGGCTGGCGGCCGCCTGAGCGGCGCCCTGCCGCCGCGGCGATCACCCCGATGGGCTCCAGCGGATCCACCCCCACCGACCCCCTCCAGGCCCGCGCCGCTGAGCTGCGCAGGCTGCTCCAGCGGGCGGCCCATGCCTACTACGTGCTCGATGCTCCTGAGCTGGAGGATCCGGTGTACGACCGGCTCTACCGCGAGCTGCTCGACCTGGAGACCGCCCGGCAGGAGCTGGTGACGCCCGACAGTCCCACCCAGAGGGTGGGGGGCACACCGGCCACCGGATTCGCCAGCGTGGCGCACCGGATCGGCCTGCTCAGCCTCGACAACGCCTTCCAGATCCCGGAACTGGAGGCCTGGTACGGCCGGCTGCTGAAGGTGCTCGACCGCACGCCGCCCCCGGGGGAACCGTTGCCGGCGCTGGCGATGGTCAGCGAGCTGAAGATCGACGGCAACGCCCTGGCGCTGAGCTACGAGCAGGGTGTGCTGGTGCGGGCCGCCACCCGCGGCGATGGCGAACGCGGCGAAGAGATCACCGCCAACGTGCGCACCATCCAGAGCGTGCCGCTGCGGCTGCAGCTGCAGCATCCGCCCGCCTGGGTGGAGGTGCGCGGCGAGGCCCTGATTCCCGACGACACCTTCGCAGCGATCAACGCCGAACGGCAGCGCCGCGACGAGGCCCTGTTCGCCAATCCCCGCAATGCCTGCGCCGGCACCCTGCGCCAACTGGATCCGAGGGTGGTGGCGACCCGAAAGCTCTCCTTCTTCGCCTACACGCTGCACCTTCCGGACGACTGGAGCGGCGGCGCCGGCGACCCGCCGCGGCCCAGCAGCCAGTGGGAATCGCTGCAGTGGCTCCAGGCCGCCGGCTTCCGGGTGAACCCCCACGCCGAGCTCTGCCCCGACCTGGCGGCGGTGGAGGCCTTCTTCGAGAGCTGGGAAGAACGGCGCCGAACCCTGCCCTACGCCACCGATGGCGTGGTGGTGAAGCTCGACGACCTGCGGCTGCAGGCCGACGCCGGCTTCACCCAGAAGGCCCCCCGCTGGGCGGTCGCCCTCAAGTACGCCGCCGAGGAAGCCCCCAGCAGACTGCTGCGCCTGACCTGCCAGGTGGGCCGCACCGGCGTGGTGACACCGGTGGCCGAGTTCGAGCCGGTGCCCCTGGCCGGCACCACGGTGAGCCGCGCCACCCTGCACAACGCCGATCGGCTGGCAGAGCTGGATCTGCATGGCGGCGACACGATCGTGGTGCGCAAGGCCGGTGAGATCATCCCGGAGGTGCTGCGGGTGCTGCCCGAGCTGCGCCCCGCCGGTGCCGTGCGGCTGGAGCTGCCCCACACCTGCCCGGAATGCGGCTCGGAGCTGGTGCGCGAGGAGGGCGAAGCCGCCACCCGCTGCGTCAACAGCAGCTGCCCGGCCATCCTGCGGGGCGCCCTGCGCCACTGGGTGGGCAAGGCGGCCCTCGATGTGGACGGAATGGGGATCAAGCTGATCGAACAGCTGGTGGAGCGGGGCCTGGTGCGCTCGATCGCCGACCTCTACGGCCTCGATGCGGCCTTGCTGGCCAGCCTGGAGCGGATGGGCAGCAAATCGGCCGAAAACCTGGTGGCCGCCCTGGCGGCCTCGAAACAGCAGCCCTGGCACCGGCAGCTCTACGGCCTCGGCATCCATCACGTGGGTGAGGTGAATGCCAAGGCACTGGCGCGGGCCTTCCCCAGCGCCGCCGAACTGGCCACGGCCGCCACCGAAACACCGGAGCTGATCACGGCCGTCTTCGGCATCGGCGGCGAGATCGCCCAGAGCCTGCAGCAGTGGTTCGCCACCCCGGCCAACCAGCAGCTGCTCACGGCCCTGGAGCGGATCGGCTTTTCGCTGGCGGCCGCCCCCGAGGAGCTGACGCCGTCAGGGGCGGAGGGTGGCGGTGCGTCCGCAACCCTGGCCGGCCAGACCTTCGTGCTCACCGGCACGCTGCCGAGCCTGAGCCGCAGCCAGGCCCAGGCCCTGATCGAAGCGGCCGGCGGCAAGGTGAGCGGCTCGGTGAGCCGGAAGACGAGCTACGTGGTGGCTGGCGAGGAGGCCGGCAGCAAGCTCAGCAAGGCCGAGAGCCTGGGGGTAGCGGTGCTCGATGAGGCGGGGCTCAGGGAGCTGCTAGCCCCCTGAACCAGAGCCTTACTGGCCTAGAGGAGATGGCCTAGAGCATCTGCTGGATCAGATCGATCTGACCGCTCTCCGCCAGGTAACCGGAGCCGCCGATATTGCCATTGGTGATGCTGTGGGCCTGCACGTTGGCGAGGAAGTAAGCACCCGCCGCAGCCCCGTAGATCGCCGAGACATCGATGATGCCGGAGGATTCCCAGTTGCCGATGTCCAGTGGGGCGGCATCCGTCTGGCCATAGGCCATGGGGGTGGCACTGCGATCGATCTGGGCCCAGCGGTTGGCCAGACCGGTCACCGGGTCCACCTTCCAGATCGAGGCCTCCTGGCTGCCGAACTGTCCATCAGCGGTCCCGGAAGACAGGCTCTTGTCCTCCTGGATATAGATGAAGTTATCGCTGCCCCAGGCCAGATTGTCCTGGCTGCGGATGCCGTTCTGGCGATCCAGCCCCGTCAGCTTGTCGGTATCGACAAGCACCTTGAGGCTGGTGGTGAGTCCACTCGCGAGCAGGCCATTGGCATCAAAAGCCGCTGCCAGATCCACCACATAGGTGGAGCCGTAGAGATCCGCGCCGCTGCCACCGGTGCTGTTGAACACCACCTGCTGGCCGGTCAGGGGGCTGACATCGCCATCCTCCACCCGGGTGAACTGCATGGCGCCTTGGGTGAAGGCGAGAGTGCGCTGAGCCGCGGCATCCGGAAGAGCTGCAATCTGATCGCCACTGCCCAGCAACACCCACCCGCCAGCAACTGCTGTGTTCAGATCCACAGCGGCCAGAGCTGCCGGAGTGGCGGCGATGCCATCGGCCTTCCACGCATAGAGCGATCCGCTGCTGGCGGCAATGCCGTTGCGCGCCAGGAAGTCACTGCTGCCGGCATCCTTGGCGCCCACCCACAGGTAGAGCGGTGCGTTGGCATCGTCGAACAGCATCACCGCCACGGTGTTGGCGTTGCCGGTATCCACAGCGGTGGCTGATTCCCAACCGCCGAAACCAAAGGCCGGCACGTGGTAGAGCTTGCCGCCGTTGGGATCGAGGGCAAAAAAGCGGTTGCCGGGAGCACTTTCTTCCCCCATCAGGAAGATCGTGTCGGCAAAGCCGCGGCCGTTGAAGGCGCCGGCCTGGATCAGATTGGCGGAGCAGAAGCGATTCATCGCTCCGGTGGCAAAGCCGGCCACGGGGCTGATCACCTCGTCGTAAGCGAGGCCGCCAGCCAGCAGTTTCGACTGGAAACCGTTGCTGGCGTCGTCGTCGCTGTCCTTGTCGATGATGAACTTGCTGATGCGGGCCCCATCCACCACCGGATTCAGCCCCTCCACGCTGAAGCCGTATCCCTTGCCGGGGCCGATCTCCGCATTGACCAGCAGGCTGTAGGTGCCGTTGCCGTTGTCGTAGGCACCCATGCCATCAAAGATGCCGACGGGAGCGAACACGGAGTCGCCTGGATTCAGACCATTGGTGAACTCACCATTGGTGATCAGGCTGCTGATCTGCAGCTGAGGCCCACCCCCCACATCCTTCAACATGGTGCTGGCAAACGTACCGGCACCGGCCACTGGCGGCGCGGCGATCAGGGCTTCGAGATCAAACACGTTGAGCGTGTTCGACACCTCGTTGGAGACCACCAGCTGGGCACGGCCCGTAGGGCTCTGCTTCGCCTCCACGATGTGGAGACCCTCCGGCGAAACGCTGCCATTGATCACGGTGCTGGTCACGAACTGACCGGCGCTCGGATCGGTCACGTCGAACACCACAAGCATCGAGCTGGTGGTGCGCTCCAGACTGGCGATGGCGTAGCTGCGGCCGTTGAGCTGGGCCACCACGATGCCTTCGGGCTCCACACCCTTGTCGTCGCTGCGGCTGTCGGCATACATGCCGGCTGCCACGGCGATCGTCTGGAGACTGTTGCCGCTGTCCCAGAGCAGGGCACCGGACTCGGCATCGAAGATGCTGATGCTGCGGCTGCCGAAGGTGGTGATGCGATCCGCGCTACCCACCGCAGCGTCGTCGGTGAGGCGCTTGATGCGGTTGGCATTGCCGCTGCCGCGGGCTTCGTCGGTATAAGGAGCCCAGGGGTAGCCGTCGCGGCCGTCGCCCTCGTTGGCGGTGACAAAGAAATCCTTGCCGCGCACGCTGTAGGCCGCGATCCCGTCGGCCATGCGCAGACCTTCATAGGCCTGGCCCAGCAGGGGCTTGAAGAAACCGGTGGTGCCGGATGAATTATCTCGATCGGTCAGATCTACCAGCTGGGTGCTGTAATCAACCGCGCCGAGGGCGAAGATTTTCTCGATCGTGTTGCTGATCAGATTGACCTTGGCAACGCCGTTGTTCTCCTGCAGCGTCACGTAGGCGTAGTTGCCCAGAACCGACACATACTCCGGCTCGATATCGGTGGCCTGGGTGGTGCCCGCAGGGCCGGAGATGCGGATGCCGTCCGGCAGGGTGACTCCCGCAAAGCCGAGGTCGGTGTAGATGAAGCGCAGATTGACCCGGCCCGCAATGTCGATGATGCCGATGCTGCCGACGGGATCCTTCGTACTATCTGTTGCGTAGCCGCTGATCGGCTCGCCTTCATTGGCGATCACCAGCTTGGTGCCGATGGCATTGAAGGCGATCGAATCCGGCAGATAGCCCACCTCCACATCCTGCAGCTGGGTGAGGGTGCCATCGGCCTCCACCCGGTAGAAACGCACCAGGCTCTTGCCGCCGTTGGTGGCGTAGTCGCTCGGAGAGAGGGCCCACGGCCAGCAGGTTGCCGTAGCTGGCCACCGACTGGGAGGTGTACCCATTGAGGGAGCTGCGGGCCACCAGGCTGATCTCCGCCGCATTCGTGGCATCGCTGACCTGCAGGGTGGGCCCACCGCCAGAGGAGATCACGAACATCCGCCCGGCAAGGCTGACGGTTGTCGAGATTTCAGTCTGATATTGCTCTTTGTCATCGGCGTTGATCACGCCATTGCCCGAACTGTCGTACAGCAGTGGAGCAGGAGTGAGATTGAGGCTTCCCAGCAGGGGGGCTTCAGGCGCCGCCGCCGGCCGGCCAGGAGCGGCCACGCTGTTGGCCAGAGCAGGGGCATTGGTCAGGCCCTCCCGGCGGCGAGCAGGCTCTTCGAGAATGGCGACGATCGAAAAGGGCCTGGAGGCGGAAGCCATGGGGATCGCAACAGCGAAGAACCCCAAAGTGACTCCCCAGGCAGTCATTGTTGGTCATGGATTGCTTAGGGAGGCTCTGGAAAACCCAGCCCATCCACGAGACAATGGGCCTGTAATCGCA
>JBBASR010000011.1:49987-55838 GCA_040399125.1 Cyanobium sp. | reverse complement strand
CTTTTTGCAGCGGGCTGCTTATCCCTGAGTCCGCTGGCTTCACAGCGGTGATGCGGGCGATGGGCTTGCGATGGGAGGTGACCTCCACCACCTCACCGGCCTGCACGCGGCCGAGCCATTCGGAGAGGTGGGTTTTGAGATCCCGCACCGACACCTGGCTTGCGACTACTTCAGACACGCCTGGCCCTCCATTTGTGACCACTTTAGCCGCCTCCCACCGCTGCACCTTCGAGCTCGTCACAGCAGCGTTCTTGCAGCAGTCTGGCCTCTGGCATCGGCTGGCGCCGCCTGGCTATTGAAGGCATCACGCTTAGATCCGGAATTATGCACTGGCTGCATAAGTGCGGGGTTTGATTACTCCTTGCAGCTGCCGGCTCAATCCAGCTCCTGACTAGCCACCATCCAGACCCGCAGGGAAACTGCCTACTTGATGGCAGTGTCGACAACCGTTTTCCCCTCCCCTGAAAGAGCCAGGCCGAGGAACGCCTTCACCGCAGGGTCAGCTGGGTTCCGATAGACGTAAAACAGTGGTCTTTGGAACGGGTAGGCCACAGCTTCCGGTGTGCTGCCGTCAATGGCCAGCACCCGCACGGTGCGTTGGTCTGCCACCTGTCCATAGGTGGCGTAACCAATGCCATCCACCCCGAGCTGTTTCAACATCGGTGTAGTGGCATCACGCACCATTGTGGTGATGTTCGCAGTGGTGCCAAAGTTGTTGCCGCCGAGAACGATCGTGCGGAACGCCTTGGCGGTGCCGCTGACGCTGGGCCTGTTGAGAACCCGAATCGTGCGATCCACGCCCCCGAAGGTGGCCCAGTTGGTGATCTCGCCGCGGAAGATCTCTGCCAGCTGGTTGCTGGAAAGACCGCGGCGAAAGGGGTTGTCGATTCCAACCACGATGGCGATGCGATCCTGCGCCACCGGCACAGCAACCAGACCACGCTGTTGCTCCTCTGCCGTCAGCGGGCGTGACAGGGCTGCCAGCGAGACACTTCCCCCCAGCAAGGCCTCCATACCGTTGTCCGATCCTGTGGCTGACGTGTTGACGACGGTGCCTGGATAGGTTTTGAGGAAGGCGGCTTTGAGTGCCTCATTGATCCCCACCATGCTGGTGGAACCATCGATGCTGACGGTGGTCCCAGCCGGTACGTTCTGCTGAAGAGGGAACGCTGTTGCAAGGTTCATCCGAGCCCCGCTGCCTCCTCCTGGAAGAGTGGGGTTGAGCCCTGCCACGCTGGGAAGCGAGGGGCGCCAGCCCAGCAGTTTCGGTAACTGGGATTGCAATCCCCACAGGGCAGCGAGGCCAAGCAGGATGTAAACGATCGGTGGCAGGCCCCTTCTGGGGCCACCGGCGGGTTGGTCGCTCATGATTGGTGTGCCTCAGGCAGTTGCAGGCGAGGGGTGGCGTCCAGGGCCTTGAGCCGCTGGGAGACCTGCTCATCAAGGCTGAGCTGATCGAGATCAGCTGCCAGCTTCTCCTGAGGATTCTCGGAGAGTTCAGCCAACGCTGAATAGGTGAGATTCCTACCTTCAACCGCATTTTTGGCTGCGTCAAAGGAGGAGCGGGCCGAGCCGATGTCGAATTCGTTGTTGACCTTGGCAATCGACTCCAGCGCCGCATTGACCTCGGCTAGATCCTTGATGTTCTGCATATCCGACTTGTATTGCTCAAGCTTGATCCGCTCACGGTTGAGTTTGTCCTTCGATGCCTCCACAAACTTTCCTGCTTGTTGCACCTGTTGTTCGAGAGCTGGCAAAAGCTTCTCGATCTGAATCGCGCGGCTCATCGCCAGGCGTGCCCCATCCTCCTGGCCTGCCTTCTGGGCCAGGCGTGCTTGTTGCTCATAGGTTCTGAGCTCCTCGGTTTTTTCCTCATACTTGCTTCTTGCACGTTCATAGGCACCCACCTGCAGGGCCACAGCCTTGGCCAGCTGCTGCACCGACACCTGCATCGACTGCAGGGATTCCTCCGCCACGGCGACGGCCACCTTGCCGCCCGATTCCACCGGTAACCCCCAGAGCCATCGCCAGGTCCCCACGATCACCCGACCGGCCCGATCGCCCATAAGCCAGTAGATGAAGCTTTTCACTGCCTGCGGCCAACTGCTCGGACGCTAGGAGGGCCCAGCGATCTCGTCATCGGTCTCCACATCCGGCAGGCTGGGTGCATCAGCCTGTGCCCAGACCATGCCTCCTCACTTTCTGATCCGGCCGCTGCTGGCCTGCCTCACGGCTCTGCTGCTGCTGGTGGGCAGTGCAGCGCCGGTCTGGGCGGATTTCGCGCTGCCGCTTCTGCCCTACGCGGCCGATGCCCTGGAGCCGGCGATCGATGCCACCACGATGACGATCCACCACGACCGCCACCACGGCGCCTACGTCGCCAACCTCAACGCCCAGATCCAGGTCAATCCGGCCCTGAACTCCCTCAGCCTCGATGCGCTGCAGGGTCAGATCTCCCGTTTCCCGGTGGCTGTACGAAACAACGGCGGCGGCCACTGGAACCACAGCCAGTTCTGGGCCGTGATGGCGCCTGCAGGCCAGGGAGGCGCTCCCTCCGAGCCGCTGCTGGCGGCGATCAACACCAGCTTCGGTTCGCCTGAAGCGATGCAGGAGCAGTTTGATCAGGCCGCCGCCGGCCGCTTCGGCTCGGGCTGGGCCTGGCTGATCCGCAGGCCCGATGGCACCCTGGCGATCACCAGCACCGCCAACCAGGACAACCCGCTGATGGACCTTCCCGAGATCGAGCGCGGTACGCCGCTGCTGGGCCTCGATGTCTGGGAGCACGCCTACTACTTGAAGTACAAGAACCACAGGCCCGATTACATCAAGGCCTGGTGGTCGTTGGTCAATTGGAACGAGGTCAACCGGCGTTTTGAGGCGCCATGAGCGGCAATGCTCCTATTCACATAAGTGCATCAGGTAGGGGTTACGTGGCAAGCCATACAGTGGTTATTCAGCCGGTCCAGCTATGGCCTCTGTGGAGATCATCGACGCAGGCCAGCATGCGCCAACAGACCTGACTCTTGCCTCCGCAGGGATCGCGGAAAACAGCAGTGCTGGCACATTGGTCGGGCTGCTTTCGGCCACTGATCCCGATGCCGGCAGCAGCTTCTTGTATGTCCTGGTGGCTGGTAGTGGTGGCAACGATGTCGATAACGGCCTGGTGGAAATCATTGGCAATCAGCTGAAAGTCAAGGCTGGAGCCTTGATCAACTTTGAGGCCAATCCGTTCCTGAATTTCAATATTCAAGTCACAGATAATGGCAGTCCTGCACTCTCTTTTGTCAAAGCGGTGACAGTGAGTGTGCTCAATGCCAATGAAGCGCCCACCGGCATCAGCATTTTCATTGCGGCAATCCTCGAGAACAGCGCTGGCGGAACGGTGATCAGTAGCCTTTCGGCCAGCGATCCCGATGCCGGCAGTCTCTTCTCCTATGCCCTTGTGCCTGGTAGTGGCGGCAGTGATGCTGATAATAGTCTGGTGGAGATTGTTGGCTCTCAGCTGAAAATAAAAGCTGGGGCCTTGATCGACTACGAGACCAATCCGTTTCTGAATCTGAATATCCAGGTTACCGACAATGGAACTTCAGCCCTGTCATTCACCAAGGCGGTAACGGTGAATGTGCTGAACATCAATGAGAACCCCATCGATCTCGCGGCTTCCTCTATGCGTTGGTGGCTGGGATTGATGGCAATGATGCCGACAATGGTCTAGTGGAGATCATTGGGTCCCAGCTGAAGTTGAAGTCTGGAGCATCGATTGATTACGAGCGCGACAAGGTTCTCAATCTCAATATTCGTGTCAGCGATAACGGCAACCCGGCCCTTGCCTTTACCAAGGCGGTGACGGTGAGTGTGCTCAATGCCAATGAGGCCCCCCTTGATCTTGGCCTTGTTTCCACCGGGATCCTGGAAAACAGCATTGCTGGCACCTTGATCGGCAACCTTTTGGCCACCGATCCGGATGCTGGCACCAACTTCTCCTATGCGCTGGTGGCCGGAAGTGGTGGTAATGATGCTGATAATGGCCTCGTTGAGATTGTTGGTTCCCAGTTGAAGGTGAAGGCTGGTGCCCTGATCGATTATGAATCAAATCCTGTCCTGGATCTGAACATCCGGGTCATCGACAGCGGCAGTCCTGCCCTTTCGTTCACCAAATCGATTGCGGTGAATGTGATCAATGCCAATGAAATTCCGATTGATCTGTCTATAGCCGCTGCTGGTATCAAGGAGAACAGTGCTGATGAATCACTGATCGGCACTCTTGCTGTCAATGATCCTGATGGTGGCAGCAACTTCTCTTTTGTGCTGGTGCCAGGAACTGGCGGCAACGATCTCGATAACGGCCTTGTCGAGATTATTGGTGCGCAGGTGAGGGTGAAGCTTGGAGCCCTGATTGATTACGAGAGCAATCCAGCGCTGAATCTAAATATTCGAGCCATTGACAATGACAACCCTGCTCCTGCGTACACCAAGGCCTTAACGGTAGCCGTGCTGAATGTCAATGAAGCTCCCCTTGGCCTCAGCCTTTCCAACGATCAGATCAAAAACAAGAGTGCTGGTGGCACTGGTATAGGAACTCTCACAGCCATTGATCCTGATGCGTCCTCCAGCTTCGTCTATGCCTTGGTGGCAGGTAGTGGAGGCAATGATTCTGACAACAGCTTGGTGGAAATTGTTGGTTCACAGCTGAGGGTCAAAGCTGGCGCTTTGATTGATTTCGAAAGCAATCCCGTTCTCAATCTGGTGATTCAGGTTACCGATAGCGGAAATCCCGCACTCTCGTTCACCAAGGCGCTCGAGGTGAATGTGCTCAACGTCAATGAGACCCCCATTGACCTGACCCTGGCATCTGTTGCGATTCAGGAGAACAGTGCAGCTGGAACGGTTGTGGGCAACCTTTCCGTGAGTGACCCTGATGGGGGCAGTGGCTTCCTTTATTCGCTTGTGGCTGGGGCGGGCGGTCTTGGTGCCGATAACTCTTTGGTGGAGATTGTTGGATCGCAGGTGAGGGTGAAGTCAGGCGCCTTGATCGACTACGAAACCAATCCGGTATTGGACCTGAATATTCGGGTCGTCGACAATGGCACTCCTGCGCTCTCCTTCACCAAGGCGGTAATGGTGAATGTCCTCAATGCCAATGAGCCGCCCGTTGACCTGGGGGTTGCTACCGGTGGAATCCAGGAGAACAGTGCTGCCGGCACCTTGGTTGGCACCCTGCTAAGCCTCGATCTCGATGCTGGCAATAGCTTTTCCTATGCGTTGGTGCCCTCTGGGAATGGCAATGATGCCGATCACAGCCTCGTCGAGATTGTTGGTGATCAGTTACGTGTGAAGGCCGGAACCGCGATCGATTTCGAGACCAACCCTGTTCTTGAGCTCCATATTCAAGCAACCGACAACGGCAGCCCTGCCCTCTCCTTCACCAAGGCCGTGAGCGTAAGTGTGCTCAACGTCAACGAGGCACCAGTGGATCTGATCTTTTCGAGCACTGGCGTTGCCGAGAACAGCACTGGTGGCACCGTGTTCGGCAGCCTTTCCGCCAGTGATCCTGATGGCAACAGCCCTTTTGCTTATACCCTAGTGCCTGGCTCCGGCGGTAATGATTTTGATAATGGCTTGGTGGAGATTGTTGGAAATCAGCTCAAAGTGAGGGGCGGTGCCTCGATCGATTATGAGAGCTCCCAGCTATTGAGGCTCAATGTCAGGGTCACCGATAACGGCAATCCACCTCTTTCCTTCACCAAGCTATTGACGGTGAGTGTCCTGAACGTCAACGAGCCTACCTATTCGATCATTGCCGCTTCGAGCAGTGTCAATGAAGGTCAGCCATTGGCCTTTGCTGTGGCTA
>JBBASR010000011.1:13835-49887 GCA_040399125.1 Cyanobium sp. | reverse complement strand
TACATCGCCATTGCCGATACATCCAGGCAACGACCCGAACCGCCAAGAGCCCCTGTGTTCAAGCTGCCAAGTGTGCGATTTTCGTTCGTCCCTGGTCAGTACTATCAGCTCACTGACATCCGAGATTTCGGCGGCACCAGGCATGGTGGGGCCCCGGCTTCCGTGGAGAGCCAGTATCTTTACCACGGTGGGTTGGATGTGAATGGTGATGGCTCCCCTGAGGCCATCTTCACCAATCAGGCGAGCCGCCGCTGGGTGACGGCCAATGTGGACCCATTGACCGGGCAGATGGATTACGGCGATCACGGCCAGGGTGGCATCACCAGGGTGGTGGGGATTTATGTCGACCCTAATGTTGCCGAGGGCGAAGCCAATGGCGGTCGCCTGAAGAATGGTGAGATTGCACCGGTGCGATTTGGGCCTTTTGATAGCCAGAACCGCTTCCAGAATGATCTGATGATCGGCAATCTGACCCCCATCACCTCCGGTGACTTCGATAACGACAGCATCTACGAGGTGTATTGGAAGACAAATGATGGCACTGCCTTTCTGCGAGCATTAATGCACCCAGACGGCAATATCATGTATTCCAACTATCAAAGCCCTGAGCAGATGAGCCAATATCTCAGCGGCCAGGGCTTTGGCGCCACTGTTCAGGCCTAGATCGCCTGATCGAGCCAGCAGCACGCCGCTCAGCCGGCGGCCAGCTGCTGCAGCTGCGACTCCAGCCTCTGGCGCAGGCGTTTCTGAACCAGGGCGCAGAGGTCATCCACCAGGGCGTTGTCAGCGTTCCAGATCGTGCGCACTCCCTCTCGCTCGCAGTGCACCAGTCCGGCGCGCTGCAGCTGGCCCAGCTGGCGGCTGATGTGCGATTGCGAGAAGCCGGTGGCTTCGATCAGGGCGGCAACATCCATCGGGCCCTGCTTGAGCTGGCAGAGCAACTGCAGGCGGGCCGGTTCACTCAGCAGCCGGAAGAACTGGCTGTATTCCTCCAATAACTGGAGGCTGGGCATGGAGCCAGCAGCACCCATAAGACCGGGGTATGACGATAAAAGCATTATGCGCCATATCACCCTCCGCCCTCGAAAACCGGCTTGCGGCCCTGCCGTTATGCGTATAAGCTCATAGAAGCTCGCGTGGTTCCGCCGTGGTTGCGTCCTCCGTTCCCCCTCTGCTGCATCAGGCCGCCGGTGGCGGCGCCCTCCTCTTGCGGCAATTGTTCGATGCCCCCACCGGCACCTTCACCTACCTGCTTGCCGATGTCGGCAGCGCTGATGCGGTACTGATCGATCCGGTGTTCGAGCAGCACGAGCGCGATCTCTCGCTGGTGCGTGAGCTGGGCCTCCGCCTCGTGGCCTGCATTGACACCCACGCCCATGCCGACCATGTGACCGGCAGCTGGCTGATGCACCAGGCCACCGGCTCGGCGATCGGCCTTTCTGCCGCCGCTGGCGCCGAGAACGTCAGCCTGCCCCTGCACCACGGCGACCGCGTGCCCTTCGGTGGCCGTGCCCTGGAGGTGCGCAGCACCCCCGGCCACACCGACAGCTGCCTCAGCTTCGTGCTCGACGACCATTCGATCGCCTTCACCGGTGATGCGTTGCTGGTGCGTGGCTGCGGCCGCTGCGACTTCCAGCAGGGCAATGCCCACACCCTCTGGGCCTCGATCACCGGCCAGATCCTCTCGCTGCCCGACACCTGCCTGCTCTATCCCGGCCACGACTACACCGGTCGCGGCGTGACCTCGGTGGCCGAGGAGAAGGCCTTCAACGCCCGTCTTGGCGGTAATGCCACCGAGCGCGACTTCGTGGGCCATATGCAGGCGATGAAGCTGCCCCACCCGGGCCGGATCGCCGAGGCGCTGCCGGGCAACATGCGCTCCGGCAAGCCCAGGGGGGCTGCCGCGCCCGTGGGCTGGGCGCCCCTGCAGCGCAGTTACGCCGGGCTGCCGGAGCTGTGGCCCGCCTGGGTGGCCGAGCACCTGGGTGAACTCACCATCCTCGATGTGCGCTCCACAGAGGAATTCGAGGGGCCCGATGGACGCATCGCCGGCAGCCTGCTGATCCCCCTGCCCGAACTCGAGGCCCGCAGCGACGCCATCCCGGCCGATCGGCCCGTGGTGGTGGTCTGCCATTCCGGCAGTCGCTCCGCCCTGGCCAGCCAGCAGCTGCTCAAGGCCGGTCGCCAGCAGGTGGCCAATCTCCACGGCGGCCTCAGTCGCTGGCAGGCCGAGGGCTACCCCCTAGCGGCCTCGCACTGAGCCGGCGTCCCCTGCCTTCCCCCAGCTTTCCGCAGCTCCCCGCCCTTCTTCCCCTGCCACCCTCCGCCGACCGATGAACTCCACCACCAGCAGCCCCCTCACCCCACCCCCCAGCGATCGCGTCAGCGCTGCAGACCTGGCCAACCAGATCGGTGGCAGGCAGGTCACGGTGATCGATGTGCGTGAACCGATGGAATACGCCTCCGGCCATATCGCCGGCAGCCGCAACGTGCCCCTCTCCCGTCTGGATCAGGCCGATCTGCCCAAGGGGCCGCTGGTGCTGGTCTGCCAGAGCGGTAACCGGAGCTCCAAGGGGGTGCAGGCCCTGCTCCGCCAGGGTCATGCCCAGGCCCTCAGCGACCTCGAGGGTGGTCTGCCCAGCTGGCAGCAGGCGGGTCTGCCGTTAAGCAAGCTCCCGGACGCGCCGTTGCCGCTGATGCGGCAGGTGCAGATCGCGGCCGGTTCGCTGGTGCTGCTGGGGCTGATCCTCAGCCACACCGTGGCTCCGGCCTGGATCCTGCTCACCTGGTTCGTGGGCGCCGGCCTCACCTTCGCAGGCATCAGCGGCTTCTGCGGCATGGCCCGGTTGCTGGCCCTGATGCCCTGGAACCGGGTGCAGCTCTGATGGCCACCACCACCTTGTTGCTGCTCGCCGGCGGCGGCGGTCTGATCGGTTTCCTGCTCTCGGTGTTGGGGGCTGGCGGATCGATCCTGCTCCTGCCACTGCTGGTCAACGGCGCCGCCCTGCCGACTCGTGAGGCGGTGCCCCTGTCACTGCTGGTGGTGATGCTGCTCGCCCTCGCCAACCTGGGGCCCTATCTACGTCGAGGCCAGTTCGCACCACGCCCGGCCCTCGTTCTGGGGCTACCGGCCCTGGCGGGCAGCTGGATCGGCGGCAGCTGGGTGAAGGCCGGCTACGTGGCTGAGCCGGTGCAGCTAGGGATCTTTGCCGGAGCGGCCCTGCTGGCCTCCTGGCTGCTCACCCGCCCGGCGGCTCCGCCAGGCCCCCAGCCCCGCGCCCGTGAGCTGATGCTGGCGGGCCAGGGGGTGCTGGTGGGGCTTCTCACCGGTGTTGCGGGGGTGGGCGGCGGCTTTGCGATCGTGCCTGCTCTGGTCCTCCTGGCCGGTCTGCCGATGGCCCTGGCCAGCGGAACGAGCCTGCTGTTGATCGCCATCAATGCCCTGGTGGCCCTTGCCGCCCTCGGTCACTGGCCGGCGGCCAGTCTGCCGTTGATGGCCCCCCTGCTTTTTGGTGGTGCCATCGGGGCGATCCTGGGCCAACGGCTGGCGCCCCATCTTCCCGATCGTCGGCTGCGCCAGGGGTTTGCTGCCCTACTCATCGGCTCGGCACTGCTCACCGGAGCTGAGGCCGTTCATCGCCAGGGCCTGGCCCAGGCCTCCACGCCGCAGCCCGCCATCCCCCGATCAGCCAGCGCACCTTCCCTATAAAGACCCCCCTGATGAATAGGTAATCGATTTACTCCCACCGAGAAAACGTATCCGATTGATGCTGAGAAGTGGAAATAATTTGCCCCACGATCTTCCTTTCCCCGAGGCCCTGGTTGCAGGGTGACGGCGATCGGCGGCTGGGCGAGCTGGCAGCTGCCGCGGTTGCGGTTTTTCAGTAGCTTACTCAGGGACGGTTTGGCTCATGACCTAACGGCTCTATTTCTTTCACCCCAGCCTTGATGCCCTCCTTGAGTTCAGCCCTGATGATTGACCAAGTCCTGCCGCCGATCGCTGGGCGGGAAGCCGAGATCCTGGGCCTTGTGCAGCAACCGAAATCAGTATTTCTGCCGCAGACAAATCTGAGCCTGGAGCAGATCCAGTCGGCCTTTGCCTGCGCCCTGCATATGCATCAGCCCACGATTCCTGCCGGGGCTAACGGAGAGCTTATCTCCCATCTTCAGTACATGCTGGAACATCCCGGTGAGGGTGATAATCATAATGCTGAGCCCTTTGCCCAGTGCTATCGGCGCCTTGCAGATCTGTTGCCCCAGCTGATCTACGAAGGTTGTAATCCGCGGATCATGCTCGATTATTCAGGCAACCTGCTCTGGGGCTTTGAGCAGATGGGTCGCCACGATATTCTCGACTCTCTAAGAAGCCTGGTCTGTGACCCCCTCCTGCAACCCCATGTGGAGTGGCTCGGTACCTTCTGGAGCCATGCCGTGGCTTCCTCCACTCCCATTCCTGATCTGAAGCTGCAGATCCTCGCCTGGCAGCATCATTTTGCGGCCCTCTTCGGCCCGGAGGCCCTGCAGAGGGTAAAGGGATTCTCCCCCCCGGAGATGCACCTTCCCAATCACCCGGACACCCTCTACGAATTCGTGAAGGCCCTGAGGGAATGCGGCTACCGCTGGTTGCTGGTGCAGGAGCACAGTGTCGAAAATCCCGACGGCACCCCCCTGACTGACCGGCAGAAATTCATTCCCAATCAACTGGTGGCGCGCAGTTCCACGGGGGAAATCGCCGCCATCACCGCCCTGATCAAGACCCAGGGCTCTGATACCAAGCTGGTGGGCCAGATGCAGCCCTGTTATGAAGCGCTGGGGTTGGGGCGGCAGACGCTCGGGGATCGAACGATTCCAGCGATCGTGGCCCAGATCGCCGATGGCGAAAATGGCGGCGTGATGATGAACGAGTTCCCGCCGGCGTTCCGCCAGGCCCACCAGCGCATTGCCCAGGACGGAGGCGGCCGCACGGGCACCGTGGCGATCAACGGCACCGAATATCTGGAACTGCTGGAGGCAGCAGGGGTGCAGGAGGGCGAATTCCCCCGGATTCAGGCGGTGCACCAGCACAAGTTGTGGCAACAGCTGGATGCTCCACCCACCCCGCAATCGATGGACGGGGCCATCGCCCAACTGAAGGCCAGCGATTCCTCCTTCTCCATGGCTGGTGCCTCCTGGACCAACAACCTCAGCTGGGTGGAGGGCTACGCAAACGTGCTCAAACCGATGAACCGCCTCAGTGCTGACTTTCACCAGCGCTTCGATTCTCTGGTGGCGGATGATCCCGCGGTCACGCAGACCCGCTCCTACCAGCAGGCGCTGCTTCAGCTGCTGCTGCTCGAGACCAGTTGCTTCCGCTACTGGGGCCAGGGCACCTGGACCGACTACGCCCGGGAGATCCATCGGCGCGGTGCGCTGGCACTGCAGCTCAGCCCATGAGCCTCGCGTCTGTTTCGGTTTCGAGCAGATCTTCGGCCAGCATCAACAGCGAAACCCCCATCAGGGCCAGGGCCATGCCGCGCTGATCCACCGCCGCCCGCTCCACCGTGCGCGAAAGCTCGAGGTGCTGGGGCCAGCTGAGCCGCATGGCGGATTGAAAAGAAATTTTTATGAGCTTCTTGGAAAATACTGATCGACGCGAGAGTATTTACAACTTGAAACACTGACAACACCGCTTTCCGGTAGTCCCTGCCACCTTCGCTCGATTTTGGATCGATATCTTTCCCCCATTCCCTGGAGCGCTGTCATGTCCATGGCGATCGAACTGACCACCGGGCAGCAATTCGAGATTGAACGCTTCAGTCGCGCCATTGATGCCACTGCTGATCCGGAGCAACTCCGCCTTTTGGCCAAACAGCTCCTCAAGGCCTGGCATACCCAGAAGGCGGCGACCCACTGGGTGATGAGTCAGCAGCTCGACGCCCCCTTCTCCCGCCCGGACCAGGGCTGACCTGGGCGGGCCATTGCTGCGAATTCGATCGGATCCGGGCCCTTCGGAAGCGTTGCCGGCTTTCATTCCTTAAGATCTGGCAACTCCGTTTCCTGCCGTCATGGATCTCCGGCTGCTGTTGGTTGTCGCCCCGATCCTTCTGGCTGTGGGCTGGGCCGGCTTCAACATCGGTCGTGCCGCCGTGGGCCAGCTGCAGCTGATGCTTAAGCGTTCCCGCGCCTGACCTCGGCTCTTCTCTGCAGCCACCCCTTGCGGCCAGCAGCTGCGTAGCCTGATCCCCATTGCCGGGCACAGGGATCGTGGCCTCTTCTGAACCCATCCTGGTGGTCGGGGCTGGCCTTGCTGGTACCGAAGCCGCTTGGCAGATCGCCTCAGCTGGTCTGCCGGTGGAATTGGTGGAGATGCGGCCGGTGCGCCCCTCCCCTGCCCACCACAGTGCGGAGTTCGCCGAACTGGTGTGCTCCAACAGTTTCGGTGCGCTCTCCAGCGACCGGGCGGCCGGTCTGCTCCAGGAAGAGCTTCGCCGGCTCGGTTCCCTGGTGATTCGCACCGCCGATCAGCATGCGGTGCCTGCCGGTGGCGCTCTTGCCGTGGACCGGGGGCGCTACAGCGCCGCCCTCACCGCCGCCCTCGAGAAGCACCCGCTGGTGACGGTGCTGAGGTGTGAGCAGCAGGAACTCCCCGCTCCAGGTCGGATCGCCGTGCTCGCCACCGGCCCCCTCACCAGTGAGCCCCTCGCTGAGCAGCTGCGCGCCTTCACCGGTCTCGACGACTGCCATTTTTTTGATGCCGCCAGTCCGATCGTGGCGGGAGAAAGCATCGACCTCTCCCGGGCCTTCCGGGCGAGTCGCTACGACAAGGGCGACGCCGACTACATCAACTGCCCGATGAACCGGGAGGAGTACGGGGCCTTCCGCGAAGCTCTGCTCACGGCGGAACAGGCGGAGCTCAAGGAGTTCGATCGGGACAACGCCTGCTTCTTCGAGGGCTGTTTGCCGATCGAGGAGCTGGCCCGTCGCGGTGAAGACACCATGCGCTACGGGCCACTCAAGCCGATCGGTCTCTGGGATCCCCGCTGGGGCGATCTGAATGACCGTGAGGTGCGCCGCGCCAACCGCGCCCATGCCGTGGTGCAGCTGCGCCAGGAGGATCGCGATGGCCGCCTGTGGAACCTTGTGGGATTCCAGACCAACCTGCGCTGGGGGGAGCAGCAGCAGGTGCTGCGCCTAATTCCGGGGCTCGAGAACGCTGAATTCGTGCGCTATGGGGTGATGCACCGCAACACCTTCCTGGAATCGCCGCGGCTGCTGGAGGCCAGCCTGCAGTTCCGCAGTCGGCCCACCCTGCTGGCAGCCGGCCAGATCACCGGCACCGAGGGTTACGCGGCGGCGGTGGCCGGCGGCTGGCTGGCGGGCACCAACGCCGTACGGCTGGCACGGGGTGAAGCCCCTCTGGTGTTGCCTACCACCACCATGGCCGGGGCGTTGCTCCATTTCATCGCCACCGCTCCCTGCGGCGAGGGTGAACGGCGTGGGCGCTTCCAGCCGATGCCGCCCAATTTCGGCCTGTTGCCGGACCTGCCCGAGCGGATCCGCGACAAGCGCCGCCGCTACGGGGCTTACCGCGATCGGGCCCTGCAGGACCTGGAGGCCTGCAGAGCCCGCGACCATCGATTGTCTTTGGCTTTGTGATCAAAGATCTTTATTTTCATTGCCTTACCGTTAACTCATTGTTAACGTTCTGCGCAAAACGTTGTCTGCCATTTGGTCATATTCGTGTCAGCAAGGGGAAGGGTTCCTTCACCGTGGCCCCACCTCTGGGCTGAGCCATTAGCTTCGCTGTGGATGTCAATGGCGACATCCAAGCCAGGCTGTTTCTGATCATTATTGCGATCGCCTCTCGGCGTGATTGCTTTTTTTGATCAAAAACAGAATTCTTCCTTACCCACTGGAGACCATTAGGAATGCGCACCGTTATCGGACTTTTTCTGGACAGCGCAAAAGCCGAGAAAGCCCTCGGTGATCTGAAGGCTGCTGGTGTCCACAGCGACGCCCTCGACCTGCTGACTGCTGACGACGCCTCGGATGCTCCCAAGCTTCGTGCCCTGGGAGATCTCGTGCCCGAGCCCGATCTGGGTATCTACCTCGAGGGCGTTCGCCGCGGCGGCACCCTGGTGACTGCCCAGGTTCGTGATGACGCGGCTTCCCGCGCTGCCGAAATCCTCGGCAACCACGACCTCGTCAACCTGCGCGATCACGCCGCCAAGCTGGCCCGTGAAAATCCCGCCATCAAGGCGGAACTGATCGACACCGCCAAGGACCCCAACGTCCTGGAAGTGGTCGAGGAAGTGGTGGACCTCGGCAAGAAGGCCGTGGAATCCGGCCGCATGCGGATTTACAACGTCGTTTCTGAAGTGAAGGTTCAGAAGAGCATCCCGCTCGTCGACGAAACCGTCACCGTGGAGCGCCGCACCGTGAATCGTGCCGCCCTTGAGGATGCCTTCAAGGAGCGTGTGTTCGAACTCTCCGAGTACGACGAGCAGGCCATCGTCAGCAAGCGTGCCCAGGTTGTCGAGGAAGTGAACCTCGCCAAGCAGGCCGCCGAGCGCGACCACACCGTTACCGAGACCGTGCGTCGTTCCGACGTGCGTGCTGAGCGTTACGACGCCGCCGGCAACCTCATCGACACCACCAGCACCGAGCGCTGAGCTCCATCATGGTGTCCTCCGCCCTTGTGGTGGGGGACACCTCCCCTTTTTTTCGCCGCATGATCCGCCGGATTCTTTCCCTGTTCGGGTTTTCTTCCGCAGAGCACTCCGCAGAACAGCTCTCTGGGGAAGCGGACTCCCCGGCGGCCGAAACCCCTTTGCCCAGCCCCTTGCCCAGCCCCAGGAGCACCTCAGTGAACGTTGCTGAAATCCTTACTGTCTTCGGCCAGAACGGCGAGACCTATCGCGTGATTGAGCGCAGTGGCTTCGGAGATGCTGAAACCCTGCTGCTCGGCCGTGGGGACGGCTCCCAGGTCACCGTACCCCGCACAGAACTCAGTCACCGCGACGATGGCTCCTGGCTGCTCACCGATGCGGTGCGCGATGCCCGCGGCCTGATCATCCCCGTGGTGGAGGAGATCCTTGATGTCTCCCGCCAGAAGGTGGAAACCGCTCGGGTGCGCGTCACCAAATCCGTGGAGTCCCGCGATGTGGTGGTGGATGAACCCCTGCGTCGCGAACGGGTCGTGGTTGACCATGTGCCCATCAATCAGGTGATCCAGGGAGAGGTGCCCCAAGTCCGTGAGCAGGACGGCGTCACCATCATTCCCGTGATCGAGGAGCAGGTGGTCACCGAAACCCGCCTCGTGCTGGTGGAAGAGGTGCACATCCGTCGCGAGAACAGCGAATACCACAACCCGCAGACCGTTTCCCTCCGCCGCGAGCAGGTCAACGTCGAGCGCTTCGATCAGGAGGGCACCCTCGCCCCCTAGGGTCGGCGCCTGAGCCCGACCTCTGCGGTGACCCTCTCCCCTTCTCCAGCCCCCGCCGCCAGCTCCCCTGCCGCCGTTCCTGCCTGCTGGGACGTGATCGTGATCGGGGCCGGCATCGGGGGCCTGGTCACGGCCAGCCAGCTGGCCGCCAAGGGGGCGAAGGTGTTGGTGCTGGAGCGCTATCTCATCCCCGGTGGCTCGGGCGGCAGTTTCCGCCGCGGCGGCTACACCTTTGATGTGGGCGCCTCGATGATCTTCGGCTTCGGGGACAACGGCCATACCAACCTGCTCACCCGCGCCCTGGCCGATGTGGGGCAGCACTGTGAGACGGTGCCTGATCCGGCCCAGCTGGAATACCACCTGCCCGGCGGTCTGAACGTGGCGGTGGACCGCAACTACGACAGCTTTGTGGCCAGGCTTTCCGCCCTGTTTCCCCACGAGGCCCAGGGTATCCGTGCCTTCTATGACGCCTGCTGGCAGGTGTTCCGCTGCCTCGATGCGATGCCCCTGCTCTCGCTCGAGGATCCGGCCTACCTGGCCAAGGTGTTCTTTCGGGCGCCGCTGGCCTGCCTCGGCCTGGCCCGCTGGCTGCCGTTCAACGTGGGCACCGTGGCCCGCGCCCACATCCGCGATGAACAGCTGCTGAAGTTCATCGACATGGAGTGCTTCTGCTGGTCGGTGATGCCCGCCGATCTCACCCCCATGATCAATGCCGGCATGGTGTTCTCCGATCGCCATGCCGGCGGCATCAACTATCCCCGCGGAGGGGTCGGGGTGATCGCCGAAAAACTGGTGGCCGGTCTGGAGAGCCACGGTGGGGGCATCCGCTACAGGGCCCGCGTCACCGAAGTGCTGCTGGAAGGGCAGGGCAGCCAAGCCCGGGCTGTCGGGGTGAAGCTCGCCAGTGGTGAGACTCTCCAGGCCCGCAGGGTGGTGAGCAATGCCACCCGCTGGGATACTTTCGCCGGCGATCCGGCCGCGGAGGGCAGCGTCGCCCATCCCCTCGTGGATGCGGCCCACACACCGGAAGCGGAGCGCACCTGGCGCCGTCGCTACCGCCCCTCCTCCTCCTTCCTCTCCCTGCATCTGGGCGTCGACGCCGCCGTCGTGCCCGATGGATTCCACTGTCACCACCTGTTGCTGGAGCGTTGGGAGGAGATGGAGGCGGAGCAGGGGGTGGTGTTCGTTTCGATGCCTACCCTGCTGGATCCCTCCCTGGCCCCGCCAGGCCGCCACATCCTGCACACCTTCACCCCCAGCGCCATCGGAGAGTGGCAGGGGCTCTCTCCGGCGGCTTATCGCGCCAAGAAGGCCGCCGATGCGGAGCGCCTGATCGAGCGGCTCGAGGCGATCCTGCCCGGCCTCGCCGCTGCCATCCATCACCGCGAGATCGGCACTCCCCGCACCCACCGCCGTTTCCTGGGGCGCATGGGGGGCAGCTACGGCCCGATCCCGGCGCTGCGACTGCCCGGGCTGCTGCCGATGCCCTTCAACCGCACCGGCGTGCGCGGTCTCTACTGCGTGGGGGATTCCTGCTTCCCCGGCCAGGGCCTCAATGCAGTGGCCTTCAGCGGTTTTGCCTGCGCCCATCGCATCGGCGCCGACCTGGGCCTCAATCCCTGGGCGTTGCCCGCCTGAGGCCGGCGGCTTCGGCTTTGGCTCCGGCCGCTCCATGAGCCATCGGCTCGGGCAGCGGTGCCTCCAGTCCCTGGAACCACGCCAGCGCCCTGCCCAGGTCGGCCAGCAGGTCCTCGGCCATCGGCAGGCTGAAGCCGGCCCGCACCACCACCCGCAGCACCGCCCGCTGTTCCTGGTTGGCCGGCAGGGTGTAAGCGGGCACGAGCCAGCCCCGTTCGCGCAATTTGTCGGAGAGATGGAACACGGTCCAGTGCTGAACCGCCGGATCCAGTTCCACGCAGAACACCGGTAGCTGGCCGCGCGGATGGTTCACCAGCCGCAGCGGCGGCAGCGCCGCCATGGCATTGGCCAGGTGGCAGGCCAGGGCCTCGAGCGTGGCCATTCGCTCCTGGTAACCCTCCCTGCCCAGGTGCACGAAGTTGAAGTACTGGCCCACCACCTGGGCAGCGGATCTGGAGAAGTTCATGCCCAGCGTGGGCAGGCGCCCGCCCAGGTAGTTCACGCTGAATCGCAGCTGTTCGGGCAGCAGATCCTGATGGCGCCACAGCACCCAGCCCACCCCGGGCAGCACCCCCCCGTACTTGTGGCCGCTGACATTGATCGACTGCACTCGGGGCTGGCGGAAATCCCAGGCCCATTGCGGGCTGTTGAACGGCGCCACGAAGCCGCCGGAGGCCGCGTCCACATGCAGGGGCAGGTCGAGGCCGCTGCGTTGCTGCAGATCGTCGAGGGCGGCGGCGATCGCATCGATCGGTTCGTAGCTGCCATCCATCACGCTGCCCACCACCCCCACCACCCCGATGGTGTTCCGGTCGCAGCAGGCCACCGCCTGCTCCGGGCCCAGATGCAACCGGCCCTCCTCCAGGGGGACCCAGCGGGGCTCCACATCGAAGTAGGCGCAGAATTTGTCCCAGCAGACCTGCCGGTTGGCGCCCATCACCAGATTGGGGCGGCCGGTCTGGCCCCCGGCCTGCTGCCTGCGTTGCCAGTGCCACTTCATCACCAGCCCCCCCAGCAGGCAGCCCTCGCTGGAGCCGGTGGTGGAGGTGCCGATGGCGCTGTCCGGGTCGGGGGCATGCCACAGCTCCGCCAGGATGCGCAGGCAGCGTTGTTCCAGATCCGCCGTCTGGGGATATTCATCCTTGTCGATGATGTTCTTGTCGGCGCAGTCCTCCATCAGCCGTCGGGCGGTGGGTTCCATCCACGTGCCCACATAGGTGGCCAGGTTGAGCCGCGCATTGCCATCGAGCATCAGATGGTCGCGGATCAGCTCCTCGGCCAGTTCCGCCTCCAGCCCCCTGTTCGGCAACCGTTGCCGGGGCAGGTCCGGACCTCGCGGCGGCGGTTGTGCGGCCATGGCGGGTCCACAGGCGGTCTTCTCCTCCAGTCAAGCCGGCCCGCGCCAGGATCGCCTTGATGGCTTCCTGCCCCATGGCCCTTCCCCATCGCCTGCTGGCCTACGTCGGCCCCCGGCCGCCGGCTGCGGGGGAAGGGTTGCGCCTCGCCCTCTGGCAGGGGGAGGGGGCCGCGGGCACGGAGGCGGCCGTGCTGGCCAATCTGGAGCGACTGGAACACGTCTGCGCCCTGGCGGCCGCCCAGGGGGCCCAGCTGCTCGCCTTTCCCGAGCTCTATCTGAGCGGCTACATCGTCACCCCAGCCCTGGCTCGGCGGCTGGCTGAACCACTGGAGGGGCCCAGCCTCGCCCGTGTGGCGGCCGCCGCCCGCCGCCATGGCCTGGCGGTCGCCTGTCCCTATCCCGAACGCGCCTGGGTGGCGGGTGAGGAGTGCTTCTTCGATGCCATCGCCCTGTTCGATGCCGAGGGCCGCCTGCTGCGCAACTACCGCAAGACCCACCTGTGGGGGCCGGATGAGCACCTCTGCTGGAGTGCTGGCTACCGCCATCCGGAAGAGGGGCCGGCGTTCACGGTGCAGCGGGTGAATGGCCTGCCGCTCGGGCTGCTCAACTGCTACGAAGCGGAGTTCCCCGAACTCACCCGCCGGCTGGCGTTGCAGGGGGCGAAGTTGGTACTGATTCCCACCGCTGCCGATGCCTGGGCGGTGCTCAGCAACGGTGTGCGTACCGATCGCCCCTACCCCGATGTGTCCCGCACCCTGCTGCCTGCCCACGCCTTCGAGAACGGCTGCTTCGTGGCCTATGTCAACCGTTGCGGTATGGAGACGGTGAACGGTATTCCGATGGCCGCCTACCTCGGCAACAGCGTGATCTGTGGTCCCCATGGCGACCTTGTGCTGGCCGCCCGGGCCGAACCCACCCTGCTGGTGGCCGATTGCCTGCCCGGCGATTACGGACCCACCCATCCGGCCGCCACCAGCTATCTGGCCGATCGCCGCCCCGAGCTCTGGGCCGAGCCGCCGCCGGGCTGAAGGCAGCGGCCGGTTTCCCGTCGCCGTGAGCCTCACGCCTTCGTCTCTCCGCTCCATAGGGTGTCGATCTCCTAGACGCGCTCCCGATGAGTTCCGTCCCCACCCCCAGTTCCGAAGATCTGGCCCGTTATCTCGAGGCCCGGGGAGAGCTGGGGAAACCATGGATGTGGCATCTGCTGCGCCTCACCAAGCTCAAGGAGTCGAAGGACTCGATGGCGCCCGAGGAGTTTCTTGCCAGCCTGCATGAAGCCCACGCCGATCTGATGCGGCTCGGGGAGTTCTGGAAAGGGCGGGAACAGGAGGTGTTCACCGGCCGCTATCAGCCCCCCGAGCTGATCGAACCCCTGCCCGGCTCCATCGACGACCGCTGAGCGATGGCGGATCTAGCCCTCTATCCGATGGCACCGTTGATCAGGTTCACCCTGATCGCCCTCTATCTGGCCCTGGTGCTTCCTTTGCCGGTGCTGGCGCCCCAGGGCCTGCAACTGGTGATGCTGCTGGCGGTGCCCCTGGGCCTGGTGCTGGTTCTGGCCCTCACCAGTGAACGGGTGGAACTCGATGCCGAAGGAGTGCGCGTCGGCCATCCGGCCTGGTGCTCCTGGCTGCTGCGGCGCGGCTGGTCCCTTTCCTGGAGTCAGGTGCAGGGGTTGACCCCGGTGGCCACCAGCCAGGGGGGCAGGGTCTACTACGTGCGCAGCTCCGGGGCCGGCCAGGCATTTCTGTTGCCCCAGCGTGTGGCCCGTTTCGATGAGTTTCTGGCCCAATTCGCTGCCAGTAGCGGTGTGGATACAAGCGGTATCGGTCGGATCAGCCCCGCCTGGACCTACCGGTTGCTGGCGCTGCTGTGCGCCCTGTTGCTGGCAGGGGAGTTGTTGGCGTACCTCTGGAACGCCACTTGGACTCAGGCCCTTGGCCTCAGTTGAGGCTGCCCAGCTGGCCGCTGGGGGAAACCAGCACGGAGGGTGGGGGGCTGGAGGCAGCAGATCCTCCAAGGCGTGGAGCTGTTTCTTCCTCCTGTTCCGGCAGGGTGTCGAGGCTGAAGCGGTATCCCTGCTGACGCATCGTCTCGATGCCACCGCCTTCGCCTAGGCCTGCCTGTTCGAGTTTGCGGCGCAGGGTGAGGACCTGGGTGTCGACCGAGCGGGGCCCTCCACTGAAGGGGGGCCAGGCCATGCGCAGCAGTTCCTGGCGGCTGCGCACCACGCCCGGAGGCATCAGCAGCGCACAGAGCAGGGCAAACTCCCTGGGGCTGAGCTCTACGGGTTGGTCGCGCAGAGTCACCTGACGCAGCAGCAGGTGCACCTCAAGCGGGCCCACGCAGACCCTTTCCTGCAGACCGCTGCCACTTCGTCGAAGCAGGGTGCGGCAGCGGGCCGCCAGCTCCTCGAGGCCGAACGGCTTGCGCAGCACGTCATCGGCGCCTGCATCGAGCAGGGCCACTACGGGTTCGGATCCGGAACGGGCCGTGAGCACCATCACCGGTACATGCAACTGGGCCGCCAGACGCAGGGCGGAGGTCTCTTCCAGCAGTTCGGCGCTCACCAGCAGGTCGGGAGACTGCTCCTGGCAGATGTCCAGGGCTTCGCGGGCGGTGGCCACCGCTGCCGCGAGGTGGCCATCCTGACGAAGCCGCTGCGCCAGAACGGTGCGCAGGGTTGCGTGCGGATCGACCACCAGAACACGTTTCGGATGGCCTCCTGTGTCATTCGACGTCTGTTGGGCCATGCCTATCACGTCGGGAAGGTGCGACCTGAATCCATAACGACGAAAAACGACGTCATGGATTTCTACGGTTCAGGCCAGGCTAACGGGATTTTGCCGGGAGATCGGGTATCAGGCGATGCCTTTCGAACCGTCCCTGGTCTCGGGGGGGCGGATCGTCCCACCTCCCACTCCGGCCCCTGCAGCGCCACAATGCCTGCATGGCCCACTACCACCCCCGTTTCCGCCCCCTCTCCAGCAGATGACCGCTCTGCAACATCCCGATGCCATCCGGCATTTCCAGTCGCTCTGTGATGCCCTCCAGGAGCTGGCCCATCGCTACCACGGGCCCTCGGAGCTGCGGCTCTATGCCGATGGCTATCTCCACTGCCTGCGGCGCACCGCCCTGCTGGATCCCCTCTCCCAACGCCGACTCGAAGAGCTGATCGATCGCTGGATTCAGGATCCCTCCGGCTTCATCGGGCCGGATGGTGATGTGCGCACCTTGTTTGAGAGCGGAAGGTACTAGGGCCCGAAGGATCGGGCCCCCGCTTCGGTTTCAGGAGGCCAGCGCCACTTCAGGAGGCCAGCGCCACCGTCAGCTTTTCCTTGAGCTCGCCGTTATTGTACATCTCGATCAGGATGTCGGAGCCGCCGATGAATTCCCCATTCACGTACACCTGGGGAATCGTGGGCCACTCGGAATAATCCTTGATCCCCTGACGGATCTCCATATCCGAGAGCACGTCGAAGGTTTCGAAGGGAACTCCCGTGGCGTGCAGGATCTGCACCACGTTGTTGGAGAAGCCGCACTGGGGCATCAGTTTGGTGCCCTTCATGAACACGAACACAGGGCTGCTGCCCACCAGTTCGTCGATGCGTTGCCGCAGGGTGGCATCCATGGTTTCAGGAGGGAAGAGAGGTTTGCACCGCCAGGGCGTGGATCGCCTCACTGGCCAGTTCGCTGCGCAGGGCCCCGTACACCAGCTGGTGTTGCTTGACCCGGTTCAGACCCGCAAAGGCCTGGGACACCACCTTCACCTGCAGGTGATCGCCACCGCCGGTGAGATCCTCCACTTCCACAGCCGCATCGGGCAGGGCGCGACGGATGGCCGCCATGACCTCGTCCGGTTGAACCATGGGGGGAAGGCTTGCAGACCTGGGGAATCTAGTTGGCGGGACCGGGGGCGGTGTAGGGAGTGTTGACGAAGCCGATCTCCAGCAGCTGCTGGTAGGCCTTGCGGCCGGCTTCGGTGCCGGGGGTCATCGCCGTGACCACCTCCACCAGAAGCGGCACCGCCACTTCGGGCTGGTTCTGACGCCGGAACAGGGCGGCCAAGCGCATGTTGGCTTGGGCCAGCAGATCCAGGGTCAGACGGCCTTTCTCATCCATCTCCCGGGGGATGCGGGCATCCAGCCCCCGGAACGCCCCGCTGAGATTCCGATAGAAGCCCAGCAGCCGGCGGCTCGCCTCCCGGGCCTGGTCATAGAGGCGGCGCGCTTCCGCCAGATTGCCGGCGGCCACCGCGGCGTCGCCGCGGGCCAACAGCGACTTCACGGCCGTGACATCAAAGGCCCCGGCGGGGGCGGCCAGGCTGGAGGATTCGCTCTGGGCCAGGGCTGCCGGCCCCTGCAGGGGAAGGCCGAGGGAGACAAGCGCAAGGCCGAGGCCGAGCAGCTTCGGCAGGGGGGTGGCGGCAAGCCTGGGCACGTCGTGGCCGAGCGGGATCGGGGAACTCTACGGGGGTGGCAGGGGTCGTCCCACCGCTTCCCGGGCCTCCCGCTCCGCCGCCCCCATCGCTTCGCCCAGCTGCAGGGTGAAGGCCTTCGCCGCCTCCCTTCCCTGGCCCACGGGCTGGAGGGGGGCTCCGAAGCACAGGGCCGCCCGATCGCCGGGCCGCGGCAGCGCATGGCCATAGGCGATCCCCACCGGCACCACCGTCACCGTCACCCCCTGGCCTTCCGCCAGCTGGGCAAGGCGGGCCAGACCCTGGTGCAGGCGGATCGGCTCATCGGTGCGCCGGATCCTGCCTTCGGGAAACACCACCAGTTGCTGCCGCGTCGCCAGCAGGTCCATGGCATAGCGCAGGCTGGCCAGGCTCGGTCGCCCCTGATCCACCGCAAAGCAGCCGAGACGCTGCAGGAACCAGCCCTGGAGGCCCTTCATCTCATCGATCGTAACCATGAAGCGGCAGTCCCGCCCCGTCACCCGCCGCCCCGCTGCATGGGGCAGCAGCAGCGCGTCCCAGCGGGCCCGGTGGGTGGGGGCCAGCAGCACGGCCCCTTCGCCGGGGAGGTGGTGGCGATCCAGCACCCGCACCCCGTTGAAGTAGGCCGGCATCGCCAGGTCCTGGGTGGCCACCATCGCCAGGGGCGAGAGCCAGGGGCTGACGCCGTTGCACACCGCCTTTTCCCGAGGCAGCAGGGCCGAAGCCGGCTCCGCCGGCAGCTTTTCCGCCGCCGGTACCGCCTGCTGCCTGATTTGCTGGCCCGTCTCCGCCGCCAACACCACTGACCCGATCAACGACCATGAAAAAGGTAGGGGCGCTTTTGCCCCTTGCCTTCCCTCCGCAGGCAGTTGGCTCTGCGGCCGATCCACCCCATCCCCTCCGCTCTCATGGCGAGCCTCGGCGTCAACATCGATCACATCGCCAACGTGCGGCAGGCGCGCCGCACCGTGGAGCCGGATCCGGTCACCTATGCCCTGCTGGCTGAGCTGGGGGGGGCCGACGGCATCACCGTGCACCTGCGGGAGGACCGCCGGCACATCCAGGATCGCGATGTGGAGCTGCTGCGCGCCACCGTGCGCACGCGGCTCAACCTGGAGATGGCGGTCACCGCCGAGATGGAGGCGATCGCCCTGCGGCTCCGACCCGACATGGTCACCCTGGTGCCGGAGCGCAGGGAGGAGGTGACCACCGAAGGTGGGCTCGATGTGGCCGCCCAGGTGGCCGTGATCGGTCCGATGGTGCAGCGTCTGCAGGAGGCCGGCATCGGCGTGAGCCTGTTCGTGGATCCCGATCCCTTCCAGCTCGATGCCTGCTGCGCCTGCGCGGCCCGCTGGGTGGAACTCCACACCGGCGCCTATGCCGAGGCCCCGTTCGATCGCCAGCCCGCCGAGCTGGCCCGCCTGATCGAAGCCACCACCACCGCCCTTCAGCTCGGGTTGCGGGTGAATGCCGGCCACGGCCTCACCTACCAAAACGTGGAGCCCGTGGCGGCGATCGAGGGGATGGAGGAACTCAACATCGGCCACACGATCGTGGCCCGGGCCCTGGCGGTGGGCCTGCAGCAGGCGGTGAGCGAGATGCGTGCCCTGGTTCAGAATCCCCGATGCGACCCCCTGTTCGGTAGCCGCCAGCCATGACCACCTATCACTTCATCGCAGCCAGCGAAGCCTTTCTGGTGGAGGAAGAGCCTCTCGACGAGGTGCTGAGGGAGAGGGTGCGCAACTACGGCGAAAACAACAAGGAGATCGACTTCTGGCTGGTGCGCCGTCCCGCCTTCCTTGAAGCCCCCGAACTGGGCTCCCTGGCGGGTTCCGTTCCCAGGCCGGCTGCAGCGGTGGTGTCGACCGATGAGAAGTTCATCACCTTCATGAAGCTGCGGCTCGAGTTCGTGGCGCGTGGCAGCTTCGAGGCCCCCTCGGGCACCATCCCCGACGCCCTGGCCAGCCTGGGCTGAGCCTCCCTCAGAACAGGCCCAGAAACCGCTTCCGTGCGGCTGGGTTCCCGGCCACCAGGCCCTGGCCGCCATCCTGCTGGTAGCGGGGCTTGTTATCGCCGATCGTGAGCAGCGCCTGCTTGTTCTTCCACCAGATCCAGTCGCGGATCGGCGGGGTGTTCTCCAGTTCGCGGCGGCTCAGGCCCAGGCCCAGTCGGGCCGAGGCATCCAGCAGCACGTCGAGCATGGCCTCGCCATCGCTGCAGCGGGCCAGGGCCTCGTTGGTGCGCACGGCGCCATCAAGGGCTTTCACCAACAGCTCTACCCGCCTGGACACCGGCAGGGATTTCGGATCCACCCCCTCTCCTTCCCTCCCTGCCATACCCGCGTCGCCGTGCTCGGCGAACCGTATCAGCGTTCCGCCGGTGGTGTGTTTCTGCTCAGGGGGGCTGACAGAAGTCGCCATGAGCGGCAAGACTGGCAATAACGCATCTTTCTGATGACGCCCCATTCACGTCCCCTGCGCCACTGGGTCATCGGGGACGTTCACGGTTGTGCCGAAGCCCTCCGCAATCTGGTGGCCCTGCTGCCACCGGAGGAGCGTCTCATCCTCTGCGGTGACGTCATCAACCGGGGCTCCCACATCGAAGCGGCCATGGAGCTCGCCTGGGAGCTGGTGGAGAGCGGGCGGGCCATCTGGCTGATGGGCAACCACGAACGCTCCCTGATCGACGATCTCCGGCGCGGCGACTGGCAGGCCCGTCGCTCCCTGGCCGGCTGCGACACCTATCGCCAGCTGGGAGCGGCGCGCTGTCTTCAGTGGTTGCAGCGCCTTGATCGGCTTCCCCTCGCCTACTGGGGGGACGGCTGGGTCGCCACCCATGCCGGCTTCGACCCCCTCACCTGGGAGCCCCATCTCCAGATCCGCACCGCCTTCTGGCAGTCCTACGACGGCCGCTTCGGTGATGTGGTGGTGGGCCATACCCCGGGCCCCACGGTGCGACGTTTCGGGCGCATCGTGCTGATCGACACCGGTGCCTGCTACGGCGGTCGGCTCACCGCCTACTGCCCTGAAACCAGGGAGGAGCGCCACGTGCCGGGAGTTATCGGCAGCCTGGGTCTCCCAGCTCGCCTGCCCGCCCTGCCCCTCGATTCCCCAGGCTGCCGGCGCTGAGCGGTGCTCACCGTCTACCGCGGCAACCGTGCGGAACTGCTGGCCCAGGTGCTTGCGGCCCAGTTGCGCCTGGAGCCACCGGATCCGTTTGAAACCGTGCAGGTGGTGGTGAACACCTGGCCCACCAGTCGCTGGCTGGGCGAGCAGTTGGCCCTCCATCTGGGAGGCATCGCCGCCAATCTGCGCTTCCCCTTCCCGGGCAGCCATCTGCGGAGCCTGGTGAACAGCCTGCTGGAGGCGCCCCCCGACCAGGATCCCTGGCGGGCCACCACATTGGTATGGCCCCTGCTTGAGCTGCTGCCCTCGATTGCCGCCGGCCCCGAAGGTGGAGTGTTGGCCGACTGGTGGCAGGGCCGGGATCCGGGGCGCCGGCTGGATGCCGCCGGCTGGCAGCTGGCGCGCAGCATCGCCGATGCCTTCGATGATTACGCCCTGTACCGCCCGGAGATGCTGGCCCAATGGGAGGCGGGGCGCTCGGTGGATGGCGCCGATCGACCGCTCGAGGCCTCGTTGCGCTGGCAGCCCCTGCTGTATGCCGCGCTGCGGGATCGTCTGGGCGTGGCCCCGTTCGGCCTGCGGGTGGAACAGGTGATCGAACGGCTGCGGCGGGGGGAGGTGCCGGTCGGCGCCCTGCCAGGCCGGCTGCGGCTGTTCGGGCTCAGCAGCATGGCGCCGGTGCAGGTGCGGTTGCTGCAGGCTCTGGCCGGCAGTACCGCGGTGGATCTCTACCTGCTCACCCCCTGTGGGGACATGTGGCAGCGTTGCTCGGACCGCCGCCGGGAGCTCAGTGATGTCCTGGCCCTGGCCCAGCCCCTCGATGATCGCTGGTTGCTGGAGGCACCTGGCCTCGATGCCCGCTTCGGCCGCCTGGGGGCGGAATTCCAGCAGCTGCTGGAGGGGTCGGGCGAGGCCCAGCTGGGGCTTGAGCGCGAGCAGGATCTCTTCTTCGCCGCGGCCACGGTGGCGCAGCAACGCCGCCAGGAGCAGGGCCGCCCGCAGCAACCGCCGCCCCTGCTGGCCCAATTGCAGCAGCAGCTCGCCGATCCTTCGTCCCTGCCAGGGTTCCAGAGGCACCCCGACGACGATTCCCTGGAGTTTCATCCCTGCCCCGGCCAGCTGCGTCAGGTGCAGATCGTGCGCGACCGACTGCTGCAGCTCCTGGCCGCCGACCCCAGCCTCGAGCCCCGCGACATCCTGGTGATGACCCCGGCGGTGGATCGTTTCGCCCCGCTGGTGGCTTCGGTGTTCGGTGATCGGGATGCCACCGGGGTGGACCTGCCCTGGCGCCTCACCGACCGCAGCCAGCAGAGCGAGGCGGGCATCGGTCGCAGCCTGCTCTTCCTGCTCCGGCTGGCCGGGGAACGGCTCACGGCCTCCTCCCTGGAGACCCTGCTGGAATCCCCGCCGCTGCAGCAGCGCTTTGCCATGAGTTCCGAGGAGCTGGCGGAGCTCCACTGCGTCCTGCAACGCTGCGGTTTCCGTTGGGGGCTCGACGGCCGCGACCGGGGGGGGGACCCCACCCACAGCCTCGCCTGGGCCATTGATCGCCTCCTGCTGGGCCTGGTGCTGCCGGAAACCCCGGGCCTGGCTCCCTCCGGTACGGCGCCGGCGGCGGTGGGCTCCGATCTCGATCGCAGCGGCCGCTGGCTGCACCTGCTGCTCAGGATCCGTCACTGGCTCGAGCAACTGCGGCGGCCGGGGGATGTCTCCACCTGGGCCCAGCGTTGCCGCCTGCTGCTCGACGACCTGTTCGGTGATGGCGGCGATCGTGCCTGGGAGCTGGCCCAGGTGCTGGCCGCCCTCAACGACTGGCAGACGGTGGCAACAGAGAAGGTGGCGACAGGATCTTTGCTGGAGCTGGAGGCTCCGGTGGTGGCGGCCATCCTTGAGGAGGGTCTGACGGTGGACAGCGGCCGGTTTGGGCACCGCAGCGGATCGCTCACGATCAGCGCTCTCGAGCCGATGCGTGCGATTCCCCACCGTGTGATCGTGCTGATGGGGCTCGATGCCGAGCTCTTCCCCCGCCAGCGCAGCCGTAGTGGTTTCCACCTGCTGGAACGGCAGCGGCGGCTCGGGGATCCCCATCCGGCTGATCAGGATCGCTATGTGTTGCTGGAAGCCCTGCTTTCCGCCCGTGATCATCTGCTGATCTGCTGGAGCAACCGCGAGGAACGCACCGGCGAGGATCTGCCGCCGGCGCCGCCGGTGCAGCAATGGCTGGAATGGCTGCGGGCGGTTCTGCCCCCCGGTCAGTTCGAGGGGCTGCTGGGGGAGCACCAGGCCGATCCTCTCGATCGTCGCAACTTCCAGCGCCGCGGTCTGCGCCCCGCCCCCAGCTGCGATCTGCGTCTGCTTGAGACCCGTCAGCGCTTGGACCAACAGGAGTGCGAACCTCCGCAGGGGTTGCTCCTGGGGGAGACACCCGCCGCCGCCCCCGCTGGTGCCGTCACGGCGCCCTACGAGGATCTCCTCGGTTGGTTGCGCGAGCCCCAGCGCCACTGGTTGCGGCAGCTGGGCCTGCGCCCGGCGGAGTGGCAGGAGCGAAGGGAGGATCTCGAGGCGCTGGCGCTCGACGAACGAGAGCGGATGGCCCTGCTGCGTCAGGTACTGGAGGAGGGCGATGCCGGCGAGGCGATCCAGAGCCCGGAGGACTGGATCCGGCGTAGTCGGGGGCGGGGGACGATGCCCCCGGGAGCCGCCGCTGCGCTCGAATCCAGCCTGCTGCAGGAGCGTTTCGAGAGCCTGCACTCGATCCTGGCCGGCCTCGGGGAACCCTGGCAGGAGGAGCTGGCCTGGGGAGATCTGCAGGCCACCCCCCGATGGTGCGGGCAGAGCGTCGTGCTCGTCCACCTGGGCAGGGTTGGGCCGAAACAGCAGCTCCAGCTCTGGCTCGAGCTGCTGCTGGCCGCTGCCGCTGCGCCGGAAAGTGGCCGCCCGCCCCAGCAGGGGGTGCTGATCAGCCGCGGTAAGGACGATCGGATCGGCATCGTCCACACGTTCCGGCCGGCGGCCACTGACCAGGCCAGGGATCAGCTGGACCAGCTGCGCCAGCTGCGGCAGGACTGGTGCCTCCCCTGCTGGCCGGTGCCTCCGCGCTCCGGCTGGAGTTTCGTGGAGGGGGAGCAGAAGCAGGCCGGAGCGGGCCGCCGTGCTGCTGCCCTCACCTGGGAAGGGGATGGCTTCCGCAGGCCGGAACGGGACGATGCCGAAATGGTGGTGTGTTTCGGAGCCCGGCTGCCGGCGGAAGATCTGCTCAATGGCAGGTTTGAGCGTCTGGCCACCCAGCTCTATGGGCCGGTCCTGGAGGCAAGGGCATGAGCGGCACGGGCGCTGAGGCCCGCTCGGAGCAGAGTTTTGCGGCCAACAGCTTTCCGCTCGATCCAGGCATCCGCCTGCTCGAGGCCAGTGCCGGCACCGGCAAGACCTTTGCCCTGGCCCACCTGGTGCTGCGGCTGGTGGCGGAGCAGGGGACGCCCCTGCGTCGGTTGCTGGTGGTGACCTACACCAACGCCGCGGCCGCCGAGCTGCGGATGCGCATCGGCCTGCGGCTCCAGCAGGCACTGCAGGCACTCGAAGGGGCCGAAGGGCCGCCGCTGGATGCGGTGCTGGCCGAGTGGCTGGAGGCCTTGCCGGCGGGGGAGGAGCGCAACCGCCGCGGGCGTCTGTTGCTGGCCCTGGAGGACCTGGCCGCCGCCGACATCACCACCATCCATGGGTTCTGTCGCCGCAGCCTCCAGCGCCATGCCCTCGAGGCCAGGAGCCAGCCCGAACTGCGCCTCGAGACAGAGGCCGGCGAGCTGTACGGCCAGATCGTGCATGACTACTGGCAGCAGCAGGCTCTGGCGCTGCCGCCGGAGCTGCTGGCCGGTCTGCTCGATGCCGGCGTGAAGCCGGAGGGCTTGCAGGAGCTGCTCACCAAGCTTGATGGCGACCCCGCCCTCGCCCTGGAGCCCCTGCCCATAGGCAGCGAAGCGGAGCGGCCCCTGCCCCAGTGGCTGCCTTCCCTGTGGGCGGATCGCTGGCAGGCCTTCCGGGCCCTCTGGCACGACGAGGGTGAGGCCCTGGAAGCCGAGCTGCTCGCCATCGGGGCGGAGTGGAAGGCTGCGGGCACGCCTGCCAAGGAGTACCCCGGCAGGACCACCAAACCCCGCGCTCTCCAGGTGCAGGCGTGGATCGATGACCAGCATGACCCCGAGGGAGCGCCGCCCACCTACCGGGAGGTGCGTGGCCAGCCGCAGCTCAACAAGTACTTTCACCCGGCGGTCTTCAGCAAGGCGGCGCGCAAGGCGGAAGGCGCCGGCCGGGAGCCTTCGCTGCCGCGGCGGCGGCTGATGGAGGCGGTGGCGGCGTTGATCGACGGCCCCGCCGAACTGGTGCTGCTCCACGCCTGTCACTGGTGTCGTGGTGAACTGCGGCGCCGCCGCGAGCGCAGCGGCACTGTGGGCTTCTCCCAGTTGCTCGAAGCCCTCGATCCCGGCCCTGGCAGCAGCGAACCGACGCCCCTGCTGAAGGTGCTGGCGAGCCACTACGACGTCGCCCTGATCGATGAATTTCAGGACACCGATCCGATCCAGTGGCGGATCCTGCGTCTCGCCTTCGGGCTGGGGGGCCATCTGCTGGTGATGGTGGGCGATCCGAAGCAGGCGATCTATCGGTTTCGCGGCGGCGATCTGGCCACCTATCTGGCAGCGGCCGGCCAGGCCTCCTGCCGCTACCGGCTGGAGGAGAATCGTCGCTCCACCCCGGAGCTGATCGAAGCCCTCAATGCCCTGATGGCTCCCGGACTCGGCCGCTCCGGGCTGGAGGTGCCCCGGGTGCTGGCCCGGGCCGATCGCTCCGGTCCGCTGCCTGCGCCGATCGAACTGTTGTGGCTGGGAGGCACCCGCGCCGCGGGCGACCTTCCTCCTTCCCGGAGTGCCGTGGCCCAGCAGCTGCCCGAGACCGTGGCCAGCTACGTCAACGCCTTGCTCGGCCGCGGCCTGGAGCTGCGCAGCGGCGAGCGGTCGCAGCCGCTCCAGCCCGAACATCTCTGCCTGCTGGTGAGCACCCATCAGCAGGCAGAAGACCTGCGCGCCGCCCTGGAGTGCCGCGGGCTTTCCACCCGCCTGGTCAGCCGTGTGGATGTGTTCGCCTCCCCGGCGGCCACGGCCCTGCAGCGCTTCCTGGATGCCCTGGCCGATCCCGCCGATGGGGGGAGGCTGCGGCTGCTTGCCGCTTCGCCGCTGCTGGGCTGGAGCGCGGCCCGGATCGCCGCCGCCGACGGAGTGCAGTGGAGCGCCCTGGCCGGCCAGCTGGACGGGCTGGCCCGCCTGCTGGAGCGACGCGGCCTGCTCGGTCTGCTCAACGACCTGGTGAACAGTGGGGGCCTGGCCCGCCTGGCGCTGGGCGGCCGGCTGCTGGCGGATCTGCAGCAGGTCACGGAGCTGGTGCAGGAGCGCATCCATGCCGATCGACTGGGGCCGGCGGCGGCGGCCGATTGGCTGCGTCGGCTCCGGCTAGATCCGGATCGCCTCCTGCCGGAGGCCCACATGGCCCAGAGCGATCGCGTCGATGGCGCGATTTCGGTGGTCACGGTGCATCGCAGCAAGGGGCTGGAATATCCCGTGGTGATCTGCCCCTACCTGTGGGAAGCATCCGGCGGGGCGGATCGCTTCCTGCGGACCGGGGTGCGTTGGCTTCCCGACGGTGCCGGCGAACCCAGGCTCGGTCTCCATCTCAGTGCCGCCTGGGGGGATGGCCGGCGGGCAGCCGAACAGCAGCGACGGGCAGAGGAGGCGGAGCGGGAACGGCTGGCCTATGTGGCCCTCACCCGCGCCCAGCATCTGCTGGTGCTCGCCTGGGGAGCGGCGAAGGAGCAGCAGTGCAATCCGCTCTTTCCCTGGCTGTACGCCGATGATCCCTTGCCCTCCAGGGAGGCCGACCTGATCGGCGAGCGCGGGGATGACGACTGGCGCCAGCGGCTGGATCAGCAGATCGAGCAACGGCAGCTGCCGTTGCGGATCGTGGAGCCGGCTGAGCTGGAGGCGGCCCCTCCCTACCTCCGGCCGGAGCCGCAGCAGGCGCTGCCCCTTGAGCCAGGCCCTGTGCCGGAGCACCGCCTTGATCGCAGCTGGGGGCGCAGCAGTTACACCAGCTGGACCCATTCCGCCCTGGAGGTCGGAGAGGCGGCCCCACTGGCGCTCGAAGAGGGCCGCGACACCGATGCCCTGAGCCGCGACACCGACGCCCTCAGCCTTGATCCCGAGCCTTCCTCCGCGGCCGAGGCAGATTCCGGGGCCTGGCCGGAGCAGGGACTTCTGGGCGACTTCCCCCGTGGCGCCGCTGCCGGTGACTGTCTGCATCGGATCCTGGAGGACCTCGACTACACCGCCGTCCCGGGGGAGGTGACCAACCTCGGGATCGTCGAGCGGGAGCTGCGCCGGGCGGGCCTGGAGGAGCAGGCCCCTGATCGGGTGCTGGCGGGGCTCGAACAGATGCTCCACACACCCTGCGGCGGCGCCCTCGGTTCGTTCCGGATCGGCGCACTCCCGCGGCAACAGCGGCTCAATGAAATGAATTTCGATCTTCCTCTCGGCCTGGTGCGGGCCCGGGCGCTGGCGGAGGCCTTCGCCAGCCATCCGGGGGGGAGCTTCGGCCGCTCCTATGCCGAGCGGCTGGCGGCCTTGCCCGTGGCCAGCAGGGGCTTCCTCACCGGTTCGATCGATCTGGTGTTCACGGCCCCGGATCCGGCGGGCCAGCCCCGTTGGTGGGTGGCCGACTGGAAGAGCAACTGGCTGGGCCTGCGCGATCCGGAGGGCAGGCCGGTGGCCTGCGGTCCCCACCATTACGGCGCGGTCGCGATGGCAGACCTGATGGAGGCCAACCACTACCCGCTGCAGGCCCACCTGTATCTGGTGGCTCTGCATCGTTATCTGCGCTGGAGGCTGCCCGGCTATGAGCCCTGCCGTGATCTTGGGGGCTATGTGTATGTCTTCCTGAGGGGCACCCCCGGTCCCGCGCCGGAGTCCCGATATGCGGAGTCCGTGCCGGGCATGTTCGTGGATCAGCCGTCCCTGGAGCGCCTGCTCGCCCTGGATGCCGCCCTGGCGGCCGAACCAGCCGCCGGATCCCAGACAGGGACGGGAGGCTCCCATGGCTGAGGCCCGCCCGGATCGGCCCGCCTGGCTGGGCCCCCTCAGCCTGGCCCTGGCCGAGTCCCTGCCGCGGTTGCACGGAGTGGCTGCCGATCCCCTGATCGGTGAATTGATCACCGCCCTCAGCCTGGCCCTGGAGCGGGGCAGCGTCGAGCTGGGGCTGGCGGGGCCCGCACCGGAAGGCGTCACCCCCGAGCTCTGGCCCGAGTCCCACCTGGAGGCGCTCCGCCAATCGCCGCTGGTGAGGGAACCGGATGGCCCGCTGGCGGTGGTGGACGACCGCCTGCTCTGGCGCCGCTGGCAGCTGCAGCGCCAGCAGGTGCTCCAGGATCTACTGAGCCGGGCCCTGCCCTGCCCGCTGCCGATCGCTACGGCCCTCGAACCGGCCAGGGTCTCGGGGATCCCGCAGCAAGCCCTGGCCCTCGATGCCTGCCAGCTCCAGGCGGTGCAGGCCGTGCTTCGCCATGGATTGGTGCTGCTGGAGGGTGGACCCGGTACGGGTAAGACGAGCACGGTGGCCGCCATGCTCACGGCCGTGTTGGAGCAGGCTCCCCACGCCCGCATCCAGCTGGCCGCTCCCACCGGCAAGGCGGCGGCCCGGTTGCGGGCGGCCACAGGGGGTCGCTGGCCCTGCGCCACCCTGCATCGGGTGCTGGAGAGCCGGGGGGACGGGTTTGGTCGCCATCGGGGGCGGCCTCTGGAGCTTGATCTGCTGGTGGTCGATGAGGTCTCGATGCTGGACCTGCAGCTCACCCAGTCGTTGCTGGAGGCCCTTCCTCCGTCCTGCCGCCTCGTGCTGGTGGGCGATCCCGCCCAGTTGCCGCCGATTGCTCCTGGTCCGCTGCTGCTGGAGCTGCAGCGACCCGAATGGCGGCGCGCCCTTGGGGATGCGGCGGTGCGGCTGACCACCACTTATCGCAATCAGGGCGCGATCGCTGCCATCGCCGCCGGGTTGCGGGAGACGATCGAGGATCCCGGCGATCCGATCGAAGAGCTGCGGCCGCGGCTGGAGGCGCTGCCGCCCGAGGCCAATCTCCAGTGGCTGCAGGCGCTTCCCTCCCGATTGCCGCAGTTGCTGCTGAAGGAGCTGGAGGCCCATCGCCGGACGCTGGCGGAGCTGGCCGGGCGCTGCGGGCCCGAGCAGCGGGAGGCGGAAGCGGTGGCGGCCGAGTTGCTGCAGGAACGGGATCGGCTGCTGGTGCTGGCCCCGCAGCGCAGGGGCCGCTGGGGGATCGAGACCCTGCACAGGGCTCTGCTGGGGGAGCGGCTGGCGGGATTGGTGGCCGGCTGGCCCCTGGGCACCCCCGTGCTCTGCTGTCGCAATCTCCCCGAGCTGGGATTGGCCAATGGGGATGTGGGGGTGCTGGTGGGGGGGGATTCGCTGCCCCAGCGTCGCCTGCTGTTTGGTGCCGGCGGCGGGGAGGCTCCGGTCTGGGTGCATCCAGCCCAGTTGGCGGGCGCCGTGGAACCGGCCCTCGCCCTCACGGTGCATAAGGCCCAGGGCAGCGAAGCGGAACGGGTGGTGGTTCTGCTGCCTGCGGGCCAGTCCGATCGCCGCCTGCTCTACACCGCGCTGACCCGGGCCAGGCGGCAGCTGTTGCTGATCACCCCCCGGCCGGCCAAAGAAAAGTAAACACCTCAGGCACGCTTCGAGAGGGCAACCCATAGTTTCTCTAGCCCCTGCCCCATTAGTCTCCCCCCCCTCCCTGGAATCCCTGTCATTTCCCTTGTGAAATGACCTCATGCATCGTTTGGTGCCCCGAGGTTTTAAAGGTTTTCCATCTGGATACCTGGCCCCAGGTTGGCTCTGGTCAGATTTTGCTTTTTTCTCCTTCAACACATCTGGTTGAACAGGATTCGGTTCACCTTGCATGGCAGAACATCGGCCCTGGGGTTGGTTCGAAACCCTTGCCCGTGGCGACGACTACCTGGTGAAGCGACTGCGCATCCATGCCGGCAAGCGCATCAGCCTGCAGCGCCATGCGCACCGGAGTGAGCACTGGGTGGTGGTGTCCGGCTTCGGTCGGATCGAGCTGGACGGCCGGGTGCTTGGGGCGGAACCCGGCACCAGCCTCACCATCCCCGTGGGCTGCCTCCACCGTGCCGGGGCCGTTGCTGGTCCTGATGGTGTCGCTGAAGATCTGGAGATCGTGGAGGTGCAGCGAGGAGCGCTGCTCCGGGAAGACGACATCGAACGGCTGGAGGATGATTTCGGCCGCATCGCCCCCGGCGAAGGGGGTCGGACGAACCTCATCGGGTGATGCGGGTGATAAGGTTCATGAACAGCCTTTGATCAAGGGCAAGGCAGCTCAGGAGCTCCTGGTTCCCATCCGATGGGAAAACCCAGCAGATCTCCGCCATTGGGAAGTTGCCGGCCTGCGTTGAAGGATTCACCAGGCCCCGTTCTCTTGACCAAGATTATTGACGGCAGCACCACGATCGGTGCTGCCGAAGTTCAGTCGTTCTCCGACGACCTGCTCGTTTCTGATGCGGCGTTGGAAGTTCCAGCCGCTTTGAGCGATACCGACTCTGAAGCCGATTTCCCGAGCGAGCAGGATTCCCTTTCCGAGCTTCCCTCCGAAACTCCTGTCGCTTCTGGAGCATCGGAGGCGGCCGGGTCGATCGAGCCAGAAACCCTGCCTGATCCCGAACTCTCCGACGTGGCGGAAACCCCGGTTCTTTCCGGGTTCAACTGTTTCGGCCTGAGCCCCGAGATCCTGGCCGGGCTGGAGGCCATCGGCTTCCAGGAGCCCTCCCCGATTCAGAAGGCGGCCATCCCTGAGCTGTTGCTCGGTCGCGACTTGGTGGGCCAGGCCCAGACCGGCACCGGCAAGACCGCCGCTTTCGGGCTGCCCCTGCTGCAGCGGCTCGACCCCACCCAGCGCACCCCCCAGGTGCTGGTGCTGACGCCCACCCGCGAACTGGCCCTGCAAGTGGCAGAGGCCTTCAACAGCTATGCCTCCCAGTTGTCCCGGGTTCGGGTGCTGGCCATCTATGGCGGCGCTGATTTCCGCGATCAGATCCAGCAGCTGCGCCGGGGGGTCCAGATCGTGGTCGGCACCCCTGGCCGGGTGATGGATCACATGCGTCAGGGCACCCTGGATCTCTCCGGTCTGCGTAGCCTGGTGCTCGACGAAGCCGACGAGATGCTTCGCATGGGCTTCATCGACGACGTCGAGTGGGTGCTGGAGCAGCTGCCCAGCGAGCGTCAGGTGGTGCTGTTCTCGGCCACCATGCCCAACGAGATCCGCCGGATTTCGCAGAAATACCTCAACGACCCGGCCGAGGTCACCATCCGCCAGAAGGGGGCCGATGGACGCCGGATCCGTCAGCGCTTCCTCACCGTTAATGCTCCCCAGAAGCTCGAGGCTCTGGAGCGGGTGCTCGAGGCCGAACGCAGCGAAGGGGTGATCATCTTCGCCCGCACCAAGGCGGTGACGCTCACGGTGGCGGAATCGCTGGAGGCCCACGGCTATGACGTGGCCGTGCTCAATGGCGATGTGCCCCAGGCGCAGCGGGAGCGCACGATCGAGCGGCTGCGGGATGGTCGCGTCGATGTGTTGGTCGCCACCGATGTGGCTGCCCGCGGTCTCGATGTGGACCGCATCGCCCTGGTCATCAACTACGACATTCCGTTTGATAGCGAGGCCTATGTCCATCGCATCGGCCGCACCGGGCGGGCTGGCCGTACGGGTGACGCGATTCTGTTCCTGACTCCGAGGGAACGCCGTTTCCTTGGCGGGCTGGAGCGGGCCGTGGGCCAACCGATCGAGCCGATGGAGGTGCCCAGCAACGCCACCATCAACCAGCACCGCCTTGATCGCCTGCGGGAGCGGCTCAGCACCAGCCTCCAGCAGCCGGCCACCCGGGAAGAGGAACGCGCCCTGCTGACGGAAATCCTGCAGCGGGTCGCCCAGGAACACGAGTGCACCCCGGAACGGCTGGCTCTGGCGGCCCTGGAACTCAGCCTGGCCGGCAAGCCCCTGTTGCTGCAGGGCGAGGAGCGCTGGCTCTCTTCGAGGGCATCGGCTTCCCCCCGCGACCGCGACCGTGACGGTGATCGGGACCGTCCGCGCCGCGGAGCTCCCGACCGAGAGCGGGCCGATGGGCCTCCCGATGCCCACATGGAAAGGTTCCGCATTGAGGTGGGCTGGCGCGATCGGGTCAAGCCCGGCAACATCGTGGGCGCCATCGCCAATGAAGCAGGACTGACCGGCCGCTCGATCGGACGGATCAGGATCTTTGATGCCCACAGCACCGTGGACCTTCCCAAGGGCATGCCGGAGGACGTCTTCCATGACCTCCGTCGTCTGCGGGTGATGAACAAGGAGCTCCAGATCTCCCGCCTGTCTGAATGATTCGTCTTCTTTGCATGCGCTTCTCTCCCCTTCGCTTTTCTGTTTGCCTCTCCGTCTCCGTTCTGATGGCAGCGGCAACGTTTCCAGTTCGCGCCAGTGCTGGTGGCATGGGGGAGGTGGTGAAGGCCTTCTGCCTCTCCGCCTTCGAGAATGAGATGGCCCAGGCCGGTAAACATCCACCGGCCGGCATGGCCAGCTTCGCCTGTGGATGTGTGGCGGATCGGATCACGGGCGGCAGCAGCATTGAAACCGCCCGCAGCAGCTGCCGTGAAGCCACTGCACGGCGCTATCCCATCTGATGGCGCTATCCGATCTGATGCGTCAGGTCGCTTAGGCGCACAGGCCAGTCACCTCCTGGGTGGCGATCACATTCAGATCCGCAATCGAGAGACGTTCCACCGCTGCGACCAGCGCTGGCTGCACGTCCATGCTTTCGGAGCCCACCAGGGTCTGCAGCAGGTCGAACAGATCCTGAGGGGCAAGCTCGCCGTCCTCGCGCCAGGCGAGGCTCCAGGGAACGGGTGTCGTCATCACGGGGATCACGAGGGATCAGGGTTTCCTGACATTGGGGCACAATCGTAGGCCAGGCCCCCCTTCTTCACGATCGCTTCGGGATGGCTTCACGCTTCTCCATGCGCGCCGGTGGGCGGTCCGAGTTGTAGGATTTTTCTGATTCCAAGGCGTTCAGGCTTCCTTCGGCACGCTCAGCTGGCTGCGACCCCTCAGGGTTCGACCTCTCACAGGCATCGATCTCAGGTCTTCTCCGTTCACTGGCTTTCCCTGGGACTCCCGGCATCAGACGAATCAGTTCCAGGTTTTTTCAGTGAATGACCATCTACGTCGGCAACCTCTCGTTCCAGGCTGAACGCGAGGATCTGCTTGATCTCTTCGGCCAGTACGGCGAAGTCCGCCAGTGCAGCCTCCCCCTCGATCGTGAAACCGGCCGCAAGCGCGGTTTCGCCTTCGTCGAACTTGCCGATGATGCCTCTGAACAGAAGGCCATCGATGACCTCCAGGATGTGGAGTGGATGGGCCGCATGATCCGGGTCAACAAAGCCACCCCCCGTGAAGGCGGTGGCGGCGGTGGCGGCGGCGGCGGTCGCGGCGGTTACGGCGGCGGCGGTGGCGGTCGCTCCGGCGGCGGTGGCGGTGGTCGCTCCGGCGGCGGCGGCTACGGCGGCGGTGGCGGTGGTGGCGGCTACGGCGGTGGCGGTGGTGGTGGTGGCAACCGCTGGTGATCCCGGCGATCCATCCCTGAAGCCCCGATCGGGCCTGGGGCGATTGATTCATCGCCTCCGGCCCCATCGTCGCCGGATTCGTCTGGCTTCCCTTTGCTCGATCCTCAACAAGCTGTTCGATCTCGCCCCTCCGGTGCTGATCGGACTAGCCGTTGATGTGGTCGTCAAACAACAGAACTCCTGGCTCGCTGCCCTGGGGGTGGTCTCCGTGCCCTCCCAGCTCGGTTTTCTGGCAGCGGCTTCCTTCCTGATCTGGAGCGCTGAATCCCTTTTTGAATATCTCTACGCCCTGCTCTGGCGCGATCTGGCCCAGAGCGTGCAGCACGAATTGCGCGTGGAGGCCTACGACCATCTTCAGCAACTGGAGATGGCCTTCTTTGAGGCGGGCAGCAGTGGCCGTCTGCTGACTATCCTCAACGACGACATCAATCAGCTCGAACGTTTTCTCGACCAGGGCGCCAACGAGATCCTGCAGTTGATCACCACCGTGCTGGCGGTGGGGGGAGCGATGTTTGTGCTGTCTCCGCTCGTGGCAGGCATTTCCTTTCTGCCGATCCCGGTGATTCTCTGGGGATCCCTTTCCTTTCAGAAGCGCCTGGCCCCAGGCTACCGGCTGGTGCGCGAGCGGGCAGGAGATCTGGCCAGCCGGCTGGCCAACAACCTCGGCGGCATGCTCACGATCAAGAGCTACACCGCCGAAGCCTGGGAAAAGCAGCGCCTGATCGATCAGAGCGATGCCTATCGCCTCAGCAATCGCCGCGTGATCCGCGTGTCAGCGGCCTTCATCCCCCTGATCCGCTTCGCCATCCTGTTCGCCTTCCTCGCGATCCTGGTGGTCGGTGGGCTTCAGGCCTGGCAGGGCGCCCTTGCCGTGGGCACCTACAGCTTTCTGGTGTTCATCACCCAGCGGCTTCTCTGGCCCCTCACCTCCCTGGGCCGCACCCTCGATGACTACCAGCGGGCGATGGCCTCCACCCAGCGGGTGCTCGATCTGCTTGACACCCCGATCGCCATTCCCAGTGGCCGTCTCTCCCTGCCCACGGATCAGGTGCAAGGGGAAATCCGGTTTGAGTCCGTCCGCTTCGCCTATCCCGGCAGGGAATGCCTGCTCCAGGATTTCGATCTGGTGGTGCCGGCCGGCAGCACCATCGGCATCGTCGGCGCCACCGGATCCGGCAAGAGCACGATTGTGAAGCTGCTGCTGCGGTTCTACGAGCACCAAGGCGGCCGCATCCTCCTGGATGGCCAGCCGATCGATCAGCTCTGCCTCACCGATCTGCGTCGCGCCATCGGGCTGGTGAGTCAGGAGGTATTTCTTTTCCATGGCAGCGTGGCGGAAAACATCGCCTACGGCAGCTTTGACGCCCCCCGTGCCGCGATCGAGAGGGCTGCGGCCCTGGCGGAGGCCTCCGAATTCATCGAGGCTCTGCCTGAGGGCTACGACACGATCGTTGGTGAGCGGGGCCAGCGGCTCTCCGGCGGTCAGCGCCAGCGCATCGCCCTGGCCCGCGCCATCCTCAAGGACCCGCCGGTGCTGATCCTCGATGAAGCCACCGCGGCGGTGGACAACGAGACCGAGGCCGCCATCCAGCGTTCCCTCGATCAGATCACCTCAGACCGCACCACGCTGGTGATCGCCCATCGGCTCAGCACGGTGCGGCATGCCGACCGGATTGTGGTCATGGAGGGAGGACGCATCGTGGAAAGTGGATCCCACGGGCAGCTGATCCGTGGCACGGGCCCCTATGCCGCCCTCTGGAGAGTTCAGGCTGGGCTGCGGCCCGAGGAGCCCTTCCCCGTTGGAGCGCTGCCGTAGCGTTTTGTGATGAATCGTCCTTCGGTGCGTCGCCCTTCCTCAAGGAACCAAAGGCTTCCGGTGCTGCTGGCGATGGCGGTCGGTCTTGGGGGCGGCCTGCTGCTGGCGGCCCCCCTGGCGGGCTGGCTCGCCGGGGAGGGAGAGGGGCCGGGGCTCGGTGGTCTCACCAACCCCTTCACCGCCTGGACCAGTGGCATCGGCAGGGAGGACGTGCTGTTGCTTGGCACCGATGTGGGCGGAGGGAACACCGATGTGATCGCCACCCTCCGCCTCGATGGCGGTGTCACCCGCATCACCCAGATCCCCCGCGACACCTACATCGAAGCGGAGCGCTATGGGCCGCTCAAGATCAATGCCCTCTATGCCATCGGCGGCAGCGACGCCCTCAAGCGGGAGATCTCCTCGAGGTTGGGAAGGCCGGTGGAGCACCACATCGTGGTCAACCTGGCTGCGATCCGCCGTTTTGCCGACCTGCTCGGTGGCATCGAGGTGGATGTGCCCAAGGAGATGAACTACGTGGACAACAGCCAGGGGCTGAACATCGCCCTCAAGCCAGGCCGGCAGACGCTCAAGGGCCATGACCTCGAGGGCTTCCTCCGCTTTCGCCACGATGAAGCCGGCGATATCGGCCGCATGGAGCGCCAGCAGCTTGCCCTGCGGGCCCTGTTTGAAAAGCTGACCCGACCGGAGCAGCTGGTGCATCTGCCGGCTTTGCTGCTGGCGGCCGGCAAGGACGTGCGCACCGATCTGGGTCCGATGGAACTGGGGGGCCTGATCACCGCCATGGGGGGCACCGAACTCGAAACCCGCCATCTCGGAGGGAGGCCCTTCGATGCGGGCGGGGTCAGCTACTGGGAGGCGGACTGGCCCACTGGTTCTGCGGCGCAGGAGACCTCCGGCACTGCTGAAGCCTCCCCGGATGCGGATCGGGAGGAGGGCTCCCAGGCCCGCTATCGCTTTCTTTTCTGAGCGCTAAGGCGCCTTCCCGGGCCTCTGGGGATCGGGGGGGGCGGGAGCCCCCGCTCTACGGATGGGGGCCTCTGCTTCGCCGCCGTTCTCCCGACTCGACAGGGTGACCAGGGCAAGGGCGAGGGCGGTCAGTCCGAGCAGCGGGCTGGAGGCCGCCGCCGTGACTCCGAGCGAGGCGGTGAACCAGATCGAGGCGGCGCTGCTCAGGCCTTTCACCTCCATCACGCCCCGTTTCGGCCGCGACGGCACCAGGATCTCCCCCGCCCCAAGGAAACCGACACCCGTGGCCACTCCCTGGATGGCCCGGCTGCGGGCCTGCAGATCCGGGCCGGCCGCCAGCACCATCAGGCAGGCACTCAGACCCACCAGCACGTGCACCCTCAGGCGGTTGGGGTGGCGGGTCTGGCCGTGGTGGGCGCGGTTCAGCCCCACCGCCAGGCCGCACAACACCGCCAGCCCCATGCGCAGTAGGGCTTCCAGATCGGGAGTGAGCGAGACATGGGTCAGCAGGCTGGGCACGCTCATCAGGATCGGCTTCCGCCCATCCTTGGCG
>JBBASR010000011.1:2698-13735 GCA_040399125.1 Cyanobium sp. | reverse complement strand
ATGGGTCAGCAGGCTGGGCACGCTCATCAGGATCGGCTTCCGCCCATCCTTGGCGGGAACTGCCTTCCCTGCACGCTCTGTCCTCCCTGCACGCTCTGCTGGATCGCTTCGGCCAACCGTTCGGCCTGGGGGGGGATGCCGCCGAAGGCGGTGCGGAAGCCGGTGAAGATCCACAGCCCCTCGGCCCTCTCCACCGGACCCACCAGCGCGTCCCCTTCTGTGCAGAAGGTCACCGCCCGCAGCTGGAAGCTCCCCTCCAGCGTCGCCAGGGCAGGATCCAGCCGTCCGAGGGCCCGGCGCAGCTCCGTTTCCAAGGGCGCCGCTTCTGGGGGCGGGCCGGGGAAGCGGCTCGCCTCCCGTGGCTGGATCAGGCTGATCTGCCCCAGCACCACCCCCTGCTTGCCCCAGGGCGCCAGGCCGGTGTCCACGACCCAGGCCTGCTGCTCCAGCTCCGCCGCCTTTGCCTCCAGGCCAGGCCGCTGCCAGTGGCGCGGCAGCACGACCTTGCCCCGGCGCACCAGCTCCAGCCAGGCACTGCCGCCGGGGTTGTGCGGCACGGTGAGAACGCCGGCCCAGCTGTACCGCAGGCGTGGCGGCAGGGCGGGCCAGAGGAGCCGGCAGGAAGCTCCGGCCGCGAGCACCACCTGGCTGAATTCCGGCCTCAGCGTGTCCAGGCAGGACACGGCGTCGCGGCGCCGCTCCACCCCCGCCCTTTCCAGAACGGTCGGCAGGGCGGCAACCAGCAGCGAGGGATCCACCCGGCTCACCGGCAACACCGCGGCTCCCAGGGCCAGCAGGCCTGGTGGCAGTCGATCGAGGGGGCCGCCGAAACCATGGAGGACCCCGCCGCAGGCGTTCCAGCCCAGGGGACCATGCAGCCGTTCCAGTTGTCGCCACTGCCCGGCAGCCTGGCGACCGAGCAGGGCGCCGTAGCTGAGGGGGGTGGCGGCCGTGGTGTCGCCCTCCGGATCCGGACCGAACAGGGTGACTGCCTGGCCCCGGCGCGCCAGGGCCAGGCTCAGAAGACTGCCGGCCAGGCCTGCCCCGATCACCGCCACCCGGGCGGGGGTGGCAGCGGCCATCACCAGCTGATTAGCCACTCGGCTCCGGCGCGGGTCAGATCTGGAGGGTGAACGAACTCACCACCCGGGAAAAGAGCTCCTTCACCTTCGGCCAGCGCATCTCATTGGTGCTGGCGGCAAAGGTGTAGAGACGTCCGCGGTCCACCACCACGGTGGCCAGTTCATGGCGGTCGCGGTCCGCCAGATGCACGGTGTATTCGAGGTCATAGAAGGTGCGCTCTCCCAGGGTGCGCTCCTTCGCCTCGATCAGCTCCGCCTGGCGGCCGCTGCCCTCCGGGGCGATCACGTTGCGGCGCAGGGTTTCCCCCACGGCAACGGCGCTGCCCAGGGATTCCAGATCGCTCTGGGGGGTCACCTCAGACACCACCAGGCTGAGGGTTTCATCGCTGTTGATCAGGTCGTGGAACACCACCTGGGGGCCGCCGCTCACCTGCACCCGCGTCCAGCCGGTGGGATAGAGGAAGGCGTAGCGCCCGTCGGGGCTCTGGAAGGAATTCAGACCGGCGGCGGCGGCGCTGCAGCCGGCCATCACCACCGCCAGCAGCAGCGCCAGGGCGGCGGCCGGCCAGCGCCTGGAAGCCGCGGGCCTGCCGGCGGCGCGGGGCGGAACAGCAGCAGCGGGACGACCCATGGCAAGGCATCGAGTACGCGCATTCTCGCCCCCCGACCCTGGGCTTCCTAGATTCCCCCCACCTGCCCTGGATCGCTGAGCGGCTTCACCCGACCCCTCGCCCGGCTGATCGACCAGTTCGAGCGTCTGCCCGGCATCGGACCCCGCACGGCCCAGCGCCTGGCTCTGCACCTGTTGCGCCAGCCGGAAGACCAGATCCGCGCCTTCGCCGAGGCGCTGCTGGCCGCCCGCAGCCAGGTGGGGCAGTGCCGCAGCTGCTTCCACCTCTCCGCCGAGCCCTTGTGTGAGATCTGTCACAACGAGACCCGGGCCAACGGTCAGATCTGTGTGGTGGCCGACTCCCGGGATCTGCTGGCCATGGAACGCACCAGGGAGTATCTGGGTCGCTACCACGTGCTCGGCGGCCTGATCTCTCCGATGGATGGGGTCGGCCCTGAACTGCTCCAGATCCAGCCGTTGGTGGAGAGGGTGGACCGGGAGCAGATCAGCGAAGTGATCCTGGCCCTCACCCCCAGTGTGGAGGGAGACACCACCAGCCTGTATCTGGCACGCCTGCTGCGGCCCTTCACCACCGTCAGTCGCATCGCCTACGGCCTGCCGGTGGGCAGTGAACTCGAATACGCCGACGAAGTCACCCTGGCCCGGGCCCTGGAAGGCCGCAGGCCGGTCGAATGAGCTGCCCGCAGGAGAAGTCCCGATGAGTCGTCCCAGTCGCTATAGCGCCATCCGGCCGGCGGAGCGCCTGCCCGCCTGGATCCGCTCGCCCCTCGGTGCCGCCTCTTCCCTCGAGGCGGTGCAGGCGGTGGTGAAGGGCCAGCGACTGCACACGATCTGCGAGGAGGGCCGCTGTCCGAACCGGGGCGAGTGCTATGCCGCCGGCACGGCCACCTTCCTGCTGGGGGGGCCGATCTGTACGCGCAGCTGCGCCTTCTGTCAGGTGGACAAGGGAACGGCGCCGGCGCCGTTCGACGCCCAGGAGGCCGAGCGGGTGGCCGAGGCGGTGGAACAGCTGGGGCTGCGCTACGTGGTGCTCACGGCCGTCGCCCGCGACGACCTTCCCGACCATGGGGCCCAACTGTTCACCGGCACCATGGCCGCCATCCGTCGGCGCCAGCCGCAGGTGGCGATCGAGGTGCTCACCCCCGATTTCTGGGGGGGGCATGCCGAGGAGAAGGCCGCGATCGCGGCCCAGCGCCAGCGGCTGGCCGCGGTGCTGGCGGCGGAACCGGTTTGCTTCAACCACAACCTCGAAACCGTGGAACGGCTGCAGGGGGAGGTGCGACGGGGGGCTACCTATCGCCGTTCCCTCGGCCTGCTTGCCGCTGCCCGGGAGCTGGCGCCCACCATTCCCACCAAATCAGGGCTGATGCTCGGCCTGGGCGAAAGTTTTGAGGAGGTCTTGGGCGCTCTGGAGGATCTGCGGGCGGTGGACTGCCAGCGCCTCACCCTCGGTCAGTACCTGCGCCCCTCCCTGGCCCATCTGCCAGTGGCCCGTTACTGGACACCCCAGGAGTTCGAGCAGCTCGGCGCCCATGCCCGCGAGCTGGGATTTTCCCAGGTGCGCAGCGGTCCGCTGGTGCGCAGCAGTTATCACGCCGGCCCCGATTGATCCGGAGCAGCAAGATCCGGAGCAGCAGGATCCGCAGCGCCAAGGCGTCGCCCGCAGCGTCGCAGGCCTTCGGCGCAGTCCCCCTGCATCAGCAGGCCGGCTCCGCCCCACACCAGCCGCAGCGGCAGGTCGGTGACAGCCGCCCCCACCTCCCGCACCGGCTGGAACCCCAGCTGGCGGAAATACCGCACCAGCCGGCGGTGCTGGTGGTCGTCATCCCGGATCGCCAGCAGCCGGGCCCGGCGGCAGGGTGTCGTCTCCAGGGCCCAGGCGAAGGTGGCGGCCCAGAGCAGCGTGCCCACCGCTTCGGTGCGCTCCCCCTGGACGCGCATCGTGTCCAGCTGCAGGCCGTCCGCCACAGGCAGGCACCATCCCTTCAGTTCGCCCAGCAGCAGGGCTCGGCCCTCTCCCAGGCTGCGGGCCACACCCACCCTCAGGGTCCGGATGCCAACCCCGCCCCCGGCCTGGAGCCGCAACTTCAGCCGGCGTTGCGAGGCCAGCCGTTCGATCGCTTCCAGGCTCAGGGCGGGAGTCATGGCTAGGGGGCAACGGGTTCGGCCGCCCCTTTCCCCCCTTCTTACCAGCTGGGGGCTGGGGCCACGACCTGGTCGAGCGTATCCACCACGGAGGCATGGAGAGGAGCGCCTTCCACCGTGATCGCTGCGGGCTCGCTCCAGTGGCCTCCCGGTGCCTCAGGCGTTCCGCTCGGATCGATGCCGGCAAACGTGTCGCCCGCTTCGGTGATGGCGGAGCTTGGCCGGGCTACGGGCTCTCCCTGGTCGGCGGAAATGGCGGCGGGGGGGCGGTACACCCCATCGGCATCGGCATCGGTTGTCACCGGGGCACCAGTGCTGAAGCGGGGCAGTTCCACCGAGCGCCGCGGCCCTGCAGTGGCCTGGGTTGCCGCACGACCGGCCGGGCTGGTGGAAATCTTGAAACTGGGTGTGGTGCCTGGCTTGGCGGCAGGAGCCGCGTAGGCCAGGGTCGAGCCGGGGTGGCTCGGCAGGGGGCGGGCTTGACGCGCCGGTCGGGTGGCGGCCGGCCGGGCGATGGGCCCCTCCGGATCGGCGGAGGTCGTGCGGACGGGCGAGGCGGGCAGGCCGATCGCCATCGCTTCCGCCGGCGCCCGCTTGGTGAACATCGGGGTGTTGAGCAGCAGGGCCGGAACCCAGATCAGCTGCAACAAGCCAGCCACCAGCAGGGGCCCCATCAGGTCGGTCAGGGTGGAGCCACCCTGCGAGACGCTGAGGCTGAGGGAGGAGCGGGAACGCATGGTTCGAAACGAACGATCGAGGTCGGCTGGACCGCAGCTCGGTCGCTACGTATGGTTCAACGATTAATGATTGTCGGGTCGGGCCCTGGCGGCAACAAGCGGCGCATCAAGGCTCCGGAACGGCTCCGATCCTGTGGGTAAATCCTGACTTACGGCCGATAGGGCTCGGCCATCACCACGGCCTCCAGCGGCAAGGGGCCGTACAGATGGGGGAAGAGCTCGCCGCCCTGCGGTGCCGGCTCCCGTCTTACCTCCACGCCAGCCCTGGTCAGGCGGAGCGGATCGATCGTGAGCAGCAGCACCGCAGCCGCGTCGGCATAGAAGCGTTGAAACGTGGCAGGCAGCTGCCCAGCGGTGCTGGCGTGGATGAACCCCACCTGCTCAAGGCTCAGGCCCCGGGTGGAGCGGCGGTAGATCCCCTCGGCGCACGCCTGCTGCCATTCCTCACGCAGGGCCAGGTGGTAGAGCCAGCGCGGGGACCGCCAGGGACTCCGCTCCCCCCATGGGCTCTCCAGCACCATCGCCAGTTCCCGGCTCGCCAGAAACGCCGCCAACCAGGTCCGCAGCGGCTGAAGCTCGGTTTCCGCCTCCAGGCCTTCCGGATCGGTGCGCTGGAACTGGCGCACGAACGGCAGCAGGGCCCAGTCGGCCAGGCACGGCCGATCACCCAGCAGCCACCCTCCCGGCTCCAGCTTTCGGCTCCAGCCCCGCAGGATGTCCAGGGCTGACTGCCGATGCCGGTGCCGCTCCGCCATGCCCTCGGCGCCGAAGCGCTGGGCGTACTTCCAGCGATCGAGGTGGAGCTTGAAGGGCCCATCGTTCTCGGCGATCAGGGCTTCGATTGCCTCGGCTTGTCGATCGGTAGGCAGCCAGCCCCAGGGGTCGTAGCGCTCGAGCGCCCAGCGCATGATCGCCAGGCTTTCGTCCACCACCTGCTCACCGCTCACCAGCACCGGCACCGTCGCCTTGGGGGAAACCTCCACCAGCTCCGGGGGCCTCGCCCTCAGGTTCACCTCGCGCAGCTCCAGATCCAGCCCCGGCCGCAGACCGGCCGCTGCCAGGGCCAGCCGGGCCCGGATCGCGTAGGGGCAGCGCCGGAAGCTGTACAGGATCGCCGGGCGTTCCGCCGCCGCGCCTGCCGCCGCGCCCTCCGTCGCGCCCGTCATCGAGCCATGGTGGCCCCGATGTGGGATTCGCCGCGGGCCCCGGCCCGGGCCATCTGCCGCTGGCGCTCGATGAAGCGGGCCCGATCCGCCTCGCTGAACCGCTCGATGCAGTGGTGGCAGCTCACCCCCTCGCGGTAGGCCGGATGCTGGCGGTCCGCCTCCGAGAGGGGCAGCCCGCAGGCGTGGCAGAGGCGATGACTGCCGGGTTGCAGCCGCTGGGTCACGCTCACCCGCTGATCAAACACGTAGCACTCGCCTCGCCAGCTGCTGTCCTGCTTCGGCCCGGCCTCCAGGTAGCCCAGGATTCCTCCCTGAAGATGGTGCACACCCTCAAAGCCCTGCTGCTGCAGGTAGGCGGTGCTCTTCTCACAGCGGATGCCGCCGGTGCAGAACATGGCGATCGCCTTGGGCCGGCGCTGTTCCACCAGGGGCCGCAGCTTCTGCTCCACCCAGGCGGGAAACTCGCGGAAGCTTTCGGTGCCGGGGTTCAGCGCCCCCTCAAAGCTGCCCAGGGCCACTTCGTAATGGTTGCGGGTGTCAATCACCAGCGTGTCGGGGTCGCGGATCAGGTCGTCCCATTGCTGGGGCGACACGTAGGTGCCCACCTGCTCGGCCGGCTTCACCGTGGGGCATCCCATCGTCACGATCTCGCGCTTCAGCCGCACCTTGAGGCGATGGAAGGCCTGCGCCGGTGCCCGGCTCAGCCTGGCTTCGAGATGCTCCAGTCCAGGAAGCTGCCGCAGCCGTGCCAGCAGCCTCTGCACCCCGGCTTCGGGGCCACTGATGGTGCCGTTGATGCCCTCTTCGGCCAGCAGGATCGTGCCTCGCACACCACCTTGAACCGCCAGCTCCAGCAGCTCGCTGCGCAACGTCGGCAGCTCCGCCATGGCGGTGAAGCGGTAGAAGGCCGCCACCTGCACCGGCTGGGTGTCCATCGGGTCGGCCCTCAGCGTGGGGCTTCGTGCCAGGGGCTCACGCCCGCCGCCGCCAGCAGGGCCCGATCCGTTTCGCCTGCCGGGTTTCCGGTGGTGAGCAGGGTGTCGCCGTAGAAGATCGAATCGGCGCCGGCCAGCAGGCAGAGAATCTGGGCCTCCCGGTTGAGCTGTTCGCGGCCGGCGCTGAGCCGCACCCGCGAGTGGGGCATCAGGATCCGGGCGGTGGCCACCATCCGCACCAGCTCGAGCGGATCCACCGGCGGCAGCTCCTCGAGCGGGGTGCCCTCCACGGCCACCAGGGCATTGATCGGCACGCTCTCGGGATGGGGATCCAGGTTGGCGAGCACCTGCAGCAGGCCGGCCCGGTCTTCCGGACCCTCCCCCATGCCGATGATGCCGCCGCAGCAGAGGCCTACACCCGCCCGTCGAACCCGTGCCAGGGTTTCCAGCCGCTCCTGATAAGTGCGGGTGGAGATGATCCGCTCGTAGTGCTCTGGACTGGTGTCGAGATTGTGGTTGTAGGAGGTGAGGCCGGCCCCAGCCAGCCGTTCGGCCTGGCTGTCGGTGAGCATGCCGGCGGTCACGCAGGCCTCCAGCCCCAGCTCCCGCACGCCCCGCACCATCGCAAGCATCGACTCGAAGGGCGCACCCTCGCGGATCTCGCGCCAGGCCCAGCCCATGCAGAAGCGATGGGCGCCGGCCGCCTTCGCGGCCCGGGCCCGCGCCAGCACCGGCTCCACATCCAGCTCCGGTCGGCCGCTGACGTCGCTGCTGTGGTGCATCGACTGGGGGCAGTAGGCGCAGTCCTCCTCGCAGCCACCGGTCTTGACGCTGAGCAGCGAGGCCAGCTGCACGTGATAGCCGGGATTCGCCACCCGGTGCACCTGCTGCGCCTGCCAGAGGAGCTCCATCAGCGGCAGATCGAGCAGGGCCTGGATCTCGGCCCGGTTCCAGTCGTGACGAGTGATCATGACGGGGTTTGTACTCCTCCGAAACGGCGCTGACGGCCCTGGTAGTCGAGCAGGGCCGTCAGCAGGGCCTTCTCATCGAAATCCGGCCACAGCACATCGGTGATGTGGAGCTCCGCATAGGCCAGCTGCCAGAGCAGGAAGTTGCTGATCCGCTGTTCCCCGCTGGTGCGGATCAGCAGGTCGGGATCGGCTTCGCCGGCGGTGTGGAGTTCGGATTCGAAGCTTTCCTCATCGATCTCCGCAGGGTCGAGTTCGCCGGCGGCGGCTCGTTCCGCCAGCCGCCGGGCCGCCCGCACCAGCTCGCGGCGCCCGCCGTAATTGGTGCAGACATTGAAATGAATGCCGGTATTGGTGGCGGTGCGTTGGGTGGCATCCGCGATCAGTTTTTGCAGGCCGTCGGGAAGCTGCTCCAGATCTCCAAGGAAGCGGATCCGTACCTGCTCCCGCTCCAGGGCCTCCAGCTCCCGGGCCAGTACCCGCTCGAACAGGGTCATCAGGAAGGTCACCTCTTCCCCGGGCCGCGTCCAGTTTTCGGTGGAGAAGGCGTAGGCGGTGAGCGCGCCGATGCCCCAGTCGCTGCAGAGCCGCAGGGTGCGTTTGAGGGCCTCCACTCCGGATCGGTGGCCCACCACCCGAGGCAGACCCCGCTGGCGGGCCCAGCGGCCGTTGCCATCCATGATCAGGGCCACGTGGCGGGGCAGGCGCGCCGGGTCGAGCTGGCCCGGCAGGGGCTGACGGGCAGAGCTGGCTGTGGTCGCCAGGGCGCGACTCATCCGCGAGGTTCCGGCGGGTCCGTTGCCACGCTACGCCCTGCCGGAACGGACGCCAGGGCATCGGTGAGCAGATCGTGCAGGCGGCTGCTGGTGATCGGTCGTTCGAGCCGGCCCTGACAGGCCAGGGAAAGGGTTCCGGTCTCTTCGGAAACCACCACGCAGAGGCAGCGGTCATGGCGCTCGGTCAGACCGAGGGCGGCCAGGTGACGGGTGCCGAAGCGATGGATCCCCTGGCGGGAGAGCGGCAGGATCACGCCGGCGGACACAATCCGATTCTTCTGGACCAGAACGGCGCCGTCGTGGAGGGGGGTGTCGAGGGCGAAGAGGTTGAGGAGGAGGTCGACTGAGAGCCGTGCATCGAGGCGGATCCCAGGGCTGAGGAAATCCTCCGGGCGCAGATCGCTGCCCAGGTCGAGCACGATCAGGGCTCCCCGCCGCGACTGGGAGAGGCAGCCGGCCGCTTCCGTCAGCACGCTGACCGAGCCCGAGGCCAGCTGGTCGCGGCTGCGGTCGCCGAACAGCACGTTGAAACGGCCGGTGCCCAGCAGTTCCATCAGCCGCCGCAGGTCGCCCTGCCAGAGGATGGCCAGGGCCAGGCTGCAGGCGAGCACCAGAGCCTCCACCAGCTTGCTGGTGAGGGGCAGGTTGGCGTAACGCTGCACCACCCAGGCGAGGGCCACCAGAAAGAGGTAACCCCGCAGAAGCCACAGGTTGCGTTTCTCGCTGACACGCCGCAGCAGCACCATGCCGAGCGCCGAGGCGAAGACAAGATCGAGCAGAACGCGCAGATCGATCTGTCGCAACCAGATCAGGGAAGCAGCGCGCACGACGGGGCTCTCCGAAGCACCTGAGGGCCGAGGGGAAACCCCTCGGGTTCACATTACCGGGGCGAGTCGGGAGGGGAGAACGTCGTAGCGCAGTAGGTCCTCCGGCTGTTCGCGGCGCTGCACCAGGTCGGCGATGCCGTCGTGCACCAGCACCGCCGCCGGCCGGGGGATGCGGTTGTAGTTGGAGCCCATCGAGGCGTTGTAGGCCCCGGTGCAGAACACCGTCACCACATCGCCGGCGGAGGTAGGGGGCAGCGCCAGCTCCTTGAGCAGCACATCTCCTGATTCGCAGTGCTTGCCGGCCAGGGTCACCGTGCCTTCCGCGCTCGCCTGGGGACGATCGGCGAGCACGGCGGTGTACTGAGATTGATAGGTGATCGGCCGGGGGTTGTCGCTCATGCCTCCGTCCACCGACACGTAGGTGCGCAGGCCCGGGATCGACTTGGTGCTGCCCACGCTGTAGAGGGTGATGCCGGCCGTGGCCACCAGGGATCGGCCGGGTTCGCACAACAGCCGCGGCAGGGCAAGGTTGCGGGCGCGACAAGCCCCGCTCACGGCTTCGCCCACCTCCTGCACCCAGGCCTGGATCGAGGGGGGATCATCGCCGGCCACATAACGGATGCCCAGGCCGCCGCCCACATTGAGATCCGTGCAGGGGTGGCCGAGGGAGCGGGCCAGGGCCAGGGCATCGGCCATCACCCCGGCGAGGTCGCGATGGGGCTCCAGTTCGAAGATCTGCGACCCGATGTGGGCATGGAGGCCATCGAGGTAGGCCCAGGAACAGCCGGAGAGGTGGCGCAGCACCGCCTCCAGCTGATCGGGGTCGAAGCCGAACTTGCTGTCCAGATGGCCGGTGCGGATGTACTCGTGCGTGTGGCATTCGATGCCCGGCGTGAAGCGCACCATCAAACGCACCGGGGCCCCCTGCTCCGGTGCGACCCGCGCCAGCAGCTCCAGGTCATGCCAGTTGTCCACCACCACGGTCACCCCATGGCGCACCGCCAGTTCCACCTCTTCCAGGGATTTGTTGTTGCCATGCAGCACGATCCGTTCCGGCGGCATCCCGCCCTGGAGTGCGGTCAGCAGTTCGCCGGCCGAGACGGCGTCGAGCCCCAGACCTTCGGAGGCCACCAGGGCCGTGATCGCCAGGGAGCTGTTGGCCTTGGAGGCGTAGAGGGCCAGGGAGGGCCCGGGATAGTGGCTGGCCAGGGCCTCGCGGTAGGCGCGACACGTGGCCCGAAGCGTGGCTTCATCCAGCACGTACAGAGGTGTGCCGTAGCTGCGGGCCAGATCGCTGAGGAGGCAGCCCCCCACTTCCAGCCTGCCCTCCGCATCCAGGCGCGTGGTGATCGGGGTCAGGTTGCGATTCGGGCTCAGGGCATCGCAGAGCGGTTCGTAGGGAACGGCCGCGGCAGCCGTGGTGGCGGGGGAATCGAGGGTGCTGCTCACGGATCGGACGGCGGGGGCTCAGGGGGGCTGGAAAACCCGGTTGGCTATCAGGGAGCAATCTTGATGGATTGCTTGATGGAAAGATCGTAATGATGTCTTCGGGCGATTCCCGGATCGTGGCCCCAGCCCCAGCCCCAGCCCCAGCCCCAGCCCCTGGCTTGCTGCTGCTGGGCCCGGAGCATCTGCAGGACTGCCTGGCCCTCGATCAGGCCAGTCTCCAGGGTCTCTGGACCCCTGCCCAGTGGCAGCGGGAACTGGAGGAGCCCGGCCGTCCCGGCATCGGTCTCTGGCAGGAGGGGGCCCTGAGGGCCATGGCCTGCG
>JBBASR010000011.1:0-2598 GCA_040399125.1 Cyanobium sp. | reverse complement strand
GGCCGTCCCGGCATCGGTCTCTGGCAGGAGGGGGCCCTGAGGGCCATGGCCTGCGGCTGGCGGGTGGTGGATGAGTTGCACATCACTCTGGTGGCGGTGTGCCCGGCCCACCGTCGCCTCGGCCTGGGGCGTCAGGTGCTCGAGGCCCTGCTGGAGCAGGCCCGAGCCGATGGAGCCCACCACGCCACCCTCGAGGTGGCTGTGACGAATCCGGCCGCCCGGGCCCTCTATGCGGCTGTGGGGTTCGCGGATGCCGGACTTCGTCGTGGTTACTACCGCAATGGCGACGATGCCCTGATCCAATGGATGAATCTGAAGACTTCCAAGCGGTTCGGATAACCGGCTGTTTGTGTTGCGCGAACCGTCACATTCCTGGTTCTTGATTTAACTCAAACCGCCTCTCATCCCTTTCTGCGTCTTGGTTTTGGCTACTGCTGGCCCCAAGCGCACACCAGACCCTTCAATCCTGATAAGTTGGTACCACTTGCACCAGGCCCCGGCCCATGTTCGAGCGGTTTACCGAGAAGGCCATCAAGGTGATCATGCTGGCCCAGGAAGAGGCCCGCCGCCTCGGTCACAACTTCGTGGGCACCGAGCAGATCCTCCTGGGACTGATCGGTGAGGGCACCGGCGTCGCCGCCAAGGTGCTCAAGTCGATGGGGGTCAACCTCAAGGACGCCCGTGTGGAGGTGGAGAAGATCATCGGCCGCGGCTCCGGCTTCGTGGCGGTGGAGATTCCGTTCACCCCCAGGGCCAAGCGGGTCCTGGAGCTCTCCCTGGAGGAGGCCCGCCAGCTCGGCCATAACTACATCGGCACCGAGCACCTGCTGCTGGGTCTGATCCGTGAAGGGGAGGGCGTCGCGGCCCGGGTGCTGGAAAACCTCGGCGTCGACCTCGCCAAGGTGCGCACCCAGGTGATTCGCATGCTCGGCGAGACCGCCGAGGTGGCCGCCGGTGGCGGCGCCAAGGGCTCCACCAAGACTCCCACGCTCGACGAGTTCGGCAGCAATCTCACCCAGCTGGCAGCCGAAGCCAAGCTGGACCCCGTGGTCGGCCGCCACAACGAGATCGATCGCGTGATCCAGATCCTCGGCCGCCGCACCAAGAACAACCCCGTGCTGATCGGGGAGCCGGGGGTCGGCAAGACAGCCATCGCCGAGGGCCTCGCCCAGCGCATCACCCAGGGCGATGTGCCCGACATCCTCGAGGACAAGCGTGTCCTCACCCTGGACATCGGTCTGCTGGTGGCGGGCACCAAGTACCGGGGCGAATTTGAGGAGCGCCTCAAGAAGATCATGGAGGAGATCCGTTCCGCCGGAAACGTGATCCTGGTGATCGATGAGGTGCACACATTGATCGGTGCCGGTGCGGCGGAGGGTGCCATCGATGCCGCCAACATCCTCAAGCCTGCCCTCGCCCGGGGTGAGCTCCAGTGCATCGGTGCCACCACCCTCGACGAATACCGCAAACACATCGAGCGGGATGCGGCCCTTGAGCGCCGCTTCCAGCCGGTGATGGTGGGTGAGCCTTCCGTGCAGGACACCATCGAGATCCTGCGGGGCCTGCGCGAGCGTTACGAGCAGCATCACCGCCTCAAGATCGCCGACGAGGCTCTGGTGGCCGCTGCCACCCTCGGCGACCGCTACATCAGTGATCGCTTCCTGCCGGACAAGGCCATCGATCTGATCGACGAGGCCGGCAGCCGCGTGCGCTTGATGAATTCCAAGCTGCCTCCCGCCGCCAAGGAAGTGGATAAGCAGCTGCGGGCCGTGCAGAAAGAGAAGGAGGATGCGGTTCGCCAGCAGGACTTCACCAAGGCCGGTGAACTGCGGGATAAGGAAGTGGAGCTGCGCGAGCAGATTCGCTCGATCCTGCAGGCCCGGCGGGACGAAGAGCCCGCCGAGGCCTCGGCGGCTGAAGCCTCTGCCCCCGAGCAGGGAGTGCCCCAGCCCTCCGCCATCGAGGCGGAAATGGCTGAAGAATCCAAGACCCCCGTGGTCGATGAGGAAGACATCGCCCAGATCGTGGCGTCCTGGACCGGAGTTCCGGTGCAGAAGCTCACCGAGAGCGAATCGGTGAAGCTCCTGAACATGGAGGAGACCCTGCACCAGCGTCTGATTGGTCAGGACGAAGCAGTGAAAGCGGTTTCGCGTGCCATCCGACGGGCCCGGGTGGGTCTGAAGAACCCCAACCGGCCGATCGCCAGCTTCATCTTCTCCGGCCCCACCGGCGTCGGCAAAACGGAGCTCACCAAGGCCCTGGCCACCTACTTCTTCGGCAGCGAGGAGGCGATGATCCGCCTCGACATGTCCGAATTCATGGAGCGCCACACCGTCAGCAAGCTGATCGGTTCGCCTCCGGGCTATGTGGGCTTCAACGAGGGGGGCCAGCTCACCGAGGCGGTGCGCCGCCGTCCTTACACCGTGGTGCTGTTCGATGAGATTGAGAAGGCCCACCCCGATGTGTTCAACCTGCTCCTCCAGTTGTTGGAAGACGGCCGCCTCACCGATTCCAAGGGACGCACGGTGGACTTCAAGAACACTCTGATCATCATGACCTCGAACATCGGTTCGAAGGTGATCGAGAAGGGCGGTGGCG
>JBBASR010000010.1:0-59871 GCA_040399125.1 Cyanobium sp. | reverse complement strand
GTCATCGGCCGGAGGACGGACTGCCGGGCTCATCTCGGCCTCGATCGCCGCCAGGCTCGGTTCGATGGAAAGGCCGGTTTCCTCCTGTCGAGCGCTGATGGCTTCGACGAGTTCTTCCTTCGTCTTGCGGCTGTAAAGGCTGACGCCAAGATCGCTGGCAACCTGACGGAGTTGACGGAGCGTCAGCACGGCCAGTGTTGTCAGCGTCTTCTGGCTCACAGCATCGCTATTAATTCGGGATCAGTCTGAAGGACTCTCCCGCCAGCGGGGGCCTAGGACGGTTCGGGGTCAGCATCCACTGACCGCATCGAGCGGCAGTGGATGCTCCCGGGCCAATCAGCGGCCGATGCTGCGGTAAGGGACCTTGGCGAGGTAATCCATGCTGGCGTTTCCAGCGGCGCCACCCACACCTCGGAGGGCAGGCAGGCTGCGCACCCAGGGGAGGTAATCGGCGGGATAGCCACCCCGACGCTGCTGGGCACGCTGGGGCAGGGGCTTGGCGACGCCGGTGTAGACGATCTGGGGGAAGCCCAGAATGCCGCGGTAGTAGGCGTCGTAGCGAGGGGAGGTGAGGTTGAAGGGGGTTTCCCCGACCTCACGGCTGCCCACCACGCGATTGCGGTGGTAAGGAACCGTGTCGTACCCGAAGGCGTCGAGATATTCCTGGGAATTGAGGATGTCGTCCACCATCCCCTTGACGCCCCGGGTCATCAGGACGGCCGACCAGGCGATCTCCTCAGATTTGCCGTGCACGGGACGGCCCAGCAGTTTCTCGACAAGGTGGCGGGCCACCTTGTAGTTGCTGTTGAGGTTGTAGAAGCTGCGGTTGAAGGTGTCCGAGAGGCACAGGGAGCGGATGAAATCCCGCACCGTGATCTGCCCGTCGCGCAGCTGGCTTTCCAGCGTGCGGTCGCGGTCCACCTTGAAGGCGTGGAAGAAGATCTGGCGATAGGCCGATTCGATCACGAAGTTCTGATCTTCGCGGTCGATGGCTTTGTCAAGGGAAGCCGCTTTCGGGTCCTCGTCGGAGCCCACCCGGAAGGGGGTCACCCGGGAGTTCTGGGTGGTGGGGGCGTACTTGAGGAGGGGAAGAGCCACGCGTGGTCCGGCATCCGTCGCTGGCGATCGTAGAAGTGCGCCCCCGAAGGGCCTCGGCCGGGATGGCCAGCACTCACAGTCCGTAACGTTGGCGACCGACCGATCAGAGGTTCCAGAGCGCCGCCAGCCCTACCAGCCCAGGGCCGAGAGGGCCTGCGGCGCAACGGTGGTGTCGGTTGATTCTTCCCGGCTCTGCGCCTCCTCCCCCTCCGCAGCCCCGGCAACGGCAAGCCGGGTTTCGATGCAGAACGAGGCCGTGTTCGAGAGCCCCTCCACCGTGCTGGTGCGCAATCTCACGTTCGGACCCGCGAAGCTGAAGCGCTCCAGGCTGTTCATCGTTTCGTAGCCGGTGGTGAGCAGCAGCCCGTCTCGATCGTCCATGGCGAACCGACCCGCCACCGGTGCGGTTTCGGCGTAGCCCCGATCGCGCAGCAGCAGGCCTTCCCGCCCCAGGGAGTCGGTGGGAATCAGGCCGAAGACGCTCTCCCCCTCGTGGGATTCGCCGGCCTTGTCCCAGGCCATGGAGCCGCTCCAGCGCACCCTGCAGCCGCCCACCAGCCCGGCGGGGGACTCGCCATGCAGCTCGGCGATCGCGATCAGCCGCGGATCGCTCGGCTCAAGCTCCACTACCTCGATGAAGGAGGCCCCGGCCTCGGCGCGGCGATGCAGCAGGTGGTGACTGCTCCGCTGCGAACGCCAACGGCCGCAACTCAGTCGGAAGAAGCCGAGGGCATCGGCGATGGTCTGTTGGCCGTCGTTCGGTCGCATGGGCCAGGGGATCGGGGCTGGGGCGATGATCGCAGGCACCGACCCTCCGGGCACGGCGTGGCCATCGATCCCTCCGTTGCCGGGCCCTTCCCCGCGAACCTCGCCGTCCAGGCGGCCTTGGCGGCAGCCCTGTGCTGGACCGTGTCCAGTCTGCTGTGGCGCCGCTGCCCCACCTCCCTCTCGTCGGCCCGGCTGAATCTGCTGAAGAACCTGATCGCTCTGGGGCTGCAGTGGCCCGTGTTGCTGCTCTTCCCCTGGCAGGGGTCCCAGCTGGCTCTGGCGCAGCTGGCCCTCAGCGGTGTCGTGGGCATCGCCCTCGGCGACAGCCTGTACTTCGCTGCGCTGCGGAGGATCGGCACCCGTCGCAGCCTCACCCTGGATGCCGGGGGGCCTGCGGTCACCACCGCGGTGGGGGTGGTTCTGCTCGGCGAGTTGCCTCGCCTTTCGCAATGGGCAGGGATCGGGTTGATCAGTGCGGCGATCGTGCTGGTGGCCAGGCAGCGGCCTGCCAAGGAGCCTGGCCACCAGGATCGAGACTCCCGCCGAAGCGACCGCCTGGGTGTCTGTCTCGCCCTGGGGGGCCTGCTCTGCGGCAGTGCCGGCGCCTTGCTGGCCCGTGCCGCCCTTTTGGCTGGCACGGTGCATCCAGTGCAGGCCGCCACGCTGCGGTTGGGGGCGGCCGCCCTGGTGATGCTTCCCCTGCTGCGGGGGATGGCGCTGCGCAGCAGCGGGCCCCTGCCGAGCCGGCGCCGCTGGCCCCTGATGGTGCTGGCCACCTTGTTGGGGACCAGTGCGGGCATCGTGCTCCAGCAGATCGCCCTTTCCGGCCTGCCGGGAGGCCTGGCGGTGTCCCTGCTGTCGACGGCGCCAGTGATGGCGCTGCCGCTTGCGCATCTGGAGGGGGATCACCCCGGTTGGGCAGGCCTGGTGAGTGCGTTGCTGGCCCTGCTGGGGATCAGCCTGGTGGCGGGGGTGCTGCCGATCTGATCCGTTGATCGGCCTGATGTAGCGCCCACCGACTCAGATCGGCCAGGGTGAGGCCAAGGGGCTGGCGCTGCTCGGCTGCGGCGATCTGCTGGAGTTGCAGGCCGGCCGTGCGCAGCTGTTCGGCGAACGGCTCGGCGAACTGGGGATCGGCGGCCACGGAGGGTTGCTGCAGGGCCCAGCTGCGCACCAGATCTTGTTCCGGAAGGGGGCCTTCCTCCCTGCCGGCGACCTCCTGCAGAGTGCGCAGGCTGTGGGCCAGAAGCCTCAGGTGGTGGCGTTCGAGGGTCGGCAGCAGCGTCGCTTCGAGTTCGGCCAGTTCTTCGGGGGTCAGCACGGTCCCGGTCCGGGCCTGGCATCGCTGTGGGGCGTGAGCCGGAAACCGCAGGAGTGGCCTTCCTCCAGGCGCCAGTGAACGCGTTCCACCTGGCAGTCGGGAAAGGTGTGCCGAATGAGTTGCAGCTCCTGATCGCAGACCATCGGAAACTCTTCGGCGATCCGCATCACGGAACAGTGGAACTCGCTGATCACCCAGGCGTCCCCGTCCAGGCGCAGTTCGGCCACGTAGCCCTCATTGCGACGCAGCTCCACCAGTTGTTCCAGCCTGGCTTCGAGGCTCCCCAGCCCGATCCGGCCGCGGTAGTCGCTGGCCTTCTCCAGCGCCTGCTGGTTCATCAGGTTGCGGATGGTTTCCGGGGGCAGGCTGCTGGCCAGCGAGTGGAGCAGGCCGAGAGCGAAATTCTCACTGCCATCGGGGAAGCGATCCCGCCCCTTTCCGGTGAGCCGCCAGCGGTTGCTCGGCCGGCCCGGCCCCTCGGGGGCCGGCGTGGATTCCACCAGACCGGCTTCTTCAAGGCTGCGGAGATGGCGCCGCATCACCTGCACTGAAACCGAGAGCTGGTCGGAAAGTTCGGCGGCGGTGGCCTCGCCGCGGCGGAGCAGCAACTTGAGAGCGCCTTCCCTGGTGGCGGAGGAATCCGTCAGGGGGCCCGGTTGGGGGGCCGGCAGTGGACCTCGCGGAGACATGGCAGCCTGCCTGCCTTCCTCCCGGCTGGAGGGCACTCCGGCGGGATCGATGGCGGGACTGGCTGGATGGGGTGAGGCGCCCATGGCATTCGCATTGTGCCCACACGATGCCACGCGCTGTTCACGATTGGGGCCGGGTGGGGCGCACAATGGCGTCTCGCACCCATTGGGCATCTGCGGTGCCCTAGGCTCGTTCAGTAACGAAACATCAGGGTTTCGTTATTCGTTCCAGGTGTGCGCCACCGGCCCCCGGCCGACCTGCCCCTGCTCTGCAGATCCGACCATGTCCGACGCCACCAGCAGTGCCCAGTCCAGCGCGACGCCCGCGAGCGACAGCCTCGAGGTGATCCGCAAATTCGCCGAGACCTACGCCCAGAGGACCGGCACCTACTTCTGCAGCGACCCCGGTGTCACGGCCGTGGTGCTTGAAGGGCTGGCCCGGCACAAAGATGAGCTCGGAGGAGCGCTTTGTCCCTGCCGGCATTACGAAGACAAGCAGGCTGAGGTTTCCCAAGCTTTCTGGAACTGCCCCTGTGTGCCGATGCGGGAGCGCAAGGAATGCCATTGCATGCTTTTCCTGACCGAAGACAATCCTTTCCGTGGCGAGAAGCAGACCATCTCGATCGAAGAAATTCACGCCCATACCGTCAGCTGAGGCCCCAATGAGCAGCGCCGCCGTTGGTGATTTGGTGAGTCAGCCCTACAAATATGGGTTTGTCACTGATATCGAAACCGAGAAGATCGCCAAGGGCCTCGACGAAAGCGTTGTGCGTCTGATCTCCTCCAAGAAGAAAGAGCCTCCCTTCCTTCTGGAATTTCGGCTTCGTGCCTACCGTCAATGGCTCAAAATGCAGGAGCCTGACTGGGCAACATTAGGGCATCCTGAAATTGATTATCAAAATATAATTTATTACGCGGCTCCTCGCCAGCAGGAGAAGAAGGCGAGCCTGGATGAGGTGGATCCGAAGCTTCTCGAGACTTTCGATAAGCTCGGAATCCCGTTGAGTGAGCAGAAGCGCCTCTCCAACGTGGCTGTGGATGCCGTCTTCGACAGCGTCTCTATTGCCACCACCTACCGCGAGAAGCTTGCTGAGCATGGGGTGATCTTCTGTTCCATCAGCGAGGCTGTGAAGGATTATCCGGAGCTTGTGGAGCGTTATCTGGGAACGGTGGTTCCAATCAACGACAACTTTTTCGCGGCCCTCAATTCAGCGGTTTTCAGCGACGGTTCCTTTGTCTTCATCCCCAAAGGCGTGGAGTGCCCGATGGAGCTCTCCACCTATTTCCGTATCAACTCCGGAGATACCGGGCAGTTTGAGCGCACCTTGATTGTGGCTGAAGAAGGGGCTTCGGTGAGTTACCTCGAGGGGTGCACGGCGCCGATGTTCGATACCAACCAGCTGCATGCGGCTGTGGTGGAGTTGGTAGCGCTCGATGATGCCTCTATCAAGTACTCAACCGTCCAGAACTGGTACGCCGGTGATGAGAACGGTGTCGGCGGTATTTATAACTTCGTCACTAAGAGGGGGCAGTGCCGTGGTGACCGCAGCAAGATCAGCTGGACGCAGGTGGAAACCGGTTCTGCGATCACTTGGAAGTACCCGAGCTGTGTTCTTCAAGGGGCCGATTCCGTTGGTGAGTTTTATTCCGTTGCGCTCACCAATCACCGTCAGCAGGCCGATACCGGCACGAAAATGATCCATGTGGGGCCGCGCACCCGTTCCACGATCGTGAGCAAAGGTATCAGCGCCGGGCATTCCTCCAACAGTTACCGCGGTCTGGTCCAGATGGGGCCCAAGGCGGTCGGCGCCAGGAATTACAGCCAGTGCGATTCGATGCTGATCGGGGACCAAGCGGCCGCCAACACCTATCCCTACATCCGATCCCAGCAGCCTGATGCCAGCATCGAGCATGAGGCCAGCACCTGCCGTATCTCGGAAGATCAGCTCTTCTATCTTCAGAGCCGTGGCATCGGTTTTGAAGAAGCTGTTTCGATGATGGTCAGCGGCTTCTGTCGCGATGTCTTCAATCAGTTGCCGATGGAGTTCGCCGCCGAAGCCGACAAACTTCTCTCCCTCAAGCTTGAAGGTTCCGTGGGCTGATCCACCCCGGATGCTGCCCTGCCTTCGTCTTCATTCTTCCCCCCTCCCCGTTTCCCTATCCCGCCCTGCTGCCGTGATCCGTCCCGACGCTCCTGTTCTGCTCGAGATCCGTGGTCTTCAGGCCCGTGTGGAGGATCAGCCGATTCTCAAGGGAGTGGATCTCACCATCCGCGCCGGGGAGATCCATGCGGTGATGGGTCGTAATGGCAGCGGCAAGAGCACGCTCTCCAAGGTGCTTGCCGGCCATCCGGCCTACACCGTGACCGCCGGGACAGTGCTTTATCGCGGTGAGGATCTGCTGGGTCTCGATCCCGAACAGAGGGCCCGGATCGGCCTGTTTCTCGGTTTTCAGTACCCCGTGGAGATCCCAGGGGTGAGCAATCTCGAGTTTCTGCGCGTCGCCACCAATGCCCGTCGCCAGCAACTCGGGAAGGAGGAACTCGAACCCTTCGATTTCGAGGATCTCGTGCGAGAGCGACTGGAGGTGGTGAAGATGGATCCAGCCTTCCTGGATCGCAGCGTCAACGAGGGCTTTTCCGGAGGGGAAAAGAAGCGGAACGAGATTCTGCAGATGGCCCTGTTGGAGCCGCTGGTGGCCATTCTCGATGAAACCGATTCGGGTCTTGATATCGATGCCCTCCGCATCGTGGCCGGCGGAGTGAATCAGCTGGCCACGCCCGAGAATGCCACCCTCCTGATCACCCACTATCAGCGCCTTCTGGATGTGATCACCCCCGACTTCGTTCATGTGATGGCCGCGGGTCGCATCCTGCGCACCGGGGGCAAGGAACTGGCGCTTGAGCTTGAGGAGAATGGTTACGACTGGGTGGATCAGGAGCTGGCGGAGCTGGAGCGCACCCCTGTGGAGGTGGCCTGATGGTGACCACCTCCCTCTCCGCCCCTTCGGCCCAGCCTTCGGTGCACGGCCTGGAATTGCCCAGCCGCCGTCTGGAGGACTGGCGGTTCACCGATCCCGCCCCGATCGGCGCGATCGCGCGCCAGCTGCTTGCCGTTCCGCCGCTGTCTTCCGTGCCGGCGCCCCTTGCTGGAACGGTGCGGTTGGACTGGAACGCCCCCGATCCGCTGGCAGGGGTATGCCTGCCAGCGGGGATCACCCCCCTGGCGGGACCGGATCTGGAAGCCAGGCTCGGGGGGGCTTTGGCCGCCTGCGCGGCAGGTAGCCCTTCCCCCTCCTGGCTGGTGCAGTTCGATCAGGCTCTTGCGCCCAGGACCCTGGCTCTTTGCGTGTCCGCTTCGGTGGAGACCACCCTGGAGCTGGTCAGCGATGCGGCGGAGGGTGAAGGGCTGCTGCCCTTACGCCTGCTGCTCTGGGTGGAGCCGGGGGCGCGGCTTGAACTGCTGGAGGTGCATCGCTCCCGGGGCCGCAACCTCACCAGTGTTGTGGTGGAGGCCCATCTTTGCGAGGGGGCGGAACTGCGCCATGGAGTTCTCGGTCAGGGGCATCCCGAGGCGTGCCTTCTGGCCCATCTCGCCGTTACCCAGGCTCCCGGAAGTTCCTTGACCCAGGCCATCGCCGCCAGCGGCTGGGCCCTGGCCCGGATCGAGCCGAGGGTGCTGCAGCAGGCTGGTGCGGCTACCACCTGCCTGCGCGGTCTGCAGAGGGTGGAGGGCCGGCAGATCGCCGACACCCATGCCGAGGTGGCGTTCGGTGGTCCGGAGGGGCGCCTCGATCAGCTCCACAAGGTGGTGGCCGATGGAGAGGGACGCAGTGTGTTCAACGGGGCGGTCCGGGTGCCACGGCAGGCCCAGCGCACCGAGGCGGCCCAGCTCAGCCGCACGCTTTTGCTCTCCGATCGCGCCCGGATCGACACCAAACCCGAATTGGAGATCGTGGCCGACGATGTGAAATGCGCCCACGGAGCCACGGTGAGCCGGCTGCAGCAGAACGAGCTCTTCTATCTCCAGAGTCGCGGCATCGGCGCTGCCCAGGCCAGTCGATTGCTGCTGCGGGGTTTCTGCGAAGAGGTGCTGGCCGCACTCCCAGCAGCGGCATCGGTCTGGCAGCCTCTCCCTACGCTGCTGGCCGAGGAGGGCTCCGGTTCATGACCCTTACCCCTGTCCCCTCCCCCCTGCCGCCTGTGCCGGAGGCTCCGGCCCCCGAGCCCGAGGACCTGGCCGCCCTGACCCGGCCCGATTTCCCCTTGCTTTCCCAGACGGCCTGCCTCGGCCAGCCTCTGATCTATCTCGACTACGCCGCCACCAGCCAGAAGCCTCGTCAGGTGCTGGAAGCGCTTCAGCATTACTACGGCCATGACAACGCCAATGTGCATCGCGGTGCCCATCAGCTGAGCGCCCGCGCCACCGAAGGCTTCGAGCATGCCCGGGAAAAGGTGGCAGGCTTCGTGGGGGCCGCCAGCGCCAGGGAGATCGTCTACACCCGCAATGCCAGCGAGGCGATCAACCTCGTGGCCCGCACCTGGGGAGAGGCCAATCTGCGGGAGGGCGATGAAGTGCTGCTCACGGTGATGGAGCACCACAGCAACCTGGTGCCCTGGCAGCTGCTGGCGGCCCGCACCGGTTGTGTGCTGCGCCATGCCGGGGTCACCGAAAGCGGTGAACTCGATCTGGCCGATTGGCGCAGCAAGCTCACCGAACGCACACGGCTGGTGAGCCTGGTGCAGGTGAGCAACACCCTGGGCTGTCTTAACCCGATCGCCGAGCTGGTTCCGCTCGCCCATGCCGCCGGCGCCCTGCTGCTGGTGGATGCCTGCCAGAGCCTGCCGCACCAGCGGGTGAACGTGGCCGAGCTGGGGTGCGATTTTCTGGTGGGCTCCTCCCACAAGTTCTGCGGTCCCACCGGCATGGGCTTCCTCTGGGCCCGCGAGGCCCTGCTTGAGGCCATGCCCCCCTTTCTGGGCGGCGGCGAAATGATTCAGGACGTGGGGCTCGACTCCAGCACCTGGGCCGACCTGCCCCATAAGTTTGAGGCGGGTACGCCGGCGATCGGCGAGGCGATCGGGATGGGCGCCGCCATCGATTATCTGCAGGCCATCGGCATGGACCGCATCCACGCCTGGGAGCAGCATCTCACCCGCCTGCTGTTCCTGCGGCTGCAGGCGATCGAAGGGTTGCGCATCCTCGGCCCCACCCCCGCGCAGCAACCCGATCGCGCCGCCCTGGCCGCTTTTCATGTGGAGGGTCTGCACGCCAACGACATCGCCGCCCTCCTGGATTCCTCAGGTGTCTGTATCCGCAGCGGCCACCACTGCACCCAGCCCCTGCATCGCCATTACGGCCTTTCCGGCACGGCGCGGGCGAGCCTGGGCTTCACCACCACGGCAGAGGAGATCGACCGTTTCGCCGAGGAGCTGGAGGGCACCATCGGTTTCCTGCGGGAGCACAGCTGATCGTCGGCGGACGGAAACAGCGGCGGGTTCTGCCTAAGGTCTGGGTCCGCGGGTTTATGCACCGATGGCAAGGGCAGGATTGGTAGGAGCAGCATTGGCAGGAGCAGAGGCTCTCCATCTGATCCCCCTGGCTCTACCGCTCACGATGGGCATGGCGGCCTGGGGCCAGGTGTTGACCCCACCCGCTTCCGCGCCGGGGGGCATGCCCCAGGGCGCCCCTCCGGCAAGGCCACCGGCAGCACGCATACCAGCGGTGCGCGTGCTTAAGCCACCGGCTGAGTTTCGTCAGCCGCTGGCCCCCACCACCACCCGCGACCCCCTGCCCCCGGTCGATTACCAGACCCTGCCCGCCGTGCCTCCGCCATCGGTCGGTGCTGGTCGAACCAGGACCGTGCCGGTGATGCCCGATCTGATGCCCGGCGTGCTTCCCGCTGCCCCCTCAACTCCCGGCAAAGCCCCGGCGCTTTCCCCGCCGACCGGCCGAACCGCCGCCCCCGGGCTCCCCGCCAACCCCGCCAAGCTGGGGAAGGCCAGCGGCATTCGCCCCGGGGTGCTCCCCCCTCCTGGTCAGATGCCGGTGTTGATGGTGCCCGTGCGCCCACTGCCCTCCATGGCCCCCGCCGTGGTTCCCCAGGCAGTAGCTCCTGGTGCGGTGCCCCCCGCCGCGCCTTTGCCCTCCCGTGCTTCGGCTGCCGTGCCTGCGGTTCCGGCCGTGCCTGCGGTTCCCCAGCAGCCGCTGCCGCCGGTGCCGCCACTCCTGCCACCCCTGGCTTCTCCTCCCCCCGCCGCGGCCAGGCAGCCTGCCGGTCCGGGTTGGAGCCTGCTGGCGCCCTTGGCCCTGGCCGGGGCGGCGGGGTTGTTCGCGGCCGATCGATGGCGGCGGCGCCAAGCGGGGATGGGTTCGGGCGGATCCGACTGCGAGCCGCCTGGCTCCTGAGCGCCTGGCTCAGACGCCGATGCTTTGGATCGGGCAGGGCCGGCCGAACAGAAACCCCTGGCCGAGTTCACAACCCAAGGCCACCAGGGCCTGCCGCTGCTCGTTGGTTTCGATCCCCTCCGCCACCACGCTCAGCCCCAGGTCGCTGGAGAGGCGCACCATGGCCTGGATCACCAGGGTGCGGCGCCGGTCGATGCCGAGGTCGGAGGTCAGGCTGCGGTCGATCTTCACCGCATCGATCGGCAGCCTTGCCAGAGCATCCATGCTGGCCGGGCCGGCCCCGAAATTGTCGAGGATCACTCGCATGCCCGCTTGCCGCAACTGGCACAGTTCGGCTTCGCTGCGATTGGGATGGGCGGTGAGCAGGATTTCGCTCAGTTCGATCGAAACCCAGGATGGATGCACCTGAGCCTGTTCCACCTGTCGGAGCAACTCGATGGCAAAGTCGCTGCGAAACAGTTGCTGGGCACTGATATTGATCGATATCGTCTCGCTGCCCCCCTGGACCCTGCAGCAGCGCAGCTGCTCGAGGGCCGTGCGGATCACCCAGTCCCCCAGCAGGCCCACCAGTCCCGTGCGTTCCGCCTGCGGCAGGAATTCGGCCGGCATCATCAACTTGCCGTCGACTCCCCGCAGTCGCACCAGCGCCTCCAGGCGATCACCCGTTGGTCTGTGAGGTTCACGATCGGCTGATATTCGAGCACCAGACCATCGCCTTCGATCGCCTCCTGCATCTGTTTGCGCAACAGCAGGTTCTGCTGCAACTGGACATCGATCGCTGCGTCGTAGATCGCAACGCTTTCTTCCCCGCGGCTCTTGGCCTCGTACATGGCCAGATCGGCCCGCCGCAGCAGCTCGTCGATCGTGATCTCCGGGTCATCGGTGACGGCGATGCCCACGCTCATCGAGGGTTGCAGATCATGGCCTTCATAGCGCCAGGGAAGAGAGAGACGGCGCTGCAGGGATTTCGCCAAGTTGTTGGCATCTGCGGTTTGGCGGATGCCTCGGCTGATCACAACAAACTCATCGCCCCCGAGCCGCGAGACGATGTCGGTGGAACGCAGCCCGTCCTGCAGTCGACGGCTGATCTCGATCAACAGGGCATCGCCCGCCTGATGGCCGAACTGATCATTCACCTGCTTGAACCGGTTGAGGTCGCAGAACAGAACGGCCAGCATCCCCGGGTGGATGCTCAGATCCTTCAGGGCCTCCTGCATGCGGTCCCGCAATCCGCGGCGGTTCGGCAGACCGGTGACGGGACACTCCAGCACCTTGGCGGCCAGGGCCAGCTGCTTTAACTGCAACTGCCGGTTGAGTCGGTCGGTCCGGCGCCGCTCCAGTTCGATCTGCTGGGCTTCCAGGCGCAGCTCCTGGTAGGAGATCTTGGCGCTCACATCCCGGAAGCAGAAGATCACCACCGGAGGGTTTTCGGTGGCCACCGGGGTCCATTCGATCTCGTAGGCCTGGATCGGCTCCTTGCTCAGGACCACGGTTCCGAAACCGGCGGTCTCAAAGGCGCTGTCGAGCTGCTCGGGGCGCACCAGTGGTTTTCCCTCCATATCGAGAGGGAGAATCACGGTGATTTGCTTGCCAAGGGTCAGAAGTCTGGAGCGGCCGCAGAGACGGTCGAAGGATTCGTTGCACCAGAGGATCCGCCCCTCGGGATCAGCGATCACCAGGGCATCGCTGATGGCCGCCAGGGCCGCCTCCATCCGTCCCAGGGTTCGCCTCAGTTCGCCGATCAGTCCATCGGCTTCGATGCTTTCTTTGGCAGGGGAGGCCCCCGTCATGCATCCGTCTCCGTTCCGGGGGGCAGCGGCGTGAGAGTGGCCCCGAAAACCCAGTGCTCGCCGCGTTTCTCGGCCACGATGAAATGTTCCGAAACCATTTCGGCGCCGTCCTGGCAGACGGTCACCAGTCGCAGGGGATGGCCGAGAATGGTGGATTGCTCAGTGGCCTGGAAGCGAGAAAATCCCAGCTGATGCGACATCTGAAACGCACCGGGCAGGATGCGACTGATCGGCTCGCCGCTGAGCTCCTCTTCCGATCAGCCGTAGGCCTTCTGAAAGGCGGGATTGATGCCGATCACCACGCCCTGGTGGTCGGCCAACACGAACGGACGGTCTCCCTGACGCAGTTCGTCGATGCTGGGCGGGGTGGGGGCAGGCGGGGGAGCGGAAGGCGGGCTGGAACTGTTGCTCATGGGGTGGACGCCCACCGTCTGACCGACCGATTCTGAATCCTCCCAGTCGTCTGTGGGCGGCTCCGTCGCTTTCTCATCACCATTCTTTTGCCCATGGGATTTTCCCCTGATGTTTCCCCTCCCCGGCTGTTTCTGGTGGTGCTGGGTGGCCGGCTTGCGAGAGCCAATATTGAACTGCACGATGTGCGCTTTGTGGCCGCAGCCTCGATCGAGGACGCTTTCCCCCTGCTCAGGCAGCAGTGGTTCGGATCCAGACGCGGATTGCACCTCGACAGCTATCTGGAGCTGAACTTTGTGGATGGCTATCGGGTGGAGCTGAGGAACGAACCTTTCCCCGGTTCCGACCGGCTCTGGTTTGTGAACTTCGGCGGCTATGACCCCGAGGAGCTGGCCGAACTGCATCGCTTTTCCCTGTTCGTCGCCCCCACGGCCCGGGCCGCCGCGGGCCGGGCCCGGCGCAGCCTGCTGCCGCAGGCGATCCAGCGCCACAAGGATGATCTCCATGCCGTGGATGACTGCCTGGCCCTGGAGAGGGTGCAGACGTGGTGGGTGCATCTGGTGCCCGATGGGCGCAGCCAGCCCTTCCGCCCCGACTGGTATGGCTATCGATTGATCTGAAGTGATCTGAAGGCCCGCTCCGTCAGGCGGTGCTGTTCCATCCTGGTGATTGGCCCCTTTTCTGAGCATGAACATCGACGGCAAGGCCTGGCGCACGATCTGGCTGGAGCAGGGAGGTCGTTCGATCGGGGTGATCGACCAGACCCTGTTGCCCCATCGTTTCGAGACCCGCTCCCTCACCAGCCTCGAGGAAGCCGCCGAGGCGATCGCCACGATGGTGGTGCGGGGCGCTCCCCTGATCGGCGTGACCGGTGCCTATGGCCTGATGCTGGCCCTGCAGGCGGATCCCTCCGATGCCGCCCTCGAGGCGGCGTTCGAGCGGCTCAACGCCACCCGGCCGACGGCGGTGAATCTGCGCTGGGCGTTGGAGCGGGTGCGGGATCGGGTGGCGGCCCTGCCGCAGGGGGATCGGGCGGCGGCTGCCCGGGAAGAGGCGGCCGCCATCGCCGAGGAAGATGTGGCCATGTGCGAGGCGATCGGCGAGCACGGCCTGGCGATCTTCCGCGAGCTGGCAGCGGCCCGGCCTCCCGGGCGCCAGGGCGAGCCCCTGAATGTGCTCACCCATTGCAACGCCGGGTGGCTGGCCACCGTGGACTGGGGCACGGCGCTGGCACCGATCTACAAAGCCCACCGCGCCGGTCTGCCGATCCATGTGTGGGTGGACGAGACCCGCCCCCGCAACCAGGGCGCCAGCCTCACCGCCTTTGAGCTGGGGCGCGAGGGGGTGCCGCACACAGTGGTGGTGGACAACGCCGGCGGCCACCTGATGCAGCACGGCCAGGTGGATGCGGTGATCGTGGGCACCGATCGCACCACCCGCACCGGGGATGTGTGCAACAAGATCGGTACCTATCTCAAGGCTCTGGCTGCCCATGACAACGGCGTGCCCTTCTATGTGGCCCTGCCTGCCTCCACCATTGACTGGTCGATCGCCGATGGCGTGGCTGAGATCCCGATCGAGGCCCGATCCGCCCAGGAGGTGACCCGGATTCAGGGGCTGTTGGCCGAGGCGGGCGAGACCGGGCAGCACTCCGACCTGGCGAGCGTGCAGCTCACTCCCACAGGCTCCAGCGGTTTCAACCCCGCCTTTGATGTCACCCCGGCGCGGCTGGTGACGGGCCTGATCACCGAGCGTGGCGTGGCACCGGCCAGTGAGGCCGGATTGCAGGGGCTTTACGCCAGCCGCTGACCTTGTGGAGTACCCCGACATGACCCCGGCCCTGCCCGCCAGCGCCCCGCCGCCCAACTGGGTGGAATCGAACCATCCGCTGGGCTGGTTGATCAACCGCCTGCTGGCGGTGGAGCCCCTGCGGCAGCTGCTTTTCTGGCAGGCCCGCCGCCTGATCATCCGCACCGCCGAGGGCAGGGGCATCGCCTGGCGCCAGCGGCGCGAGGCCCTGCAAAGTGCCGCCGAGCCTCTGCTGGCCGCCAGCACCGATCCCGCCGTTGTTCCCCCCGCCTACTACCGGGCCCGCTTCCACGCCTACGACCAGGGCAACCTCTGCTGGGCCGCGGCTTGCGAGGCCGAGCAGGCCACTGATTCGATGGCCCTGCGGGTGTGGCCCGGCGAGCCCGATCTCGAGCCGGCAGCCGCCCAGAAGCGACTGCGGAGCGCCATCTTCGCCGCGATCGAACCCAGCCTCTCGGCGCCGGTGGGGCGCGTGCTCGATCTGGGCTGCTCGGTGGGGGTGGGCACCCTGGCCCTGCGCGACTGGCTTCTGGAGCACCAGGGCCTTACCGGTGGGCCGGCTGTCGCGGCTGATCCAGGCATCGTGCCTGCCGTGGAGGGTCTCGATCTTTCTCCGGAAATGCTGGCGGTGGCCCGGTCGCGGGAGGCGGAGCTGGGTGCCCCCCCTTCGCCACCGATCACCTGGCACCACGCCGCCGCTGAAGCCACGGGCCTGCCCACCGCCACCTACGACCTGATCACCCTTCAGTTTGTGTGCCATGAGCTGCCCCAGCAGGCCACCCGCGCCGTGCTGGCCGAAGCGGCCCGGCTGCTGCGGCCCGGCGGAGTGATCGCTGTGGTGGATCAGGATCCCGATTCGGAGGTGATCCGCCGCCTGCCGGCCCCGATCGCCACCCTGCTCAAGAGCACCGAGCCTTACCTGGAGGAGTACTTCCGTCTCGATTTCCCGGCGGCCCTGCTCACGGCCGGCTTTCACAGCGTGCGGCGCGAAGCGGCAGATCCACGGCACCGTGTGCTGGTGGCCACCCGCTGACCTCGCGGCCGGGCCTGCTTCACCACCCCTCCAGCACGATCTTGCCGATCGTGCTGCCCCCTTCCAGCAGCCCGTGGGCCGTGGCCAGGTTGGCCGCATTGATCGGGGTGAAGCGTGTCACCGCCGTGCTGCACACCTCGCCTGTTTCCACCAGGGTCGCCAGCCGCGTCAGGATCTCGCCCTGGATGCCCCGGTCGGCGGTCTGGAACTGGGGGCGGGTGAACATGAATTCCCAGTGGAAGCTCACGCTCTTGGCCTTGAGCAGGTTGAGGTCGAGTGGCGAGCGGTTGCCCACGATCGCCACGATCGCTCCCTGGGGACGGATCAGGTCGGCCATCACCTGCCAGTAGGCATCGGTGTCGTGGACGTTGGCGATCGCATCCACCTCCGGCAGGCCAAGGGCCGCCAGCTGGGGGGGAAGCGGGCGGCTGTGGTCCACCACGTGGGTGGCGCCCATCCGTTCGCACCAGGCCCGACTTTCCGGCCGTGAGGCCGTGGCGATCACCACCAGGCCGGCGCGGCGGGCCAGCTGGATGGCGATCGAACCCACACCGCCAGCACCGCCCAGGATCAGCAGGCTGCGGCCCGCGTCACCTCCCTCGGGATCCAGGCCCAACCGTTCGAACAGGGCCTCCCAGGCGGTGAGGCCGGTGAGGGGCAGCGCCGCCGCGTCGGCGAAGCTGAGGTTGGCTGGCCCAGGGCCGCAGATCGCCTCCTCCACCAGCACCTGTTCGGCGAAGCAGCCCGGGCGGCGGATGTCTCCGGCAAAGATCACCGCATCCCCGGGCCGGAACCGCGTCACCCCGGAGCCCACGCGCTCCACCACCCCGGCCCCGTCCCAGCCCACAACCCTGGGGGGATCGCCCGGCCGCAGGCTGGCCATCACCTTGGTATCCACCGGGTTGACGGCCACCGCTTCCACCCGCACGAGGAGATCGTGGGGGCCAGGCTCAGGGGCCGGCAGGTCGATGCTGCGCAGCTGAACGGATGATCCTGCGGCGGACCCGATCTCGGCTGCGATCGCCTGCATCGCTCGCCCCTCAGGCCTGGGAAGGCAGCCGGCGGCCGGAGCCATCGGCGGTGCCCTTCAGGGCAGCGGCCTGGAGGGCTTCGATCCGCTTCTCCAGCGGGGGGTGGGTGGCCAGCAGACCACTCAGATCTGGCGGCGAGGAGATCTTGAGGGTGGCCATGGCCATGCTGTCGCGGGGGTCCACCCGGCCACTGGCCGTCGCGAGACGCCGCAGGGCGTTCACCATCGCCTCCGGATTCACCAGGCTGGCGGCTCCTGCATCGGCCCGGTACTCGCGGGTGCGGGAGAACCAGGCGGTGATCAGCGAACCGCCCAGGCCCAGCATCATCTCCAGGGGCCAGACGAGCATGGTCAGCGGCGGAGGCTGGCGGCCGTCATCGGCGGGGCTGCGGGGCAGCAGAAAGGCCGCCACCCGGGCCAGGAACATCACGAACGCATTGATCACCCCCTGCAGCAGGGTCATCGTGACCATGTCGCCATTGCCGACATGGCTCATCTCATGGGCCAGCACCGCCTCGAGCTCTTCGGGAGGCATGCCCTCGAGGATGCCGGTGGACACAGCCACCAGGGCCCGCTTCGGCGAAGGACCGGTGGCAAAGGCGTTCCACTCCGGGGAGCCGTAGACCCCCACCTCGGGCATCGGCAGGTTGGCCCTGGCGGCGAGGGAAGCGACGGTGTCCACCAGCCAGCGGGCCGCCGGATTGGCGTTGGTGTTCACCACCTGCACCCCCATCATCCGCTTGGCGGATTCCGCCGACATCTGCAGTGACATCCAGCTGCCCATGACCCCCCAGACGAAGCTGGCCACCAGCAGGGGCAGCAGGGGCAGATTGGCCGGCAGCAGGCCGATGGCGGTGAGCAGGCTCAGAAGGAGCGAGATCGTGAGCACGACCGCCAGGTTCGTGATCAGGAAGAGAATCGTGCGCAGGGCCATGGGATGCCGAGCTGGGGAGGGGAACCGCTGTCGGCAACTTAGCCATGGGTTTCATGGCTGACAGACAGCCGTAGCCTCCTGCCACCTGAGGGCGCCTGCCATGCCTGCCGAGAACCGCTGGTCGGATGCCGAGGCCGCTGCTGCCATCGCCCATTACGGCGCCAAGGGCATCGGCGAGGATCTCGCCCTGCGCACCTATTCCGCCCGCCTGCTGGGAGCCGATCCAGAGCTGGTGCTCCACGGCGGTGGCAACACCTCTGTGAAGACCACCGTTCAGGGGTTGCTCGGGGAAACGATTCCGGTGCTGTGCGTCAAGGGCTCCGGCTGGGATCTGGCCACGATCGAGCCTGCCGGCCATCCGGCGGTCCGCCTGCAGGAACTGCAGGCCCTGCGGTCGCTTGCCGCTCTCAGCGATGAGGAGATGGTGGCGGCCCAGCGCCGCAACCTGATCGATCCGGCCGCCCCCAACCCCTCGGTGGAGGCGTTGCTGCATGCGTTCCTGCCCGACAGGTTCGTCGACCACACCCATTCGATCGCCCTGCTGGCCCTGGCCGACCAGCCCGACGCCGAGGCGATCTGCCGGGAGGTCTACGGCGACCGGGTGGCGATCGTGCCTTACGTGATGCCGGGCTTCGACCTCGCCCTGGCGGCTGCCGCTGCCTATGAGCGGGCTGCGGCCCTGGCCGAGGAACGCGGCATCGAGCTGGAGGGCATGGTGTTGCTGAAGCACGGGCTGTTCTCCTTCGGCGCTACCGCCCGCCAGAGCTATGAACGGATGATCAGCCTGGTGCGGCAGGCGGAGGAACGCATCCAGCAAGCCCGCACCGGCCGCCCGGCTTCGGCGCCGCCGGCGGTGCCCGGGCCTGCCGCCGGTGCGGCGGCCGTGCTGCCGTTGTTGCGGGGAGCCCTGGCCCGGGCGGCGGCGGCCGAAGGGGCTCCTTGCCGCTGGCTGCTGGAGCTGCGGCGCACGCCGCTGGCCCTCGAGGTGGTGAATGATCCGCGGCTCAGCGACTGGGCGGGGCGGGGCGTCGCCACCCCTGACCACGTGATCCGCACCAAGGCCTTCCCCCTGGTGCTGCCCGCCGATCCCACGCCGGATCAGATCGGCCAGGCACTCTCGGCTTACATCGAGGCCTACAAAGCCTGTTTCCAACGCCAGAACCTCCGCTGCGGCGGCGGTAGGCGTGCCCTCGACCCCCTGCCGCGGCTGGTGGCCCTGCCGGGCCTGGGGCTGATCGGCATCGGACGCTCCGCCGCGGAGGCCGCCGTGGTGGCGGACATCGGCGAAGCCTGGGCCCGCACCCTGCTGGCCGCCGAGGCGGTGGGGCGCTTCGAGCCCGTGAACGAAGCCGACACCTTCGATATGGAGTATTGGAGCCTGGAGCAGGCCAAGCTCGGCAAGGGCTCTGAGCCTCCCCTGGCCCGGCAGGTGGTGGTGATCACCGGGGGTGGCGGAGCGATCGGAGCGGCCACGGCCCGTGCCTTCGCCGCCCAGGGAGCCGCCGTGGCGGTGCTGGATCTCGATGGTGACGCGGCCGCGGCGGTGGCGGCGGGATGCGGCAAGGCCTCCCTGGCCCTGGCCTGTGATCTCACCGACCCCGACCAGGTGCGGCAGGCGTTCGCCCGGGTCGCCGACCGGTTCGGGGGCATCGACATCGTGGTGAGCAATGCCGGGGCCGCCTGGACCGGGGCGATCGCCAGCCTGCCGGAGGCCGACCTGCGGGCCAGTTTCGAGCTCAACTTCTTCGCGCACCAGACGGTGGCCCAGACCGCCCTTGCCCTGTTCCGGCTGCAGGATGGGGCGGCCCAGGGCGTGCGCCGGCCGGTGCTGGGGGGCCAGCTGCTGTTCAACGTCAGCAAGCAGGCCCTCAACCCCGGCCCTGGTTTCGGGGCCTATGGCATCAGCAAGGCCGCCCTGCTGGCGCTGGTGCGCCAATACGCGCTGGAGGAGGGAGCTGCAGGGGTGCGGGTGAATGCCATCAATGCGGATCGGATCCGCTCCGGGCTGCTTGATGACGGAATGATCCGGGAGCGGGCTGCCGCCCGCCATCTCTCGGAGGAGGACTACATGGCCGGCAACCTGCTGCAGGCGGAGGTGCGGGCGGAGGATGTGGCGGCCGCCTTCGTTGCCCTGGCTGGCATGGAACGCACCACCGGCGCCCTGCTCACTGTGGATGGGGGGAACGTGGCCGCGATGGTGCGTTGAGCAGCCCCAGCCCGATCCAGAGCACCACCAGGCCCAGGCACAGCCCGGTCCATGCCGGCAGCCCCCAGCGGTCCACCGCCAGCGGTGCCACCACCGTGATCACCCCGCCGGAGATCAGTGGCTGCAGCAGCAGTTGCTTGATCGAGAAGGCCGGCAGGGCCTCGCTTCGATCGTCCGGATCGGCCATGCGCAGCAGCAGCAGTCCGCTGGCGGCCACCCCGGTGGCCTGACCGAATTCCAGGATCGCCCGCTCGAACCAGTCGGCAGGCAGCAGCCGTGGTCCGAGCAGGAGCACCACGGCCAGGTTCCAGGCCAGGCCCGTGAGCGCCAGCAGGCTCAGGGGGACCCAGTCGCGACCGAGCAGGGAAAGGTCCAGGCAGGCGGTGGCCGCCGTAATCAGCAGGTCGGCGGAGAGGGTGCCGATGCGTCCCTGGATGGCGCTGGAGCTCCAGTGGTCGCGGCCGGTTCGTTCCAGCAGCAGCCGCACCACCAGGGAGCCCACCAGGGCCAGGGGAAACACCGGCAGGGCGTTGACGATGGAGGCAAAGCCGCTTCCCAGGGTCGGTGCGGCCCAGCGCAGGGCCTGCCAGCTGCTCCAGCCCAGCAGCACCGCGCTGCCGCAGAGGGCCAGGTTGACGGCCCAGGCGGCGGCGGTTTCGGCGGCGGAAGCTGCTGAAGCGGCTTCTGCGGCTGGTGTTTCGGTTGCTGAGGTTGCGGTGGGGTTGGCGTTGGTGACGGCGTTGGTGATGGCGGTGGTGAGGGGGGGGGGCGTCAGCCAGCCGAGCCGGCGCGCCAGCACCACCACGACGCCCCCGACGAGGGTGGAGCTGAGCAGCCCCACCGTGGCCATGGCCAGGCCGAGGGCCGCTCCGCCCTCGAAACCCAGCCGCGCATAGGTGGGGCCCATCGCGGCGGCGGATCCATGGCCGCCTTCGTAGGACACTTCGATCAGGCAGGCCATCAGGGGGTGGACCCCCAGCCAGGGTTGCAGCACCAGCAGCACCAGCAGCCCGGCCACGAGGTACTGGCCGAAGGCCAGGATGAGGGCCAGCAGCAACTGGGCCGAAAGCGGACGCCATAGCCCCCCGGGGCTGGGCAGGGGCTTGCCCAGCAGCAGGCTGGCGAACACCAGGGTCAACAGGATCAGCGGCCACTGGTTCCACTGGTCGATCACCACCTGGGGCAGCAGCGGCCAGGGGCCGGAAGGGGCCACCAGCAGCCCCAGGGCTCCCGCCACCAGGGCTTCCGGCACTCCCCACAGCCGCAGGCCGATGGCCCCGCCGATCCCTTTGCCCAGCAGCAGCAGGCAGGCGAGGACGGCGAGCGCCCCCCCGACCGCGGGCAGTGCACTCATGGCAGCTGGAAGTGGCGGCGGAAGAAGGCTTCCGTGGCTTCCAGCACCTGGATCTGCACCTCACTGCTGCGGAAGCCGTGGCCTTCGCCCGGAAACAGGTGCACTTCCACGGGCACTCCCCGTTCCCCCAGCGCCAGGGCCATCCGTTCGGTCTGCTCGGGAGGGACCACGAGGTCCTCGAGCCCCTGAAAAAAGATCACCGGACAGCGGATGCGATCGGCGTGGAGCAGGGGCGATCGTTCCTCGTAGGTGGCCTTGGCGGAGGGCCAGGGGCCGATCAGACCGTCGAGGTAACGGGCTTCGAAGCGGTGGTCGCTGTGGCTGGCCAGGGCCACCGGATCGGCCACCGCATAGCGACAGGCTCCGGCCCGGAACACATCGGTGAAGCAGAGGCCGGCCAGCACTGTGAAACCGGCGGCGCTGCCGCCTTCAACGGCGATCCGCTCGCGGCTGGCCCAGCCCGCTTCCACCACCGCCAGCGCCGCAGCGGCGCAGTCGGCCACATCCACCACGCCCCAGCCGCCCTGGAGTCGCTCCCGGTAGGCCCGCCCGAAGCCGGTGGAACCGCCGTAGTTCACATCCACCACGCCCCAGCCGCGGCTGGTCCAGAACTGGATGGCGAGATTGAGGGCGGGGGAGGCCATGCCGGTGGGGCCGCTGTGCCCTTTCACCAGCAGGGGGGTTCTGGGCCCGGCTCCGCCGGCGGGCGGGTAGTACCAGCTGTGGCAGGAGCGATCTCCATGGCCCTGGAACCACAGGGGCTGGGGCCTGCTGATCCTTTCCTCCGCCAGGGGGCAGGGGGCCGGGGTGGCGTGGGTCCAGTGCCCGTCGGTGATGTCCAGCTCCAGCAGCCCTGCAGGCTGGGTGGGGGAGGCGGCGATCGCCACCAGCTTCCCCCTGTCGGCGCTGAGGCCGGCCAGGTCGTTGAACGGCAGGTCGAAGGGCTGCCAGCGGCCACGGCCCTCCGCCAGGGCGATCCTTCCCAGTTCCCAGCTGCCCTCCCGGCAGGCGGCCGCCACCAGGTGGAGGCCGTCCCAGCAGGTCTGCACCATCCCGTACACCCACTGGGGCCGCGCGAATTCGGCCTCCATCGGCAGCAGGGCCTGCCACTGGAGCGCAGGCGGCTCGGGCTCGGCGGCCCAGGCGGCGGCGCCGGGAAGCAGGTCTAGGTTCCACCAGCCGCTGCGGTCGTTGGCCACCACCAGGTCGCCGCCGGCCCACAACGGCTGAAATACGGAGATCGGCTGGGAATCGAGGGGGCCGGCTCCGGCAATCCGGCGCTTCCCCTGCAGCTGGCCGGCCCCATCCACGCTGGCCAGCCACAGTTCGCTGCGCTCCCAGGGCATGAACGGCTGCTGCCATTCCACCCACACCAGGGCGTTGGCCTCGTCGTTCAGCTGGGCATAGCCGCAGAAATCAGCGGCGGCATGGATCAGCTCCGGTTCGCCGCCCGCCAGCGGCACCGCCACCAGCTGGTCCCGCCCCTGGCTTTCCATCACCCCGATCCAGCGGTGGCGGCGGCGGTCGATGCGGCCATCGGCGAAGCGGCGGGGGGCACCGGCGGCAGCTGGTTCGCTGAGCCGGCGGGGGAGGGGAATCGGCTCGCTGGCCGGATCCCGGGGCAGATCGATCGCCCACAGGCATTCGTCCCGATCCTCCACGAACACCACCGTGTCGAGGCCCACGCAGTAGACCCCACCGCCGTATTCGTGCACGCGGCTGCGCAGGTTCCAGGGGGCGGGAGTCAGCTCGATCGTCGCTTTTCCGCCAGGGGGGATCCACAGCAGGGTGGTGCGGCCCTTTTCCTGCGGCCGCTGCTCCAGCCAGAAGCGGTGACCATCGGCGAGCTGCGGTTCCTTCACCGCCGGTGTCCGGCCCACGGCGACCGTGACCGGCAGCGCTCCCCTTGCCTTCTCCCCCGCCACCTTCAGCTCCTGCCTGCGGCTTCCACAATGGCCCCCTCTAGGATGGCTCTCATCCATTCCATTGAGCCCTTGGCGCGCAGCTTCGCCCAGATGGCCCGCACCGCCGAGCAGGGCAATCGCTCGGTGCACGTGCCCAAGGAGCCCCTGGATCAGCCTCCTCTGACGATCCACACCCTCGGTGCCAAGGAGCTCCGCACCCCGGCGCGGCGCATCAGCAAGGTGGACGAATCGATCCGCGACCTGGCCCGCGACATGTTGCGCAGCATGTACAGCGCCCGCGGCATCGGCCTGGCCGCACCCCAGGTGGGGATCCACAAGCAGCTACTGGTGATCGACCTCGACATCGAGGAAGCGGCCACCCCTCCCCTGGTACTGATCAACCCGGAGGTCACCGCCGCTGGAGCGTCGTTCAACACCTACGAGGAAGGCTGCCTGAGCATCCCGAAGGTCTACCTGGAGGTGGTGCGCCCTTCCGTGGTGGAGGTCAGTTTCCGCGATGAGCATGGGCGGCCGCGCCGGATCAAGGCCGACGGCCTGCTGGCCCGCTGCATCCAGCATGAGATGGATCACCTCAATGGGGTGCTGTTCGTCGACCGCGTCACCGACGAGCTCAGTCTCAATGACGAGCTGCGTCAGCATGGGTTCCAGCGTGTCGACGTGAAGTCCATCCGCTGAACTCCGATGCCGATGAAACCCCTGGCGGGTGTGCTGCTCGCCCTTGCCTGTGTCCTGGGCATCGCGGCCACTGGCTCCGTCTTTGAGCTTGCCTACGGCGACCCGGACCTAGGCGTGTCGACGACACGCCTGATCCTCGGGCTCTGTCTGCCCGGCACGGTGATTGCGCTGCTTGCGGCGATCCGCATCAATCGGCCCGGCTGACGGATTGGGCCAGGGTTGGGGCCGCTCCGCATCCGGCTGCATACGATTCCGCCTGCGCCTCCTGCGAGCCGATCCCCGTGCTGATCCACCTGACCAACGCACTGCAGCGTCGCTCCGGTCCTGCTGGCGTCGCCTTTCTGGCGGCCGCTGCCCTGGCCTCCTTCCCCAGGCCGCTGAATGCCCAGTCGCTGTTCGGTGCGGCCGAGGTGGACCCCCAGCGGTTCGTGCTGGTGGCGGCTCCGATCGGCAGTGGCCCGCGCTCCCAGCTGAACATCTACGAACAGCTCAACAACCGCAAGCCCTGTTTCGCTGTGGGTCAGGGCCTGCCGGCGCCGGTGAACCCGCTGCTGAGCACGTTTGATTTCACCGGGATCTGTGGTCGTTACATCGATGCGAACGGCTATTCCGTGCGGATCGGAGGCACCGATCTGGCCACCGTGTACCGGCTGATGGTGACCCGGGGCGCCGATGACCTCAAGTTGCTGGCGGTGCCCACCAAGGCCGGGGCGGGTCCGGAGATGGTGGTGGCCCGCAGCGGAGGGCTGGCCAGCGGTTTCCTCAAACTGGAGCTGGAGCCGGGCTGGAAGCTGATGCGTCGTCGCTTCGGCGCCCGCTCCCTGGGCCATCTCTACCTCTATCGCTCCGACTGGCCGGTGGCCCGGGAAGGGGTGGGTGCGGCCGTGCCGGCGGCCTTGCCGGCGACTCCGCCGCCGGTTCGCTGAGCCCTGGAGGGGGGCTTGCTAGGCTCGCCCACTGCGTGTGTTTCTGCAGCTTTTCATGACCCAGGTCACCGTCGGCGAAAACGAGGGGATCGAATCCGCCCTGCGTCGCTTCAAGCGCCAGGTGTCCAAGGCCGGCATCTTTGCCGATCTCAAGCGGCTGCGTCACCACGAGACCCCCACCGAGAAGTACAAGCGCAAGGCCCAGCAGCGCCGCCGTCGTCGCTGATTCCGCCCCTGCGGATTCACTGCCGCGGATCCGGTTTCGGCCACTGGTTGGCTGACGCGATCAATCACGCCTTCGGCAATCCCCGGGAAGAGGCGGCTCATCAACCGCCGATGGTGGGAGTTCAGCCGTATCGGGATGCCATGGAGAAGCGCAGGGCTCGCCAGAAGCGTTATTGATCAATGCCCCCCTTCCACACCCTGCAGCCCGTCGAAGCTTCGATAGGCCAGGGCCTCGGCGATCGCCAGCGGCGACACCTGGGGGGCAGCCACCAGATCGCTGATCGTGCGGGCCACTCGCAGCACCCGCTGGGCGCCGCGGGCCGTCAGCCTGCGGCACTCGAGGGCCTTCTCCCACAGGAGCAGGGCCTCCTCCTCGAGGTTCAGCACCTGGGCAAGTTCCGCGGCGCTGAGCTGGGCATTGCAGGCGCCGCCTGGATTGCGGCGTTCCATGCATGCCCGTGCCCGTTGGACGCGGGTGGCCACCGGGGCACTCCCTTCCATCGGAGCGGCTGCGGCTGTTTTGCGATGAATGCCCGCCAGTTCACAGGCCTCCGGGCGCCGCACCACCACCTGGAGATCGATCCGATCCAGCAGGGGCCCGGAAAGGCGCCCCCAGTAGCGACGCCGTTCTCCCTCCCCGCAGCTGCACTGGCGATCGCTCTCGCCGTACCAGCCGCAGGCGCAGGGATTGGTGGCGGCCACCAGGGTGACCCTGCAGGGAAAGCGGCAGCGTTGCCGCGCCCGACTGATCCATACCTCCCCTTCCTCCAGCGGTTCGCGCAGCTGATCGAGCACGGGACGGCGAAATTCGGCTAGTTCATCGAGAAAGAGCACGCCATGGTGGGCCAGGCTCAGTTCCCCGGGACGGGGGGAGGCGCCGCCGCCGATCAGGGAGGCGGCCGTACAGCTGTGGTGGGGATGGCGAAAAGGACGGCCCTGCAGCAGGCCGGCTCCCTCTGGCAACAGGCCGGCCACCGAATGCAGCCGGGTGAGTTCGAGCGCTTCGGCCCGGCTCAGGGCCGGCAGCAGGCCCGGCAGCCGGCGGGCCAGCATCGTCTTGCCGCTTCCCGGTGCCCCCACCAGCAACAGATGGTGTCCGCCGGCGGCGGAGATCTCCAGGGCCCGGCGGCCGTGGCTCTGGCCGCGCACATCGGCAAGATCGGCGCTCTCCCTTGGCTGGGGCTGGGGCGGCGCGTCGGCCACAGGCTGGGCCGGCCAGGTTGCTGCTCCAGGGGATGGGGTCAGTTGCTCCAGCACCTGACGTAGATCGTCGGCCGGCCAGATCGGCAGCCCTTCCACCAAGGCCGCTTCCGCCGCATTGGCCCAAGGCACCAGCAGGGCGCGGGCCCCTGCCCGCTGGGCGGCCATCGCGATCGCCAGCATGCCCCGGATCGGCCGCAGCGAGCCATCCAGGGCCAGCTCCGCCGCACTCCAGACCCCCGAGATGGCCGTTGCCGCCAGCTGCCCGCTGGCCACGAGCAACCCCAGGGCGATCGGCAGGTCGAAGGCCGGCCCGGCCTTGGGCAGGTCGGCGGGCGCCAGGCTCACCACCACCCGCGTCAGCGGCACCTTGCGTCCACTGTTGCGGATGGCGGCCCGCACCCGTTCGCGCGATTCCTGCACCGCCGTGTCCGCCAGGCCCACCATCTGCAGGCCCGGCAGGCCGGGGGTGATGTCCACCTCCACGGTCACCTCCACGGCCTCCAGGCCCCGCAGGGCCGCCCCGCTGCAGCGTGCCAACATCGTTTTCCTCGTGGCTTCTGCCCGTCAGTGCCACCCTCTTCGCGCGCTGTCCCATGCCAGGCCAGGAAAGCCCTCCCGACACGATCTTCGGCCGGATCCTCCGCGGCGAGATTCCCTGCGATCAGGTCCATGCCGATGACCTCTGCCTCGCTTTCCGCGACGTGCAGCCCCAGGCGCCGGTGCACGTGCTGGTGATTCCGCGCCGGCCGATCGCCCAGCTTGCCGATGCCACTCCCGAGGACCAGGCGCTGCTTGGCCATCTGTTGCTCGTGGCTGCCAAGGTGGCCAGGCAGGAGGGTCTCAGCAGCTGGCGCACCGTGATCAACAGCGGCGCCGAAGCAGGCCAGACGGTGTTTCACCTGCACGTGCATGTGATCGGCGGACGGCCGATGGCCTGGCCACCCGGCTGAGCCCTAGACCGTCAGCGGGACACTCCAGCGGCGACAATGCCCTGATCCGCCCTGGCCCATGAATCCCTTCCAGGCCCTCCGCCAGCAGCTCGGCAAGCTGCAGCGCCTGGCACAGCCCTATTTCCTTCCCCTGGATGGCGGCACCAACAGTGCCTGGCAGTTTCTGCTGCTGGTGCTGGCCCTGCTCGCGGTGGTGGTCGGCCTCACCCTGCTGCTGCTCACAGGTGCCGTGGCGGCCAGCGGCGCCTTGATTCCGGAGCTGCGCAACCGTTTCCTGCCGGGCGTGCCGGAGCAGGTGGCCTCGATCTGGGCCGGTCCCTGGGGGGCCGTGGTCATGGGCCTGTTCGTGGCGGGCCTGGCTTGTTTCGGGATCTTCCGCAGCAAATTGCGCCAGGGGCGCTGGCTGCCCTGGCTGTTGCTGGGGATCATCATCCTGCTGATTCTGGTGATCAACGGTATCAACGTGGGCATCAGTTTCATTGCCCGCAATGTGGACAACACCCTGGTTGCCTATGACCAGGATGGCTTCTGGAAAACCGTTGGGATCTATGCCTTCTGTCTGATGATGGCGCTGCCGATCCGGGCGCTGCAGGGCTATCTCATTCCGAAGCTGGGCCTGTTGTGGAGGCAGTGGCTCAGCAGTCGTCTGTTGAATCGATATCTGACCAACAGGGCGTATTACGTCTTGAATCCCAATGAGGAGTCAAGCGAGGAGATTGATAACCCTGACCAGAGGATCTCCCAGGATGCCGCCAGCTTCACCAGTTACAGCCTGAATGTAACGGTGGAGATCCTCTCTGCCCTGCTCACCTTCTTCAGTTTCGTCATTGTTCTCTGGAGTATCAACTCCACCCTGGCGCTCTGGCTTCTGGCCTATTCGGTGGGTGGCACGGCTCTGGTGATCTTTGCCAGCCGCAAGTTGGTGGCCCTCAACTATCAGCAGCTCAAGCTGGAGGCCGACTTCCGTTACGGGCTGGTTCACATCCGTGACAACGCCGAATCGATCGCCTTCTATCAGGGCGAGCAGCAGGAGGCGCGCGAAGGCGAGAGGCGGCTGGGCGGGGCCATCCGCAATTACAACAAGCTGATTGTCTGGGAGGCGTTGATCAGTGTGATTCAGCGCTCTTACGACTATTTCTCCCGCTTCCTTCCCTGGCTGGTGATTGCGCCGATCTATTTCGCCAAGCAGGTGGATTTCGGCGTTTTCGGTCAGGCGAGTATCGCCTTCTCCCAGGTGTTGTTCTCGGTCAGCTACATCGTCAACAACATCGACAGGCTGGCCGCCTTCTCCGCTTCCATCAGCCGCCTGGAGGGTTTCCAGGGCAAGGTGGAAGCGATCGGAGGCGAGATGGCCGCCCTCAGCGCCGCCGAGCTGCAGCGGATCCCCACCCAGGAAGAAGCGGTTGGCGGTGCCGCCCGGGCCGAATCGATCCTGGTGAGCCATGTGGACCTGGTTCCCCCCCGCAGCAACCGCACATTGATCCGCGACCTCAGCGTGGAGGTGGGTCCGCGGCAGCGGTTGCTGGTGGCGGGCCCTTCGGGTTGCGGCAAGACCTCCTTCCTGCGCCTGGTGAGTGGCCTGTGGCCGGCTGCGGCCGGCAGTGTGCAGCGTCCGCCGACCGGCGAACTGATGTTCATCCCCCAGAAGCCCTACATGCTGCTCGGCAGTCTGCGGGAGCAGCTCTGCTACCCGCAGCCCACCGACCGCTTCAGCGACGAGCAGCTGCGCCATGTGCTGGAGGAGGTGCGACTGCCTGATCTGGTGAACCGTTATCCCGACCTCGATATCAAGCAGGACTGGCCCAGGCTGCTGTCGCTCGGGGAGCAGCAGCGCCTGGCCTTCGCCCGCCTTCTGCTCAATTCCCCCCGCTTTGTGGTGCTGGATGAGGCCACCAGTGCCCTGGATGTCACCACTGAACAGGTGCTCTATGAGCTGCTGGTCCAGCGGGAGATGGCTTTCGTGAGCGTCGGGCACCGCCCCACGCTCAAGGCCTTCCACGACACCGTGCTGGAGCTCGACGGCACCGGCAGCTGGCGGCTGCTGCCGGCGGCCAGCTATGACTTTGGGCGCCATTCCTGACGTGATGACCAGCTCTCCCAACGAACCTTCTGAGTCCCTGGCTTCTGAGTCCCTGCCTGCGGATGCGGCGCCAGCCCTTCCTGAGGACCCGCAAAGCCAGCCGCCCGCCACCAGCGCCACCACCAGGGACCTGCCTGCCTTCGGCTGGAGCGCCTATGCCGAGCGTGTCAACGGCCGCTTCGCGATGCTGGGGTTCACCGCCGTTCTGGTGATCGAGGCCCTCAGCCATGACACCTTCCTGCACTGGGCCGGCCTGGTTCCCTGATCCGGTCTGGTGCCCTGATTCAGGGAATCTGGATCTGATCCACCTGCCAGAGTCCGCCCCGGCTCACTTCAACGGCCAGGGTGCGGCCGTCGGCGCTGATTGAAATCTGCCTCGGCACGCCGGCGGGCTGCATCGCCACCAGCTGGAGGCTCATCAGCGACCTGCGATAGAGCACCAGCTCCGTGCGGCCCTCCAGGCTGCGCACCACGGCAAGACGTTGCCCATCCGCCGATACCGCCACACTCAGCGGTTGGGCATCGGGGCGGTTGAGCCCTGGCAACGGCACCGGCCTGCGGTTCTCCACATCCACCAGCTCCACCTGATCCCGGCCGCCGCGGTTGGCGATCAGCCCCAGCCACCGGCCCGCCAGCGAGGGGGCCTGGTGGTTGCCCGCCAGCTCCAGCTGGCGATCCAGGTCGGGCATCGGCGCCTGCAGAGGGCCCAGGCAGCCGCCCAGCCCCAGGCTGAGGCCGCCAAGGCATAGGCCCAGGCTGGCCAGCGAGCCCAGGCAGGCCAGGGAGCCGGGGGCCGGGCGGATGGGCCTCATGGTGGCGCGCTGCCGCCGCCCTGCACATGCAGGCCGCCGGGGCGATCCGGTTCAAGCAGCGGGGAAAGATCGAGCACCCGCACCTGGCTTCTGCCCTGGCGCAGCACTTCGATGGCGATCCTGTGGGCGTCGGGGGCAAGGCTGAGCCGCTGGGGCTCAAGATCGCCCGGCAGGGGGAGGCGGTGCAGCATGCCGTTGGCGCGATCCTCGATCAGGGCCTGGCGGCGCCCCCCCTGCTGCACGATCACCGCCAGGTAGCGCCCGTTCCAGCTCAGGGAAGGGGAGCGGTGGGGTTGGTGTCGCTGCAGATGGCGCAACGGTAGGACTCGGCCGGAAGGTTGTTCCTGCAGCAGCACTGTGGCCCGGCCCCCCCGCTCCACCACGCTCGCCAGAACCCTTCCATCGCCACTGAGGGCGGGGTCCGTGCGGCTGGTCTGGGCCAGGCCCACCGGTCCGGCACTGCGGCGACTCCAGGTCCAACTGGCGCAGCCGCTGGTCACCAGGAGCAGGCCTCCAAGGCAGAGGGAAAGACCCGCCTGCCGGGCTGCTGGAGCGTGGCTCAATCGTCGAAGCGGGAGCTGTTATCTCGAGAGGAGCTGGGGCGGGCCGGCGGACGGGATGGGGGTTGGGTGGGCTCGGCGCCCCCCATCGGGCTGAAATCGGCATCACTCACCTTGCTGCCGGATTCCGCACGGCTGCCGGTGCCCCGGATCGGGGACCCCTGGGGGACGCCTGGGTAGATCCCGGAAGAACCCGGGGCCGAATCCGGCGCGGGGCCGCGGCGGCTGGAACGGGGCATGGCCTCGGCAGTGGGGGAGGGGCGGCTGCCGCGGCGCGGCTCGGAGCCGGCATCGCGATCGCGCCGACGGGCGCCGAATTCGGAGGAACGGGAGGGGCCGGAGGCTGAATAGCGACTGGCGCTGCTGGGGCCCTGAGTTTCAGGCCCCCTGTCGCCGCGACCGGAGGGGCGATCCCGGCGGGCATCGGCGTCCCAGTCTTCGGAATCGTTGCGGCGGCTGGCTGCCCGTTCGGGGATCGCCGCCCGGCTGGAGCGGCGAGGGCGGTAGAAGTCTTCCTCTGCCCCATCGTCCCGGGAGGGAATGCGACGGCGCAGCGGCTCGGGTTCATCGAAGCGCTCGCGGTCGCCCTCCCAGGCACTGCCTCCGAGGCCGCCGCGCGGCCGGAACGGGGCGGGCTCTTCGTCCTCGAAATAGGAGGAGCGGCGAGCCTGTTCGGTGGTGACACCGCGCAGCCGCACGCTTTCGTAGGCGAAGAAGACAGTGGTGCCGGCGAGCAGGAACTGGCCGAACTGGAGGATCGGATCGAGGCGCCAGCCCTGGAAAAAAAGAATGCCGCCGCAAAGCAGGCCTACGGCGGCAAAGAAGACGTCGTAGTCGCGGGCGAGAGCGGGCTTGAAATTCCTCATGAAATAGAGGAAAGCCCCGCCCACTGCCAGCACGATGCCGACGATGCTGGCCCAGTTGAGACTGGCGTTGACCACGGTGTTGAGAAGCGGGTGCGAAACCCGGCCGGGCACCCGTAACGCGGGTGTGTTCGTCAGACCAGTTTAGGCGGCTTCCGGGCTGCTTCTCGCGCAGGACCTCAGAGCTTGCGATCCAACTGGTCGTTCTGGCTGATCAGCACGAGGGCGATCGCGATGGGGATGACCACGATCACCGCACCCCAGGCGAGGCTGCTGAGGAAGTTGGCGAGGGAAGGGGTCATGGCGGCGTGCGCAGAGACAAGCTGGCAGGAATCCTAGGCAGTGCAGTCGCCTTCCTACGATTCAGAGCCCACTGCTTAGAGGTTTGTGACGGCCCCGTCCTTCCTGCCGGCGGATCCGGTCGCGCTGGCCCACCTGCTGCTTGGCCTGCTGCTTTCCGCCTGGACCCTGCTCTTCCTGTTCCGGATCGTGCTCACCTGGTATCCGCAGCTGGATCTCACCAAGGGGGTGCTGCGCCTGGTGAGCGCCCCCACCGAACCGCTGCTTTCCCTCACCCGCCGCCTGATCCAACCGATCGGCGGGGTGGACGTGACCCCGGTGGTGTGGGTGGGTCTGATCAGCCTGGTGCGGGAACTGCTCGTGGGCCAGCAGGGGCTAATCACCCAATGGATGCGCCAGGGGGCGGTCGTGGGTTGATTCAGCTGGCTGAACGGGATCCCAGGTCAGCGGCAGGTGGCCGATTGCCGCGGCTGTCTCCCCTAAGGGGGGGGCAGCATTTCCTGTTCCACGAATTTGGTGTACACCTCACCCCGCTGGAATTCGGGGCGATCCAGCAGCGACAGGTGGAATTCGATCGTGGTGGGGATGCCGGTGATCGCGCATTCCGAAAGGGCCCGGCGCATCCTGCGCAGGGCGGCATCCCGGTCGACCCCCCAGACGATCAGCTTGCCGATCAGGGAGTCGTAGAAGGGCGGGATCTCGTAGCCGGTGTAGACGTGGCTGTCGATCCGCACCCCGGGCCCGCCGGGGGGAAGCCAGCCGGTGATCTTGCCCGGCGCCGGTCGGAAGTTGTGGCGCGGATCCTCGGCATTGATCCGGCACTCGATCGCATGGCCGGTGAGGCGGATCTGGTCCTGGCGCACCGAGATCGGTTCACCGCCGGCGATGCGCAGTTGCTCGGCGATCAGGTCGATCCCGGTCACCATCTCGGTGACCGGGTGTTCGACCTGAATGCGGGTGTTCATCTCCATGAAGTAGAAGCCGCCGCCGCGATCCACCAGGAACTCCACGGTGCCGGCGCCCTCGTAGCCGATGCTGCGTGCCGCAGCCACGGCGGCGGCTCCCATCCGTTCACGCAGCTCTGGATCCAGCCCCGGGCTGGGGGCCTCCTCCAGCAGCTTCTGGTGCCGGCGCTGGATCGAGCAGTCGCGCTCCCCCAGGTGCACCACGTTGCCGTGGCGGTCGGCCAGCACCTGCACTTCCACGTGGCGGGGCCGGTCGATGAATTTCTCCATGTAGAGGCCCGGGTTGCCGAAGGCGGCTTCGGCTTCGCCCTGGGCGGCCTTGAACAGGTTGTCGAGCTGGTCGGGGGACGTGACCAGCCGCATCCCCCGGCCGCCGCCGCCGGCGGTGGCCTTGATCATCACCGGGTAGCCCATCTGTGCGGCGAGGGCTGCTGCCGCGGCGGGGTTCGCCAGCAGGCCTTCGCTGCCTGGGATGGTGGGGACCCCCACCTTCTGCATCGTGGCCTTGGCGGTGGATTTGTCCCCCATGGCCCGGATCGATTCCGGGGAGGGGCCCACAAAGGTGATGCCGTGGTCCTTGCAGATCTCGGCGAAGCGATCGTTTTCGGCCAGAAAGCCGTAGCCCGGATGGATCGCATCGGCGCCGCGGGAGGTGGCGGCGGCGAGGATGTTGGGAATATTGAGATAGCTTCTGCTGCTGGGGGCTTCCCCCACGCAGACGGCTTCGTCGGCCAGCTGCACGTGCAGCGCATTGCGGTCCACGGTGCTGTGCACGGCCACCGTGGGGATGCCCAGTTCGCGGCAGCTGCGCAGGATGCGCAGGGCGATTTCGCCACGGTTGGCGATCAGCAGCTTGCCGATGGGCATCCGGGGCGAGGCAGAGGCGGGAAAACCCTTGAGCCGGACTGTATCAGTGGCGCCGTTTTCGCCCGGCCGGCCGGCCTTGCTCCGCTCTGGGCTGGGTGGAGCGGTGGGTGGGTATATTGCTCAGCGGTGAGCGGTTCACGCCCTCGCCACCACCCGGAACGATCAGCCACGGCTGGTTCGACCGATCCCTGCGGATGTGGTGGAATTGGTAGACACGCACGTTTGAGGGGCGTGTGGCTTCGGCCTTGCGAGTTCAAGTCTCGCCATCCGCACTTTTTTTCTTGAATCCAGCGCAGGCTTCGGTGGATCCAGTGTCCGCAGATCCGACCCGCGATTCCGCTAGCACGATCGTGCTGGTGAGCAATGGGCCCGGTGAACTGAGCACCTGGGTGCGGCCCCTGGCCCAGCGACTGCACCGGGAGCTGGCCCTGCGGCCGCTGCAGCCCCAGGCGGCCTGCAGTCTCCAGCTGGTGCTGGTGCCCTGCCCCAATGCCACCGGCCAGGAGGTCCGGGTGGCGTCCCGTTGGGGGCTGTTCGAGCGCGTGCTGCCTGCCGGTCGCTTCTGGTGGCTGCTGTTGCGCCCCGGCCGGCACGGCCCCTGGCCGGCCCGGGGGGTGGTGGTGTTCCTCGGCGGCGATCAGTTCTGGACCGTGCTGCTTTCCGCCCGGCTCGGGTATCGCCATCTCACCTATGCCGAGTGGGTGTCGCGCTGGCCCCGCTGGAATGATCAGGTGGCCCTGATGGGTGAGACGGCCGCGGCCCGCCTGCCGCGCCGCTGGCTTCCCCGGGCTCGGGTGGTGGGGGATCTGATGGCCGATCTCTCCGAATCGGCCCGCTCCAATGTGCCTCTCCCCCCGGGGGAATGGGTGGCGCTGCTGCCGGGTTCGAAGCGGGCCAAGCTCCAGGTGGGGGTGCCCTTCCTGCTTGAGACCGCCGATCGCCTGGCGGCCCTGCGTCCCCAGATCCGCTTTCTTCTGCCCGTGGCCCCCACCACTTCGGTGGCCGAACTGCTCGACCATGCCGACCCCCGCCATCCGATCGCCGCTGCCTATGCCTGTGGTGGGCTCACCCTGCTGAGGGATCAACCGATCCGCGGCGGCGTGGAGAGGGAAAGGGCGGACATGCTGCGCACGGCGGCCGGCTCATTGATTCTGCTGGTGGAGGAGCAGCCGGCCCACGGCCTGCTCAGCCAGTGCCAGCTGGCCCTGACCACGGTGGGGGCGAACACCGCCGAACTCGGTGCCCTCGGGCTGCCGATGATCGTGCTCGTTCCCACCCAGCATCTGCATGTGATGCAGGCCTGGGATGGCTGGCTGGGGCTGCTGGCCCGCCTGCCGCTGCTGCGGCGGCTGCTGGGCGTGGCACTCACCGCCTGGCGGATGCGCAACCACGGCTTCCTGGCCTGGCCCAACATCTCCGCCGGCCGGGCCGTGGTTCCCGAAAGGGTCGGCGACATCACCCCCGGCGAGATTGCGGCCGAGGCCGCCGACTGGCTCAGCCACCCGGAGCGGTTGAACGGCATGCGCGACGATCTGCGCAGTCTGCGGGGGAGGCCGGGAGCGGTGGCCGCCCTGGCGGAGATGGTGCGCACCCTGCTGCCCCCCGGATCGCCTGCCTAGGCTGGTCGGCTGAAGCTTCGTTGCGTCCGTTTTCCCATGTCGGATTCCGCCACCAGTTCCGCCGCCCCTGACCCCCACAACGAAGGCGTAGCGGCTGGTTCCGGCTCAGCCGAAGCCGACTGGCGGACCAGGCTCACCCCCGAGCAATACCGGATCGCCCGGGAGGGGGGCACGGAGCGGGCCTTCACCGGCGCCTACTGGAACCACAAGGACACCGGCATGTATCACTGCGTCTGTTGTGATGCCGAGCTGTTCAGTTCCGCCACCAAGTTTGATTCCGGCTCCGGCTGGCCCAGTTTCTGGGATGGGGTGAGTTCCGGGGCGATCACCACCCACAGGGACGACAGCCATGGGATGGTGCGCACCGAGATTCGCTGCGCCAACTGCCAGGCCCATCTCGGCCATGTGTTCGAGGATGGGCCTGCCCCCACCGGGCAGCGTTACTGCGTGAACTCAGCCTCGCTGCGGTTTGAGGGCCGCTGATCGGGGGGGGGCTGACCTGTCACCAGGGGTCGTCGAGAACTTCGGGTTCGACGTCGATCGGTTCGCGATCCCGCCTTGCTTCCCTGGGTTCGGCCCGCAGCGGCTGGCGGGCTGGGGATCGCCCTTCGGAATTGCGCACTTCTGAGTTGCGCTCTTCGCGGTATTGCTCTTCTGGGAACCGCTCCTGCGGGTAGCGATCTTCTGGGAATCGCTCCTGCGGGTAGCGATCTTCGGGGAAGCGCTCTTCAGCGAAGCGCTCTTCTGGGCTGCGGTACGAGCCCACGTATTCCTGGGGAGGAGGCGTTTCCCTGGGCAGTGGCGGGCGGCGGCCCTGGTCGTCCTCGTCGAGGTAGCGGCGCTGGCGCAGCGGCTCGCGTTCGCGTCTTTCCTCCAGCTCCACGTATTCCAGTTCGTTCTGGGGTTGGAAACTGCGGCTGCTGGCCGGTTCGATCCGCCGTTGTTCCACGGCGCTGGGCTGGCCGGCGGCCAGCTGGTTCTCGGCCGGCACCACCCCAGTGCGATAGCGCTCCCGCTCCTCCTGTTCCAGTGAACCGCCGCCGATGCCCAGCTTTTCCAGCAGGCCCGTGCCCAGTTGCTTGAGCTTTTCCTCCGCTCCTTCGTAGACGATGATCCGGTCGCTGCCGCTGCTCACGATCTCCCCCACCGGCATCTCCCAGGTGCTCAGCACCCCTTCCCCCAGCAGCGGAACCCCAAGGGCTCCGATCACCAGGGTGGTGAGTTCCCCGGTCTCGATGTCGAAGCTGAAGCCGAGCACCCGACCCAGCTGCTCCCCGGATTCGGTGACCACCTGGCAGTTGATCACCTTGCTGTAGCGCTCCGGGTTGAACCCTTCGGCGAGCGAATCGGCCGAGTCCACCAGGATCACGTCACCCACCTGGCGGATCCGCTCCAGCGGCATCCAGCGGGGCAGGCCCGGGAGAAAGCGGGTCAGGGGGTTGTCCCTGAGGCCGAGGGCCACCACTTCGCGGCGGTCGATGTCGACCACCACCTCCCCCACCACGCCGAGCCTGCGGCCCGTGTCACGGGTGATCACCTGGGTGCCCATCAGCTCGGAACGCAGCCACAGGCGGTCGCTGGGGGCGGCGTTCTGGCTGGTCGGGTCCGAGGCGGGGGGAATCGAAGAGGTCAAATCCGGATGACGAGGTGTGTCCGACGCGGAAGCCGAGTCGAACCATTGTGGCTCAGCCTGCCAGTTCAGGCGGCAGGCGGCAAACCGACCACCTGGGTGTGGGCGCCGCGGGCCTGGGTCACACCGATCGTGCGGGTGGCCGCTCCGATCATCGGGCGGCGGTGACTCACCACCACGAACTGGGCCGTATCCGCCTGGGAAGCGATCAGCCCCGCCAGGCGCTCCACATTGACGCCATCGAGGAAGCTGTCCACCTCATCGAGGGCATAGAAGGGGGAGGGGCGGAAGCGCTGCAGGGCGAACAGGAAGCTCAGCGCCGTCAGCGACTTCTCCCCTCCGGACATGGCGGCCAGCCGGCGCACCGCCTTGCCCTTGGGATGGGCCACCAGGGTCAGGCCCCCCTCCAGCGGCTGCTCGGGGTTTTCCAGCTGCAGATGCCCCTCACCGTCGGAGAGGTCGGCGAAGATCGAGCGGAAATGGCCGTCCACGGCCGTGAACGCCTCCAGGAACGCTTCCTGGCGCAGCGTGGCCACCGTTTCAATGCGCAGCAGCAGCTCCTCCCGCTCCTTGCTGAGCACCTCCAGCCGTTCCTCCAGATCGGAGAGGCGCTGTTCGAGCTGCTCGAGTTCTTCGAGCGCCAGCATGTTCACCGGCTCGAGGGCCTCCATCCGCTGCTGGATGCGGCGCAGTTCCTCCTGCAGGCTCTCCAGGCCCGCTTCGCGCAGCTCCTCAGAGATCTCGGGCTGCGGGTCGGGCAGCTCCCGCTCCATCCGGACCAGCCGTTCGGCCTGGTTGCGCTGTTCTTCGGCCAGGGTCTGCCGTTCTTCCCCCAGGCGCTGCCATTCCCACTGCCGTTGCTGCAGGCCCTGGCGCTGCGCGGCCAGGGCGGCCTCGGCGGCGTCGCGGGTCCGGCGCCGTTCGCCGAACCGGGCCTGCAGTTCGCTCTGGCGGCTTTCCAGGTCGCGGCGCCGCTGCTGATCGGCCTGCTGCAGTTCGTTCCACTGCTTCCTTTCCTCCACCAGGCTGGTCACGGCCTGCACCAGCCGTTGTTCTTCACCGCCCAGGGCCTCCAGCTGGCTGGCCAGCCGTTCGGCTGCCAGGGCGCGCTCCCGGCGCTGGGCCACCAGCTCATCCCGCTGCAGGCGCGCTTCGCGCAGGGCCCGATCGGCTGCCTCCAGATCGGCCTGCAGTCCCTGCCAGCGGGCGCTGTCGCCATTGGCTGAGGCTTCGGCTTCCGCGGTTTCCATGGCCTCCAGATCCCTTTGCAGCGGCAGCAGTTCGGTTTCCAGGGCCTGGTGGCGTTTGCGGTCGGAGTTGAGTGCCTCCTGCAGCTGCTGGAGGCGCTGGGCCAGCTGTTCTCGGCGCTGCAGCTGGGGGCCGAGGGTGCGTTCGGCCGCGGCCCGTTCGGCCGCCAGGGCGGCGTGCCGTTGCTGCTGTTGCTGCAGCTGGGGGCGGGCCTGTTCGATGCTGCGGCCCAGGTCCGCTTCGCGGCGCCGGCAGGCCAGCAGGCTCTCGCCCAGTTCCAGCAGCCGGCGGCGCAGCGGCTCGGCTTCGTCGCCTTCGCTGGCGCTGCCGAAGCTGAGCTGCCCCGACCGCTGCTGCAGGCTGCCGCCGGTCATCGCCCCACTCTTTTCGAGCAGCTCGCCCTCCAGGGTCACGGCCCGGCAGCGACCCAGTTCGCGGCGGGCGCTGGCCAGATCCGCAAAGACCAGCGTGTCGCCGAAGACGTAGCGGAACACTTCGCCATAGACCGGTTCATGGCGGATCAGATCCACGGCGCGGCCCACCAGCCCGCCGCTCCCGCCACCGCCCGCGGCGCCGCCCCGCTGCAGGGCGGCGCCGCTGCCGCTGCCCCCCCGGATCCTGTTCAGCGGCAGGAAGGTGAGGCGGCCGGCCCGCCGGCTCTTGAGCAGCTCGATCGCCCGGGCGGCGATGTGGTCGTCTTCCACCACCACCTGGGCCAGCCGGCCGCCGGCTGCCACCTCGAGGGCGAGGCGATGGCGTTCCTCCACCTCACCGAGCTGGGCCACGGGGCCGTGGATCCCCTCCAGTCCGGATTCGAGCAGCAGCCGCAGGGCCCCGGTGCCCCGGCTCTCCTGCAGCGTCTCGCGGCGACTGTCGAGGCGGGCGATCTCCCGTTCGAGGGTTCCCTGCTCCTGTTCCAGTCGGCTGCGGGTGCGCTGCTGCAGGGCCAGCGCCTCGGCCAGTTCCTGCAGCTGGGCCTGCAGCGGCGCCAGCTGCTGCTGCAGCCCGGCCTCTTCCCCCTGCAGCGTTCGCAGCCGGCCGGCCGCATCCTGGTGGGCGCTGTCCTCCCACTGCTCTTCGCTGCCCAGTTCCTGGAGCCGCAGCTCCGCCTGGCGGAGCCGTTCCTCGAGCTGCTGGCGTTCTGCCTGGCGGGGCGCCAGCCGTTCCTGCAGCTCCTGGCGCTGACGGCTGCGCTGTTGCTGTTCCTCCAGCCAGCTGCCGGAGCGATCAGCCACCTCGCCCAGTCTCCGGCGGGAGAGTTCCACGGCGGCCTCGGCGTCGAGGCTGCGCTGCTCCGCGGCCGCCAGGGCGCCGTCGTCGGCCTGCTCCAGGGCCTGCCGCTGCTGGCGCAGTTCGCCCTGTTGCTGCGCCAGCTGCTGGCGGCGTTGTTGCAGTTCCTCGGCATCGCGCTGGTGGCGTTCCGCCTGCCGGGCCCGTTCCCGCTGGCCCACCTCGAGGCCGGCCAGTTCCGCCTGCACCGAGAGCAGCTGGTCTTCGCCGAGGGCCTTCACCTCCGCCTGCAACTGTTCGAGTGCGGCGGCGGCCACCACCAGATCCGCCTCGGCCGTGGCGATCGCTTCCTGCTCCTGCTGGTGCTGGCGTTCCAGGGAGGCCTGCCGCTGGATCAGTTCCTGCTGCTGGTGGCGGGCGGCTTCGCAGGCCAGCACCTGTTCCTGCTGGCGGCCGAGCTGGAGCCGCTGGCGCAGTTCCTGATAGCTGCGGGCCCTGGCGCAATCGCGTTCCAGCTTCTGGCGCGACACCAGCAGTTCCTGTTCCACGATCCGGCAGCGTTCCTGGCGCTCGTGCACCTCATCGAGCTTGCTGCGGGTCTGGTCGATGCGGCTGTCGAACAGGGCCACGCCGGCCAGTTCGTCGATGATGCCGCGCCGGTCGCGGGCGCCCATCGACACGATCCGGGTCACATCCCCCTGCATCACCACGTTGCTGCCATCGGGGTCGACCCGCAGCCGCCGCAGCTGGGTCTGCAGTTGCTGCAGGTTGCAGGCCACCCCATCGGCGCTGTAGGTGCTGCTGTAGGTGCCGCCCGGCGCGACCCGGAGCCGGCGGGTCACGCTCCACTGCTTCTGGCCGGCCCGGATCCAGGGCCCCTCGGCCGCGGCCTCCAGACCGGTCTCCGCCTCATCGGGCCGCCAGTCCCCGAGGTCGAAATGCACGGTCACGCTCGCTTCGGCGGCGCGGCCTTCGCGCAGAACGGCGCTGTTGATCAGATCGGGCAGCCGTTCGGCCCGCATGCCGCGGCTGTTGGCCAGGCCCAGGCAGAAGAGAATGCCGTCGAGAATGTTGCTCTTGCCGGAGCCGTTAGGGCCGGTCACCACGGTGAAACCCTGCTCGAGCGGGATCGTCACCGAGCCGCCGAACGACTTGAAATGGGTGAGCTCGACCTGATTGATGTGAACCAACAGGCCCGCCTGCCGAGCGACCGGAATTTAGCCGAAGCACAGCCGTTGCCAAGGGGGAGGAAGCGGCCATGGGGCGGTTCGGATGCCCGCTGCTGACGAGCCCGTTTCCCCTTCCTACGGTGAAAACAGCGCCGCGAGGCCGCCCGACCATTCCCCTGCGACCACCCGTCCGACCATGGAGAGTCCCACCGGCCTCAACAGCGAGAGCCGCAACGGTTCCGGAACCGACAGTTCCCCCCATGCCGTTGCCCAGGAACCGTTCTCCCCGCTTCAGGCGGCCTTCCTCGAACGGTTCGAGGCGCTGCTTCCCACGATCCAGCAGGAATGGCCGGAGGTGGCCCGGCACACCCTGGAGGCCACCCGCGGCAGCTTTGAACATGTGGTGGAGGCGATCAGTCGCCAGACCGGCGTCACCAGTACCGGCGTCCGGCAGCAGCTGCTGGATCTGGTCCATGTCACCACCGATCAGGCGCACCAGGTGGCGGATTCGCTCAAGCCCCTGGAGGAACAGCTCGAGCATCTGCTCGATGATCTGAACACCACCTTGCGGCCCCGGATCGAGAAGCCTGTGCGGGAGCGCCCGCTGATGGCCCTGGGGATCGCCGCCGGCGTGGGCCTGCTGCTCGGCATGCTGCTGTCTTCCGGGCGCCGCTCGGCATGAACCTCAAGGGTGCGGCGAAGGTCACAGCCCTGTTGACCTCGGTGATGGACCTGCATGTGCGGATCGCCATGCAGGAGGCGGACAAGGAGAAGCGCCGCCTGATCGGTGGTGGCGTGTTTCTCGGCATGGGCCTGGGCCTGGCCTCGATGGCCTGCCTGGCCCTGCAGCTGGCGATGATCCTCTGGATCCGCGAGCGTTTCAGCCTCACCTGGTTGCAGACGGCCCTGGCGGTGACGCTGCTCAACTCCGCTCTCGCCACCGTCTGTCTGCGGGTGGGGGGAGGCATGCTCAAGGGGCCGATCCTGCCCGAGACCACCGCCGGGCTGATCCGCACCACCCGGGCCCTGCGGGGTCGCTTCTGAGCGGTTGCGGATCAGGCGCCCGCCGCGTTGATGGCGGCGATGCCGGCCTCCTCCACCCACACCGAAACCGAGCCGCCGCCGCAGCGGAATTCGGCCCAGCCATCGGCATTGCTGGTCACCGTTTCGGGGATCTGACCGGTGAGGTCGCGGAAGCGGGTGTGGGGTCTGGCCACGTCCATCCACTTGCTGCCCGCTTCACTGTCGCTGAGCAGCACCGCCATCGCATGGGGATGGTCACTGCTGCCGTGCCGGGTCCAGCCGATGGTGTTGAAATGATCCAAGTAGTCGATCTGGGGGCCGTAGCAGACATGCCTGCGGGCCTGGAGAAGGATGTCGATGATCTTGCGGTGACTGGCAAGTTCGATGCTGTAGGTGTTGCCGTCGCGGCCCTTGTCTGAATAGCTGGCCCCGTAGTAATCAGGGTGAAAGATGCAGGGATAGCCCTCCTGCCTCAGCAGGATGATCGCGTAGGCGAGAGGTTTGAACCATGCCTCCACTGGCGATTCCAGAGCCTGCAGGGGCTGGGTGTCGTGGTTGTCCACCAGGGTCACGGCCAGCAGCGGCATCTCCTTCATCAGCGTGCCGTCGAGGATGCGCCGCATGTCATAGGTTCCCCCCGCTTTGCTGGCGGTATGGAAGTTGAGATGCAGCGGGGCATCAAACAGGCACATCTGACCGCCGCTGTGGGCGGCATACCAGCTGAGGGCGGGCAGGTGATAGGTCCAGTATTCGCCGACCACGAAAAGATTCCTGCCGGCATGCTTCTCAAGGTGCTGAATCCAGTCGGTGAAGAAGCTGCTGTTGATGTGCTTGATCGCGTCGAGGCGAAAGCCGTCCAGTTGGCATAGGTTGAGAATCCATTCGCCCCAGTATTTGAGCTCGCCGGTCACCTCCGGATGGCTCATGTTGAGATCACAGCCCATCAGGTAGTCGTAATTCCCCTTTTCCATATCCACCTGGCTTTCGAAGCCGCTGTCCTTCATCCGCCAGATGGCCCGGACATCAGGCTGAAGGCTGTTGTAATCGACGCTGTCGAAATGCCACCAGTGCCAGTCCATCGTGGAGTAGGCCTGCTGGCGCCCTGGGAAGCGGAAGCCGGTCCAGGAGCGGATGGTGCGGGCGTCGCCGAGGGCTTGAGTCCTGTTGTTCGGATCATAGGGAACGGCCTCGAAGTCCTCTTCGAAATCGGCGGACATCTTGTGGTTGAACACCACATCGGCATACACCTGAATGCCGGCATCCCGGCAGGTCTTCACCGCCGCGAGATACTCCTCCTTGGTGCCGTATTTGGTGCGCACACTTCCCTTCTGATCAAATTCCCCTAGGTCAAACAGGTCATAGGTGCCGTAGCCCACATCATTGCTCCCCCCGCTGCCTTTGTTGGCCGGTGGCAGCCATAGCCCGGTGATGCCGATGGCGGCCAGGTGGGCCGCTTCCTGGCGGAGTCGATTCCAGTGGTCACCGTCGTTTGGTGTGTACCAGTGGAACCACTGCATCATCGTGCCGTTGTATTCCCCCAGCCCCTTCTTCTGCAGCAGGCTTTCCGTGTGGGTGTCCAGCCAGTCGCGCAGGATCGAAACCGATGCTTCCAGCGTCTGCATTGATGGATCCTGTTCCGCCTCCTGGATCCGTTTCCTGAGGTCGAGGAAGATGTCGCTCATCGGGCCGCGGCAAGTAACGCACGTGCCCCCCATGCTGGCCTGGAACAGCGTTCAGTGCAGGTCGTAGCGAAGCCAGCGGCAGTCGATGCCGCCGTTGCTCACCGGCAGCTTGCGGCTCGCCTTCATGCGCAGGGCTCCGGTGAGTTCGGGATTGCCGCTCAGCAGCCATAGGGTCCAGCCGCTGCAGCGCTCCTTGAGCATCCGGCCCAGGTCGGCGTAGAGCCCTTCGAGCTCCTCCTTTTCCCCGAGGCGCACGCCGTAGGGCGGGTTGCACACGATCAGCCCCGGACCGGCGGGGGGCTCGAATTCCCGAAAATCGCCGCGGACCAGGTCGATCTGGCGATGCACCCCCGCCGCGAGCGCGTTGGCACAGGCCTGCTCGAGCACCTCCGGGTTCTGTTCCATCCCCACCACCGGGGCCAGCGGCCGGTCGTCGGCCAGCCGGTCCTTCGCCAGGGCCCGGGCGGCCCGCCTCTCCGCCTCCCAGAGCCCCGGATTGAAATCAGCCCAGCGCTCCAGGCTGAACTCCCCCTCCAGGCCCGGGGCGCGCCCGAGCACCATGCGGCAGGCCTCGATCAGCAGGGTGCCCGACCCGCAGAGGGGGTCCACCAGGGGCATCGATCCATCCCAGCCGGTGAGACGGATCAGTCCTGCCGCCAGGTTCTCCTTGAGCGGTGCCAGGCCCATGGCGGCCCGGTAGCCGCGGCGGTGCAGGCTGCTGCCACTGCCTTCCAGGCTCAGCACCGCCTCCGGTCCGCTGCCCCCCGGCCGGCCCGGACTGAGGTGCAGATGCAGCACCAGATCGGGGTCCTCCAGATCCACCGTGGAACGCGCCCCGTAGCGCTGCCTCTGCAGGTCCACCAGGGCGTTCTTCACCTGCAGGGCGTTGTAGTGGCTGTGGTTGAGCTCGGCGGTGCTGCCGCTGGCCTCCACCCGGAAGCTGCGCTCCGGCGGCAGCCACTGATCCCAGTCGAACCCCTGCTGCACGCCGTCATAGAGGTCGTGACGGTTGCGGCAGGGGAACCTCACCAGCTGGCGCAGCAGGCGGAAAGGCAGTCGGGCCTGCAGGTGCAACCGGTAAAAGCCGCTGCGATCGGTTTCGAACGCCACCGCCCGCCGCAGGGGCCGCACCGCTTCGGCCCCCAGGGCCACCAGTTCGGCAGCGGCCGGTTCCTCCAGTCCGGGGGGCACCACGGCGATGGCAGCAAAGCGCGGCTCCGGCGGGGACATCGCGGCGGGGGTGGGCAATGGCTCAATCTCGCTCAGCGCCGCCACCAGCTGCCGGAGGAGCGGCGGCGCCAGCGATGGGCCGTGCTCAGCAGGGCCGGCAGGGAGGCAACGGCGCTCCTCGGTGTGGGATCCCGCAGGATCCGGAGGGCTTCATAGGCCCTCTGTTTGCGCAGCCAGGCGGTGGTCTCTCCCCCTTGATCGGGATGCCAGCGCAGGCTGCGGCGCCGCCATTGCCGGCGCACTTCAGCCCAGGAGCTGCCGGCGGGCAGCTCCAGTTCCTGCCAGCAGAGCCGCAGAAAGGCCGGCAGCTCCTCGGGCGTCAGCAGCAGCGGCTTGCCTTCGAGATCGTGAACTCTGCGGCCCTGCCGCAGCCGTTGCTGTTCCTGTGCCAGCCGCCTGCGTCTTTCCTCCTGCAAGGCCAGCCGGCGCAGGATCTGCTCGTGCTGCAGCTCGGCTCGACTGCGCTCCAGCAGGGGGTCGATCAGGCGAACGAACAGCCACCAGCAGCCTGCCGCTCCCAGCCGCAGTCCCACCAGGGCTAGGGCCGTCAAGGCAATGGTGGTCAGAAGGGCGGTCAGGGGAGGGGCGGGAACCGGCGTCGGCACCCGGCATTCGGTGCCATGATGAACAGGTCCGGTTTCGGCCGGACTAGGTGATCCACACCGGTGTTTCGGACAGCGGTTCGATTCCGCTCAGCTCCATGCCTGGGGCTGCAATGGTTTCGACGGGGCATGAGGAGGGTGACTGAAGCCTGCTCGGTAAGAGCGAACCCGTAACAGCGAACAACATCGTTCGTTTCTCCCGTCAAGCCGCCCCCGTGGCTGCCTGACACTCTTAACGGAGACGGGGTGAGATCAGCCTTGTCACCCAAATGATCCATTGGGCCTGGAAGGGCCCTCCATCATTGCCCGCAGGCTCAGGGCGACTGTCATGGCTGCCAACCCCTCCAACCCCGGTAACTCCCGCAGCGGGCCGCCGGTGTTGCGTCGGGGCACCAGCCTGTTCATCGGTTCCCGGGATTTCCCGATCGCGTCGATTCGCGGGGTGGAGCTGAGCCCGGTGCCGCGTTTCACCAGGCTGCAATTGGTGCGGGGTCTGCTGCTGGCCCTGGCGCTGCTGGTGGCCCTGGTGCGCTTCGGAGCGCCGCTGCTGGGGCTGGTGGTGGAGGGGTGGATCCTGCCCCTTCTGCTCGGCCTGCTGCTGCTGTTGGCCATCGCTGCTTCGCGGCAGTTGGTCTGGGGGGTGTTGTTGCTGGTGAATGGGCGTCTGGAGCAGGTGTTCCGCTCGGCGGACCGCAACGAGGCGGATCGTCTGCGCCAGCGCATCCACCGCAAGCTGCTGGGCGAGGGGGCGGTCGATCTGCTGGAAGGGGAAAAGAGTTCCGCGGGCTTCTGATCCGGGGCTGATTCCTGGGGCCGTTTTCTGGATCCGGTCAAGCCGGAGGAACCACTGCTCCGGGGCGGCTCTCCCGACTGGGACCGCTCCGGCAGGCCTCCCTACCGTTCTGGCAATCCAATCCACGGGGCCTCGGCTCCGTGCTCCACCTGATGAACCTGACGAATCCGAATCCTCCTCTCTTCACCCTGCCCCGTCCCACGGTCACGCCTGTGGCCACGGTGTTCGTGCTCAACACCCTGCAGCCGCTCGTGGCTGCCCTCCGCGCCGGACTGCAGGGGCTCACCCCTGCCGCCGCCCGCAGGCTCGAGCGCCGCGTGCAGGTCAACGGCAGCAGCCCCATCTACCGCGGCAGCCCCGAGCGTGCCCGGGAGATCGAGGCCTCGCTCCGGGCTGCGGGACTCACCACTTCGGTGAACCTGCTGGTCTGAACCTCAGGGGAGGCGCTTGGGGGCTGCGGACGTACCGGCGGGAAAACCGCTCCAGCGCCGCAGCTCTTCGAGGCTCTGCACCCCCTCGACCCTCTGGTCTCCCAGAACCCAGGTGGGATAGGCCCGAATGCCAGCCTTTTCGCAGCGCTCTCGCCCCCCCTCGGTCTTGTCGCACTCCACGTAAGGGAGGCGCGCCCCGGCTTCCTTGCCGAACAGGTTTTTCTGCTTGAAGCAGGCCGGACACCACCAGGCGCCATAGAAGACCACCCCCTTCCGTTTCAGATGCTCGCTCAGCGCCAGTTGTTCGGCCGAGGAGGGCTGAAGCGGTTCCCCCAGATTCGGGCTGGTGGTGTGTCCGGGCGGGGGGGCAGGATCGGCGCTGGTCGCGCTGCCGGAGCTGGCGGCGATGTCGGAGCTGGCGGCGCTGCCGGATCCTGCCGAAAGCAGGTTGAGCGCCACGACGAAGCCGGCGCTGAGGGGCAGGCCGAGGGCCAGGGCGAAACGCCTGCGCAAGGCGGCTGCGGATCTCGGCATGGGACTCAGCAAGGGGAGTTCCTTCCTGGAACGGTGGAAATCTAGGCCGGATCCACGGGCCGGGCGGACGTTCGGCCTTCCGCCCTGCCTGGGGGGCCGGAGAACGCGCCGCGGCTGAGAGACTGACGCCGGGTACGAGGCCTGGCCCCCGATTCGATGAGCGTGACCCGATGAGCGTGAACGGTTACCGCGATTATTTCAGGGTCCTCGGTGTCGAGCGGGGGGCGGATGCCGACACGATCAAACGCGCGTTCCGCAAGCTGGCCCGCCAGCACCATCCGGATGTGAATCCCGGCGATAAGGATGCCGAAGCCCGTTTCAAGGAGATCAGCGAGGCCTATGAGGTGCTCGGCGATCCCGACAAACGCCGGCGGTATGAACAGTTCGGCCAGTACTGGAGCCAGATGGGCGGACCGGCCGGAGCCGGGCCCGGTGCCGGTTTCGATGTGGATTTCGGCCGATACGGCAATTTCGACGACTTCATCAACGATCTGCTCGGCCGTTTCGGTGGGGCGGGCGGTGGAGCCGGTTTCGGTAGCGGTTTCCCGGGCGGCTTTCCGAGCGGGTTCGGAGGGCCGGCCGGCCGGGCCCCCGGCGCCAACCTCGATGCCGAAGCCACCATCAGTCTCAGCTACACCGACGCCTTCCGCGGTTGCGAACGCACCCTGGCGGTGAATGACGAACGGGTGCAGGTGCGCATCCCCCCCGGCGTCAAGCCCGGCAGCCGCCTGCGGCTCAAGGGCAAGGGCAACCTGCAGCCCGGCACCGGCCGTCGGGGTGATCTCTACCTCAATCTCCAGCTTCAGACCCATCCCGTCTGGCGGCTCGACGGCGACCAGCTGCGGGCGGAGCTCCCCCTCAGCCTCGATGAGCTTGCCCTTGGCGGCAACGTGGTGGTGGCGACGCCCGACGGCGAAGCCACCGTGCAGGTGCCCCCCGGCATGAGCCTGGGGCGCAGCCTGCGGCTCAAGGGGAAGGGCTGGCCCCTCAAGGACGGGCGCGGCGATCTGCTGCTCACCCCCACCCTGCGGCTGCCCGAAACCCTCAGCGATCGCGAGCGGCAGCTGCTTGAGGAACTGCGCCAGGCCCGCACCAGCGACCCGCGCCAGGAGTGGCGCACCGCCGCCCGCCTCTGAGCCCGCCCCAGGGCTGGTCTGGATCCGATCGATCCCTAGGATCCGACTAGCCCTTCCCCCGTCATGGAGCTCACCTACCGCCCCCGCCGGCTGCGCCGCACCCCGGCCCTGAGGGCCATGGTGCGGGAGCATCACCTCAGCGCGGCGGATTTCATCTATCCCCTGTTCGTGCACGAAGGGGCCAGCAATGAACCGATCGGCGCCATGCCCGGTGCCCAGCGCTGGAGTCTGGAAGGGTTGGTGCAGGAGGTGGGCAGGGCCTGGGATCTCGGCATCCGCTGCGTGGTGCTGTTTCCGAAGGTGGCCGATGGCCTCAAGACCGAAGACGGCGCCGAGTGCTTCAACGAACACGGTCTGATTCCCCGGGCCATCCGCCGCCTCAAGGAGGTGCACCCCGGCATGGCGATCATGACCGATGTGGCCCTTGATCCCTATTCCTGCGATGGCCACGACGGCATCGTCAGTGCCGAAGGGGTGGTGCTCAACGACGAAACCGTGGGGATCCTCTGCCGTCAGGCGGTGGCCCAGGCCAGGGCCGGAGCCGACATGATCGGTCCCAGCGACATGATGGACGGCCGGGTGGGCGCCATCCGCGAGGCCCTCGATGAGGAGGGTTTCGAACACGTGGGAATCATCAGCTACACCGCCAAGTACGCCTCCGCTTACTACGGACCGTTCCGCGAAGCCCTCGATTCGGCGCCCCGCGCCAATGCCGGCAAGCCGATCCCGAACGACAAGAGCACCTATCAGATGGATCCCGCCAATGCCCGGGAGGCGATCACCGAGGCCCAGCTCGATGAACAGGAGGGGGCAGACATCCTGATGGTGAAGCCGGGGCTGGCTTACCTCGACATCATTCACCGCTTGCGGGAGGAGTCGGAGCTGCCGATCGCCGCTTACAACGTCAGTGGCGAATACGCGATGGTGAAGGCGGCCGCGGAACGCGGCTGGATCGACGAGCGGGCCGTGGTGCTCGAGACCCTGCTCTGCTTCAAGCGGGCCGGCGCCGATCTGATCCTCACCTATCACGCCTGCGATGCGGCGGCCTGGCTGCAGCAGGGGTGACCCCCTTGCCGGGGGCCCTCAATCGTTGTTGTGGTGCCCGACAATGGACCAAGTGATTTCCCTTGCCATGGCAGCGGCTTCTGTCCATCGCCTTGGCCATGTGGCCCTTCGGGTGACCGACATGGAGAGGGCCAAGGCCTTTTACACGGCCCTTGGGCTCCAGCTCACCTGGGATGCCCAGGACTGGGCCTATCTGCAGTCCCCCCGCACCGGGGATGGGGTGGCCCTGCTCAGCCCCGATTACGTCGCGGCCGGTCCCCATTTCGCCTTCCACTTCGAGGACCGCGCCGCTGTGGATGCCGTGCACGCCCAGTTGGTGGCCAGCGGCCATCCGGTGGGTGCCGTGCATGACCACCGCGACGGCACCGCTTCCTTCTACCTCCAGGATCCGGAGGGAAACTGGCTGGAGATCCTCTACGAACCCCCCGCCGGCATCCCCTCCAACCAGGGCGCTGCGGCGATCCCCTCCCTCACGCCAGGGGAGCGTGAGCACGGGTGATTACAGGGGTGATTACGGAGGTGATTACGGAGGGCGGCGAGGGCATTGCCACAGAGACACTCGAGCTGCTGGAGTGGCCGCGGCTGATGGGGCAGCTGGCGGGTTTTGCCAGCACCGCCGCCGGGGCCCGTCATTGTTCGGCCCTGCCGCTGCCGACCAGCGCTCAGGAGAGTCAGCGGCTGCTGGCGGAAACCACCGAGATCCTGGGCCTTGATGGCGTGCTGGAAGGGGGGCTGAGCTTCCGCGGTGTCGCCGATCTCTCCCCCACCGTGATGCTGTGCGCCAAGGGCGGCTGCGCCGGCGGGGAAGCGCTGCTGGCGGTGGCCACCACCCTGGCGGCCGCCCGGCGGCTGCGGCGCCAGCTGGATGATGCCGAGCTGCGTCCTGTGTGCACGGACCTGGTGGCCGAACTGCGCACCCTGCCGGAGCTGGAGCAGCGCCTCCACTTCGCGATCGAGGAGGGCGGCCGGGTGGCGGACCGTTCCAGTCCGGAGCTGGCCGGCCTGCGGCGCCAGCTGCAGGCGGTGCGTGCCGAGCGCCGCGAGCGGATGCAGGAGCTAATCCGCCGCTGGGGCACCCTGCTCCAGGACACCGTGGTGGCCGAGCGCAACGGCCGGCCGGTGCTGGCCGTGAAGGCCGGTGCGGTGGGCCAGGTGGGTGGCTTGGTGCACGACAGCTCCGGTTCCGGCAGCACCGTGTTCGTGGAGCCGCAGGCGGTGATCCCCCTCGGCAATCGCATCCGCGAGCTGGAGGGAAGGGAGCGGGAGATCGAGCTGCAGATCCTCACCGAGCTCAGTGGGCTGGTGGGCGACCAGGCGGAGCCATTGGAGCATCTGCAGCGGGTGTTGGTGCGGCTTGATGGGGCGCTGGCGCGGGCGCGTTACGGCGCCTGGCTGGGGGCTGTGCGGCCGGAGCTCGACGCCGATGCCGCCGCCCCCTTTGAGCTCAGGGATCTCCGCCATCCCCTGCTGCTCTGGCAGGAACGGCGGCAGGGCGGCCAGCCGGTGGTGCCGGTGAGTGTGAGTGTGGGCAGCGAGCTGCGTGTGGTGGCGATCACCGGCCCCAACACCGGCGGCAAGACCGTGACCCTGAAGAGCGTGGGACTGGCGGTGCTGATGGCCCGCTGCGGCCTCTTCCTTCCCTGCAGCGGCACACCCCGCCTGCCGTGGTGCGATCCGGTGCTGGCCGACATCGGCGATGAGCAGTCGCTCCAGCAGAACCTCTCCACCTTCAGCGGCCACATCCGCCGTATCGCCCGCATCCTGGCGGCCCTCACCCCTGGAGCCCTGGTGCTGCTCGATGAGGTGGGCGCCGGCACCGATCCCACCGAGGGGGCCGCTCTGGCGGCGGCCCTGCTGCGCCATCTGGCCGACCGGGCCCGGCTCACGATCGCCACCACCCACTTCGGGGAGCTCAAGGCTCTCAAGTACGCCGATTCCCGTTTTGAGAATGCCTCGGTGGCCTTCGACGTGGAGACCCTCTCGCCCACCTATCGCCTGCAGTGGGGCATCCCCGGTCGCAGCAATGCCCTGGCGATCGCCACCCGATTGGGGCTGGATGCTGCTGTGGTGACGGCGGCGGAGGGGGCGCTGGAGCAGCACCGGGAGGGGGATGTGAACCAGGTGATTGAGGGGCTGGAGCAGCAGCGCCAGCGCCAGCAGGAGGCGGCGGAGGCCGCGGCGGCCCTGCTGGCCCGCACCGAATTGCTGCATGAAGAGCTGCTGCAGCGTTGGGAGCAGCAGAAGGAACAGAGCGCCGAGCTTCAGGAGCAGAAACGCCAGCAGCTGGAGCGCTCGATCCGCCAGGGCCAGGGGGAGGTGCGCGGCATCATCCGGCGGTTGCGGCAGGCCGGAGCGAGCAGCGCCGGGGATGGGCGCCTGGTGGGGGAGACGGCTCGGCAGGCCGGCATCCGTCTGAAGCGGCTGGAGGAGCAACATCGCCCCCAGCCGGAACAGCGGCAGCATGCCGGCTGGCGCCCCGCGGTGGGGGAGCGGATCCGGCTGCTGGCCCTGGGCAAGGCCGCCGAGGTGCAGGCCATCTCTGAGGACGGCCGGGAGCTCACGGTGCGCTGCGGCGTGATGCGGCTCACGGTGGATCTGGCCTCGATCGAAGGTCTCCACGGCGAGAAGCCCGCTGCGCCGGAGCCGGCCCGGGCGGTGGTGCAGGTGCGCAGCCGCCGGTCGCCTGGCAGCCGGGGCCCGGAGGTACGCACCGAAGCCAACACCGTGGATGTGCGCGGCCTGCGGGTGCATGAGGCCGAGGCGGCGGTGGAGGAACGGCTGCGCGGTGCCAATGGCCCGGTGTGGGTGATCCACGGCATCGGCACCGGCAAGCTCAAGCGGGGCCTGCGGGCCTGGTTGGCCACCGTGCCCTACGTGGAAAGGGTCAGCGACGCCGAACAGGGCGATGGCGGCCAGGGGTGCAGCGTGATCTGGGTGAAGTGAGCCTCAGCCCGGTAGCGGCGGCGTCGGGAGTGGCGGCGGCATCGGGAGTGGCGGCGTTGGCAGGGGCAAGGCCTCCCCTGCGCTGTCAAACAGGCGCCAGCCGGCGGGGTCCACCTTCAGAGCCAGCCGCTGGCCGGGGCGCAGGGCCGCCGCCGGGCCCGTACGCACCAGCACCAGATGGCTACCTTCCAGCAAGCGGCAGGTGACCAGCTGCTCATTGCCGAGGGCCTCCACATGGCTCACCTCCGCCGCCAGGGTGGGCTCGTCGTCCGCTTCGGCAAGTACCAGATGTTCGGCGCGCAGGCCGCCGGTGAGCGTCTGGCCCACCCGTGAGGCGGTGGCGGCCTGCAGCGGTCCCGTCAGCGGCAGCTGCCGGCCTGCCACCAGCAACTGACCGGGGCCAGCCACCTGCACCGGCAGCAGGTTCATCGGCGGACTGCCGATGAACTGGGCCACGAACAGGTTGGAGGGCCACTGGTAGAGCTCGATCGGTGTACCCAGCTGCTGCAGGCGGCCGCCGTTGAGCACGGCGATGCGGTGTCCCATCGTCATCGCCTCCACCTGGTCGTGGGTCACGTAGAGGGTGGTGGTGCCGAGCCGGCGCTGCAGCTCCACGATCTGGGCGCGGGTGCCGGTGCGCAGCTTGGCATCGAGGTTGCTGAGCGGTTCATCCATCAGAAACACCGCCGGCTGGCGGGCGATGGCCCGGCCCAGGGCCACCCGTTGTTTCTGGCCACCGGAAAGCTCCTTCGGCAGCCGGTCAAGCAGGGGGCCAAGTTCAAGCGTCTCGGCCACCTCGGCGACGCGTCGCTCGATCCGTTCTTCCCGCGGCGATGCCGGCCGCAGCGGAGCGGGCCAGTGCCGGCCGGCGCGATGCAGGGCATCCTGCAGCTGCTGCACCGGGGTGCGCGGCCGGCTGCGCCGCAGGCCGAAGCCGATGTTGTCGGCCACGCTCAGATGGGGGTAGAGCGCATAGCTCTGAAACACCATCGCCACATCGCGCTGGGCCGGCCGCAGTCCGCTCACCGGCCTTCCCCCCACGGTGATCTCGCCGCCGCTGGGGGCTTCGAGGCCGGCCAGCAGGCGCAGCAGCGTGCTCTTGCCGCAGCCCGAAGGACCCACCAGCACCAGGAATTCGCCGTCCTCGATGGCGAGATCCAGCTGTTGCAGGACCTGCACAGGCTCGGAGCCGCGGCGGGGCGGGTAGGTCTTGCTGACCTGCTGGAAACGAACCTCGGCCAACCCGGCGCTGCGACGGGTGGATCCTAGGGTTGAGCCTCAGACGGCGGTTCGCTCCCCTTCCTTGCAGTTCATCGATCAGGCCAGGATTGGCGTGCGCGCCGGCCGCGGCGGCGACGGCATCGTGGCCTTCCGACGGGAGAAATACGTACCGGCCGGCGGTCCTGCCGGAGGGGATGGTGGACGGGGCGGTGACGTGCTGCTGCTGGCCGATGCCAATCTCCAGACCCTGCTGGATTTCAAATACAAGCGGCTGTTCGCGGCCACCGATGGCGGCCGGGGCGGTCCCAACCGCTGCACCGGAGCCAGTGGCGCTCCGCTGACGATTCGCGTGCCCTGTGGCACGGAAGTGCGGGACCTGCGTACCGGAATCCTGCTGGGGGATCTCACCGAGGCGGGCCAGGAGCTGCTGGTGGCCGCCGGTGGCCGAGGCGGCCTCGGCAACGCCCACTATCTGAGCAACCGCAACCGGGCCCCCGAGAAGTGCACCGAAGGCAAGGAGGGGGAGGAATGGCAGCTGCAGCTCGAACTCAAGCTGCTGGCTGAGGTGGGGATCATCGGCTTGCCCAATGCCGGCAAGAGCACATTGATCGCCGTGCTCTCCGCCGCCCGGCCCAAGATCGCCGACTATCCCTTCACCACGCTCGTTCCGAACCTCGGGGTGGTGCGCAGACCCAGTGGCGACGGCACCGTGTTTGCCGATATTCCGGGCCTGATCGCAGGGGCGGCCCGGGGCGCCGGGCTGGGCCATGACTTCCTGCGCCACATCGAGCGCACCCGACTGCTGCTTCACCTCGTGGATGCGAGCAGCGCCGAAGTGCTCGCGGATCTGGAGGTGGTGGAACGGGAGCTGGCGGCCTACGGCCATGGCCTTGATCAGCGGCCCAGGCTGGTGGTGCTCAACAAAATTGAACTGCTGGAGGACTCCGAGGTGGAAGACCTGCTTCAGCGGATCGGGGAGGGAAGGGAGGGAATGGCCGCGCCACCTCTGGCGATTTCGGCGGCCACTTCCAGGGGGCTCGACCGCCTGCTGGCGGCCGTATGGAAGGAATTGGGAGTGGGCTGAGGGAGAGTCCTCCGGCAGGGAGGACTCAGGCAGCCTCAGCCGTCAGCGGTATGTAGTCAGCGCTCAGTCGTCGTAGACGCGGCACTCGGGAGCTTCGGGATTGAGGTCGCAGTAGACCTCCAGGGCCGAAGGATCGTGGCTGTCTTCGGGATGGTGTTCCTTGTATTCCGTGAGGCCCTTGAGCTCTTCCTCAAGGTGGCGGACCTTGCCCAGGTCGCCGGCGGCCTTGGCCGCTTCAATGTCGACCTTGTCCTTCTCGATGTGATCGTCGATGGATTTCATGCAGAAACCGGCTGGCGACCGCCGGAACTCACCGCGCCCACCATACGGGTGCCGGTGAACCTGCAGGGGCTCCTGTGCGCTGCCGCTCATCAGTCTCGTCTGCGGTCGGAGCCTCTCGACGTTGCTACCACTGGGATGTCGCTGGAGGTCCCATGGCACGCATCAAGCAGAGGCGGGGCCGCCATGTGATGGATGTGAACGGCCGACTCTTCTGGATCAACGGCCCGGAAGAGAGCTGCTACCTCTCCGAGCAACGTCAGTGGCGGCGCGGCCTTTCGTTCGAGGAAGTGCTCGACTGGAAGCAGTGCGCGCCCAGCGGTCAGGTGAGCCAGCGCTTCGGCTCCGTGCAGGCGGCCTGTGAGGCCTATGAACACGCCCAGGTGGTGTGGTCCCAGGATCTGTACCTGCGCCGCATGGGCGATCAGATGGCCAGCCATCGCAGTGCCGACGATTACAAGCCCACGGTGATGAAGCTGGCGGAAGCCCAGGGGGCCCGTCCCCGGCAGCAGCCATGGCTGCTGCCGGCGCCCGCCGGTCCGATCTGCGGTCTGCCCCCACGGCGGATCGAGGCGGGACCCGTCGGGGAGGGCGAACTTCCCCATCTGCATCGCCGTCGCCGCTCAGGTCGAAAGCTCGCTGAGCACTAGCCAGCGCTCCTCGCCGGCGGCGATCCGATCCACAAGGCCGGCCAGTTCCGTGGTGAGCGCCTCCAGGGCGGCGTAGTCGCCGCCGCTGGGAGCGGCCAGTTGCCGCTCCAGCTCCTGCCGGCGGGCCTCCCACAGCGGCAGGTCGCGGTCGAGGGCCTCCAGTTCCCGCGTTTCCTTGAAGCTGCGGCGGCGGGTGGGGCCGGGCCCTGGGGTGGCGGGACCCTGCGCCCCTGAGCTGGGAGTGGCCTTCGGGGTGGTGGCTTTCGGGGCAGTTGCAGTGGCGGCCGACCTTTTCTCCAGATAGCTGCTGTAGTTGCCTTCGAAGCGCTGCAGCTCGCCGTTCTCGAAGCAGAACAGGCGATCCACGGTGCGGTCCAGGAACCAGCGGTCGTGGGAGACCACGACCACGCAGCCGCGGAAGTCGTCGAGGAAGTCCTCCAGAACGCTGAGGGTGTGTACGTCGAGGTCGTTGGTGGGCTCGTCGAGCAGCAGCACGTTGGGCGCCTCGATCAACAGCCGGCAGAGATGCAGCCGGCGCCGCTCGCCGCCGGAGAGCTTGGCCACCGGCTGGTGCTGCTGGGCGGGCGGAAACAGGAACCGCTCGAGCAGCTGGGAGGCACTGAGTTCGACCCCATCCACTTCCACCAGGCTGGCGGCCTCGCGCACCACATCCAGCACCTTGCGCTCGGCCTGGGAGGCCAGCAGCACCTCGCTGTGCTGATCGAAGTAGGCCAGCTTCACGGTGGACCCCAGCTCCAGGCTGCCGCCGCAGGGGGTCTGCCTGCCGGCGATCACCTCCAGCAGGCTGGATTTGCCGACGCCGTTAGGACCGATGATTCCCACCCGGTCCTCGGGGCTGAAGTCGTAGCTGAAGTCCCGCAACAGGGTCCGCCGCGGCGCCTCCCCCACCGCCACGGAGAGATTTTCGGCCGTGATCGCCCGCTTGCCGAGGCGGCGGGCGGTGGAAGCCATGCTCACGGCGCCTCTGGCCTGGCGCAGCGGGGCTTCCCGCATCGCCTCGATCCGCTGCAGGCGTGCCTTCTGCTTGGTGCTGCGCGCCTTCGGGCCCTGGCGCAGCCAGGCCAGTTCGCGCCGCAGGGTTCCCTTGAATTTGGCGGCCGTGGCCGCCTCCGATTCCTCCTCCTCGGCCCGATGGGCCAGATAGGCGGCGTAGTTGCCCTCGTAGCGGCGCGCCTCTCCCCGCTCCACCGCCACGATCCGCCGGGTCACCCGATCGAGCAGGTAGCGGTCGTGGGTGACCAGCACCAGGGCGCCGGGGAAGCGGTCGAGATAGCTCTGCAGCCATTCCACTCCGTCGGCATCGAGGTGGTTGGTGGGTTCATCCAGCAGCAGCACGTCGGGTTCGGCCACCAGCGCCGCCGCCAGGGCCACCCGCCGCCGGTTCCCCCCCGAAAGCTCGCCGACGCGCCTGGCGAGGCTCTCCGCATCGGCCCCGAGCCCCAGCCGCTCCAGCACTTCCCGGCACTGCTGCTCCAGCCCCCAGGCGTTGCAGGCATCCATGCGGTGGTGGAGGTCGCTGAGTTCGGCCAGCAGCCGGGCCTCGCTGGGGGCCTGGGCAAGGGCGAGGCTGAGCTCCTCGTGGCGGCGCAGCAGCACCATCCGTTCGCCGCTGCCGGCGAACACCTGCTCCAGCACGGTGTGCCCGGGATCCAGGTCGGGTTCCTGATCGAGCAGCACCACATTTAGCCGGGGGGAACAGCGCCGTTGGCCCCGATCGAGCGGTTCCCGGCCCGCCAGCACCTTCAGCAGGGTGCTCTTGCCGGCGCCATTCGGCCCGATCAGCCCGAGCCGGTCCCGTTCGCCCACATGCAGATCCAGGTCGGCAAACAAGGTGCGCAGGCCGAAGTCCTTGCCGGCCCCCACCAGGCTGATCAGGCTCATGTCCCCTCCCCGGTGCGCTGGGTCCCATCGCGCTGGGCCGCCCGTTCCCGTTCCAGGTGGGCGAACACGCTCTTGTCGCCCACATCGGCCGCTGCCGGCATCGGCCATTTGCGCAGGCAGAGCACCAGCAGCAGCACCGCCTCGGCCGCCAGCAGCTGGCCGGTGGCCGCCGGCGAGAGCAGGCCCGTGAGCCGGCCGAGCAGCGCCAGGGGAAGCAGCAGGGTCACCCCCACCGCCTCGAGGCGTCGGAAGCAGAAGAACTCCTTGAACCCCACCCCGGCGAGGGCGGCGAAGAACGGGCCGATCGCCAGGATCCACAGGGGCTGGCTGCGGAGCGTTTCGAACATCCGCTCCGGGCCCGTCTCCAGGCCCAGGGCCAGCCAGCCCAGGCAACCCAGCAGCCAGAAGAGCTGCAAGGCCCGATGCAGGGGGCGCAGATAGATGTGGATCCAGCGCAGGGCCAGGCCCAGACCGGCGGCCATCGGCAGCAGCCACAGCCAGGTGAAGGCCGTCCCCGCCCACCGCCACTGGCTCAGCAGTCCCAGCTGGCTGAGGGCCACGGCGGTGAGCGCCAGGCGATAGCCCAGCACCTCGCGGCGGTCGTCGGCGTCGATCGTGTAAGGGCCGAACATCCCCTCGAACGTCTCACTGGTCATGGCTGGGCTCGGCTGTTGACCAGTGTGGCCAGATCGGGGCCCGCCGGGACGATCCCGGAGGGATGGAGCGGAAACAGGGCACCGAAGTAATCGGCTCGCCAGTGCGGGGCCGAGCAGGTGGCAGCCACCCCTTCGAGCGCGAAGAAGCGCGCCCGCCAGCGCCACAGGGCCGGCAGCATCCACAGCGGCCGGCGGCTGCAGCCGAACAGGGGGGCGTACACCATCTCCATGCGGATCAGGGTGGGAAACAGAACCACATCGGCCAGGCTCGGCGTCTCGCTGCCCACCAGCCAGCCAGCGCCGGAGGCATCGGCCGCCAGGCTGGCTTCCAGGGCGTCGAGGGTCTCGAACAGGGCCCCTTCCGCCTCGTCGTAGGCGGCCTGGTTGCGGGCGAAGCCACACCGGTACACGCCATCGTTGACGTGGTCCTGGAGCCGGTCACGCCAGCGCTCGATCGCTGCGCTGTCGGCCACGGGGGCCAGATCCGGGGCCTCCGCTGCGGCGGGCCAGCGGTTCAGCAGCTCGATCAGGCGGGCACTTTCGCCCACCAGGATCCTTTCCTGGCGGCGGGAGTAGAGGGCGGGCACGGTGGCCCGGGCGCCCGGGTCGCCGCCACTGCGGCGATAGAGATCCAGCAGGGTGCTGCATCCTTCGAAGGGCTGCGCGAATCTCCAGCGGCCCGCGGCCGGGTCGGGTTCCACCACCAGCAGTTCGATACTGCCGCCCAGCTGCCGCAGGCTCCACACCAGCCAGGCCCGATGCGCCCAGGGGCAGCTGCGTCCCACGATCAGCACATGGGCTCCTGTCTCGCCGGCCTCCGCCGGCAGGGGGGGCGTTTCGCAGAAGGCTGCCGCCGGCCGGCGGTATCGCCCCTGGGCATCGGCTGGGCCGAGGCCCCCCATCAGCACCTCCCATTGGCTGTGCCAGAGCAGGCGGGCCGTGCGGACCAGGGGAGCGGCAGGAACCATCGATCAGCGCAGCAGGCCTTGGATACGACTCTGCGCCAGGCTGGGACCGTAGGAGCGAACAGGCAGGCCATGGGCAAGGTGCTGGTGGTGGGCGGCACCCACGGCAATGAGTGCAATGCCCCCTGGTTGCTGAAGACGCTCCGTCACGTTCCGGCAGGGCTGGATACGGCCGGGCTGGCGGTGCTGCCGCTGCTGGGCAATCCCGAAGCCCTGGCTGCCGGCCGTCGCTATCTGGATCGCGATCTCAACCGCAGTTTCGAGCCGGCCCTGCTGGCGGATCCGGCCCGGGGGGAGCACGAACTGGGGCTGGCGCGCCGCTGGCTGGATCGCTACGGCCCCCAGGGACAGGAGCCCTGCCTGGTGGCCCTCGATCTGCACAGCACCACGGCGGCCATGGGCAACTGTCTGGTGGCCTACGGCCGGCGGCCGGCGGATCTGGCGCTGGCGGCGGCTCTCCAGCAGCGGCTGGGTCTGCCCCTCTACCTGCATGAGGGGGATCCCGCCCAGAGCGGTTATCTGGTGGAGCGCTGGCCCTGCGGCCTGGTGATCGAGGTGGGGCCAGTGCCCCAGGGCGTGATCCAGGCCAGGGTGGTTGAGCAGACTCGCCTGGCCCTGGAGGAGGCCCTGGCGCTGCTGGCGGAAGCCCGCCGGGGGGGGCTGCCCCAGCCCCGGGAGCTTGTGGTGCATGTTCACCACGGCAGCCTCGATCTGCCGCGCCACGGCGATGGATCCGCCGCCGCCGTGGTGCATCCGCAGCGCCAGAACCGCGACTGGCAGCCGCTCCGGGCCGGCGACCCGCTGTTTCTCGATCAGGAAGGGCGCACGTTGGTTTACGAGCCGCCAGCGGAGCTGGCGGGCCAGACGGTGTGCCCGGTGTTCGTGAATGAGGCGGCCTACGGCGAGAAGGGCATCGCCTTCAGCCTCACTAGCCGGCAAGTGTGGCCGGTGCGGCCGGAGTGGACGGAGGCCCTGATCCAGCTGGCCGGCGGGCTGGATGCCGCCTGAGCGGCGGTTCAGCCGCAGACCAGGGTGGTCTGTTCCTTGGTGCAGGGCAGATCAGTCTTTGAGCCGTCTTCCCAGTAGATGCGCAGCCGGTCGTCCTCGGTGCCGCTGCGGAAGGTGAGCGACTTCACCCTGCCGGCCGGCGGCTTGCCGGCCCGATCGGCGGGATCTGGCTGCTGGCTGGCGGCTTTGTTGAGGCGCTCCTCGAGCTGCTGGATCTTGAGCTCGAGCTGGTCGATGCGCTGGCTATCGGCGCTGGGTTGCTTGTCGCAGCCGCCGAGCAGCAGGGCCCCCGCCAGCATCAGCAGTCCCGCCCGTGGGGCCGAGCGCACGATCCGCTGGGCGAAGCGCCCTGGGCAGGAGGGGGAAGGAGAGGGGAAGGCCATCGACGCTGGTTCCTCGACGCTGGGTCCGGGTGCACCCGGTGGTCACCTGTTTCCCACGCTGGCCGGGATCGGCCCGAGCGGGTCCGCCGCCTCCTGGCTCCTCCTCATTTCTTCATGAAGCGCCGCAACCGTGCCTTCATGAACCCTCCTTTACAAACCCGCAAACTTCCGTTACATTGGTGATGGC
>JBBASR010000009.1:0-61037 GCA_040399125.1 Cyanobium sp. | reverse complement strand
TGCTGCGACCGGCAGGGCTTCGACGGGGACCGGGGCTGTTGCTGCCTGGCCTGGCGGTGCGGACACCGGGACTGAGGAGACAGGGACTGAGGAGACAGGGGCAGCGAGGGGCTCGGCCAGCAGGCCGAGCAGCAGTACCTCCAGCCACAGCCGGGGTTGCACGCTCAGCCGCAGCTGCTGTTCGCTGCCCTTGAGCTGGGCCTGCCAGTGGAGCAGGCGGGCTTTTCCGATCCGTCGCGCCACCTCGGGCAGCTGGGGCCTCAACCCTGGGGAAACACTGGTGAGCTCCAGCCGATCCGGGGCCACCCCGGCCAGCAGCAGATCCCGCAGCAGGCTGGCCAGACCCTGCAGCAGGGAGGCCGGTTCGCGGCCCCGTTCGAGCAGCTGTCGGCCCACCTCAATCACCGCCAGCGGATCGGCGGCGGCCATCGCTTCCGCCAGCTCCAGCAGTTCCTGTTCGGGTACGGCCCCCAGCAGCTCCCAGACGGCGATCGCCTCGATCGGCGCCGGCAGCAGGCTGAGTTGATCGAGAAGGCTCTCCGCATCCCGCAGGCCCCCCTGGGCGCGTTGCGCCACCACGTGAAGGGCTTCGGCGCTGATGCCGATCTCCTCCTGATCGGCGATGAACTGCAGATGCCGCAGCATCGCCTCCAGCGGGATGCGGCGGAAATCAAACCGCTGGCAGCGGGAGAGGATCGTGGGCAGCACCCGCTGCGGATCGGTGGTGGCGAGCACGAACACCACCCGCGGTGGGGGTTCCTCCAGCGTCTTGAGCAGGGCGTTGAAGGCCGCGGTGGAGAGCATGTGGCATTCGTCCACCACATACACCTTCCAGCGCGCCTGCACCGGGGCGAAGCGGGAGCGTTCGATCAGCTCGCGGATGTTGTCAACGCCAGTGTTGGAGGCCGCATCGATCTCGATCACGTCGAGGGCGGTGCCTGCGGCGATCGAGCGGCAGAGTTCGCACTGGCCGCACGGTTCAGGGGTGGGGCCGCTGCCGGCGCTGCAGTTCAGCGATCGGGCCAGGATGCGGGCGCTGGAGGTCTTGCCGGTGCCACGTGGACCACTGAACAGATAGGCCGGAGCGATCCGGCCCGAGAGCAGCGCATTGCCCAGGGTGGTGGCGATCGCCTCCTGTCCCACTAGTTGGTCGAACCGCTGCGGCCGGTACTTGTGGTGAAGCGGCTCGTAGGCCTGGCCCATGGTCCGGGGCGGAGGCGAGCCAACCACACTAACGGTCCTGCGGGCGCTCCTTGGAAGGCTCCAGCATCCGCTCCAGCCGGGCTTCGATTTCCTCCACCTGGGTGAGCTGATCGGCCAGCTTCTGGGCGGCGAGGCGAAGCTTCAGAAACTGGTCGTTGCTCTCCAGGCTGCCTTCGCCGCCCCAGCGCAATTCGGCTTTGGAGAGTTCCTCCTCCAGCTTCTGCTGGAGCCGGAGCCGCAGGCCATCAAGCTGTTCGATGCTGCGGAGGGCCAGGTCCCGACCTTTTTCCAGGTGTTCGGGGTCGATGGCGATGCCCTGCCGGAGCAGCATGCGCACGCCGGTGAGCAGGGCCGCCGGCATGAACTGGCCGAAGGCCAGGGCACCGAGACTGCCGGTGTGGAGCCAGTCCTCCACCTGGCTGCTGCGATGCCGCCCGGTCTTGCACCAGTGGGCGAAGTGCTCGCAGTTATTGAACAGCAGGTTGTAGTTCTGCTCCCCCAGCCGGCCCATGGCTCGTCGCAGCGTGATCCCGGCGGGAGAACAGCTTCCGTCCGGATAGGTCACCTCACTGATCGGCTGGCCGCGGCTGAAGTCCTCCCGCGAACTGCGCAGGATTTCCCGCCCCTCGAGGTAATGGGCCACGGTGCCGTCGCCGAGGTCGATCCCGTGGTGCATGAACAGACCATGTTGCCGGGGGGCCTGGAGATGGTCGGCGGCAGCCAAGGGTCGGGGAGGTGAACAGCGGATCCAGCTTCGCGCTCCCTGGCCCTTTTGCCTGCCCGGGAAGGAGGTGGGGATGCCCGTCCAGCCGCTTTGATCAGGCCAGGTGAACTCCCTGGCCTCAGGCCGTGGCCTGCTGATCGAGATGGGTGTCGCGGTCGCCGGCGCTGGGATGGGGGAGCACCTTGGCCTTGCTGCGCTGTTCCACCAGTTCGCGGGTGATCGTGAAGCTCTTGATGTCGCGGCGGGAGGGCAGGTCGTACATCACATCGAGCATCAGCTCCTCCACGATGCCCCGCAGAGCCCGGGCTCCGGTCTTGCGGCGGTGGGCCTCGACGGCGATCGCCTCTACGGCGCCGGGTTCGAAGTCGAGTCGCACATTGTCCATGCTCATCAGCGTCTGGAACTGCTTCACCAGAGCATCCCGCGGTTCGGTGAGGATCGCTTCGAGGGCATGGGTATCGAGCGGTTCGAGCACGGCATTCACCGGCAGGCGGCCGATGAATTCGGGGATCAGGCCGTAGCGCACCAGATCATCGGGTTCGAGATGGCGGATCACCTCGGCGGCATGGCGATCCTTGCCGCTGCGCGGTCGGCTCTGGCCATCGGCGGGCAGGAAGCCGATCGCATTTCGCCCCATGCGGCGCTGGACCACATCCTCGAGGCCCACGAAGGCACCGCCGCAGATGAACAGGATCTGGCTGGTGTCGATCTGGATGCAGTCCTGGTAAGGATGCTTCCTGCCTCCCTGGGGGGGCACGTTGGCGATCGTGCCTTCCAGCATCTTCAGCAGGGCCTGCTGCACCCCTTCGCCGGAAACATCCCGGGTGATCGAGGGGTTTTCGCTCTTGCGGGCGATCTTGTCGATCTCATCGATGTAGATGATGCCCCGCTGGGCCTGATCCACGTCGAGGTCTGCCTTCTGCAGCAGCCGCAGCAGGATGTTTTCCACATCCTCCCCCACATAGCCGGCCTCGGTGAGGGTGGTGGCGTCGGCCACCGCGAAGGGAACGTCCAGCAGTTCCGCCAGGGACTGGGCCAGCAGGGTCTTGCCACAGCCGGTCGGACCGATCAGCAGGATGTTCGACTTGTGCAGACGGGTGGCCGTCTGGTCGGTCTCACCCTTGCCGTCCCCCTGCCAGGCCAGGCGCTTGTAGTGGTTGTAGACCGCCACCGAGAGCACCTTCTTGGCCTCTTCCTGGCCCACCACCTGCTGGTCGAGAAAGCTCTTGATCTGCTTGGGCTTGGGAATGGAGGCGAGGGTGGGAGCCGGTTTGGGGGCCTTCCTGGGGGGAGCCTTGCGACTGTTCTCCGGGGTGGCCCGGCCTGGATGGCCATGGTTGTCCACCAGTTCCTCATCCAGGATCTCGTTACAGAGATCGATGCACTCGTCGCAGATGTAGACGCCGGGGCCAGCGATCAGTTTGCGCACCTGTTCCTGGGACTTGCCGCAGAAGGAGCACTTCAGGTGAGCGTCGAACTTGGCCATCGGCAAAGGCAGAGAGTGGGCGTCCGGGGCAGGAGCGGGAGCAGCGGGCGCTTCCGATTTCCAGGATCGACCCGAATGGGGGGTTCGTCAGCCGACCTTAAGGATCAAACCGGGGCGAAGCTGCTGCCGCCATCGCTGGCGGGGGAGCTTTCGAAGGAGGGAACGGAGTCGTGCACGACCCGGTCGATCAGCCCGTATTCAACCGCTTCCGCCGGGGAAAGGAAGTAGTCACGGTCGGTATCTTCGGCGATCTTCTCCAGAGGCTGGCCGGTGTGTTCGGCCATCAGTCCATTGAGGGTGTCCTTGAGGAACAGGATTTCGCGGGCCTGGATCTCGATGTCGATCGCCTGGCCCTGGGCGCCTCCCAGGGGTTGGTGAATCATGATCCGGGCATTGGGGAGGGCCAGGCGCTTGCCTTTTGTGCCGCCTGTGAGCAGGAAGGCCCCCATGCTGGCGGCCAGGCCATAGCAGATGGTGACGACGTCAGGGGCCACCTGCTGCATGGTGTCGTAGATCGCCAGGCCGGCCGTCACGGAGCCACCCGGTGAATTGATGTAGATCTGGATGTCCTTCTCGGGGTCTTCGGCTTCCAGGAACAGCAGCTGGGCCACCAGGGAATCGGCCACCTGGTCGTCGATGCCTGAGCCCAGGAAGATGATCCGTTCCCGCAACAGCCGGGAGTAGATGTCGAAGGCCCGATCGCCTCGGCCCGACTGTTCCACCACGGTGGGCAGCACGCCCGGGTTGGCCACGGGGGTACCGGCCTTCGCCGTCCAGACCCCGCCGCTCCAGTGGCTGTGGACCGGATGGCGCAGGAGTCCACCGGGCAGGAGGTTCGCTTCGGGGCTCGCGTTGGCGGAGACGTCGATCACGCGGCTGACTCGGAAGGAGGGGAAGGAACAACAAATCTATGGGCTGCGGAGCGACCGGCGGGGATTCCCGCCGGTCGGAACACCGGTCAGTCCGCCGTTTTGCTGCGTTTGCGGGCCTTGGGCTCCTCCTCGTCGCTGGCGTTCTTCTCCTTTTTCTGGGCTTTCTCGGCCTTCTTGGCTTCCTTCTTCTCAGCCTTGTCGCCCTTGCCCTGCGCGGTTTCGGCGTCGTCCTCGGGCTCGCTCTTCTCCGTGACCGTGCTGTGGCTTTCCAGCCATTCCAGCAGGGCTTCCCGCAGCAGGTCGTCGGTGACGGCCAGCCTCAGCCGCTGTGGATCGATGTTGGCCGTTTCACTGAGCCCACGGCTCACTTCGCGGAGCTTGGCCTCCACGTCCTTTTCGGCCACTTCGATCTTTTCGCTGCTGGCAAGGGCCTTGAGGGCGAGGTTGCGGCGCAGCCGTTGTTCGGCTTCGGGGCGGGAGGTGTCCATCAGGCTGCGCACCAGATCCGGGGTGAACAGCTTCTTGACATCCATGCCCTGCTGGGCGATCTGGCCGGCCGTCTGCTCGATCAGGTTGCGGATCTCCTCCTGCACCAGGGTTTCAGGCAGCTCCACTTCGAGCTGTTCCACCAGGGCGTCGAGCAGGGCTTCCTGCCGGTTGGCCCGATGGCGACGCTCGGCGTCCTCCCGCAGCCGGTTTTCCAGATCGGCCCGCAGTTCCGTCAGGGTCTGTTTGTCGCTGGCCTGCTGGGCGAAGCTGTCGTCCAGTTCGGGCAGTTCGCGGGCCTTGAGATCCAGAAGGGTGATCTGGAAGCGCGCCTTGCGGCCGGCCGCCTCCTCCTGGGGGTAGGACTCGGGGAAGGTGCAGTCCACGTCGCGGCTTTCGCCGACTTCCATGCCGAGGATGCCTTCCACGAAACCGGGGATCATGCGGCCTTCCTCAAGCTCCACATCCATGCCTTCACTGGCTCCGCCGCTGATCGCCTCGCCGCTGTCGGCGAAGGTGCCGCTGAAGCTGATCCGGGCCACATCCGCTGCGGCGGCGGCCCTGCCCTCCACCGGCACCAGAGCCGCCAGCTGCCGCCGGGACTGTTCCAGCAGTTCCTCCACCCGGGCAGGGTCGTAGGTCACGCTGGCGGCCTCGGCCTTCAGGCCCTTGGTGGCCTTGAGGCTGGGCGTGGGCTCCACGTCCATTTCCAGGGTGAGGGTGAACTCGCTTCCGGGCTGAAAACGCTCTAGCACCGTTTCAAAGCCTTCCTGCAGTTCCGGCCTGCCGATGGGTTCGAGCTTCTCCTGTTGCAGCGCCTCCCGATAAACGCTGTCCACGAGGTCCTCGAGGGCGGTGGCCCGGATCCGCAGGGGGCCGATCTGCTGCAGCAGCACGGGCCGGGGCACCTTGCCCTTGCGAAAGCCGGGCAGCTTGATGCTGCGGCTGAGTTTCTCCAGGGCGCCTTCATAGCTGGCCTGGCTGCGGCCGGCCGGAACCACCACCTCCAGGGCCAGACGGCTGCCGGGGCGGGGGCTGGTCTTCACCTTCAGGGCGGCCGCGGCCTTGCCACCTGCTTTGGAGGTGGCTTTCGGCGCTGCGGAGGAATCGGCAGCGGCGGGGCTGGCGGCTGGGCTCATGGGAAAGGCCGATCGAGCGGGCAAGCCCGCGATTCTAGAAACTGGCCGAGACGGGCTTCCGCCGCGTATTGTTCATTCGACGAACAGAAGGCGCCATATCCCCAATTCGAACTTTCCCGTAAGGGGGCCGACTGTGGTCGGTCCTCGGTTTTGGGGAAGTTTCGGCAGTTACGGACCCAACGGTTCGATTCCCGATTCAGCCCCTTTCTTCAGCCACCCTCTGCCGCCACCCCCCTCAGAAGATTCCGTTTTCCGGACGTTTCCTGGCTCTCCCTGGAATCTCCTCCTCGTTTTCTGTATCTCCTGGTCGTTTCGCTCCTCCTTACGCCCCGTTGACCGCCCTTTCCTCCCCTTCCCAACAGCCTGCCCCCTCCCTTCCCCAGCGCCCCCTGCGGGTGGCGATCCTTGGGGCCACGGGCGCAGTGGGTAAGGAACTGTTGGAACTTCTGGCGGAGCGCCAGTTCCCGGTCGGCGAGCTGGTGTTGCTTGCCTCTTCCCGCTCCGCCGGCCAGGAGATCCGTTGGCAGGGTCACACCGTCACTGTGCAGGCCGTGAGCGAGGCCAGTTTTGAGGGCATCGATCTGGTGCTGGCCTCCGCCGGTGGTTCGATTTCCAGGCAATGGGCGCCTGTCGCCGTGGCCGCCGGTGCCGTGGTGATCGACAACTCCAGCGCCTTCCGGCTTGAGCCTGCCGTGCCGCTGGTGGTTCCGGAGGTGAATCCTGAGGCGGCTTTCGAGCACGCCGGCATCATTGCCAACCCCAACTGCACCACCATCCTGCTGACCGTGGCCCTGGCACCCCTGGCCGCCCGTCGCCCCCTCCGCCGGGTGGTGCTGAGCACTTATCAATCGGCCAGCGGGGCCGGTGCCCGGGCCATGGAGGAACTGCGGCAGCTCAGCCGCACCGTGCTGGATGGTGGTACCCCTGTCAGCGAAGTGCTGCCCCATTCGCTCGCCTTCAATCTCTTTCTGCACAACTCCCCCCTGCAGCCCAACGGTTACTGCGAGGAAGAGCTGAAGATGGTGAATGAAACCCGCAAGATCATGGGCCTGCCGGGTCTGCGGCTCACGGCCACCTGCGTGAGGGTGCCCGTTCTCCGCGCCCATTCCGAGGCGGTGAACATCGAATTCGAGGAGCCCTTCCCTGTGGAGGAGGCGCGGGCGCTGTTGGCGCAGGCTCCGGGGGTGGAGTTGATCGAGGACTTTGAAACCAATCGCTTTCCGATGCCCACCGATGTCACCGGCAGGGATCCGGTGGCGGTCGGTCGGATCCGCCAGGACCTGAGCGATCCCCATGCCCTGGAGCTCTGGTTGTGTGGCGACCAGATCCGCAAAGGTGCCGCCCTCAATGCGATTCAGATCGCTGAACTGCTGCTCCCGGTGGGAACAGCGGTTCAGGCTGAGACCCTCGGAGACCAGGGAGGTGCCGCTTGACCACGACACCTTTCTCCCAGGCAGCCCCCTTCGGCCGAGTGGTGACCGCCATGGTCACCCCGTTCCAGCCCGATGGGGCAGTGGATCTGGCGATGGCGGCCCGACTGGCGGACCATCTCGTGGCCCATGGCTCCGATGGACTGGTGGTCTGCGGCACCACCGGTGAGTCACCCACGCTGAGCTGGGAGGAGCAACACCGCTTGTTCTCGGCCGTGAAGGGAGCGGTGGGGGACCGGGCCAGGGTGCTGGCCGGCAGCGGCAGCAACTGCACCGCCGAAGCGGTGGAGGCAACGGCCCGGGCGGCAGCCCTCGGAGCCGATGGAGCCCTGGTTGTGGTCCCTTATTACAACAAGCCTCCCCAGGACGGCCTCGAGGCCCATTTCCGGGCGGTGGCTTGCGCAGCGCCGGAGCTGCCGCTGATGCTTTACAACATCCCTGGCCGTACCGGCTGCAGCCTGGCTCCTGAAACCACCGCCAGGCTCCTGGACCTTCCCAATGTGGTGAGTTTCAAGGCGGCCAGCGGCACCACCGAGGAGGTCTCCCAGCTGCGTGCCTGCTGTGGCGATCGGTTGTCCATCTACAGCGGTGATGACGCCCTCACCCTGCCGATGCTTGCGGTGGGCGCCGCCGGCGTGGTCAGCGTGGCCAGCCATCTGGTGGGTTCGGAGCTGCAGGCGATGATCCAGGCCTTCTTCGCCGGGGATCACGCCGGTGCCCTGGTCCTGCATGACCAGCTTCTGCCGCTCTTCAAGGTTCTTTTCTGCACCACCAACCCCATTCCGCTGAAGGCTGCGCTCGAGCTCAGCGGCTGGCCGGTCGGAGCTCCCCGTCTTCCCCTTCTTCCTGCAGACAGCACTGTGCGCGAACGTCTCTCCACCACCCTGGCCGCCCTGCGTCCCACCTGACGCCAAGGCTCAGCTCAGATCAGATCAGCTCCATCAGCCCAAGAAACACATCTCCATCGGATCATTCTTCTTTCATGGCAAGTCAGTACGGCAACAACGTGTCTTCGCAAAACGCTTCTTCCCAGAACGGCAATGGCAAGCAGCCTGCCCTGCGGGTGATTCCCCTCGGCGGTCTGCATGAGATTGGCAAGAATACCTGCGTATTTGAATACGGCGATGAGCTCATGCTTGTGGATGCCGGTCTGGCATTCCCCAGCGATGGCATGCATGGCGTGAATGTGGTTCTGCCGGATACCAGTTATCTGCGCGAGAACCAGAAGCGGATCCGCGGCATGATCGTCACCCATGGTCACGAAGATCACATTGGTGGTATTCCCCATCACCTCAAGAATTTCAATATTCCCGTGATCTATGGCCCCCGGCTGGCCATGTCGATGCTGCAGGGGAAGATGGAAGAGGCCGGGGTCACCGACCGCACCACGATTCAGACGGTGAGTCCCCGTGAAGTGGTGCATGTGGGTCAGCACTTCAAGGTGGAATTCATCCGCAACACCCACTCTCTTGCGGACAGCTTTTCACTGGCGATCACTACTCCTGTGGGTGTGGTGGTGTTCACCGGCGACTTCAAATTTGATCACACCCCTGTGGATGGCGAATACTTCGACATCCAGCGCATGGCCCATTACGGCGAGCAGGGAGTGCTGTGCCTGTTCAGTGATTCCACCAATGCCGAGCTACCTGGTTTCACGCCACCGGAGCGGGCGGTGTTCCCCAACCTTGATCGTCACATCGCCAACGCCGAGGGGCGGGTGATCCTGACCACGTTCGCCAGCTCCACCCATCGGGTTTCGATGATTCTGGAGCTGGCCATGAAGCATGGACGCAAGGTGGGTCTGCTGGGCCGATCCATGCTCAATGTGATCGCCAAGGCTCGTGAACTCGGCTACATGCGCTGCCCCGACGATCTGTTCGTGCCGATCAAGCAGATCCGGGATCTCCCCGACCGCGAAACCCTGTTGCTGATGACCGGCAGCCAGGGAGAGCCCCTCGCCGCCCTGAGCCGGATTTCCCGCGGCGAGCACCCCCAGGTGCAGGTGAAGACCAGCGACACGATCATTTTTTCGGCCAGCCCCATCCCGGGCAACACCATTTCGGTGGTGAACACCATCGATCGCCTGATGATGCTCGGCGCCAAGGTGGTCTATGGCAAAGGCGAGGGCATCCACGTCTCCGGCCATGGAAGTCAGGAAGACCAGAAGCTGATGCTTGCCCTCACGAGGCCCCGTTATTTCGTTCCGGTGCATGGCGAGCATCGGATGTTGGTGGCTCATGCCCGAACGGGCATGTCCATGGGCATCCCTGCCGACCACACCCTGATCATCGACAACGGCGATGTGGTGGAGCTCACCCCCGATTCGATCCGTAGGGGCGAACCGGTCAAGGCGGGTATTGAACTGCTCGATGCCTCCCGCAATGGCATCGTTGATGCCCGGGTGCTCAAGGAGCGCCAGCAGTTGGCCGAGGACGGCGTCATCACCCTGCTCGCGGTGATCACCACCGATGGGGTCATGGCAGCTCCGCCCCGCGTCAACCTGCGCGGTGTGGTCACTACAGCAGATCCCCGCAAGCTCTCGATGTGGACCGAGCGCGAAATCGGCTGGGTGCTGGAAAACCGCTGGAATCAGCTTTCCCGAAACACCGGCGGCAAGGCTCCCGATGTGGATTGGGTCGGCGTGCAGCGCGAGATTGAAGTGGGCCTCCAGCGACGCCTGCGTCGCGAGCTGCAGGTGGATCCGTTGATCATCTGCCTGGTGCAGCCGGCCCCTGCCGGCACCCCTGCCTACAAGGGGCGGGCCGACGCCGAGCCCGATACCCGTCCGGCTCCCCGTGGTCGCCGCGATGGTGGCGGCAGTCGTGAGGTGAATCGTCAGCCCCAGCGCCAGATGGCTGCGGCGGCGGCAGCTTCCGCCACTCCCGCCGCCACTGCGGCAGCGGCCCCAGCGCCTGTTGCCGCCGCCAGCCAGCCCAGGCCTGAACCGGTGGAGGAAGCGGAACCCACCGGCAGGACGCGCCGCCGGCGTTCTGCAGCAGCCGTCGGCTGAAGCCTGGCTGGGCTTCAGCCCAGCCCTTAGCCCACCACCACCGTCAGCAGGCTGCGGAGCAGCTCCGGATCCTCGGCCACGGCCTCGGATCCGGGCAGCGGCTCCGCAATCTCCTCTGGGATGTTCTGTTGCTGTGACCACTCTGGCGAGTCACTGGCGGAGGACTCCAGCAGGCGACCTGGGTCTTCCTCCAGAGCTGGGATCGCCATCGCGCCAGGCCCTACGTCCCATGAGACCTGGCCGGCGTTAGGGGAAGCGGGGGCATGCGGGGGCTCCTCCACGGCCTGGGCTTCCACAGGACGAAGTTCCAGTTCCTCCCGCAGGCGGGCATCGGCCTGATACACCTCGAGCAGGCCGGGATCTTCCACCACATCAGCGGCGATCGTCGCCGGTGGCGGAGTGACCAGCGCTTCCTCCGCCACCGGCCCAGGGCCCTCGGGGGTGATGGGTTCCACGGTGGCCCAGGGGGTGGCAGCGGCGGTGATTTTCGGACCGCTGTCGTTCGTTTGCCTGCCGGATGGCTCAGTTTCGATCCAGGGCATGGCCGGACTGGTGCCAGCCAGTTCCTCGACGTCAGGCAGTTCTGCCGCAGCCACCGGTTGGGGAAGATCCCCTGCCGTTGCCACCGGTGGCTGTGCCTCCTCCGGTGCCTCCTTGGCGGCAGCCGCTGTTTCCGTTTCCTCGAAGACCACCTGCTGGGACAGCGGGCGATTGCACAGTTGCAGGCCGTGTTCGGCCGCCTGGCGCAGGGCCGGTTCCGACTTGCTGGCGAGAATGGTGCGATAGAGGTCTTCGGCGATGTGCCGGTCGCCGAACCCATGGAGATGGGTATGGGCCATCAGCAGCTGCAGACGTTGGCGCACGGCCGTGGCCGTGGGGTCCTGTCGGTCGCCGATCGCCTCGACCAGGGCCTTTCCCTGGCGGAGCACATCGGACCAACGGTCCTCGCAGTAGGTCACCTCGACCGCGGCATAGAGCTCTGCCAGGTCCTGGGGCACTTCCGCTTCAGCCATGGGGCGCTTCGGGGGAATGAAGCAACAGTGTGGCGCCATCCCACCGCAGCTGCCAGCCGGCGGCCAGGTCCATCCGGCCGGATCCCTGGCCCGCCGCCAGCCGGCGGATCAGCTGCTCGAGGGGGGCGCTTTCCAGGCCCCGGCCCCGTTGGGTCTCCAGCCAGCGCTGCAGCAGCTGCCGCTGGGCCGCCGCGGAAAGCGCGCCCAGGCGTCGCTGCTGCAGGGCCGCGGCACTGCCCCTTGGCACTTCGGCCACGCCGAGAACCTCGAGGGCCAGGTCGAGCAGTTCCTCCTTCTGCTCCGACTCCGCCGCCAGTCGTTCCGCCAGGCCGCTGATCCTGCGGCTGGCCCCGGGGTGCAGCTCTTCCAGCACCGGCAGTACCTCGGCCCGCAGCCGGTTGCGGCTGAAGCGAGGGTCAGCGTTGGTGGTGTCCAGCCACACGGGCAGATTGCGTTCCTGGCAGAGTTGGTAGGTATCGGCCCGGCTGAGCAGAAGCAGCGGCCGACTCAGCAGCAGAGGCGCGCCATCTGGGGCAGGCAGCGTCAACGGGCGCAGCGGCCGCAGGCTTGCCAGACCCCGCAGGTGGCAGCCCCGGGCCAGGTTGAGCAGCACGGTTTCCGTCCGGTCGCTGGCGGTGTGGCCCGTCACCACGTGGGTGCAGCCCTGAAGGACGGCCGAGCGGGCCAGGCGGTCGTAGCGCCAGCTGCGGGCTGCCGCTTCGCTGCCCAGCCCCCTCTCCGGGGCCTGGGCGATCTCCAGTTCGAGGCCTTCGGACTCGGCCCAGAGCTTCAGTTCCCGGGCTTGGGCCGTTGCTTCCGCTCGCCAGCCGTGGTCGCCATGCCAGAGCCGCAGCCGCCAGTGATGCAGAGGCTGGAGATCCCGAAGCAACCGGGTCAGGGCCATGGAATCCTGGCCTCCCGAAACCGCCAGCAACAGCCCGGCACCCTTCGGCAGCAGTTCCGGCCGGCGCAGCAGCTGGCGATGCAGGCGCAGCTGGTGGGGCCCCCAGCCGCGCTCGGTTGTCGAAGGCTCGGATGGGAGAATCACACCACGATCTTCCAGCTGCACCCAATGTCCCGCCTTTCCAGCCTGCCTGCCGCTCTGCAGAACGCGGTGTCCGGTCGTCGTCTGCTGAAGGTCATTGCCGGTCTCACCAACTTCGATGCCGCAGCGGTGCAGCGGATCGCCCGGGCGGCAGCGGCAGGCGGTGCCGATCTGATCGATGTGGCCTGCGATCCCGAGCTGGTGGCACTCGTGGCTGCCACCGCTCCTGGACTGCCGATCTGCGTCTCGGCGGTCGATCCGGAGCTGTTCCCTGCCGCCGTGGAGGCCGGTGCGGCCATGGTGGAGATCGGCAATTTCGACGCCTTCTATCCCCTCGGGCGCGTCTTCGGCGCCGAGGAGGTGCTGGACCTCACCCGTCGCACCCGTGCCCTGCTGCCCGAAGTGGTGCTGTCTGTCACCGTGCCCCATGTTCTGCCGCTGGATCAGCAGGAACAGCTGGCCATCGATCTGGTCGCGGCCGGCGCCGACCTGATCCAGACCGAGGGGGGAACCAGTGCCCGTCCGTTCAGTGCCGGCAGCCTCGGCCTGATCGAGAAGGCGGCGCCCACCCTGGCGGCTGCCCATGCGATCAGTCGTGCCGTGGCGTTGCCTGTGCTCTGTGCCTCCGGTCTTTCGGCCGTCACCGTGCCGATGGCCCTGGCGGCCGGCGCCAGCGGCGTGGGCGTGGGCTCCGCTGTCAATCGTCTCAATGACGAGCTGGCCATGGTGGCCGTGGTTCGGGGACTGCGGGAGGCGATCAGCAGCGCGGCCGAGGCTGTTCGGCGCTGATCAGCAGCTATACGCTGCAGAAAACGGATCGCACGTCGTGTCCCACCCCTTTCTCTGGCTTCTGCAGTGGCCCGTCAGGGCTGTCATCCTGCTGCTCGTCGCTGCGCTTCCCCTGGGCGTGGAGATGGTGAGCTTCCGTATCGCCCTGGCCTCGGCCCTGGCGATCGGTCTGATGGGCACCCTGTTGGTCGCTCCGCTGCGGTTGCTGCTCTCTCCGTTCTGGACCTTCGCCTCGTTCGGGGGAGTCCTCAGTCCCGTTTCTTTCCTGTTCAACCTGCTGATCTCGATCATCCTCTTCTCGGGGACGGCCTGGTTGATCCAGGGATTCCGTCTGCGCAGGGGCATCTACAGCGCGGTGCTCGGGTCCCTCGTGTACAGCGTGATCAGCACGGTGGTCCTCAAGATTCTCGGTCTGGATGTGCCCCTCCTCCGCGCCATGTCCCTCCTCACCGACGCCGTCGCCTAGACGCGTAGGGCATCCGAACTCCGCCATGCGGCCATGGGCCCCAGAATGGGTCCCATGGCTTTTGAATTGCACGCTCCCTACCAACCCAAGGGAGATCAGCCCTCCGCCATCAAGGCCCTGGTGGAAGGGGTCGATGCCGGCGACCGTTACCAGACCCTGCTGGGGGCCACCGGCACCGGCAAGACCTTCACCATTGCCAATGTGATCGCCAGCACGGGGCGTCCCACCCTGGTGCTGGCCCATAACAAGACGCTGGCGGCCCAGCTCTGCAATGAGCTACGGGAGTTCTTTCCGAACAACGCCGTTGAATATTTCATCTCTTATTACGACTATTACCAGCCCGAAGCGTATGTGCCCGTTTCGGACACCTACATCGCCAAGACGGCGTCGATCAACGAGGAGATCGACATGTTGCGCCATTCGGCGACCCGCTCTTTGTTCGAGCGACGCGATGTGATCGTGGTCGCTTCAATCAGCTGCATCTATGGCCTCGGCATCCCTTCGGAATACCTCAAGGCGGCGGTGCGCTTCCAGGTGGGTGAAACCCTCAACCTGAGGGGCTCCCTGCGGGAGTTGGTCAACAACCAGTACTCCCGCAACGACCTGGAGATTTCGCGTGGCCGCTTCCGCGTACGCGGCGATGTGTTGGAGATCGGCCCGGCCTACGAAGATCGGTTGGTGCGGATCGAGCTGTTCGGCGATGAGGTGGAAGCGATCCGTTATGTGGATCCCACCACCGGTGAGATTCTGCAGAGCCTGGAGGCGATCAACATCTATCCGGCCAAGCACTTCGTGACGCCGAAGGAACGGCTGCAGGAAGCGATCACGGCCATCCGCACCGAGCTGCGCGAACGGCTCGATCAGCTCAATCTCGAAGGGCGCCTGCTGGAGGCCCAGCGCCTGGAGCAGCGCACCACCTACGACCTCGAGATGCTCGAGCAGGTGGGGTACTGCAACGGGGTGGAGAACTACGCCCGCCATCTCGCCGGCCGGCCGGCCGGCACGCCCCCCGAATGCCTGATCGATTACTTCCCTGATGACTGGCTGCTGGTGGTGGATGAATCCCATGTGACCTGCTCCCAGCTGCAGGCCATGTACAACGGCGATCAGAGCCGCAAGCAGGTGCTGATCGAGCATGGTTTCCGGCTGCCCAGTGCCGCCGACAACCGCCCCCTCAAGGGGGCGGAGTTCTGGGAGAAGGCGAAGCAGACCATCTTCGTGAGCGCCACGCCTGGAGCCTGGGAGCTGGCCGAAAGCCGCGACAACATCGCTGAACAGGTGATCCGCCCCACCGGCGTGCTCGATCCGATCGTGGAGGTGCGGCCCACCGATGGCCAGGTCGATGACCTGCTGGGTGAGATTCGCCTGCGGGCCGACAAGAAGGAGCGGGTGCTGGTGACCACCCTCACCAAGCGGATGGCAGAGGACCTCACCGATTACCTGGCGGAGAACGGCGTTCGGGTGCGCTACTTGCACTCCGAGATCCATTCGATCGAACGCATCGAGATCATCCAGGACCTCCGCAACGGCGAATATGACGTGCTGGTGGGGGTGAACCTGCTGCGTGAAGGCCTCGACCTGCCGGAGGTGTCGCTGGTGGCGATCCTCGATGCCGACAAGGAGGGGTTCCTGCGGGCCGAGCGCTCCCTGATCCAGACCATCGGCCGTGCCGCCCGCCATGTGGAGGGAGTTGCCCTGCTCTATGCCGACAACCTCACCGATTCGATGGCCAGGGCGATCTCGGAAACCGAGCGCCGGCGGGCGATTCAGCATGCCTACAACGAGGCCAACGGCATCACCCCGATGCCGGCGGGCAAGCGGGCAGGCAATTCGATCCTGGCCTTCCTGGAGGTTTCCCGCCGACTGAACGACGAACAGCTGGAGCAGGCCACCGAGCAGGCGGAGCAGAACGAGGTGCCACTGGAATCCCTGCCGGAGCTCATCACCCAGCTCGAGGATCGGATGAAGACGGCCGCCAAGAACCTGGAGTTCGAGGAGGCCGCCAACCTGCGGGACCGGATCAAGAACCTGCGTCAGAAACTGGTGGGCAGAACCTGATCGACCGCCGGTGCTCAATCCCTCCCGTATCCGGGTGCTTGCCGTGGGCAGGATCCGCAAGCGCTGGGTCAGTGACGGGATCGCCGTCTACCTGAAGCGCCTGCCCGGACTCACGATCGTGGAATGCAAGGACTCCACACCTGCCCGGGAGAGGGAGGCGATCCTGGCCCAGCTGCGGCCCGAGGAGAGGCTGGTGGTGCTCACCGAAGAGGGCTCCACCGCCGACTCGCTGGCCTTCGCCGAAGCTTTGCGCGGTTCGGCCTCCGATCGACTCGCCTTCGTGATCGGCGGGGCCGAAGGGATCGATCCCGCACTCAAGCAGCAGGCGGCCTGGCGCCTCAGCCTCTCGCCGATGACCTTTCCCCACGAGATTGCCCGCCTGATGCTGATCGAGCAGCTCTACCGCGCCCAGACGATCCTGCAGGGGGGGCCTTATCACAAGGCATGAGTGAAAAAATCTGCATGCGGTTGCTCCTGCTGCCTGGGCTGGCGGTTTCCGGGTTCGCCGGTGGATCCGCGGTCCTGGCTGTCACGACCGGGCCCCCTGCCCTCCCCCCAGTCCCCCATCTGGCGGCCCCTCCCTTGCCGCCACCGCCCGTGCCGGTGGCCCGGCTGTTGATCGATCTTTCCGAGCAGCGCCTCACTGCTTTCGACGGTCACAACCGGATGGTGTACCGCAAGCCTGTCTCCACCGGGCTGCCTGCCACCCCCACCCCCCGCGGGGATTTCACTGTGGCCACCAGATATCTCGCAACGCCGATGACCGGTGCCGATTACGAGATCCCCTCGGTGCCCCATGTGCTCTGCCTCGGAGGGGGTGGTCTTCCTCCCGATTCGATCTGCATCCATCCCTCCCCCTGGCAGGAGGAGGCGGGGCAGGCGTATGGGGTTCCCCGCAGCCATGGCTGCATCCGCACCACCACGGCCACGGCCCGCTGGCTGTTTCCTCGGACGGAGGTGGGTACGCCGGTGAGGATTCAGGACTGAGTCAGGTTTGCCTGCCTCAGGTGGGGGCTTCCGTGCCTTCGGCCCGGTGCAGGGCGGTGCCGCCGAGGCCGAAGGCGGCATGCACGGCCCGGAGGGCGCCGATGCCATCGGCTTCGGCCACCACACAGCTGGTGCGGATTTCGCTGGTGGCGATCAGTTCGATGTTGATGCCGGCATCGGCCAGGGCGCGGAACATGCGGGCGGCGGTGCCGGCGGTGCAGGCCATGCCTGCTCCCACGGCACTGATGCGTGCGATGGCCGGGCCTTCCTCGAAGCGGGCGCCCTGCCAGTGCTGCAGCACCCCGGCAAGGGCCTGTTCCGCCAGCTGCCGGTCCTCGCGCCTCAGGGTGAAGCTCATGTCCCGGCTGGGCTCGCCCGTGTCCCGGTGGGTGCGCTCCGACTGCACGATGGCGTCGAGGCTGAGGCCGGCATCGGCCAGGGCGCGACAGATGGCGGCGGCGGCTCCGGGACGATCCGGCACCCGCCGGACGGCCACTTGCACCTGATCGAGGTCGAGGGCCACCCCCCGCACCGCAGGGTCCTCCTGGTGGCAGATCTGGGCGGTGTGCCGCAGCTGCTGCTCGCTCAGTTCAAAGGCTTCGGCAGCGGCCCGCAGGGCCTTGGCCCCCTGGGTGCCATCCACGAGGCAACTCACCTTCACTTCGCTGGTGGCGATCAGCCGCAGGTTGATGCCCTGGCGGGCCAGGATGTCGAACAAGCGGGCCGCCACTCCGGGGCGCCCCATGATCCCGGCCCCGGAGATGCTCAGCTTGGCCAGGCCGGCTTCCGCCGAGAGCTGGGCACCGCCGGCCTCCATCGCCGCCAGAACCTCCCGGCACACCTGCTCGGCCCGGTCGCACTGGGCGGCGGCCAGGGTGAAGGCGATGTCGTTGCTGGCGCCCTCGTGGGTGGCCTGCACGATCAGGTCCACGTTGATACCGGCGGCTCCCAGGGCCTCGAACAGCCTCGCCGCCACGCCCGGACGATCCGGCACGTGGGCGAGGGCCAGCACCGCCTGATCCGCTTCCAGTTCAGCGCCGTCCACCGGTTTGCCCAGTTCCAGCCCCTCGCTGCCGATCGGCCGGGGTGCGCCGCTGGTGAGCAGGGTGCCGGGGGCGTCGCTCCAGCTGGAGCGCACCACCAGCGGCACGCCGTAATTGCGGGCGATCTCCACGGCCCGTGGATGCAGCACCGCCGCCCCCAGGCTGGCGAGTTCGAGCATCTCGTCGCAGCTCACCGTTTCCATCAGCTGGGCATCCGGCACCTTGCGCGGATCCGTCGTCAGCACCCCCGGCACATCGGTGTAGATCTCGCAGGCATCAGCCCCCAGGGCCGCTGCCAGGGCCACGGCCGAGGTGTCGGAGCCTCCGCGCCCCAGGGTGGTGATCTCCGGCGTACCGGCCTGGCCACTGCTGGTGCCCTGGAAGCCGGCCACCACCACCACCTGACCCTCTTCCAGCAGCCGCTGCAGCCGTTCGGTGCGCACCTCCAGGATGCGGGCTCTTCCGTGGGCCGATTCGGTGATGATGCCGGCCTGGGTGCCCGTCATCGAGACGGCGGGCACCCCCTGGCTGTGGAGGGCCATCGACAGCAGCGCGATCGACACCTGTTCGCCGGTGGCCAGCAGCATGTCCATCTCCCGCCGGGGTGGATCGGCGGTGATCGCCCGGGCCAGGCCCGTGAGCTCATCGGTGGTGTGGCCCATGGCCGAGACCACGATCACCAGTTCGTGGCCCTCTTCGCGGCAGCTGGCGATCCGCCGGGCCACCGCCTGAATCCGCTCCACATCGGCCACCGAAGTGCCCCCGAATTTCTGTACGAGCAGGGCCATCCCGGGTGGTGAAGCGGCTTTCAAGGCCGATTATCGGAGTTCGGCCTTCCCGGTAGGGATCAGGAACCCATCGCGGAAGGCAGCTCCGGCATCGCTGCCCCGTTTGAGGGCCGCCTCCACCTCCAGCAGTTGCCCCAGCAGCTCCAGCAGCTGGGCGGGAGAACGGCCGCGGATCTGCTTGCGCATCACATAAATCCGTTTGGGGTTGCCGATGCCCGCCGCTTTGGCGATCACGGCCACGTCCTGCTCGCCCGCCTGCTCCAGCAGCGCCACCCATAGCCAGCCCCGGATCTGGCTGGAAAGGGCCGCCACGATCCGCAGCGCCGGTTCGTTGGAGGCCAGCAGGGCATCCACCAGGCCGATCGCCTCGGCCGGCCGCCCCGCCAGCAGGGCATCGCCTACCGCCAGGCTGCTGGTGGCCTGGTGCGGGATCAGGGCCGCCACCATTGCGGCGCTGATCGGCGCGTTGCCCGCGTAGAGCGCCAGTTTCTCCAGTTCGCTGGCCAGCCTTGCGCTGTCGCTGCCGACCGCTTCGGCCAGGGCTTCGATGGCGCTCGGCTTCAGGCGCAGGTTCAGCTCCCGGGCGGTGCGGCCCACCAGATCCAGCTGGCCGTCGCCGTCCCAGAAGGCAGGCAGGGCGAAACTTTTCTCCTCCGCCAGTTTGCGCAGGGCCTTGGTGGTACGCAGGCGGGCATCCGGTTTCGCAGGACTGACCAGCACCAGGTGGCATCCTTCCGGAATCAGCTCCAGGCTGGCCTCCAGCCGGCTGGCCAGCTCCGCCGGGCATTGGCTGCAGAACGGACTGCGTTGCACCACCACCACCCGGGCCCCACCCCCCAGGGCCGGGGTGCGGGCCTCCTCCAGGGCGGCTGCCGCCTGGGCGGGGTCCTGCCCGTCCAGGCGACTGAGATTGATGCTGGCCCAGGCCGGATCCACCAGTTGCTCGATCAGCCCCTCCACGGCCCTGGTGCGGGCCGCTTCATCGTCGCCCCAGTAGAGATGGATGGGCATGGTCGGAGAGGGGATGGAGGGGTGGGCAGGGGCTGGGAAGGAATCGGGGCAGGGCCCCCTGGATCATCCGATCTTTGTGGAGAGCGTGCGCCGCATCCGCGGCTGGCTGGGTCCCACCGGCCTGGAGGGGGTGGAGCAGGAGGTGCTGGAGCGGCTGGTACACAGCAGCGGTGATCTGGCCATCGCCCCGGATCTGCGCTTCAGCCCCGGGGCGTGTCGGCTGGGGATGGAGGCCCTGGTGGCCGGGGCGGTGATTCTCACCGATACGGCGATGGCCGCGGCGGCCGTGCGACCGATGGCGGGCCGCACCTTCGGCAACAGGGTCCATTCGGTGCTCGACTGGGCCCCGGCTCAGGCGCCGGCCGGCGGCACCCGCACGGCGGCGGGCATGGAGAGCGCCCTGCGGCACCATCCCGGGGCAGTGGTGTTGATCGGCAGCGCCCCCACGGCCCTCGAGACCCTGCTGGCGATGCCCGAGGCGTTGGCCCCGGCCCTGGTGATCGGCATGCCGGTGGGGTTCGTGGGGGTGGCGGAGAGCAAGCGGCATTTGGCCGAAAGCGGCCTTCCTCAGATCCGGCTGGAAGGGAGCAAGGGAGGGGCAGGGCTGGTGGCGGCGGCGGTGAATGCGTTGCTGCGTCGGGCCTGGCTGGATCGGGGCCCGGCCTGATCGCGCGCCGGTCCACCGAGTCCGATTGGCTTCAGGCCGCCTGCAGGCCCACGGCCACATGGCTGTTGGCCTCGATCCTTCCCAGCACCTGCCGGGCCCGCAACACCACGGAGGGGGGCACGCCGGCCAGGCGGGCCGCTTCGATCCCATAGCTGCGACTGGCTCCGCCGTGGCAGACCCGATGCAGGAACACCAGCTCCTCCCCCGTTTCCTCCACCAGCACCTGGGCGTTGCCCACGTTGGGCAGTAAGGCGGCCAGCTCGTTGAGTTCGTGATAATGGGTGGCAAAGATCGTGCGGGCGCCGATGGCCGAGGCCAGATGTTCGGCCACGGCCCAGGCGATCGAGAGGCCGTCGAAGGTGGCGGTGCCCCGTCCGATCTCGTCGAGCAGCACCAGGGATCGGGGGGTGGCGTGGTGAAGGATGTTGGCCGTCTCGGCCATCTCCACCATGAAGGTCGATTGGCCTGTGGCCAGGTCATCCACCGCCCCCACGCGCGTGAAGATCCGGTCGGCAAGGCCCAGCCGTGCAGCCCGGGCCGGGATCCAGCTGCCGATCTGTGCCATCAGCTGGAGCAGGCCCGTCTGCCGTAGATAGCAGCTCTTGCCGCTGGCGTTGGGGCCGGTGAGCACCAGCAGGTCGGGCCCGCCGGGGGGGGGGGCCTCGGCGTCGGCCGCGCCGCTGCCGAGGGCCAGGTCGTTGGCGGTGAACGGGGTCTCCACCAGCAGCTGTTCCACCACAGGATGGCGGCCGGCTTCGATCCTCAGGTCGCGGCCCTCGTGCAGCTCCGGCCGGCAGTAGCCGCCGGTGGCGGCCACCTCCGCCAGGGAGGCGATGGCGTCGAGTTCGGCCACCAGCCGGGCCGCGGCCCGGATCGGTCCAGCCTGGGCCCCCACCAGGCTGCGCAGCTCACAGAAAAGTTCGTACTCCCGTTGTCCCATGCGGGCCCGGAGCTGCAGGATCCGGCCCTCCCTGCCCTTCAGTTCCGGCGTCACGAAGCGCTCTTCGTTGGCCAGGGTCTGGCGGCGGATCCAGTGCTCCGGAACGCGGGCTGCCCGGGCGCGGCTCACCGCCAGGAAGTAACCGAAGGTGCGGTGGTATTGCAGCCGCAGGTTGGGATTACCGCTGGACTGCCGCTCCATCGCCTCCTGGCGCCTCAGCCAGGCCTCCTGGTCGTCGAGCTGGTTGCGCAGCCCATCGAGGAGGGGATCCACGCCATCGTGGATCAGGCCGCCTTCGGTGAGCGAGAGCGGCGGTGCCTCCACCAGCTGATGGCGAAGCTCGGCCGCCAGCTCGCTGAGTTCGGGCCAGGGGCGCCCCAGGGCCAGCAGCGGCTCGCTGTGGCACGTCCGCACCAGGTTCGCCAGCTGGGGCAGTCGTTCCAGGCCGTCGGCCAGGGCCACCAGATCCCGGGCCGAGGCAGTGCCGGCGCCGGCCCGGCCCGCCAGCCGTTCCAGATCTCCCATCGGACGCAGCAGGCGCCGCAGCGCCTGGCGCAGGGGCCGTCCGGTTACCAGTTCGCTCACCCCTTCCTGCCGAGTAAGGATCGCCGTCAGGTCCACCAGCGGGGCCTCGATCCAGCGCCGCAGGCAGCGCCCTCCCATCGCTGTGGCGGTGCGATCCAGGGCCCAGAGCAGCGATCCGTGCAGGCCGCCCCCCATCTGGGTGCGGGTGAGTTCGAGGTTGCGGCGCGTCTGGGCATCGAGCACCAGATGGTCGCTGGGGTGCCACAGGCGGGGCAGGTTGAGCGGCACCGACCCCTGGTCCCCGGGCTGGGTTTCGTCCAGGTAGGCCAGCAGCCCGCCCGCCGCCTGCATCGCCAGGCGGGCTTCCCCCAGCCCCAGGCCATCGAGGCTGGCGAGCCGGAAGCGCTCCAGCAGACGGGCCCGTGCCTCGGGTCTTTCGAAGGGGGTGCGGGCCACTGCGGTCAGCCGCACCCCTTCGGGACACCAGCCGGGCATGCCGTCCTCGCTGTCGGTGGGGGGTTCCGGCCGGATCACTTCGGCGGCTTCCACCTGCAGGAGTTCCTGGTGCAGGGCGGCGCTGCCCTGCCGTTCGGTGAGCCGGAACTCCCCGGTGCTCACGTCCGCGACTGCGAGGCCCCAGTGGTTCCCCTCGAGCACCACGGCGCACAGCCAGTTGTTGCGGCGCGCACTGAGCAACCCTTCCTCCAGCACCGTGCCAGGGGTGAGTACCCGGGTGATGTCCCTGCGCAACAGGGCCCCTCGGGCAGGCGTGGTCTCCAGCTGATCGCACAGGGCCACGCACAGGCCCCGGCGCACCAGTTCGCCGCAGTACCGCTCCGCTGCATGGTGCGGAATGCCTGCCATCGGCACCCGGCCGATGCCCTTGCCTCCCTCCTTGCCGGTGAGGGTCAGTTCCAGCAGGCGCGAGAGCAGGATCGCGTCCTCGAAGAAGAATTCGTAGAAGTCGCCGAGCCGATAGAGCAGCACCCGATCGGGGTGGGCGGCCTTGAGTTCCACGTAGTGACGCAGCACCGGCGTCAGCTGCGCCGGATCCACCAGGCTGTGGTGGTGCCAGGGCGGCAGATCATCCTCCTGGCGGCCTGGCGCTCCCGGGCCGGAGCCCGAGCTGGGGCCGCCTTCCGAGACTCCGTCGGCAGCCTGGTCGGAGGCCTCAGGGTTGGAGTAGGCCGCGATTGCCGCCGGAACGACATCCGCTTCCTGGGTGCCGCCTCCGGCTGCGTTTTCCTGGCGGGAGGAGCGTCGCGCTCTCGGCCGGGAGTGGGCGTCGGCGGTGAGAGCTTCCTCGTCAAGCGCCCCAGACTCCCGCTCCTGCGGGGGGGCATCGCCGCTGCCGCTCGTGGGCAAGGCCACCGCAGCCGGGCAGCCTGCGAAAAGATCGCCCTGCAGGGCCAGGTCCGCCTCCAGCGAAAGCTGCTGTTCGGCTTCCGCGGCCATGGCTGGGAGGGTGCGGGGGGATTCGATCGTAGGGGCGGCACCCTCCCCCACAACTTGTGAAGGAAAGGCCATGTCGGCCCCTGGAGCGTTCAGCGCTCGTGTGAGAATCCGCCTACTGCCTGACCTGGCCAGCCGCGATCCGACCATGCAGATTCTCAATACCCTCACCGTTCTGGCTCTGGTTGTTCTGTCCTTTGCGCTGATCGTGGCTGTCCCCGTTCTCTACGCCAGCAGCGAGGACAGCGGCCGTTCCAACCGCCTGGTTCTGCTCGGGGGTCTGGCCTGGGTGGCCCTCGTGCTGCTCAACTGGGGTATGAGCTACTTCGTGGTCTGAGCCCTTGACCGTTTTTGAAGGCCGTTTCACGGATACGGCCGGCCTGAGCATCGCCGTGGTCGTCGCCCGGTTCAATGATCTGGTCACCGGCAGGCTTTTGAGTGGCTGTCTTGATTGCCTGGCTCGCCATGGCATCGACACAACGCCTGACAGCTCCCAGCTCGATGTGGCTTGGGTGCCTGGAAGTTTCGAGATCCCCCTGGTGGCTCAGCGACTGGCTGCCAGTGGTCGATACCAGGTGGTGATCACCCTCGGGGCCGTGATCCGCGGCGATACCCCCCACTTTGATGTGGTGGTGGCCGAGGTCAGCAAGGGGGTCGCCGCCGTGGCCCGGGATACCGGTGTGCCGGCGATCTTCGGGGTGCTCACCACCGATACGCTCCAGCAGGCCCTGGAACGGGCGGGCATCAAGAGCAATCTGGGCTGGAGCTACGGCCTGCAGGCCCTGGAGATGGGCAGCCTGTTGGCGGCTCTCCCCCGCTGAATCGCCCCGCCGCCGTTCCGGTGTCCCCCCGACCCCGTACACCCAGGCCCCGGCAGGTCCTGCAGATCTGTGCTCTGCTCGATCTGGCGGGTATCGCCTTGATGGCCTTCCTGATCGACCGGGGCCTGGGGAGTGATCTGCTGCAGCATCCCGACTGGCTGGTTGCGTTCGGCATCGCTTACAGCCTGTTTGGCTGGCTGTTCGGCAGTTACACCCTGCTGCGCTGGCCACGCCTGCTGCCGGGGCCGCTGCTGCTGCGACTCACCGCTCCGGCCCTGGCCACTTTGCTGGCCGTGATCCTGGCTGCCTGGCTGTTCCATTTCCCTGTCAGCTTCACTCTCGGCCATCGACGCATCCAGCTGGCTCTGCTGACCGGACTGAGCCTGTGGGCCCTGGGGGTGCGAATGCTGCTGCAGCCCCTGCTTTCCCGGCAACGGCTGCGCCATTTCCCCACCGTGCTGGAGATGGCCGAACAGCAACAGCAGCGGCTGCTGCCTGCCCATCTGCCAGAGGAGGCGTTCGGTCTGGAGGATCTGCCCTGGACTGATCCGATGAGTGTGCAGCGCCAGCTCAAGCGCGCTGCCGATGTCTCCGTGGCCCTGCTGTTGCTGCTGCTCACCTTGCCACTGATCAGCTTGGCTGCCCTGCTGATCTGGCTGGAGGATCGGGGTCCGGTGTTCTACGTACAGGATCGCAGTGGTTGGATGGGGGACACCTTCCGCCTCTACAAGCTGCGCACGATGCGCGCCGCCCCTGTCGATGCTCCCGCCACCTGGACCCAGCGTCGGGATGCGCGTATCACCCGAGTCGGCTGGTTTCTGCGTCGTGTGCGCCTCGATGAGCTCCCCCAGCTGATCAATGTGCTGCGGGGCGATATGAGCCTGATCGGGCCCCGCCCCGAGCGGCCTGAGCTGGAGCATGACCTGGAGGAGCGCATTCCCCATTACCGCAAGCGCCATTGGATGCCTCCAGGCCTCAGTGGCTGGGCCCAGGTCTGTGCGCCCTATGCGGCCACGGTGGAGGAGGCCGAACTCAAGCTCAGCTACGACCTCTACTACCTGAGACATTGGAACACCGGTCTCGATCTGTTGATCCTGCTCAAGACGATCAAGACCGTGCTCAAGGCGAAAGGACGCTGACCGGCTCCGGGGGGCTGCAGCTGGTGCGTGAGTGGCCTCCGGGGTTCGGGGGGGTCGAGCGTGTTGCCCATGAGATCGCCAGCGAATATGAGGCCCGTGGCGAACCCCTGCTCACCCTCAGCCTCCAGGGTCCTCCCCGCGTGGGCTCCGATCCCCTGCCGGTGACCTATCGGCGCCAGCATCTGCCCAGTCTTCAGCTGGGCCAACTGCTGCTGCCCCTGCCCTCAGCGCGCCTGCTCGCGGTGCTCGGCAGCTCCCAGCCGTTGCAGCTCCATCTCCCCTGCCCTGGCCTGCTGGGCCTGGCGATGGTGGCTCGCCTGTGGCGCCCCAGGCGGTTCATTGCCCTGCATTGGCATGCCTTCCTCGAGCCACCCCCGGGGCCGAAGGGCTGGCTGGTGTCGATGTATCAGTGGCTGGCTCTGCGTTGGATGGCGGTGGCGGCGCAGCGGGTGGTGACCACCTCTCCGGTGCTGGCGGAGGCGCTGGTGGCCGCCGGGATTCCCTCCGCAAGGGTGAGCGTGCTGCCCTGCTGTCTCCCCGCCTCCCTGGAAACGGCAGCTGCCTCGATCCAGCAGCGGCGCCTGCAGGGGGGCGTCGTTTCGCCGCCCGAGCCATTCCGGCTGCTGTTCATCGGCCGTCTTTCCAGCTACAAGCGCGTCGACTGGCTGATCCGGGCCTTCGAGGCCAGCGCCGCAGATGAGCTGCACATCGTCGGCGAGGGTGTGCTGCGCCCCGTGCTGGAGCGGCAGGCCGCCCAGGCAGTCCGGTCGGAAGCGATCGTGTTCCATGGTCAGCTGAGCGAGGCATCCAAACTGGGATTGCTTGCGCAGGCTTCCCTGTTGGTGCTGCCAGCCTCTGCCAGCAACGAGGGATTCGGCATCGTGCAGCTGGAGGCGATGGCCTGTGGAGTGCCGGCCCTGGCCCTGCGTCGTGCCCGTTCAGGGATGGCCTGGGTGGGTGGGCTGGATCAACTGCCCGGTTTTCCCCAGCCCGGGCAACAGGCGGAGTGGCAGCAGCTGGCGGCGGTCATCCAGTGGCTGATCGATCAACCCGAAACCTGGTGGCTCGCTGCCCGCAGTGCTCGCCAGCGCTATGAGCGCGTTTTCGCTAGAGCGGTCTGGCAGGAGCACGTGGAGGAACTGCTGCCATGACCCTGCTTACCAACCTGCTTTGCTATCTGCCGGGCCATTCCGGCTTCGGCAGTTATGTGCGGCGGGTTCTGCCCGGGATCCCCGGCCAGCGCCTCCTGCTCGATCCGGTGCTGGGGCCTGTCTGCCGGGAGGGGGAGCTGCTGCCGGAGAAGGTGTCGTCTTCGCGGTGGCTGGCGATGTTGCAGCGGCTATCCCTGGCCCAGCATGGGGTGAACGTGCCAGCCACCTTGCGTCGGGCGGGTATGACGGTCCCCAGTGCGGTGTACAGCCCGTACTGCGAGGTGCTCTTCGCGTTGCCGTCGCTGCCCCAGGTGATCACCTGTCACGACCTCACCCCCCTGGTGTTCCCGAACAGCCGCAAGGCCAGCTTGCGGTATCGCCACTGGATTCCCCGCCATCTGCACCGGGCCTCGAGGGTGATCGCCATCAGTGGTTTCGTGGCCGACCAGCTGCTGGAGGCCGGCGTGCCCGCCAGCCGCATCCGGATCGTGCCCAACGGAATCACGATCACTGCCGGACCCCATCCGTCGCCCCGCGGATCCGATCTACTTCTGTTGGCCCGCCATGACGGCAACAAGAATGTGGTGCATGTTTTAAAAGGTTTCCATCGCTTTCTACAGCGCCATCCCCACTGGCCGGGGGTGCTGTGGGTCGTGGGTCGACCAGGCCGCCAGAGCGAAAGGATTCACGGCACCATTCGGGAACTGGCCCTCGAACCGAGGGTGCGCGTGCAGGAAGGGTTGGGGAGCAAGGCCCTTGCGGATCTGCTGGCATCCTGCTGCGCCCTGGTGTCTGGGTCGTTGATGGAGGGTTGTGATTACCCGGTGCTCGAGGCCATGGCCGCGGGCATCCCTGCCCTGGTGAGCGATATTCATGTCCATCGGGAGCTTTATGGAGAGGCTGCCTCCTTGTTCAGCGTGGAGGATGCCGGCGAGGATCTGGCCCGAAAACTCACAGATCTGGTGGAGGATCCATCCCTGTGGCAGCAACTTTCCCAGGCGGGGAATGCCTGCGCCCACCGTTTTTCCCTGCAGCGTCAGCAGAGTGGGATCATGGCAGTCATGCAGGAGGTCGTTCCCTGATGGCTCAAGTGCAGTCCCATTCGTTTCAGACCGAACCAGAGGGGGCTACAGGCAGGGTGCTCGCCAAAAGCCAGCAGGATCTGCTGTTGGAGATGCGTGGGGTGGGGCTGGAGATCCCTGTATTCACCACGGAAATGAGAAGCCTGGGTTCCACCCTGATTCGCTCGGTGACAGGAGGTCAGCTCAAACGGGACCGGCGAGGAGCTGTGATCCAGGCCCTACGTGATCTCAATCTCACGGTGTTTCATGGAGAAAGAATCGCGCTGATTGGTCATAACGGTGCTGGAAAAAGCACGTTTTTGCGTCTGATCAGCAGCATCTATCATCCTACTGCTGGTCAGATGATGCTACATGCTTACGTATATCCGATGCTGCACCGAGGCTTCCTTACCAGCAATGAATTGAGTGGCTATCAGGCGATGAAGGCCCATTATCTCATGATCCATGGAAATCTTCGGGGGTTTGAAGAATTTGCGGAGGATGTCAGGGATTTCAGTGGACTCGGCGATTATATTAATCTCCCAGTTAAGGGGTATAGTCAGGGAATGACGGCGCGATTGCTGTTCGCTTTGTTGACTGGGATTTCCCATGAATGCCTGGCCCTTGATGAAGGCATTGGCACTGGAGATAGCCGATTTGTTGAAGCTGCTCAAAAGCGGCTGGATGCTTTTATCGAAAGTTCAGGCACCTTGTTTCTTGCTTCCCATTCCGACGAACTCTTGCGACGCTTCTGTACGCGAGGATTGGTTTTCAATGAGGGCCGGATTGTCTGTGATGCGCCTCTTGAAGAAGCTCTTTCCTATTACCACAATAGTCTTCACTAGTACTTTCCGTTATGGCTCCTTCCGTTGGCTCGCGCTTGATGCAAACCGGTTCAGGCGAAAGCCTGACTGATCAGATCCGTTTTGTCTGGCGGACTCGCAGGGTTTGGTGGTTTGCTGCCATGGCGCGAACGCGGGCACGTTTTGTCCGTACCAAGCTGGGCAGCATGTGGTTGGGCCTGACCAATCTGCTCACGATTGCAGCGCTTGCCATGGTGTACGGAACGGTATTCAAGGTTCCGGACTTCAAGGCCTATGCGGTGTACCTTGGTATGGGCCTGGTTCTCTGGAATTCATTGTCGGCGGCGATCAGCGGCGCCCCCGGTCTCTTCGAAAAAAGTCGAGACAACATCAATAATATCAATCTCAATCCGGTTTTTTATGTGATGGAAGAATGGGCATTTCAGCTGCAAACTTTCTTCCAGTCATTTGTTATGGTGATGATAGGTTTGAGCTTCTTTCACACTTCTCTGTTCCCTAACTTCTTGCAATTTGGCTTGCCTGGGCTTCTCAACTTTCTTGTCTTCTTGCTATGGCTCCCTCTGATCATTTGCCTGGTCGGGGCTCGTTTCAAGGATTTGTACCAACTGGTTCCTGTCGTGCTGCAACTTGTCTTCCTGCTTTCGCCTGTGCTCTATACAAAGCAAAGCCTGGGAGCGATGGGCTGGGTGACCGATCTGAATCCTCTGTACATTTCATTTGGGCCACTCCGTACTTCCATTATTGATGGAAAGTTCGACATTCACGCAAATCTGGTGCTTTTCCTTGTCAATATTGTCGGAATCGTTATCAGTCTGAAGCTCCTGCAGAAAGAGCGCCGAGTGCTGCCCTTTCTTGTTTGACCTCCGGCTTTCATTCTAATAATATGTGCTAATATCCGTTAATGGATCAGGCCACGACTCACGAGCTGATTCTTGTTTTTGTCGCCTACCATCCTGCGGCACCGGAGGTTTTGCGACTGCATGAATGCCTGAGTCAGTTGCCTGCGCATATAGGGTATGCGGTGGTTGTTAATGATTACGATTTGGGGGAGCCGGTAGATCTTCTTAGGGGCAATGCAGTTCTGTTTCTTACAAATAAAACCAATCCTGGATATGGGCGTGCAGTAAATCAAGCGGTTCGCATGTTGAGCGATCTAGGACGCCTTCCGGCATTCGTTGGAGCTTTAAATACCGATCTGGCCTGGTCGTTGGGAACGTTTCGACGTATCCTCGAATGGTTAAAAGATAACGATGATATTGTTCTCGCTGTTCCTCGGCTGATCAATCCACGCGGTGAACTCCAAAAACTTTGCAAGCAGAATCCCACGATCCTTGGCTTGTTAAGTAGGCGATTCATCCCCGCCTATTTGAAGCTCCCATGGCTTAGTAGATATGATGACTGGTTCATCATGGCCGATGCTGATTATAATCAGATCATGGATGTTCCCTACTTAAGTGGCTGCTGCATGCTGTTTCGCACTGCCCCTTTCGTGAAAGTAGGTGGCTTTGATGAAAGATTTTTTCTTTATCTCGAAGATGCAGACCTAACCCGTGCCCTCCAAAGGGAAGGGCGGACCGTGCATTACCCTTTGTCGTCGGTAGTTCACCACTGGGGGCGGGGTAATCACAGCAGCAAGAAGTTAACCTTGGTAAATCTGCACAGTGCTTGGATTTACTTTCGGAAATGGGGAATCAGCTTGCTGTAATCGCATCTTTGTACATACGTTCATAGCTGGTGGCCATGATTTTAGGATCAAACTTGCTACTTGCAAGTTTGGCCAGCTCACAGCCGCGCTGGTGAAGCGGCGGATTCTCTGCATAGTTAACAATATGGTTGGCAAAGGAATCGGGGTCCACCTTTCCGTTGATCAATGGTAGAGCTGCTCCTGCAATACCCGAGGGAATCGTGAGCATTGATGCTATTTCACCAAGATCGCTGGAGAGAAATGGTTTCCCAGCAGCCAGGCATTCAATAAGGCTCAACGGCTGACTTTCGCCCGGGTAAAAGGTTGGCAGGATTCCCAGATCAGCGCAAGCATAAAGGTTGCACGGATGGCTTTGGAATCCCAGAAAATGAATGCGTTTGTTATCGGTGATTGGTTTGAGGCGCTGAACCTCAGCTCCTTCGCCGGCGAGGAGGAGATGAATGGGCCGAGAGGTCAGGGATTGGGCGATCGTCACCGCTTCAATCGCCTCCTGCCACCCTTTTTCCCGCCGGGCGCGACTCACAAGGCAAACGACAAATGCATCTGCAGCAATTCCAAAGCAGGAGCGATCTTGGGCTTCTATCTCGATAGGATCGATTGCGTTGGGGATTTTGCGCAACTTTACTTCTTCAAATCCCAGATCGATCAATGGCTGTTTGTTCTTGTCAGCTACATAGCTGATTTCTTTCACCCAATTCCGCAGCAAGTTACCGATGCGTTGAAAGTCGTCCCTGTCAATTTCATCATACATTCCATGGGACGTGATGACGTGCGCAACATCGATATTGCCATCCAGTAGCTCTGCAATTGTGGTGTCTACCCATGGGTGATGGGAGTGAATAATCTCAATTCCTAGCTCCCGCACGAGTTTGGGTAGATTCTCCAACGACTGCAATTCCAGCAAAGGAATGCCAGGCTGGAGCATTGCCCGTACACCCGGTTCGTTTGGGTGCTGGTGGCAGTTGAGTACGGCCACGGCATGATTGCGCTGATATAAAATGTTTGCAAGTTTAAGTGGGAAAATTTCGCCACCACCAGGTATCAACGAATAGGTAGCAATCAGGATATTCGGCATACGTTCTACGCCCAGTTGCTGCGATGCTCGCTTGGCCAATGCCTGGATTTTTTGCGCAGATTCGGGTGGAATAGGTTCAGAATGATTGCAAAACCATCGCTGGCTTAGATCATTGCTCAGGCTCTGTAGCTGGGGCTCATCCAATCGATAGGTGGAAACGATGTATTCAGCTACTTGAATGTGCTCTTCCAAGTATTGTAGATCTTTGTGCAAAGAGACAGAGCTGTTGCTCTTGTGCTGGCGGTAGTAGTTCGACGTCAATGGCGTATAAAAGACAAGCCCGGACCGTGCAATCCAGAGATAAAACAGCCAATCGCCGCACACACACATTTGGAGCCAATCCTCATTGCTTAGCAATGCGATGTGTGTGTGGCGACGAAAAACAGCTGCGCTGACATTGGGAATGATATTTTTCTTACTCCAACTCTTTAGTGTCAGATTATGGGCAGAAGTCGTAAAAGAAGACTTCCAAGCAGAGGGCCCAAATTCAGGCAGATATTGCTCCATTGACCAAACATCTTTTTCCCCATTCTCATCGATGAAGCGAATCTGACTAAAGGCCAGCATGATCGCTTCGTTTTGAAAAGCAGGGACAAGTTGGGCGAGGAAATTGAGATCACAGAAATCATCTGACTCCGCTATCCAAATCAACTCCCCTTGGGCATGATGGAGGCCTTTCTTCCATTGCCTAAAGGGAGAGCCAGAGTTAATAGAATTCCTGATAAGCGAGGTTTTGGCGATATACTTTGTGGCGTATTCGTCGAGAATCAAGCCGCTGCCGTCTGTTGAGCAGTCATCCAAGAGGATGACCTCATAGTTTTCGTAAGTCTGTTGATAGATGCAATCCAGGCGTTGCCTGAGGTAAGGCTTGTGGTTATAGCAAGGAACGATGATGCTTACCAACGGGTAACATGGCCGCGCGCTAGCCATGCCGAGTAAGTTTGGAAGATCTGATATCCTGTTCTGAGATAGCAGTGCTTGCGCTGAGACAAGTTTCTGGCGCAACCTGAAGAAAATAAAGCTGTGTAGCCCGGGTGCGACAGGGTAAATCCAGGCCTTCGATAGTTGGCGTGCTTTCCTGCCGGCCTTCCGCAAATACGTTGTGATGATCATTGAACTTATAGGGACTTTCCAGGCTCCAATCGATGCTTCGCATCAAGCATTCCTTTGCTTATGGCAGCTCGAAAGGCTCGGTGGTAAGCCAATTCAAGTGTTTTTGTCCAATCGGACGGCAATGAAAAATCCAGAGCTTTCGCACTATGCACCGCAGCCTCAAGCTTTGTTGCTGAAAGGGATGCGAGCTCATAAGAAGGCCCAAGTATCTCGAGATCTCGAAGTAAATTATTGCATTCAAGATAATTTTTTATGGTGTTATCCATTTCATGCAGCACAAGGAATCTCCAGGCAGACTCTCCTTGGCGTCGACAGCGCTGCAGAAAAGCTGCTAGGTCAATTCGCCGGATCATTGTGTTGAGCGCATGCTCCCAGTAAACAACATTAAGGCCAACCTTCTTCGAAAGTCTATATCCCAGCTCAATGTCTTCGTAGCCAAATTTAAAAATAGGGTTGAACACCCCTTCTTTTAGTAAAAGCTCACGCTTGCAGGATGATCTGCCGCCCCAAAAATATTCATAGCTCTGAATTGTATTGTGGGAAAGCCCTTTATAAAAGAAAAGCATTGGATCCTTGTTTGTGATGTATTGCATCAAGGGATCATCGCGCAGTTCTGGGGAGAGCTGAGTTCGCCCCAATATGGCAGTATTTAGCTCCGGATGTTCTTGGTGTGCTATTAAGTGCTCTTCTACCAGTTCAGGGCTAGAGATGTCATCATCATCGAGGAATAGAACTATCTCCCCTTTCGCCAGATAAAGACCATGATTTTTGGCGGATGCCAATCCCGAGTTAATTTGATGAGTATATGTAAGTGGCAAAAGTGAGGCTAATGACTCGACAATGTCAAGCGTCTCGTCAGTTGATCCATCGTCTACGACAATAATTTCAAAGGAATCAGCAGCTGCTGTTTGGCATGCCAGTGAGAGGAGCGCTTTTTTTAGAAGACAAGATCGATTGAAGGTCGTTACAATAATCGAAAGTTTGGGATTCATGGCTGTTTGTTCCCAGTGCGCCAAGTAGCCATCCCGTTGTCTCCCTTTGAGTAAATCTTGATTGCGCTGAAGGCCTCTGATGGACTAAGTTGCTCCACATGCCCTAAGAAAGACTGCATACGTGACTGAGTTTCTTGATAGCTATAATAAGCAACTGGTTTTCTGAGAGAGTGCTCAATAGCCACTTCGTCAATGATTCCCATTGACAGATTGTTCTTGGCAAGAATGACTGGCCAGTGAAAATCAAGTCCCCAACCCATAGGCGCTCGTTGATCAAAGGGCAGGAGAAATGGGTAGGCTGATTTATGAATGCAGAATATTGGCCCAATCTCCACGAATCTTGTCTCCCGAGATTCAACACCTTGCAGTTGGGATACAAAGTGGTGGTCTGTATAGCTACTGTGCGAGCGAGCAGGTTGCGATAGCGAATAATGTCTTTTGACGGCAACCCGAAGATATGAATCTAGGAAATTATCCGGAATCTCAATGTCGTCGTCGCAGACAACCACATATTCATATGACATCAAATCGCATCCATCTAATATACGATTAATGAGCTTAAACTTTTCCTCCTTATCATTGGAGCGACTAATGACGTGCTCACTATTTTTGACGATCCCAGTGCCTACCGCATGCCATTTAAGCTCCACCTGCCAATCGCTGCATGCGGAAATTTTTTCCATAATTGCATCAGCATGATTTTCCTTTTCGGAAAGGATGACGCCTAAAACTAAGACTCGATTATTGGTCATGAATCGAGCTCCTTGGCGGCAGATTCTCTTTCAAATAGATTGGAAAGGCGACTTTTAATAGTGGTGGGGGAGTAATTGGCATCAATAAATAGCTTGCCTTCGTTGGATAGCGATATCCATTGGGCGCGATCCCGATAAAGCTTAATCGTGTAATCAGCAAATTTCTGGGGAGTATCAATGATAAGCATTTCCTTCCCATTTGTAAAGCCAAATCCTTCGGCGGCGATTTGTGTCCCCACCACTGGTAGTCCATGGGCCATGCTCAATCCCACTTTCCCTTTCATGCCCGCCCCATACCGTAGGGGCGCCACAAAAATCCTTGCTTTTGCGAGAATAGGGTCTAGATCCTCCATATATCCTATGGGTTGAACACAATCGCTTCGGAGTGCAAATATTTCTTCGGGCATATTGCTGCCTGCAATGGTGAGATTGATGTCCCCTAGCTTGTCAATTATCCTGGGGAATATTTCTGAGCAGAAAAAGATCATGGCGTCTTTATTGGGCTGGTGGTCAAAGCCTCCAATAAATAGTAGACCTTCTCTTTCGTCGTAGCCATTGGTATCATCCAAGACACTATGTATATTGGGAATCGTGACGACATTTAGGCTTGGATCTTCCTCTAAAAGCAGCTGTCGTTCCGCATCCGACACGACCACAACTCGATCGGAAGCTCTTGATATAACGAGCTCTTTGGCGTAGTAGTTATCAGACGCTTTAAGCAAAGCATCTCTTTCATGCTTGGCATCGTCGGGCAAAAGTGGAAGGGCCCGTCTCATGCGAAGATAATGTAAATCAACGGTGTCATAAATTAATTTTGCTGCCGGGCAGAAAAGGTGCACTAAGGGTAGAAACACCTCAGAGGTGTCCGGCCTTGCCATAAATACATACTGATAGCTTTGCCCCTTTGTTGCCAAGTGTTCCGCTGCCTCATTGGGACCCATAAACACAGGTATTCCTAGCTTCCTCAAATTTTCTTGGTATTTTGAATCTTGCTCACTGGCGTGGCTGATAAAACTTACGCCGATTTTCAGGCCGAGCATTATCTCAATTATTGCATGCATGCGATGGGAGCCCGAGTCTTTGTCTACTTCTGGGCATTTCCAGTCAATTATTAATACTCTTGTTTCTGTTGGCCCTATTGCGTTGGTTGGCTGAGCTTGATTATTTAAGTCGCGAAGCGCTTTCCAGCTTTCCTCAAAAGCGCGGTTCTGCCAGTTGGTCCTGTCCGCCAACGAATACCCACTTGGTTTCTGTATTGTGTGCTCATCACTTGGGGGACACTCTGTATTTGTCTCGGCTGGATTGAATAGGATTGTGGTCTCGTCATCGCTTTTGAGTCTTCGGCGAATCACATCTTTTATCTTTCTGATCGGCCTTGTGCCGCGCCATATTGTTGAGTTCACGATCTCCATGGTCATCTGCCAGTTTTCCTGGCTTTGTTGACGTGCGATCTCCGCATCTTGTCTTGCCATGGATGCTGCCTGTTCCGCGGCAGCAATAGCCTGATTGGCATGTTCCAGATCTTTTTCGGCGCTACGTCGGCTCTGTTCCGCAGTTTGCAGCCTCAGGGCCGTCTGGTGACGCTCATCAGAGAGCTGGGCCTGAGTCTCTGAGAATTGTTTGGACAGTTCATCTACCTTTCTGTAAGCCTGATCTCGTTGTCCGAGGGCATGGGTTGCTGAAAGCCGTGTAGTTTCTGCTTCCTGGAGGGCCCCATCCCGTTCCGCCTTGTGGGTTTCGGCCTGGTTTAAGGCGATTTGCAGGCGTTGTTGAGCTCCAAGCAGGTCTGCTTTGAGTTGTTGTTGAATGGATTCGGATTTTTCCAGTTTCAGCTTGAGCTGGGTGTAGGTATTGACAGCTTGGCTGAGTTGGCCTTGTGCCCTCGTCAGTCTTGTCTCGAGCATCTCCCAGTCGGGCTTCTCGCTGAACACCGAATCGCTGTTTCGAATGCCCCAGAAGTACGTGTCACAAGCCTTGGAGTTGACTTCAAAGCCGTGGCGTTGGAAATACCTGCCGATGGCTACTTCTTTTGCCAGATCATCTGGACCGAGGTTCAAGTAGTAGGTGGTTGTGAAAGGCGAGCTGAACACATCGGAGTCCAGTGTCCCATGGGTGGCTCGCCCCTTGCCGGCAAAGGTGAGGAGGATCAATCCTTCGGGCTTGGTGATGCGAATCATGTTCAGCAAAATATCTTTCCAGTTCCTTGCGTGCTCAAAGCATTCGGTGGAGATGGCGATATCTGCCCACCCATCGGGTAGTTCAACAAGTTCCCCGGGGATTACGAGATCGACCCCGTCGCCACGGCCAATATCCAGGCCTAGGTAATTAATGTTATTGGCAAAGAAATCACGCACCGTTCCATTGATGTTCTGGCTGCCCACTTCCAGCACGTTGCCGGCATTGGCAAAATCTGAGCGGAACATCTCGCTGATTCGCTCAAAATATGCAATTTGCTCAGGGTGGGCCATCGCCTCTGGCTGCGCGGATCATCCGTGATTGATTGTACGCTTTTGCCTCGGATTCCGGTTGTCGCGATCATGGCGTTATCGCGATTTCTTTTCAGATTCTTCCTGCTTCCGTCCATCGGCCTTTAGGCCAATCACTGGTTGATCAGCAGGTCGGCTCAGCTCTGTAGGGCACGAGCCGGGCCAAGGGGCACGGCATGCCAAGGAGGGCGCAACCGCACTGCCCGGCGACTCCTTGACGACCGCCCCCCCCTGTGGTGCATACTGGACAAGTCGGCGACGCCGGCGAATGCGGATGTAGCTCAGTGGTAGAGCATCTCCTTGCCAAGGAGAGGGTCGAGAGTTCGAATCTCTTCATCCGCTTTCATTGACCAGTTCCTTTTCTCAGGGGAGCAATCATCAGATGTTGGCTGGCGATCGCCTCAAAACCCAGCCGTTCGTAGAAACCACGGCTTTCTGTGGTCATCAGGTAGACCTTTTCCACTTGGCGTAACCCAGGTGCCTCGAGCAGGGCCTCCACCAGGCGACGGCCCAGCCCCTGGCCCTTGCAGCGCTCCATCACCACCACGTCCCAGAGCACAGCTCGGTAAGCGGTATCGCTCGTTGCCCGTCCAAACCCCACCAGCTCGCTGTCCTGCCAGAGACTCACCACGGCCTGGCTCTGGCGCAGCATCCGCCGCAGATCGCTCCGGCGGCGCCCCCGGGCCCAGAAGCTGTGCTGATCAAACAGGCGTTGCAGCTGTCCGATGCCATCCACAGGCAGAAAATCCGGTCCCAGACCAAGCCGCAATCCTGGGGCGCCGGGCCGATGCCGCACCAGCCTGATCGGCTGACCCTGTGCTCTCCCGGTAGGGGCAGGAGACTGGTGCGCGGGCTGGCTCGGCATCGGCGCCGCTGATGGGCAGGGGATCGGATCCGCCCATTCTCCTTCCCGCCGATTCTCCCAGGGGCCGAGGGCGGGGATCCCCACCGGATTCTCCCCAGAACCCTTGCTGTATCACGGGTCTGTGAATCGCTAGCCGGTTTGTCGCTGCTATGGTGAGTCCAATTGGTTGGTCTGTTTTCCCATGCTCAAGCTGCTGCTGGGTGATCCGAATGCCCGCAAGCTGAAGCGCTACCAACCCCTGATCTCCGATATCAATCTGCTGGAGGAGGAGATCGCCCCTCTCTCCGATGATGATTTGCGATCACTCACCGCAGAGTTTCGTCTCAAGTTGGCCAATGCCGAAACGGTGGTTCGGCAGAAAGCCTTGCTCGATGAGTTGTTACCGCAGGCTTTCGCGGTAGTGCGCGAGGCAGGCAAGCGCGTTCTGGGCATGCGCCATTTCGACGTGCAGCTGATCGGCGGCATGGTGCTGCACAACGGGCAGATCGCAGAGATGAAGACGGGCGAGGGCAAGACCCTGGTGGCCACCCTGCCTGCCTATCTCAATGCCCTGACCGGCCGTGGTGTGCATGTGGTCACCGTCAACGATTACCTGGCCCGCAGGGATGCGGAGTGGATGGGCCAGATCCATCGCTTTCTCGGACTTTCGGTGGGGTTGATCCAGCAGGACATGGCCCCCCAGGATCGACGTCGCAATTATGCCTGTGACATTACCTATGCAACGAATTCCGAGCTGGGATTCGATTATCTTCGCGACAACATGGCGAGTGATATCGCTGATGTGGTTCAACGCGAATTTCACTACTGCGTCATCGACGAAGTTGATTCAATCCTGGTTGACGAGGCGCGTACTCCCCTGATTATTTCCGGTCAGGTTGAGCGGCCCCAGGAAAAGTATCGTCGCGCCACTGAAATTGCTTCGGCTCTGGAGCGGGCCGCGGAGATGGGGAAGGACGGCATTGATCCGGAGGGCGATTATGAAGTCGATGAAAAGCAACGCAATGTCACTCTTACGGACGAGGGTTACGCCAAGGCAGAGCAGCTTCTAGGAGTTGAGGATCTGTTCAACCCCCGCGACCCCTGGGCCCACTTCCTCAACAATGCCCTCAAGGCTAAAGAGCTTTTTGTAAAGGATGTCAATTACATCGTTCGCGGTGAGGACGCGGTAATCGTCGACGAATTCACCGGCAGGGTCATGCCGGGTAGGCGCTGGAGTGATGGTCTCCATCAGGCGATCGAAGCCAAGGAATCTCTACCGATTCAGCCGGAGACCCAGACTTTGGCCAGTATCACCTACCAAAACTTCTTTCTCCTGTACCCCCGTCTTGCCGGAATGACCGGAACGGCAAAGACCGAGGAAGTGGAGTTCGAGAAAACATACAAGCTGGAGGTCACGGTTGTGCCCACCAACAGGACCCGCTCCCGTTCCGACTGGACCGATCAGGTCTACAAGAGCGAAACTGCTAAGTGGCGAGCCGTGGCGCTGGAGACTGCCGAAATCCATCGCGCCGGCCGTCCTGTGCTGGTGGGGACCACCAGTGTGGAGAAATCGGAGTTGCTCTCCGCCCTTCTGGCCGAGCAGCAGATTCCCCACAATCTGCTTAATGCCAAGCCAGAGAATGTGGAGCGCGAGGCAGAGATCGTGGCCCAGGCGGGTCGCTCCGGAGCGGTGACGATCGCCACGAACATGGCCGGCCGGGGTACCGACATCATCCTCGGTGGCAACAGCGACTACATGGCCAGACTCAAGGTGCGCGAAGTTCTGCTCCCGCGCCTGGTGCGGCCCGAGGAGGACCACCGCCCCCCCGTTCCCCTGCAGCGATCGGCCGCCGCTGCCGGATTCTCGCAGGAGGCACCGGCGGCTTTCAAGGCGCCGAGTGAGGCCCGCGCGATCGGCAATCTTTACCCTTGTGAGCTTTCTTCCTCTGCCGATGCAGCTCTCGGTGAGCTTGCCAAGCAGCTCGTTGGCACCTGGGGAGACCGCAGCCTCACCGTGCTGGAGCTGGAAGACCGCATTGCCCAGGCCGCTGAGAAGGCCCCGACGGATGATCCTCAGATCCAGGCACTGCGGGAAATGATTTCCCGCGTTAAGGCCGAGTACGACATCGTCGTCAAGCAGGAGGAGGCCCAGGTGAGGGCCGCCGGTGGTCTGCATGTGGTCGGTACGGAACGCCATGAATCCCGGCGCGTGGATAACCAGCTGCGCGGCCGTGCCGGTCGTCAGGGTGATCCTGGAAGCACTCGCTTCTTCCTTTCCCTGGAGGACAACCTGCTCCGCATCTTTGGGGGTGAGAGGGTGGCGGGATTGATGAATGCTTTCCGCGTCGAAGAGGACATGCCGATTGAATCCGGCATGCTTAATCGCTCCCTGGAAGGTGCTCAGAAAAAAGTGGAGACCTACTACTACGACATTCGTAAGCAGGTTTTTGAGTACGACGAGGTCATGAACAACCAGCGCAAAGCTGTTTATGCCGAGCGCCGCCGTGTTCTGGACGGTAGAGAACTCAAGCAGCAGGTGATTGGTTATGGAGAGCGCACCATTCAGGACATCGTAGAAGCCTATGTGAATCCAGATCTGCCGCCCGAGGAGTGGGATCTCGATCAGCTGGTCGGCAAGGTCAAGGAGTTCGTCTATCTCCTGGAGGACCTCACCCCCGAGCAGGTGCAAGGCCTCTCAATGGAGGAGCTCAAGTCGTTTCTGCAGGAGCAGTTGCGCAATGCCTATGACATCAAGGAGGGCCAGGTGGATCAGGTGCGGCCCGGTTTGATGCGCGAAGCCGAACGTTTCTTTATCTTGCAGCAGATCGATACCCTCTGGAGAGAGCATCTTCAGGCAATGGATGGTCTGCGTGAGTCCGTTGGCCTTCGAGGCTATGGGCAGAAGGACCCTCTGATTGAATATAAAAACGAGGGCTATGACATGTTCCTGGAGATGATGACCCAGATGCGCCGAAACGTGATCTATTCGATGTTCATGTTCCAGCCCCAGGTTCCCCAGGAGGCCACTGCCTGAGGCGCGGGCGCTGATCGCGGTTGCCCTTTCAGGCCGTTCCTCCGAATTCACGCGCCTCTGCCCCGCTTGGGTCAGCGCCCGCGGTTTCGCCGAGAAATTCCAGGATTTCTCGGTCCCGCAGGTTCTGGGCTCTACCGGCGCAGGGTTCCTGGAGAGGGCGGCCTTCGGCAACCTCCCGCAGGCAGCTCTGTAGGCGAAGTACCTCACTTTCCAGGCTGTCGATCCTTTCCATCAGGTTGCGGATCACCCTGGCTTCGGCATCGGGAAGGGCGGAGTGGGCCAGGGGATCGATGCGAACCCCCGACTGATGGATGACCCTTCCGGGGATGCCGACCACCGTGCTGTCGGCGCTGACATCGCGGAGCAGCACAGAACCGGCTCCAATGCGGGTGTTCTCTCCCACGGTGATTGCCCCCAGCACCTTGGCGCCCGCGCCCACCACCACGTTGTCCCTCAGGGTGGGATGGCGTTTGCCATGTTCCTTGCCGGTACCCCCCAGCGTCACTCCCTGATAAAGCAGGCAGCGGTTGCCGATGACGCTGGTTTCCCCGATCACCACCCCCATGCCGTGGTCGATGAATACGCCGTGGCCGATCCGGGCGCCGGGATGGATTTCCACGCCCGTCAGCTGACGCCCCAGCTGGCTGAGCAGGCGAGGCACCACCGGCAGGCCGAGCTTCCAGAGCCGATGGCTGAAGCGATGCAGCACCAGGGCATGAAGACCTGGATAGCAGAGCAGGATTTCGAGGGTGCTCCTGGCGGCGGGATCGCGCTCCCGGATCATCTGCAGGTCTGCCCGCATCGCCCGCAGCATCTCTAGGGCGTCGCGCATCAGGCCGCCAGCAGGCCGATCTCCTTGCGCAGCTGGTCGATTGTGGCGCCTCCCAGATAGCTCTGGGCGCAATGCACCACCGGCAGTCGCATCAGCTGGGACCGGTTCTGGCGCAGGGTCTGCTCCACCAGGGGCAGGCTCGGCCGGTCGCAGAGCACATGGCTCGCAGCCCTGAGCAGGGCAAGCAGACGGCTGCCCGTGTCGGGGTTGGCGGTCATCACCAGCAGTTCGTTGCCCCGCATGCTGTGCAGGATCACCTCGGCGGCCCGCAGGATGCCGGGGCTGATGCTCACCAGGCCGACGCAGCTGCCGGCCCTCAGTTCCTTGAGCAGATCCAGTTCGTGGCGGAAGTCGTTGAGGTCCACCGGAACGGCCCTCACCCCGTGTTGGCGGGCGATCTCCTCCACGGGCTGGAGGAAGTAGCGGCTGGTGACCACCGTGCCCTTGCTGGAGCTCTCCAGGACCGCCTCCAGTTCTTCCATCGGCACCACTTCCACCGGCACTTCAAGATGGGGGGTCAGTTCTTCGGCGATCAGCAGCGAGGCACCGATGTCTTCCCGCGGGGTGCTCACCAGCACCCTGGCGCCGCAGCGCAGGCGCCAGTCGATTTCGCGGGTAAGTAACTCCCGGGCCTGCTGCAGGGTGCAGCCGGCGTTGAGCAGACCATCAATGCTCTGGCGCACCTCCCGGTCGATGTCGGGCATCGCCTTGCTGCGCAGGCCCGGCGGCGGCTTGATCTCGCGGGGTTTCTGCTGGTCGCGTACGTAAATTCCCGAACCCGCCATCGCCTCGACCACCCCATCGGTTTCGAGCTGGCGGTAGACCTTGCTGATCGTGTTGCGGTGCAGGCCTGTCTGCATCGCCAGTTGGCGGGTGCTGGGCAACCGGTGCCCCGGCGGGTAGTGCCGGGCCGCGATCGCGAAACAGATCTGGTTGTAGAGCTGGGTGGACGCCGGAATGTCGCTTTCCTGCTGAATGTGGAATCGCACGCCGGGTGGGCCAGATGATCTCCCGGCCACCCTACGGAGCTTTGGCCCCCGTGACAATTCCCTTGTTGGCATACGAACGTGTGCCGGGCTGTGCCGGTTGGCGGCATCCGGGGTCGGAGCGGCCGTGGCGCCTGGAGAATGGCCGCAGGTTGGGAGAGGGCTCATGGCCGGCGGCGTCGACCTGCCACGGCAGGCCATCGTTGCGGACTGGCACGTTCTGCCTCCGGCGGCGGACCACCAGCCGTCGTTGCGCTGCTGGTGGTCCCGGCCGGCCCTGGCTGTTCCGGTGGCGGGGGTGGTGGTGCTCCCCGAAGTGTTCGGGGTGAACGGCTGGGTGCGCAGTGTGGCCGACCGACTTGCAGGCCAGGGCTATGCCGCCCTGGCCGTGCCGCTGTTTGCCCGCACCGCTCCGGACCTTTCCCTGGGCTATGACGCGGCGGGACTCCAGGAGGGGCGCTCCCACAAGGAACGCACCACGGCATCCCAGTTGCTGGAGGACATCGGTCGGGGTGCGGACTGGCTGGCGGGCCAGCTGGCTTCACTTTCCGGTCCCCCCGAGGGCGGCCCTTCCGCTCGCCTCGGTTGCGTCGGCTTCTGCTTCGGCGGCCATGCCGCCCTGCTGGCCGCGACCTTGCCGCAGTTCGGGGCCACCTGCGATTTCTACGGTGCCGGTGTGGTCAGTGGGCGTCCGGGTGGGGGGCCGCCCAGCCTGGAGGATGTGCCTGCGATCCCGGGGCGTTTGCTGTGTGTGGTCGGAAGCGAGGATCCCCTGATCCCCGCTTCCGACGTGGTCGCAATCGGAGCGGCCCTGGAGGCCGCCCATCCAGGTGGCACCGAGCATCACCGGCTGCTGGTGCTGCCCGGTGGCCATGGATTCATGTGCGAGGCCCGTGCCGACTATCGAGCCGAGGCGGCGTCAGCCGGCTGGCAGGCCATGCTCGAGCTGTTCGCCGAAACGCTCTGAGCGTTTGCACCGGCCTCAGTTGGCCGGTGCGGGGCTGGGGATCACCTTGGGGGCAGGAGCCGAAGTTGCGGGCTTGCTGTTGCCTGCGGCCTGCTTGCGGGGACTCAAAAACATGATCATGTTGCGGCCTTCCCGTTTGGGGGGCTGCTGGATCTCAGCGTTTTCCTCCAGATCCTTGGCCATGCGCATCAACAGCTGTTCCGCCAGGGCCGTGTGCTGGATTTCCCGGCCGCGGAAGATCACCGTGCATTTGACCTTGTCCCCGGCCTTGAGGAAACGCACGGCCTGTCCGATGCGTACCTGGTAGTCGTGCGAGTCGATCTTGTATCGCATCTTGACCTCCTTGACTTCGGTCTGATGCGACTTCTTCTTGGCCTCCTTGGCCTTCTTCTCCTGCTCGAACTTGTACTTGCCGTAATCCATGATCCGGCAGACCGGTGGATCAGCCTTCTCGCTGACCAGCACCAGGTCGAGTTCGCGTTCTCTCGCCACCTCCAGGGCCGCCTCGCGGGTGATCACCCCGAGTTGGCTGCCGTCGGCATCGACCACCCTCAGGTTGGGGTAGGCGATCCGATCGTTGATGTTGGGCAGCTCCCGCACGGGAGCCCGGCGGTCAAAACGAGGACGGGGAGGCATTCATAGGGGCGAATTGCCCTTCACCCTATATCGCCCTGTGCCGCGAGCACAGCTTGCTGCAGCAGATCAGCACCCTCCAGCCACAGGGGGTGGTGCTGGCGCCGGAACCAGGTGCGCTGTCGCTTGGCGTACTGACGGGTGCGCTGTTCGGTCCGGCTGCGGGCGGAGTCGAGAGTCAGCTCGCCGCGCAGCAGCCGGCAGGCCTCGCCGTAGCCGATCGTCTCCAGCATCGGGCAGTCCTGGCCGTACCGCCCGATCAGTTGTTCCGTTTCCTCCACCAGCCCCTGCTCATAGAGCTGAACCGTGCGCTGGTGGATGCGTTGGCTGAGGTCGGCGGGGGCGAGGCCCAGCTCCAGCACCCGCCAGGGGGGAGGGGTGCATCCCTGCTGGGCCGCCAGCGGGCGCCCCGTGGCATAGAGCACCTCCAGGGCCCGCTGGGTGCGGACGGCGTCGGTGCTGCCGATCCGGGCGGCGGCCTCCGGATCGGCCTGGCGCAGCAGGGCATGGCAGGCGGCCTGGCCAAGGGCCTCGAACTGGGCGCGCAGGTCAGGCTGGGGCGCCACGGCCGGGGGTTGAAGGCCGCTGAGCAGGGCCTTGAGATAGAGGCCGCTGCCTCCCACCAGCAGGGCCACGCCCCGGCGGTGATGTTCGGCCTCGATCGCCTCCCTGGCGATGGCGGTGAATTCCTGAAGGTTGATCGGCTGGTCCGGGGGGCGCAGATCCAGCAGCTCGTGGCGCACCCTGGCGCGCTGGTCGGCGGTGGGTTTGGCGGTGCCCACATCCATGTGTTGGTAGAGCTGGCGAGAGTCCACAGAAAGCACCGCCAGGTCGAGGGCCTCCGCCAGCTCGATGGCCAGGGCGGTCTTGCCGCTGGCCGTCGGCCCCATCAGGGCGATCACCAGCGGGCACGCGCCGCCGGCAGGGTCGGCGGCTGCGGAGGGGGCAGGAGAGGACACGGAGGTTCAGCCCGGGTCGGGGCAGGGTCGGGAGATACTTTGCTGCCGCCCCCTTGCACCCCCCATCGGAAAACCCTCTCAGGGCATCCTGGCGGGGCCGGAGGCGGCCGGTGGTAGGCTAGGTGGGGAGAAAAGGTCTGAAATCCTGCTCTCGCCCCCTTCTGATCCCTGGGGCGGCCGCCCTTTGCCAGCCCTGCGGGGAACCCAGTCCGAATGAGCGACGCCAACAAAGTCCAGTCTGCCTACGGCGCCGAGCAGATCCAGGTGCTGGAAGGCCTGGAGCCGGTGCGCAAGCGACCAGGGATGTATATCGGCTCCACCGGGCCGCGTGGTCTGCATCACCTTGTGTATGAGGTGGTCGACAACTCGGTGGACGAGGCCCTGGCCGGCCACTGCGACAGCATTTTTGTCGTCCTTCATGACGACGGTTCGGCCAGCGTTGCCGATAACGGGCGGGGTATTCCCACCGATGTCCACCCCCGTACCGGCAAGAGTGCGTTGGAGACGGTGCTGACCGTGCTCCATGCCGGTGGCAAGTTCGGTGCCGGTGGCTACAAGGTTTCCGGGGGCCTTCATGGCGTGGGCGTTTCCGTGGTCAATGCCCTGAGTGAGTGGGTGGAGGTCACGGTTCATCGCCAGGGGCAGGAGCACAACCAGCGCTTTGAACGGGGCAATCCGATCGGGTCTCTGGTTTCAAAGGCGTTGCCGAAGGAAGAGGAGGAGCGCACCGGTACCCAGGTTCGTTTCAAGCCGGATCTGGAGATCTTTTCCGGCGGGATTGAGTTCGATTACCACACCCTGGCTGCTCGCTTGCGCGAACTCGCCTATCTCAATGGCGGTGTGCAGATCGTGTTCCGGGATGAGCGGCTAGCTGCCCAGGATGCAGAGGGCAAGGCTCACGAAGAAACCTACCACTATGAGGGTGGTATCAAGGAGTATGTGGCTTATATGAATGCGGAGAAGGATCCCCTTCATCCGGAAATCATTTATGTGGACTCCGAAAAAGATGGGGTTCAGGTGGAGGCGGCACTGCAGTGGTGTGTGGATGCCTATTCCGACAGCATTCTTGGGTTCGCCAACAACATTCGCACCGTCGATGGAGGCACCCATATCGAAGGCCTCAAGACGGTGCTCACCCGCACCCTCAATACCTTTGCCAAGAAGCGGGGCAAGCGAAAGGATGCTGATGCCAACCTGGCCGGTGAAAACATCCGGGAGGGCCTGACGGCGGTTCTTTCGGTGAAGGTTCCTGATCCGGAGTTTGAGGGTCAGACCAAGACCAAGCTCGGCAACACTGAGGTGCGCGGCATCGTCGACACCCTGGTGGGGGAGGCCCTGAGCGAATACCTGGAATTCAATCCTTCCGTGATTGATCTGATCCTCGAAAAGGCGATCCAGGCCTTCAATGCCGCTGAGGCTGCGCGCCGTGCCCGCGAGCTGGTGCGCAGGAAGTCGGTGCTGGAAAGCTCCACGTTGCCTGGCAAGCTGGCCGACTGCAGCTCCCGCGATCCAGGCGAATCAGAGATCTACATCGTGGAAGGTGATTCCGCAGGTGGCTCCGCCAAGCAGGGTCGCGATCGACGGTTCCAGGCCATTCTGCCCTTGCGCGGCAAGATTCTCAATATTGAGAAGACAGATGATGCCAAGATCTATAAGAATACGGAGATCCAGGCACTGATCACGGCTCTGGGGCTTGGTATCAAGGGGGAGGATTTCGAGGAGAAGAACCTCCGCTACCACCGCATTGTGATCATGACCGATGCCGATGTGGATGGTGCCCATATTCGTACTCTGCTGCTCACCTTTTTCTATCGCTATCAGAAGGCTCTCGTTGAGGGTGGATACATTTACATTGCCTGTCCGCCGCTTTACAAGGTGGAGCGCGGCAAGAACCATGCCTACTGTTACAACGAGTCTGAGCTCAGGAAGACAATCGACGGCTACGGGGAAAAGGCGAATTACACCATTCAGCGTTTCAAGGGCTTGGGGGAAATGATGCCCAAACAGCTCTGGCAAACCACCATGGATCCCACCACCCGCACAATGAAGCGGGTGGAGATCGAAGATGCAGCTGAGGCCGACCGGATCTTCACCATCCTGATGGGCGACAAAGTTGCTCCCCGTCGGGAATTCATCGAGGCGCACAGTGCCGATCTCGATTTCGCCCAGCTCGATATCTGATGGCGATCCAACCGGCCGCCTTGCCCTGGCGCTGGGCAGCCCTGCTTGGTTTTGCCCTGTTGGCACCGGCAGCGCTTCCCGCCGGCGGTGGCGATCGGCGTCTGCCAGAGGTGCGGCGTCGGGAGCGCGGTGCCGAGCCACTGGTGAGCGGTGTCTGCCTTGCCCTCCATTGCGCGCCTGAGCAGCAGGCGCCGGTGCTGTCCCGGATCGAGCCAGGGGTGCCGGTCAGGGTGCTGCGCCGCTGGTTCAGCCCCGATGGTCAACCCTGGTGGCAGGTGGAGGCCGCCCCCCGTGGGGACGGCCGCACCGGCAGGGGATGGCTGCGCGCTGAGGCCTGAGCTCAGGCTGCCAGGCGACTCAGGATGCCAGGGCCGTTTCGATCGCCTGGATCAGTTCGGCGCCATCGGGTTCGACGTTGCTTTTGAAACGGGCAACCACCTTGCCATCGCGCCCCACAAGGAATTTCTCGAAGTTCCAGGCCACGTCTCCGGCGGGTTCCACCTGGGTGAGGGTGTCGTACGGGGCCGTCTTGGTGCCGCTGGCGTGCACTTTGTCGAACAGTTCGAAGCTGGCCCCGTAGGTGGTGGAGCAGAAGCTCTGGATCTCGGGCAGGGAGCCGGGTTCCTGGCCGCCGAAGTCGTTGCAGGGGAAGCCGAGCACCGCCAGCCCCTGCGGCCCGTAGGTGTCCTGCAGCTTCTGGAGGCCGGCGTATTGCCTGGTGAAGCCGCAGCGGCTGGCCACGTTCACGATCAGCAGCACCTTGCCGGCCCAGTCGCCGAGGCTTTTGTCGGCGCCGCTGGCGGTGCGCACGACCACATTGCTCACGTCAATCGCCATGGTTTCCTGCCGGGGTATCGGTCTTCGACGCAGAACCTAGCGGCCTGGCCCATACACTCGAAAGCGCCAGCAGCTCGGTTTCGATGGGCGAGGCCTCTGCCGTTTCCGAGGTTGTGGCGCGCCAGCTGGAGCATCTGCTGGAGGCGGCCAACTACGACGGTGCCAAGTTGCTGCTGCAACCGGTGCAGCCGGTGGATGCGGCCGAGGCGATCGGTACGTTGCCCCGCACCTTGCAGGCCCTGGCCTTTCGTCTGCTCCCCAAGGACGAGGCGATCGAGGTCTACGAGTACCTGGAGCCCGCCGTACAGCAGAGTCTGCTGGAGAGGCTGCGCTCCGGCGAAGTGCTCGAACTGGTGGAGGAGATGGCTCCGGATGACCGCGTGCGGTTGTTCGATGAGCTCCCGGCGAAGGTCGTGCGGCGTCTGCTGGCAGAGCTCAGTCCGGCGGAGCGTCGGGTCACGGCCCAGATGCTGGGGTACGAGCAGGAGACGGCCGGTCGCCTGATGACCACTGAATTCATCGATCTCAAGGAGTTTCACAGCGCCGCCCAGGCCCTGGAGATCGTGCGTCGCCGCGCCCGGGACACCGAGACCATCTACAGCCTCTATGTGACCGATGCCTCCCGCCATCTCACCGGGATGCTGTCGTTGCGCGACCTGGTCACCGCCGAGCCCGAGCAGCGCCTCGGCGATGTGATGACCCGTGAGGTGGTGGGCGTCAGCACCGACACCGACCAGGAGGAGGTGGCCCGGGTGATTCAGCGTTACGACTTCCTGGCGGTGCCGGTGGTGGACCGGGAACAGCGCCTGGTGGGGATCGTCACCGTGGACGATGTGATCGATGTGATCCAGCAGGAGGCCACCCGCGACCTCTATGCCGCCGGTGCCGTGCAGGCCGGTGATGAGGACGATTATTTCCGCAGCGATCTGTTCACGGTGGCGCGACGCCGGGTGGTGTGGTTGCTGGTGCTACTGGTGGCGAACACGGGGACGTCCGCCGTGATTGCCAGTGAGCAGGGGGTGCTGAAGCAGGTGGTGTTGCTGGCCGCCTTCATTCCGCTGCTGATCGGTACTGGTGGCAATGTCGGCGCCCAGAGCTCCACGGTGGTGATCCGTGGTCTCAGCACCCAGCGACTGCAGGCCCTGGGCCCCGCCAAGGCGATCGGTCGCGAGGGGGTGGCTGGGCTGTTGCTGGGTCTGCTGATGGCGCTGGTGGTGGTGCCTTGGGCCTGGTGGATGGGGGGCAGCCCCCTGGTGGCCACCGCCGCCGGCATCAGCCTGGTGGCGATCACCACCCTGGCGGCCACGGCGGGGGCGGCGCTGCCCTTGCTGTTCGCCCACCTCGGCCTGGATCCGGCCCTGATGTCGGCCCCCTTCATCACTACGGCCACGGATGTGGCGGGAGTCTTCATTTATCTGCAGACGGCCGCCTGGTTGCTGCCCCGGATGGGGGGGCACTGAGCCGCATAACCCCCGCGGCAGCTTGAAAGTGGGCCGGATGAGAGGCGTTCACACTTCTTTAGGCTAGGCTTTACAGACCGTTAAGTGTCCGAATCGTGGTCGTCGCGCTCACCGCCCCTTTCGATCAGGTTTCCCTTTCCCTGGCTCCTCCAGACCCGCTGATCGAGGCCGGCGCTGAACCAAGGCCCAGTCGATCAGGCACCCGCCAGATGCCGCCTGTGGACAGTGATCTGGTGCGCTCCTACCTGCGCGACATCGGCCGTGTGCCGCTGTTGAGCCACGAGCAGGAGATCACCCTGGGGCGGCAGGTGCAGGAGCTGATGGGGCTGGAGGAACTGCGGGAGGAGCTGACGATGCGCGCCGGCGGCACCGAGCCCGGCACCGAGGAGCTGGCGGCGGCGGCAGGGTTGAGCCCGCTGGTGCTGAAGCGGCGGCTGCAGGCGGGCCGGCGGGCGAAGGAGCGGATGGTGGCGGCGAATCTGCGGCTGGTGGTGAGCGTCGCGAAGAAGTACACCAAGCGGAACATGGAGCTGCTGGACCTGATCCAGGAGGGCACGATCGGACTGGTGCGGGGTGTGGAGAAATTTGATCCGACGCGCGGCTACAAGTTTTCGACGTATGCGTACTGGTGGATCCGCCAGGGGATCACGCGGGCGATTGCGGAGAAGAGCCGCACGATCCGGCTGCCGATCCACATCACCGAAACGCTGAACAAGCTGAAGAAGGGTCAGCGGGAACTGAGCCAGGAGCTGGGCCGCACCCCGACGATCACGGAGCTGGCGGTGGCGGTGGAGCTGCCGGAGGAGGAGGTGAAGGATCTGCTGTGCCGGGCGCGGCAGCCGGTGAGCCTGGAGACGAAGGTGGGGGACGGTGAGGATACGGAGCTGCTGGACCTGCTGGCCGGAGACGGAGCGGGCCCGGATGAGCTGGTGGCGGGCGAATGCCTGAAGGGAGATCTGCAGGCGCTGCTGGAGCGGCTGCCGGAACTGCAGGGGAAGGTGCTGAAGATGCGCTATGGCATCGAGGTGGAGGAGCCGATGAGTCTCACCGGGATCGGTCGGATCCTGGGGATCAGCCGGGATCGGGTGCGCAACCTTGAGCGCGATGGTCTGGCCGGGTTGCGTCGCCTCAGTGATGCGGTGGAGGCTTACGTGGTGGTCTGAGGGGCAGGTGGTCCCTTAGCGTCGTCAGGCGCTGCTCCGCCTCGGTCCATGTCTGCGCCGAACCCTGCGACGGAGGGGGCGCCCGCGATGGAGGTGATGAGCCTCTTCCCCCGGTACCTGCTCACAGGAAGGTTGGCGGCACCCCTGCTTGCTTCCCTGATCCAGATGGCGGCGGAGGTGGTGGCCGATCCCCAGGCGTCGCCGGATGCTTCCGCCAAGCTGGCGGGCCAGCTGTTTCAGCAGCGGGAGCTCACACCCGAACAGCCGGCGGCGGCTGAACTCTGTAGATCAGTGATCCTGCCGGCCTGTGACCATTGGATCCGCCACGTGATGGAGGGCCAGCCTCCCCAGGGAAGGGGGCCCTGGGTACCTGGCCGCTACGGCCTCCAGATGATTGACCTCTGGTTGAACGTGCAGAGGGCAGGCGATTACAACCCCACCCATACCCATGGGGGAAGCTTCTCGGGGGTTCTGTTTCTGCAGGTACCCCCCCAGATCGTGGCCGACCGTTTCGATGGTCAGCTCTGTTTCCACGGTCCGGAGGAATGGCATATCCAGAGCTTTCGCACCGGCATGGCCCATTACGTATTGCCCGTGCCAGGCGACTACTACGTGTTTCCTGCCTGGCAACCCCATTCGGTGGCCCCGTTCCGGGGGGAAGGGGAGCGCTGGTCGATCGCCTTCAATGTGCTGGCGGTGCCTCAACCGCCGCCGCCCCGGCCACGGGTCTCCGCCCCCGCCGGCAACGTGTCGCTCTCGAGCGGCCGCCCCCGCCCGGGCGGGTTTGCCTGATCGGCACTCCCGCTCATCACCTCAGAGCGCCCGGATCGCCCCCACAAGTGCCATCACCAGCAGTACGAGGCTGCTCAGAAAGCTGATGCCGAAACCCGGGCCCCTCTTTTCCGGAGCCTGCAGGTAGCCGATCGCGTAGGCGATCCTGGCTCCTACCCAGACGAACCCGAGCAGGCAGGCGATGGCCATGTTGTCGAGCAGGGCTGCCAGCCAGAAGGCCGGCAGGAAGAACACCAGCTGCTCCAGGGTGTTCTGTTGCACCCGCAGCGCCCGCTCGAACGGTTCGGGGCCTGTGGTGGCCGGGGGCTTCACCTGATGGCGGTAGCGCGCCTTGCCCACCTGCAGGGCCGTTGCCTGGTAGGTGAGCAGGGAGGCAATGGTCACGAGGGCCGGAAGCGCGAGGGAGGCCATGGCAGTTCAGGGGTTGGTGGTGGAAGGATCTTCGAGGATGGGCAGGCACCAGTGCGGCAGCCAGTGGCTGAAGCTGCACCATGGTCGGGTCAGCTGCAGGCTCACCGGCGTGCCAAGGATCCAGGCCCTGCCATGGGGTTCATGGGAGGCATTGCGGTAAGCCCAGCAGCGTCCTTGGGCATCCAGTTCGTGGAGTTCGGGCAGGCGTTGGTTCACGGGCACCGGGGCGATCTCCGGAGGGGGAGCGGCGGCGGCATCCGGAGCGGGTTCGGCCGGCCCTTCGCTAGCGGTGGCCTGGGCGTTGCGCATAGCTCCTCCTCCGGCCGAAGGGCTTCCCGTCTTGGGGAAGGCAAGTGCCTCGAGCGTCTGCAGGCGCTGATCCAGATCCAGCAGGCACTGCTCGTTGGTGGGCAGGGAGGTACGTTCCCGAAGTTTGGACCAGATGGAGGCCTTGGACATGGCGTTTGCTTGGGGTGAGGGCGCTTGGGAGGGGCAGGCCTGGGGGCAGGAAGGCGTTGGTGCTGGACTCAGTCGGCAGCGGCGGTGAAGGGTTCTGGCCCATCGGCCACGGGGTCGTGGCTGTCGATCAGCACAACCGTGCTGGCGGGATTCAGAGGAGAGGGCGGAACCGAGGGCTGAGTGGGGGCCGGAGCAGGGACAGTCGCCGCCGGGGCAGCGGTTGGCCTTGGATCGGAAGCCGGGGGGCGGTCGGGGAACGCGGCCCGGGTTGCCGCTGCAGGGGGAACTGGGGCCGCGGCTTCAGCGGGGGCGAAGGTCGGCCGGGCGGCGGGGGTTATGGCTCCGGCGGAGCTGGGTTCGATGGCAGGGGCCTTGGTTTCGGCAGGAAGCCTCGCGGGTCCTGGCAGCAGGTCTGGTCTGGGTTTCGGGGACGGCGGCAGGGAGGCCCGGCTGGGTGGAGCCTTCCGCACAGGAGTGTTGGAGGAGGTGGGTGCCGGGCGCGACTTATGGCGCAGGCCAAAGATCAGATGGGTGGCCAGTGCCGCCACGGAACCCACGAACAGGGCGGTGAACAGACTGCGGTTCCCCAGTATCCGCTCCAGAATCTTTCCGGGTTGCTTCGACTGATCCCGCAGACGGGCGTTGCGGAGCTGCACCTGCTGGATCCGCTCGTCGATGGAGGGCAGAGCAGGGGGAGGTTCAGCCGACGCTGGCTCCGGAACGGAGGAGGAAGGAGAGGGGGCGACTGCCTCTGCCTGGGTCAGTCGTTTTTTTTTGCTGCTTCGCTGGAATGATCTTCGCGGATGTCCTGGAGTTCCGAGTGGTGGTGCCCTGGTGCTGATGGTGCGGGGCTGGCTTCCTCGGAGATCTCCACCACATTCCTCACTTCAGCGGGGAAGGTGGCTGTGGATTCGATCTGCTCCCGTTCGAGAGGTGGCACCAGGACGGCGCCCTCCAGGATCGGCTGCTCCATGGCCGAAAGCTGCTGGTCTTCCTGGAGCGCTGGAACCGCCACCTGGGAAGAGAGGGCAAGCGCCCGCATGAACGGTTGCATGAACGAGGTGGTGATCGAAACCACGTCGTCGAGGTTGGTGATCGGAACGCTGCGCAGCTTGGCGTTCAGCGCAGCGACCGCAGCGCCGGAGACTTCCGGCGGCAGGTCCCGATCGAGGGAACCGAAGAACAGCTGGCGGAAGGCACCCACCGACCCTTCGCCGCTCGCCTTGATGCCGGGGGCGATCACCCCACCCACTTCCTCGATGGATTCCTGAAGGCGGAGCAGACCTTCGTTGGAAAGGGTTCCTGCCGCCGCCTCGGAGACAACACTGCGCTCGGCATCCATCGCCTTGACGGCGGAGGAGAAGATGGTGGTCTCGAGTTCGGGTTTGCGACTGATCGCATCTTCGATCGTGCGGAACACCAGGGTCTGGCGTTGCGGATCGAGGGCCTTGAAGGATTGCAGGGTGGGATTGTTCCAACCCTGGGCCAGCAGCGGGGTGAAGAAAAGCGTGATCGCTTTGAACAGGTCGCCGAGGGTGCTGGGTTTGAGGTCGCGCAGCCGGGCGTTCAGGGCGGCGATGGCAGAGCTGCTGACCTCGGGGGGGAGCAGGGGCTGCAGTGCCTTGAAGGTGCTGGCCCGGAAGGAAGCGACGGACTGCTTGCCCTGGGCGAAAATGGCAGGGGCAATGACACCGCCGGCCTCTTCAATTCGTGTTTCCAGCGATTCGAGCAGGCCATCGGAGAGGTTCCCGGTGGCGGCGGCGTTCAGCACTTCCTGTTCGGCCTGGAAGGCGGAGACCACCGTGGCGAAGGTGGCTTCCGATCGCTGGGGACTGGCCTGGATCGCATCTTGAAGGGTGCGGAAGACCAGGACCTGGCGATCCTGGTCCAGGCCAGCAAAGGCCTGCAGTCTGGGCGAATTGCTGCCGGTGGGGACCAGCGGAGAGAAGAACCCTGCGATGGCCTGGAACACCCGGCCCAGGTCATTGAGCCTCAGGGATTGCAGGCGGGCGTTGAGAGCGCCGCAGGCGGCTTCTGCCACCGGCGGGGAGAAGGACTTGCGCAGGGCTCCGAAGGTGGCGGCCCGGAAGGCCGCAACGGAATGTTCTCCCTGGGACCACAACCCTGGTGCGATCACGCCGCCGGCGTTCTCGATGTCCAGTTCGAGCTTCTCGAGGTGGCCATCACTCAGCTGCCCCTGCTTGGCAGCTTCCACGACCTGGGTGAGGGTTGTATAGGCGGATACAACGCTGGGAAAGGTGGCTTCAAGCCTGGGGGGAACGGAGCTGATGGCCTCCTGAATGGTCTGGAAGACCAGGACCTGACGGGATTTCTCGAGCGAAGCAAAATCCAGGGAGGCCTCAGGCTCCTCGCCCTTCTGCTGGATCGCTGTGGTGCCCTGAGTGGTGGTGTGGTTCCCCGTTGGGTCCAGACTTGACATGCTTTGGGCCGACTGAATGGTGCGGACTACTGCTGATTTACAGCACTGACTCGGATCTTACCATTCATCTGCCCAGAGTCCATGAGCGAATTGCCGCTGGCTGCGGGGCTCGCTGTGGCCTGTGATCATTGAGCTGAAACTTGTTACTGACGGGGCATTGATTTGGTGGTTGAGCAGTGTTGGATGTGAGTCGATTTGGGCTGTCTGGCTATTTTCCTTTGGGTGATTCTCCTGCTGAGCGCATGGTGTTGATGGAGGGGTGTTGCAGGTGAGCTACTCCGGTCAGGTACCGGCGACCCTGCTCCCGATCGACGCCCATCCAACCCAATGAGGTTGGGCCTTTGCAGCGATTCCGCCTAGGGATCCCAGCCCTCAGTGTTGGGGATCCCCTGCCTGAGCCAGACTCCGCCCCAGGCGCTGCATCCTCCTCCATCTCTGGAACCACTGCCCTGGATGGCGATCTGGCCCGGTTGCGCGCCCGGGGGGCTGGGATGCGCTCGCAATTGCTCTCCTGGTGGGAGGTTTACGGCCGCCACGCCATCCCCTGGAAGCTCCGTCCTGACGGGACGCCGCCGGCCGATGGCGAAGCCCTGGCGCCCTACGGAATTTGGGTGGCCGAGGTGATGCTGCAGCAGACCAGGCTTCCGGTGGTTCTCCCCTACTGGCAGCGCTGGATGGAAGCGATGCCCGACCTGGAGGCCCTGGCCGCGGCGGAGCAGCAGCAGCTGCTGTGGCTCTGGCAGGGGTTGGGCTATTACTCCCGGGCCGTTCGGCTCCAGCAGGGGGCCAGGAGGCTGGTGGTGGCTCGGACATCAGCGGTGGGGGAGGGCTTCCCTCGCAGCCTGGAGGGTTGGCTGGCCCTACCCGGCATCGGTCGCACCACCGCCGGCAGCATCCTCTCCTCGGCGTTTGATCACCCCTTCGCGATCCTGGATGGCAACGTGCAGCGGGTGCTGGCGCGGTTGTATGCCATCCCGCAGCCACCGGCGCGACAGCTCGCACGCTTCTGGCAGCTGAGCGAGATGCTGCTCGATCCGCAGCGGCCCCGCGCGTTCAACCAGGCCCTGATGGACCTGGGGGCCACCGTCTGTACCCCCCGCAACCCCCGCTGCGGCGGCTGTCCGTGGCGGGCAGACTGCGCTGCCTACGCTGCCGGCGATCCCGCCCGCTATCCCGTGAAGGACGCTCCCCGTTCCGTGCCGTTCCAGGTGATCGGGGTGGGGGTGGTGCTCAATGCCGGCGGGGAGGTGCTGATCGATCAGCGGCTCAACGAGGGGCTGCTCGGGGGACTCTGGGAGTTTCCGGGGGGAAAGCAGGAAGAGGGGGAAGCGATCGAGGCCACCATTGCCCGCGAGCTGGCCGAGGAGCTGGCGATCGAGGTGGAGGTGGGCGAGCAGCTGATCACCCTGGAGCATGCCTACAGCCACAAGAAGCTGCGTTTCGTGGTGCATCTCTGTCGCTGGCGTGCGGGGGAGCCCCAGCCGCTCGCCAGCCAGCAGGTGCGGTGGGTGGCCCCCTCCGATCTGGGGGCGTTTCCTTTCCCGGCAGCCAATGCCCGGATCATCGCGGCGCTGTTGCAGCACCTGGGTCTGCCGGTGCCGGGCTGATGCAGGAGGTCAGGACCCAGCCAGCGCCGGACAGGCCCAGCGGCCGGCCTCCTCTGGTGTTGTGCTGCGGCGAGGCCCTGCTGGATCGCCTTGGTCCCCCAGGGGGGGATCCGGCCACGGCCTCGCCCCACGAACGGGAAGATTGCCTGGGTGGTGCCCCGGCCAACGTGGCCTGCGGCCTGGCGCGCCTGGGCACCCCGGTGGCTTTTCTCGGGCGTCTGGGGCGGGATTCGATCGGAGCGGCCTTTGCGGATCTGTTCGCCGGGCGGGGGGTCGACACCACCGGGCTCCAGTGGGATCCGCTGCGGCCCAGTCGCACGGTGCTGGTGCATCGGGATCGCGGCGGCGAAAGGCGCTTCGGCGGGTTCGCCGGTGCCGGGGACCAGGGTTTCGCGGATCAGGCCCTAGATCCCTTCGTGTTGCAGCAGGCGTTGGCGCCGCTCCTTTCCGGGGCCCGTTGGTTGCAGCTGGGCACGTTGCCATTGGCCTCCGAATCGGCCGCCACCGCCCTCCATATCGCGGTGGATGGGTGTGCCGCCGCTGGCGTGGCGGTGGCTCTGGATCTCAACTGGCGCCCTACCTTCTGGGGCCTCCCCCCCGGGGCGGGCCCGGACCCGGCGGCCCGGACGGTCATCGAGCCGCTGCTGCGGAGCGCTTCGCTGCTCAAGCTGGCGGCCGAGGAGGCCGAATGGTTCTTCGGGAGCCGGGATCCGGCTGTGATCCTGACGGCCTTGCCCCGCCGGCCTCTGGTGGTGGTGACCGATGGCGCCGCTCCCCTGGTCTGGGCGGAAGCAGAGGCCGGCGGGGGCTCCCTGGTGCCTTTCCCTGTGGAAGTGGTGGACACCACCGGGGCCGGTGATGCCTTCACGGCCGGTCTTTTACACAAGCTCTGCGAGGGCCCCACTCGCCTTGAGGTGGCTCTCCGCTTCGCTTCCGCCTGCGGAGCGCTCACCTGCACCGGCCCCGGCGCCATCGATCCCCAGCCCGATGCCGCGGCCGTGGGCCGATTTCTGCAGGACCGATTCCTGCAGGACCGATCACCAGGAGGAGTTTGATGAATCCAAGCGTGGCAGGATGCCATGGCTTGAGGCAGGAATGGCTGGGATTCGCTGCATGCTGGTGGAAGACCAGGCGATGTTTCTGGGACTGCTTCAGCAGGTGCTTCAGTTTCTGCCTGGTCTAAGGGTTGTGGCTACAGCTTCCACGGCTGCTGAGGCGATCACCGCGCTGGAAAAATTTCTTCCGGATCTGTTGATCCTGGATCTTTCCCTACCGGATCGTCCGGGCGTTGAGGTGGCAGAACAGTTGCAACAGCGCCGACCTGATGCCCGGTTGATCGTGCTCTCCGGCCAGGCCAGCAGTTTTGTGTGTCCGCCGCAGTTGCAGTCGATGCTGCATGCGGTGATCGACAAGACCAGCGCCTTCCATGACCTGCGCCAGGAAATTGACCGTCTACTCCAGATTCCCTCTGCGGCGGCGGGCGATTCGGGCCGACCCGTGAATCTTCTGGGAACGCTCACGCCCCGGGAGCGCGATGTGCTGGCACTGATTGGGCAGGGCTGTAGCAGTAAGGCGATCGCCCAGGCCCTGGGAATGGCTCTGGCCACTGTGCATACCCACCGTCGTAATCTGGGCGCGAAGCTGAAGCTCTCCGGGGCCGAACTGGTACGTCTGGCTGTGATCGAGGCCTCAGATTCCTAGGGCCTGATCGGCTCGCAGCAGCAGGCTCTCCGGGGTATCACATTCGGTGCATTCGGCCAGGCCGCTCCGCAAGGTGATCCGGGCTTCCACAAGACTTTCATGGCAGGCCTGGGCCCTGTGCAGGCGTTCAAGAATGTCTTGGGCGGTGGTCCCATCCGCCTCCGGCAGCAGCAGGGCAAATTCCACCCCTCCGAGCCGCCCGGCGATGTCTTCGCCCCGGATGTTGCTGCTCAGCAGCTGCGCGATGGTCTGCAGGGCCCTGTCGCCCGCCAGCAGGCCGGCTTCGGCATTGAGCCGGCGCAGGCCCCGGGGGTTGATCCGCACCAGGCTGAGGGGGCGGCCGAGGCGCTGGGCCATGGACACACTCCGCTGCAGGTTGTGCTCAAAGTGGAGGCGGTTGCTCAGCCTGGTGAGGCTGTCGGTGGTGCTGAGCTTCAGCAGGGATGCGTGGGCTTCCGCCAGATGGCGGGCCTGACGCACAGCCTGCTCCTGTTGGGCCTGCTGGGTCCGGTGCAGCTCCTCCAGCTCATCGATGCGCCGTTGCTGCTCGCTGATGTCGAGCGCAAGGCAGTGCCACAGGCCAGCTTGGCTGCTGGGGTCGGGGTAGCCGAGGATCTCCAGCCATTTGTGCTCTCCCTGCCCGGTGGTGATCCGGCAGCGATGGCGAAGTGCCTTGCCTTCCCGGCAGGCCCGCAGCTCGGCGGCCTTGAGATCAGCCCGGTCGTCAGGATCGATGCAGTGCCACAGCAGGTTGCTATCGGCCACCAGGGCTGCGGGGTCAAGGCCCAGCAGGGAGGTGCAGCCCTGGCCCACCCAGGGATAGCTGCTCACCCCATCGGCCTCCGGTTGCCAGTGGAAAGGCATGAACGCAGCCTCGCCCTGGTAAGAAGGCGGCACGACTGGGCGTGCTTGGGCACTTGCCTGCTGGTTTGCCGGGTTTTGCTGCTCCAACCGACAGCTCCAACCCTTGGATGAGGGTCAATACAACAACTATATCGCTTCCTTGCGAGGCTTGCGAACTTCCGCGGAATCATCAATTCTGATTAGATATTTGGATGGAGAACAGCAGGCCGCGACTCAGCCGCTCAACTTCACGGCGTTGCAGCCGGAGTTCTTTGCCGTCTTCAGAATGCTCTCCACGCGCTCGAGCCAGTCACTCAGGTTTTCCTGCGGGAGGAGCTCTGCCACCCCGATACTCAGGGTCAGATGCTGCATCGCCGGGAAGGAGTGCACCGAGGTGTCCCGGCCGATCTGCTTGGCAAGATCAAAAGCCTCCTGCGCCCTGGTGTTGGGAAGCATCAGCATGAATTGATCGCCATTCCATCGGGCCAGTACATCATGTTTGCGCAGATGAGATTGGAGTAGTCGTGCCAGTTCGGACAGTACGAGATCTCCGAGGCTGTGGCCATAGCGTTCGTTGACCGATCGGAAGTTGTCGAGGTCCATGAGCAGCAGGCATAGCTTTTCCCCATGGGCACGAGAATTTTCGATCTGGGTCTTCAGTACATTCTCGAAGTGGTTGCGGTTGCAAAGACCGGTGAGCATGTCGGTGGTGACTTGTCCATGGAGCCTGGCGTTGGCCGAAAGCAGGGCAAGATTGGCCTCTTCGGCTGCATCGCGAGCATCTCTGAGATTCCTTTCGTAGAGCTTGCGGGTTTCGATGTCCCGGGTGACGCCCACGTAGCCGACCAGGCTGCCTCTGTCGTTGTAGAGGCTGTTCATCGTGATTTCCACCCACAGGGGAAAGCCGTCGTTGCGCAGCTGCTCAAGTTCGGCTCGGAAGACGGGAACGTCTTCGCCTGGTAGCCCCTGGTCCTTGCTTTGATGGAGAGCTGTCTTCAGGATTGCTCCAGAGTCAGGGCTGAACTGGTTGATCAAGGGTTGGCCGATCAGTTCGGCTGTTGCATGACCGCTTAGGTTCGTCAGCGATGGACTGATGAAGGTGAAGTGCCCTGCATTGTCCACGGTCCAGATCACATCGTTGACATTGTCGGCAATCAGGCTATAGCGGTTTTCACTGATCTGAAGAGCTGCCTTGGTCTGATGGAGCAGAATCATCTGTTCCTGAAGCTGGTTGGCGCGCAGGCGCTCGGCGTAGGCAAAAGCATCGATCAGGAATTTGCTGATGGCGAGAAAAAGCAGTAGATGGATCGGTGCAAACAGGATGGCCTGGTTGAATTCAGGAGAGGGACTGGCTATCACAAGGCTATGGTCTGGGGCTGGGGCAGGCCTCAGGTATGACCAATGGCGGATGGTGATCACCACCACCTGAATGGCCAGGGCGATCTTCAGGTTGCGCAGAGGGGCGATGCTGCGGTGGCGTTTGATCAGGAGCACCTCCAGGAGGGCCCAGAGCGAAAGCACACCGGCCAGCAGGGCAATCAGAGCGTGCTGTGAGGCATACAGGTCGTTGATCACCAGCACTTCAAATGTGGCCGTGATCAGGAAGATCAGCGCGGAGAGGAGTCCTGCTGTCTGCAGCGCAATCGCGATCCGGGAGCTTGTGCCGGGAATGGGGGTGACGGAGCGGAAGGGCATGATCGGCGAGGCCTCACGTTCCGCCATAGACCAGTGGTGCGATCTTCCGCCTCCATTCCTGGGCGCAGCCAGGGTGTGCCAGTTCGCAGCGGGCTGCCCATCGGGGCATCACCGTATGCCAGGAAAGGGAAAGCAGTTTCTTCCGATCCTGCTCGGATTGATCCACCCGTGTGAGCCGGGTGGGGAGGAAGCGGCGACAGGGTCTGCCACTGGTGCAGTTGCGTGCTTCCTGCTGCAATTCTTCGGAGAACAGCCACTGCCTTTGTTCAAAGTCCTTGAAGGCTTTCAGTAATTGGTTGCGTTGTTGTGGTGAGAGGGAGGGCATAGCCATTGGTTCCAAAGTTCAGGGCGAGTGGGAAGAAGTGGCTGGCGTGTTGGGTCCAGCCGGCGGCATTGGCAGAGGCTGCGCTGGTTGAAGCACAGTCCACCAGGCCGGTTTCCAGGGCGTTTTTGGTGTCATCGAAGGGGATGATGGCTGGAATGCCACCGATTGCTTTGATCAGCTGAGCCAGGCCGTCGCTGGCGACGCGGATTTTTTTCCCCCTGAGGTCGTCGAGTGTATGGATGGGTACGCGGCAGAAGATGTCCTGGGCACCAAAAGTCCAGATACCAAGCAGTTTGGTTTGGAAGGATTGCTGTAGATAGCGATCCAGAGTTGGGCTGTAGGCATCAGCCACCTGGCGTCCCGTGCGGAAGTTCAGGTTCATGCCAGGCAGATCGAATCCCTCCAGTGCAGCCAGGAGGAGCAATCGAGCTGTGGCTTGGCGATGCAGTCGCACCTTTCTTGGCTTCCTGGGGCGCAGGGGACCAGGCGCCCGTGGTCCTCAGTGGGCGCTCTCTAGTGGGGGGTAACTAGAGGGCGGTATCTAAAATCTTGCACTCACCTTAGGGAGCCTCTGGGCAACAGGGGGTTGAGAAGTCGCTGAGATCAGCAAAGCTG
>JBBASR010000008.1:28414-63365 GCA_040399125.1 Cyanobium sp. | reverse complement strand
AGCACACCCACCTCCCCCATCGCTGATAGGTGTTCTATCTCAACCCCCGGCTCCGCTGCAGCCACGCACAGGTGAGGTTGACGAGTCAGTGGTCAACGCAGGGGAACAAAAATCCGGTTGCCGTTGGCTTTGTTGGTGAACACCGCATTTCCATTGATGTAAATCTCCCGCTCCCAGACGCCACCGAGGCGGTCCTCCAGGGTGGAGAAAGGAAAGCCCTCCTTGATCAACCGGTAGGTCATGGCCAGGCCGTCCTCCCAGGTGATCCGAACGGTGCCCACACGGCTGTGAGTGTCGCGGCAGGGGATCAGCTCGTCGTTGAAGGTGCATGGCTTCCAGGGCGCCGCCATGGCGGCGGTGCCGCTCAGCAACAGGCCCACCAGTGCAGCCAGGCTCAAGCCCAGACGTTGGTTCATCCAAGCCACCGAATCAGAGAGAGGAGTCCGCTGCGCCCCAATTAGGACTGTGGTTGAGCACAGCGGTGCAGAACTCCAGGAGTTCCTGCGGGGTCATGTCGTGCTTGGCGTCATTGGTGCGCCAGGCGCAGATCACAAAGTCCGGTTCCGGCTGGTTGGAGCGGGTATCGATGGTCGGGAGCATGGCGTACTGCTTCTTGTGCTCCCCCTGGCCGGCGGCCGCCTCGCGGGTGTCGTAGGTGCCGATCAGGTCCCAGTCGAGCCACTCACCGGTCCAGTGGTCCCGCCCCTCGGAGGCCAGAACCGCCTGCTGGATCGCCAGGCGGTACTGCTGCACATTGCCGCTACCACCACGCTTCTGATCCCGCTTGCACAGGGTCACGGCCTTGCGCTGCACCCAGCCGGGATAGGTGTGCCTCGAGCCGTCCGGAATCCAGTCTGGGGAAGGTGTGTCCATCGGTGGCAGGAGCAGTGGCCGGAGGTGATGCCCCACAGCCTGCTGCAAGGAGCGGTTGGCTGCAGCCCTGGGGTGGGTGTGCACCTCAGGGCCCGCTTTCAGCCTTTGACGAGCGAGGATTCCAGCAGATAGGCCGCCAGATTGCTCATCGAGCGACCCTCGGCATCGCTTCGCTCCACCAATTGGTTGTACGTGCTGTGCGGCACGGTGATCGTGAGGCGATGGGGGACGCGAAAGACCGGTGCGGAAGAGAGGGAGTAGGCGTTCATGGCTGCAGTGATCTGGAACAACCTCAGTGTTGTGCCGTCGAAGTGATGCAGTCAAGAGCCTCATTCATGGATCCCACATGTGCGAGTCCCACAAATGGGTATGAACTGAGAGATGAAAACAAAAGCATGGCATGACAGCTCCTGGTGATGCAGCGGGAGAGGGGTTACCCGTTCTGACCTGTCTGGTCCTTGACCGTCACATCCTGGTGGGCAAGGCCGTGGGTGGATTGCTGGCAGAGCACTGCGGCCTGGATCTAGTGGGTGTATTTTCCTCCGTAGCTCAAGCTCTTGTCTTTATCGAGAACTCTCCCCCTGATTTACTATTGCTAGATGTCCATTGCGCAGGGAAGCATGGCGAAACCTGGATCGATGCGGCGTTGGCTCTGAAGCGCGCCAAACCAGCTGGCAGGTTGATCCTGATCACCGATGTGAGTGATGAACTCATCCCGCCGGCGGAAATCGAGTCGATGCTGCTCGGAATCGTGGACAAACGCCATGACTGGGACGACCTGGTGCGGATGGTGACCCGCCTGCAGGAGCTGAGTGCAAGGCGCTCCCACATGAGCAACCCGAAGTGGCGGCTGCAGATGGAAACACTCTCGCCACGGGAACTCCGGGTCTTTCACGCTCTAGGGCTGGGGCTCCTCAATAAGGAAATTGCCCAATCCCTCGGCCTGAGCCTGCAAACGGTGGAGACCTATCGCAAACACATCAGTGCCAAGTTGTCGCTGAGTGGCTCGGAGCTGATCCGCGCTGCCACGTTGCATCGCTGCACCAACCCGGTCGCCGCCTCCGACATTTAGCCCCATCCTTGAGGTTTGGGGTGATCAAAATCATCCGATGGAACCCGACCGCCCGCGCCTGATCGATGGCCCCGCTGCTGCAGCGGCCACCCTGCTGCTCGCCCATGGGGCTGGTGCGCCGATGGACAGCCCCTTCATGGCCGCGATCGCCACCGGCCTCGCGCAACGGGGCTGGCGGGTGGTGCGCTTCGAGTTTCCGTACATGGCCCGGGCCCGGGTCACGGGCCGCCGCGGGGGACCCGATCGACTGCCAACGCTGGAGCAGGCCTTCCGCGAGCAGGTGGCGCTGGAATCGGAGGAGCGGCCCCTGCTGATCGGCGGCAAGTCGCTGGGCGGAAGGGTGGCGAGCCTGCTGGTGGATGAGCTGGCCGCCAGCGCCGGCGTGCGCGGCTGCCTCTGCTTCGGCTATCCCTTCCATCCGCCCGGCCGACCCCAGCAGCTGCGCACCGCCCACCTTATGAACCTGCGCACCCCCACCTTGATCCTGCAGGGCGAGCGCGACAGCTTCGGACGCCGCGAGGAGGTGGAGGCCTATTCCCTGGCCAAGGCGGTGGAACTGGTCTGGCTGCCCACCGGCGACCACAGCTTCCGCCCCACCCGCAGCTCCGGCCTTAGCGAGGCCGAGAACTGGGCGGCCGCGGTGGACCACGCCGATGCCTTCAGCCACCGGCTGCTGGGCTCAAGCCGGCAAGCTTCCCACCCAGCGCTTGGACACGCGGGCTGAGACCATGGCCGCCAAGCGCACCCTCAACGCCAGGAACCTGGAAGCGCTCGGCGCAGCGGCCCTAGCGGAGCTGCTGATCGAGGTGAGCGCCGGCAATGCCGTGATCCAGCGGCGGCTGCGCCTGGCCTTGGCCGCCGCCGGCGGGGCCGAAGGCGCTGCCCAGGAGGTGCGCAAGCGCCTCGCCGCAATCGCCCGCTCCACCACCTTCATCGATTCCGTCAGACGCAAGGCGTTGCTGGCGGATCTCGAGGCCCAGCAGCAGGCGATCACCGGGCCGATCGCCGCTGCGGATCCCGCCCTGGCCCTGGAGCTGTTGGTGCGCTTCCTGGCACTGGTGGAAGGCGTGCTCGACCGCTGCTCCGACACCACCGGTGCCGTGATCGGCCTGTTCCAGCGGGCGGTGAACGATCTGGCCAGCCTCGCTGCGGCTGCCGGCACCAGCCTGGAGACCCTCGTGGCGCACGCCGCCGACCTGCTGCAGGAGAACGGCTACGGCCAGTTCGAGAAGCTGATTCCGGCCCTGGCGCCGCTGCTGGGGGAAGCGGGGCTGCTCCAGCTGGAGGAGGCCCTACTGGAGCGCGGCGCTGTGGATCGCCAGACGAGGGAGCAACTCGCTCAGGGCCGGGGCGATCTGGATGGCTATCTGGAGCTGTTCGACGCCTCTCAGCTGAGCTGGCCCGACACCGCCGCCGAAGTGGCCGGCCATCTGCTCAGGGCAGACCGGGCCGAACAGGCATTGGCAGTGCTGGACCACGCCGCCAAGGCAACCCAGAGCATGGAGGCCGGGGAATGGCACGCCACCCGCATCGCCGTACTCGAAACCCTCGGCCGTGGCGAGGAGGCCCAGCAGCACCGCTGGCAGGTATTCAGCAGGGCCCTCTCGATTCCCCTACTTCGCGATTACCTCCAACGGTTCGATGACTTCGCCGATGTGGAAGCTGAGGAGCGTGCATTCGCGGTAGTACAACAGCACCCGCTGCCCTTGGCGGCGCTGCAGTTCCTGGTGTACTGGCCCGCCCTGCCGCGGGCGGCTCGCTATGTGATCGAGCACTGCCTCGAGTGGGATGGCGATGCTTACGAGATCGTCGAGCCGGCTGCCGAGCGCCTCAGCGCCGACTATCCGCTGGCTGCCACCCTTCTGCTGCGCTCCATGGTGGTGTTCGCCCTGTCGATGGACCGCTCCAAGCGCTACCGCTACGCCGCCGAACACCTACGCCATTGCCAGCAACTCGATGCCCGTATCGACGACTGGCAGGGCTTCGAGAGCCACGCCAGCTTCCTGGGGCGGCTGCGGGAGACCCATGCTCAGAAGAGGAGCTTCTGGAAGCTGCTGGAGCGGTGAACCGGCCGCTTTCAGCGCAGACTCAGACACGACGACCGCTGATCAAACGCAACAGAACTGCGACAACAGCAATGACTAGAAGGATGTGAATCAGGCCACCCATCGTGTAGGAAGTGACCAGGCCAAGCAACCAGAGAATGACCAGCAGAACCGCAATTGTTTCCAGCACAGTTGTGTCCAATAACGTGGCAAGAAAAGGGTGTCGCCCCTTAAAAGCGACACCCATTGGGAGTCAACCTTCGCGATCACTTCTGATCGGTTGCATCAGCAATCTTCTTGCCGACCGATTTTGCTCCCTGCTTGAGATCCTCGGCCGCATTCATGGCCGAAGCCTGCACTTGCTTGGCCTTGCCCTTGATTTGATGACCAGGATCACCAGTGAGCTCACCATAGGCGGATTCAAGCTTGCCCTCTGCATCTTTAGCAGCGGCATCAGATTTGTTTGTCATGGCTCCAAGTGTCGTTGGTACGGGGAAATGATGATCAACCAATGCCATGGCAGGCTCAGCGATCAAAATCGAAGAACCCATGATGGCCAATGCAGCAAAAAAGATGGCCAAAAAGCCCCTCAGCCTGCGCACAAGTGGATCAAAAAGCTCTCTCATCAGATGGCCACCAGGAGGACTCCCTTCGAACCTAAGTATCTCCTTCCATCAAGGAAGGGATCAGCCGAAAACTATTGCCATGTAGGGCAGATATGCATCACTCCACTGCGATGCAGTCAGCGAGATGCGCTTCGCATCCTCAAACCTGAACGTTACATCGAGCACAACTCCTGCATTCGACCTCCGGCGGTACCTACGATTGATTCTGCTGTTTGAGTGCTTCATGGCCAGCCAGTGGCAGAACTTCCTGCAGAACCTTGGCGAGTGGCGCGGCAACTTCACCACCATCAACGCCGATGGCATCCCGCAGGAAAGCAGCCCATCGGTGCTGACCCTGGTGAGCGATGACGACGACCGTCTGGTGCGCTTCGGCTTGAAGCGCTGGCCTGCTGGCATGGCCATCGCCGCCAGTGGCGGGCCGGGTGAGGGGGCCGGCGAGCCCAGCCGCGCGGTGGAACAGGACTACCGCAGCCTCGGCAGACAGGTGGTGTTCTTCGATTCGGGGGCGTTCAACAAGGGCTCGCTGCAGGTGGCGCCGAACACTCCCTTCGGCGGCGAATTCGGCTTCATCCGGCAGAACCGGCGCCACCGGCTGGTACAGCTTTACAACGAGCAAGGGCTGTTCGACCAACTGGTGCTGATCCGCGAATTCCGCGCCGGCAGCGATGCGGCCGAAGTCGCAGCCACTAGCGTCGAGCAGCTGCTCGGCACCTGGGAAGGCCAGAGCTCCACGATCAGCGCCGATTGGCCCGAGCCCGACATCACCAACTGCCGGTTGGAGCTGGACGCCGCGGCGCTGGAGGGGATGAGGTTGCTGCCCGATGGTGGCTTTGCCCGTCTGCCGGAGCGGGTGAGCCACCGCGAGGCCTTCGTGCTGGAAGGTGGCTGGCTGCCGGCCCCCGATCGCCTGGAGCGCCTGATCCGCCGCTACGACGCCAGCGGCGCCTGGCTTTCGGCCAGCCATGAAGTGCTCACGCGCCTGTGAATGCAAATCCGCTGGTCGCTATTGGATCTATCGCACCAGAATTCCAAGCGCTCTTACTGACGTGCTGATCGCACCATTGCACTGAACACAGAGACATTTATCGGCTACGTGTTTGGGATCACTCCCCGCCCAGCCTCCAGGCGCCGGTAGAGCCAGTGCCAATGCACCAGTTGTTGGTGACGTCCGTGAACAAGCCTGACCGGGCGGTGTTTTGCCTGCCGGAACTGGCTAGTCAGGGGTGGTACACCGGCTTACAGAAGGATGGTCAGCGCCGCAGCCGATTTGATTCTGTTCGGAGGGCCCATCCTCACGATGGAGGCCGATCAGCCAAGGGCTGAGGCACTGGCCGTTGCGGAGGGCCGCATTCTCGCCGGGGCGATCAATCTGAGGTGATGGCACTGGCGGGGCCCAACACCGAGAGGATCAACCTCCAAGGTCGCACCCTGCTGCCGGGCTTCATCGATGCTCATGGGCACTTCGCCAACGCCCTCCAGGTGGTGGCCTGGGCCAACATCCAGCGCCCTCCGGCCGGCCCCGTCTCCGACATCGCCGGCCTGCAGGAGGTGCTGCGCAACCACGTGGCCGAGCATCCCGTGGAAAAGGGCGAGTGGGTGGTGGGCTATGGCTACGACCCTGACGGCCTGAGCGACGGGCGCCCCCTCGACAAGGCGGATCTGGATGCGGTGTTTCCCGACAACCCGGTCATGTTGATCCACAACTCCAACCACGGCGCCGTGCTCAACAGCCGTGGCCTGGAACTGGCCGGATACGACGCCAGCACCCCAGACCCCGCAGGCGGGGTGATCGTTCGCCGACCTGGAAGCCATGAACCGGCAGGGCTGGTGATGGAGACAGCCTTTCTCCCCCTGTTCGTGCACATGCCGCAGCCCTCGGATACCGAACGGCTGAAGCGGTTCGCCAAAGCCCAGGAGCTCTACAGCAGCAAGGGGATCACCACGGCGCAGGATGGCGCCACCGTGGCTGGCGATCTCACCCTGTTCCAGCAGGCTGCCCGGGAGGGATATCTGCAGATCGACCTGGTGCTGCTGCCTCTGGTGTTGGAGGTTCCAGGAATGCTGCGGGAACGCTTCCCCCACTTTGAGGGCGAGACGCTGCAACTACCCAAGCCAGCGCTGGATTCCTTCGGGACCTACCACGATCACCTCAAACTCCAGGGCATCAAGCTGATCGTGGACGGTTCACCCCAGGGAAAGACTGCTTTCTGGAGCGAACCGCTGCTCACCCCCGGGCCCAACGGCGAAGCCAACTGGCGCGGCCAGCCCCTTGTGCCACCGGAGGTGCTCAACGATGCCGTGGTACGCCTGGCGGCGCAGGGAGTGCAACTGTTCGCCCACTGCAACGGTGATGCCGCCATCGCGATGATGATCGAAGCCTGCCGCAAGGCCGGCTTGAAGCCGGACCAGGACCACCGCACGGTGATCATCCACTCCCAGTTCATGGCCTCGGGGCAGCTGGAGAAGTACGCCGAACTCGGCATTCACCCCAGCTTCTTCACGGTGCATGCCTTCTATTTCGGCGACACACACATCGTCAACCTGGGTCTGGATCGGGCAAGCCGGATGAGCCCGATGGCCAGCGCCATCCTTCTGGGGCTGCACTGCTCGAACCACAACGACTACTCCGTCACGCCGATCGAACCGATGCGGATGGTGGAAACGGCGATGACCCGGCGCAGTCGGAGTGGTGTCGTGCTCGGGGAATCGGAGCAGGTGAGCGCCGAAACGGCTCTACGGGCCATCACGATCGAAGCCGCCTGGCAGATCCGCGAGGAAAGCAGCAAGGGCAGCCTGGCTCCAGGCAAGCGGGCCGATCTGGTGATCCTCGATCGTGATCCCAGCTCCGTAGCCGACGATGAGCTCAATGGCATCGCCGTGGTGGCTACCTTCAAGGACGGTCAGTGCATATACGGCTCAGCGACAGGAGCCATGCCTTGACGAACGTCTCTCCCCTGGCAGCGCTGCATGGCGTGCCGGCCACCGTGGTGGGCGGCTATCTGGGATCCGGCAAGACCACCCTGATCAATGGTTGGCTTCAGGAACCCGGCCACCGGAACTGGGCCGTGTTGGTGAACGATCTGGGAAGCATCAATGTGGATGCCGATCGGCTGCGCCGGAGCAATGGCCGCGTCCTGGAGCTCGCGGGTGGATGCGTCTGCTGCACCCTGCGCGATGGCCTCGGTGCGGCACTGAAGCAGCTGGCCGAACGGCCGGAACCACCGGAGCATGTGCTGATCGAAACCAGCGGCATGGCTGTGCCGCGGCGGGTGGCCGCTCAGCTGCAATTGCATCGCCTGGAGGTGGCCCGAGTGCTGCTGGTGGTGGATCTGGAGCGGATCGAGGAGCTCTGGTACGACCAATGGGTGGGGGAACTGGTACAGCAGCAGTTTGAGGGGGTGGATGTGCTGCAGTTCAGCAAACTCGATCGACTGAATCCCGTCATGGCACAACAACGCCAGGACTGGCTGCGGCAACGACTGGAGGAACAACGTCAACGCCCTTCGCCACCCTTCCACGAGGAACGGCAACTGGTACGAAGTGATTTGTGGTGGCAGCTCGAACCGCTCGCCCGGCAACAGGTGGTGGACTGGTCGGAGCAGCTGGGGCCAGAGGTTCTGCGGGCCAAAGGAGAGGTATGGCTGGAGGACGTGGCCGATGGCCCTGTCTCACTGGATCGCATCGGCAACCGGCTGGAAATGCCCACCCAGGCGTGCCGCCCCTGGAGCGCTCCGCTGCAGCGCCGTGGGCGACTGATCGCGATCAGCCGTGCCACGGCGCCAGCCCCCTCCTGGCCCGCCACCTTTCAGCTGCCTGGAGGAGCGAGAAACTAGGCGTAAGAAATCAAACCAGGAGAGAAGGCGAGAGCACTGCTTCTAAGCCCAGCAAAAATCAACACATCACCTCCACCAAAGTCAACTTGAGCGGCAATCAAACCACTGGGCAACACAAGATCATCAACCATTGACCCCGAAACGACAGAGAAGCTGAAAATGTTTCGCACAGGACTCGACTGATTAGCCATCATCACAAGCTCCATTTCATTCACCACAATCCTGTGAGCTTCCAACCTCAAGCAAAAACCATCGATCTGATCTGACTCAGATCTGAGTAATATCCACGGAATGTGGCATGGTCGGCAAATACCGGCCTAGAGCCACCAACGATCCACCACCTCGGGAGATCCATACCAGTCAGCTCCAAAGGCACCGCCATGGGCCACGTCCGTGAGCACCAGCGGCGTGGAGCCCTCCAGCAGCGCCGAAGCAACCGGCACCAGGCCATCGCCACGATCATGGGGATCACCGGTGCTGTTGCGATAGGCCGTCGGCGCCAGTCGCCGGGCCAGCGGAGTCGCCGTAGCGAGATCGAGATCTCCTGCCACAGAGACGTATTGCACACGATCGGCGAAGGCCGATCCCGGCAAGCGCCGTTGAACCATCTGGCGCAACGCCGTGGCCTTGAGGGCCGTATGGGGACTGCCCAGCATCACCAGCCTGTCGGCCAGGGCCTTGCCGTCATATCGACGGCCCTGGAAAGGGGCATCATCAAGAAACAGTCGCAGCATGATCCCCCCCGAACTGTGGCCGATCAGCGTCACCCGGCCGGTAGGGGAGTGGCGGGCCAGCGCAGCCGCGGTGATATGGACCCGATCCAGGATCCGCGCCCACCCAAAGGCAAATACGGTGAGCAGCCATTCGGCCTTGGATACCGGCACCAGCTGCACCGGCTGGCGACTCCACTGCTGCAACCGCTCCACCATCGGCGCGTAGGCCTCGGGGCTGATCAGAAAGCCACCCAGGATCACGATCGGCTGGGCGTGGCTCGGCTGGAAGCTCATCGACAATCATCCGCAGCTCAACCTAGCCAGCAGCAGGGCACGCGCACGCATCACAGGCCAGCGTTGACGCCCATCCACAAAGCTGCTAGTACATACGTACCGCCGCTTCAGGGTCGTGCTCGTCTCCTCCCCCTACGCCGTGTTCCGCGCCCAACCTCTGGCCTGGTCGCCACCATCTCGGCCTCCCAGCCCCGCTGGCCCCAGCCAGACCCAGGGAAGCGGCTGGCCCTGCCTGATTCAGGGCGAGCTGTTTGAAGCCACCAGGACAGGGGCGGCACAACGGCCATCACGGGCCGCGCACAGCTGATCCAGGCTGGGGCGATTGGTGAGGCGAAGTCGCGCTGCGGCCCAGAGGCCGTAGAGGGCGTTCACCAGCGGCGCCAGCACTGGCCAATCGGTGGGGGCATACAACCAACCCAGACCGATCAGGCTGTAGGCACGACGGAACACCGCCACATCCTGCAGCACGCTGCCATCGCTGCTGAGGGCATGGATACGGCCCATTGCCTCGCGGTAACCGATGCCGCCATGGAGGGTGGGGTCGTACTCGGGCTCGTTGATGTCGACGAATGCGAGCCGAGGAGCCCCGGGATGGCGCTGGAGATCGCGCCGCTCCAGGAAGCGCACCTCCCGCAGACAGAGGGGGCAACCGCCGTCGTACAGGAGAGTGAGCTCAGCCACGACGCAACCAGACGAAGGAGGAGCAGAGCCTATCGACGCTCGAGGTCTGTCGGCCGGCTGAGAACGTATGCCACCGCTGCCGTAAGCAAGGCGCCCACCACGATCAGGCCCACGATGGCGCCGGTGTAGTCAGTACTGCCCATGGGGCCTCTCCATGAACAATGACCCTACCCTCAGCGCGGGCTCTCCCGCGAGAGTTGCCGGAATGCATCGTTGAGGGTCACCACCTCCTGGAAGGAGGATTCCAGGTCCCGGAATCGGGAGGGGTCGAACACCTCATCAAGGTCAAAGCTGAGGATCGGCCGGATTGCTTCCGGCACATCGAGGAAGTCGTGAAGCTTGCGCAGCATCGTCAGGGAATGATCGAGATGCTGGCGAAGTTTCCGCTGCTCGGTGACAAACGATTCGAGCGCTCCCTGCAGTTGGGGAATGGCGGGCTGCAGCAGCTCGTTATCCCGGGCCTTGGCCAGGGTGACCGTGGTGGATTCGATCATCACCTCCATTTTCTGCAGTGCCCCACGGGCCCATTCAGCCTCCAGGAAGCAGGCCCTGGTGGCCCTGGTGGCCTTGGCTTCCACCGCCAGGTCGTTGACCATCACCACCCCATGACTGGCAAGAAAAGCCGCGAAAGCCACATTGCCGCGAAGCGCTTGAGTATCGGCGGGTGGTGCCAGCAATAAGCTTTCGTCGCACCACCGGAAGTCTTCGTCCTGCAGACAGAGGCGCCGGATGGCCAGTTGCAGCCGGGGCCTGCCGCCGTTTTCCTCAAGGCCGATGCCCTCCAGCAGACCAAAGCCGCCTTGGCTGCAACGGCAGACATCACCGGCAAAACGTCGATCGGCCCCTTTACAGAGAGTGCGGAGCCTGGAAAGCCGCAGGACTCTCCAGAGCCAGACCAGTCCAAAGACAAGACCGGCCAGGGCCAGAACAACCAGCAAGATCCTCCAGAAAAACAGAAGAAGCCCAACGGCGATCAGGACCAGAACGCCTGATTCCTCACTCATGACACTTCAGCCTGCAAGGATTCAGCCCATGCCCCTCAGATGATAGACTGAGCTGCTTCGTAATCAGTTATTGTGGCTAATAACAATAACCCCATGAGTTCCGCTGTGAGCAAGATCCTGATCGCTCTTGCTGGGATCGGTTCGTTGGTGCTGATAGGCTGGTTTCTAGTGGTGCTGCTAGATCTCAAGCATCTCAACACCTCCGGTTTCACCCTCCCCTGAGCCTGCCGCCGTTGAGCCATGGAGCCGGTGCAGGTCGTCTGGTTCAAGCGGGATCTGCGCCTGGTCGACCACCAGCCCCTTCTGCAGGCCAGCCTTCGCGGGCCAGTGCTGCCCCTTGTGGTGGTGGAGCCCCAGCTCTGGCAGCAGGCTGATGCTTCGGCGCGGCAGTGGGCCTTCTGCGCCGAGAGTCTGGAAGAGTTGAGGATGGGGCTGGCCCGCCTGGGGCAGCCGTTGGTGGTGCGGGTCGGCTCGGTGGAGGAGGTACTGGAGCGAGCCCGGCGTCGGTTTGGGATCGCTGGGCTCTGGAGCCATGAGGAAACGGGAAACGGCTGGACCTACGACCGCGACCGGCGCGTGGCCCGCTGGGCCCGAAACCACGGCATCCCCTGGATCGAAATCCCCCAGTTCGGCGTGATCCGCCGACTCAAAAACCGCAACGGCTGGGCGCGCCGCTGGGAAGAGCAGATGGCTGTACCGATCTGCCCTGCCCCTGACGCGCTGCAGCCCCTGCCGGAGATTGAACCTGGTGACCTGACCACCGCCGCCGCTCTCCAGCTGGCGGAGGACCCCTGTCCGGGCCGGCAGCACGGCGGAAGGGAGCAGGGGCTTCTGCTGCTGGAGAGCTTTCTGCACCAACGCGGAGCCCGGTACCACCGCGAACTTTCAAGCCCCACCACCGCAATCCGAAGCTGCTCGCGGCTCTCCAGCCATCTCGCCTGGGGCACCGTGTCGATGCGGGAGGTGGTGCAGGCCAGCCGCCAGCGCCGCGCCGCCCTCCAGCAGCTGGGCGCCTCTGAACGGGGCGAATGGCTTCGGGCCCTGCGCGGCTTCGAGGAGCGGCTGCACTGGCACTGCCACTTCATCCAGAAGCTGGAAAGCCAGCCGGATCTGGAGTTCCGGGAGCTGCATCCACTCACCATCGATGCACGACCCGCCGATCACGAACGCCTGGCGGCCTGGGCAGAAGGCCGCACCGGGCTGCCGTTTGTGGATGCGTGCATGCGGTCCCTGATCGCCACCGGATGGATCAACTTCCGAATGCGGGCGATGCTGATGTCGGTGGCCAGCCATCACCTACAGCTGCCATGGCGGGAAAGCGGGCTGCGGCTGGCACGACTCTTTCTCGACTACGAACCGGGCATTCACTGGAGCCAGTGCCAGATGCAGTCGGGCACCACGGGGATCAACACCATCCGGATCTACAACCCGATCAAGCAGGGGCAGGACCACGACCCCCGTGGGGATTTTCTGCTCCGCTGGCTGAGCGAGCTACGCACCGTGCCCGTGGTGCATCTGCATGAACCATGGACGATGGATCCGGAGACCCAGCGGCGGGTGGGATGCGTGCTCGGGGTGCACTACCCACTGCCGATCGTGGACCCGACGCAAGCCGCACGCGAAGCACGAAAACGCCTCTGGGACAGGCGCCGGCAGGAGGGATTTCGGGAGCTGGCCGATGGAATCCAGCAGAAACACGGTTCCCGCCGCTCGGGCCTTCCCCCCAGTGGTGCGGGTCGCCGTCGTCGGTCGCGCTCAGGAGAAACCGGCGCCGGTGCTGGCGCCATCCAGCTGGGGCTGGATCTCGATGGCTGCTGAGCCATCCGCAGGAGATAGCGCAACACGAGCCGGCATATTCATTCGCTACGATGAAAACGAAACAGACCTTTCCTCCATGCTCACCGGCCCTGATCTGCTTGCGAAGGTCAAAGAACTCAGTGAGGCATCCAAGTCTGATCTCGTAAGAGCAGCGGGCTACGTCAGCACCAAGAAGGATGGCAGCGAACGGCTCAACTTCACAGCTTTCTACGAAGCACTGCTTGATGCCAAGGGCATGAACCTTAGCTCCGGCAAGGGCTCAGCGGCCAAGCGCAAGGGGCGCCAGGTCACGAACGTCACCAGGGTCCACTTCAACGGCAACCTGATGGTGGGTAAGGCTTACACCGCCCAGTTGAATCTCGAGCCGGGCGACGAATTTGAAATCCGACTGGGCAAAAATCAGATCCGTCTCATCCCCCTCGGTGCAAGCGAAGAGGAGGAGTGAACTCTGGGCTTCAGGCCGGCACGATCAGGAAGCGGCAAACCACCCGGTTTCGACCGGTGCGCTTGGCTTCGTAAAGAGAATCATCAGCCAGCTGTTGGAGCGCGTCGGCATCACATACCACTTGCCGAGGGGACTCCCAGAGCGCAATCCCGATACTCACACTCAGCCGATTGCCATTGGCAACGTCCGGGTGACGGATATTGGCATCCAACACGGCCTGACGCACCTTCTCGCAGATGGAAAGAGCCTGATCAGCAGTGGAGGCGGGGAGAATGATCGCGAATTCTTCCCCCCCAAGTCTGGCGACAAAATCATTCTTGCGTTGCAGGCTAGCATTCAGGGTGGCGGCAACTTTGCGGAGGCACTCATCGCCGTAGGCATGTCCCATGGTGTCGTTCACGGCCTTGAAGCGATCAATGTCAATCAGGGCCAGTGCCAGGGGGGTATCGGACATGTGACAGGACGCGATATTTGCCTTAAGGAAGGAATCAAAGCTACGACGGTTTGACAGCGACGTGAGGGGATCGAGCAAAGCCAGACGCTTGGAGCGCTCACTCTCAAAGGCATAGAAAAGCAAGCTCAGCAGACTGCTCATCGACTCAATTCTCTGAATCTGCTCATCGCTGAATATTGAGCCACCATGCAAGGCAATGGTGAGCACTGGAATCGAAACCCCCCGGGATTCGAGCCTCATTCCGAGATAATCAGTACAGCCTTCAGACTTTAAAAACTCAAGAAAAGGAAAGTTATGCTCACCCAAACCGCCAGGCTGCTGCCGATACATCCTGCTCTTGGTAGCGATGTAATGGAGCGGACTTGAGAGGTGCTCTTCACGCTCCAGAAAATCACGCTCCATGTGCAGAGACGTGACTTCACCAGGTTTTGACTTAAACCAGACGTACTGACTGCAATCAATGTCATCTTGATCGGGCAGGAAGGCGAGCGAGAAGCGGTACAAATCCAGCCCCCAGCCCTTGAGCTCATTCACAAAAATGAGCACAAATTCTTCAAAGCTTCTTAACCTGGACCAATTCTCTAAAATATAGCGCTCCAGAGCAACTCTCAAGCCACCTGACTCAAGCTCATCTGCCTTTGAAGCCTTCAACAGCTGCGCCGAGGAGGTTACCGTGGCAAACAACCTTTCCATGGCAACGCGCGATGCCCATTCAGAGGAGCCCAGGAAGGATTCAAGACCCGCCACATCAAGGGGAGGGGAGATGAGGTATCCCTGCAAGGCATCAGCGCCCAACCTCATCGCCACCGTCAAGTCATTGAAATTTTCCACGCCTTCACATACGATGGTCTTACCGAGAGCATGCACAGTATTGATGAAAGAACCAACGTAGCGCTGCAAACGAAACGAACGACTGATCCCCTTAACAAGCCCGATATCCAACTTAATAGCATCATACCAAGCCTCGCAAACTCTTCGGTAGTTAGATAAACCCGAGCCAAAATCATCAATAAAAACCCGCATTCCCAATTCCTTGATCAGCCGCTCCGAAGCAGTCGTCACACTCACCGGCCCCGCGAGGATATCGGTGGCCGCCGTCTCCGTAATCTCAATACAGAAGATCTTGTTATCGACGCGGTACTTGACAAGCTGAGAGAGCAGTTCGTTCAAGCGCATTTCGCTTGATAAAGAGTCGCCACTGATATTGACAGAAACATACTCAATCGTATCCCTGAGGATTTGCGATTCCATCAAGAAGTGCTGGACTTCAGCGAGACGACTCAACACCAGCTCGTCAATCTGGTGGGCCACACCGATATCGTGCGCCACCTCCAGAACCTTTCCCGTACCAAGCTGCTTGAGCACAGGGGAACGAAATCGGATCAGGAGCTCAACCCCAAATTTCCCAGGGTTGGAAAGAAGAAGAATAGGCTGAAATCGCAATTCAATATCGTTGGCTCTCAGATTTTTTATCTGACTCTTAATCTCTGCCTTGTTCCTGATTTGATGATCATCCCCCGGCTCCACAAGATGGACCGCTACGGGCTTCTCTGCCGCAAGAAGCTCGCCAAAAGCCTGCATGGCCATCAACGAACTCACTGTGGATCCAGGCCGAAAGTACTGGCCAGCAATCAAAATATCATCGGCATTCAGAATTGTTCTCAGCAGATTCTGACCGGCATCAGTAACGGCATTCATCAGCTTATGCAGAAGGGCCTCGCCCCCTTCCCCCTCTAAGGAAGGGACACGACTGCTGGGGAGCAGAAGGATTGCTATTTTGTGCTCCGAGATTCGATACAGCCGCAGATCCGCATCATGTTGCAGGAATTTTCTCAATGCATCTGAAGCGACATTCAAAACAAGAACCAACTCCTCTTCACTCAAAAAAGCGCGCTGACGCTCAAGGAAACGAAAGTCAATCGTGACCAGAAAAGCCTGGGTCAATGGGCCACGCAAGTCGCTCTGAAAAGCCTGCTGTTTTTCCAGATCACTGATTAATGCATAGCGACTGAGCAAGGAAGTCTGATGATCAGTACGCAAAGAACCGATCAGAACATCTTGCTTACGCTTGGTTTCACCAAACAGGTAAGCAAGGGATCCGCTGACAACAAGGCCAAGACACGAAAGCGTCAGGACAAGAGATCTCTCGAGACCATCCTGCAAAGAAAACTCTGGAGTGAGTTCAAGAGCAAGCTCATCTCCGCCGCTGGTCACCCGATACAGATAGTTATGCCTCTGCAGTGGCTTGGCAGTTCTGTCCCACGGGGCCACCATCTGAACCTTCGGTCCATTCGGATCAGAACCGACCAACTTCTTCCCCTCCAGCCTGATCCATTCCCGTGATTTCCACCCTTTTGGGGCAAGCCACAAAACATCGGGGCGACGCAGCGTCGACTGAAACTCCAACGGAATCAGCGGCCCCTGTAACATGCAGAGGAATGAAATATAGGCACCCTTCTGCTTGCGATCTGGCCTGGGCTTCAGAGCTTCGTTGAGTGCAATCTGAGGGGATTCAATCTCCAAGCCGAGGGAGGAAAGCCAACCCTTCAGCTGAGAGTCTTTGACCCGGCCATCAGAAGAATAAAAGTAATAAATAGCCTGCAGATTATTGCAAAGGCGTGCCGCAACCTGATCGCTGCGGATGCGCCTTTCCGTTTCTTTTCTTCGTTCAAGACTGTGATTCAGCCAGACCAAGGCGGCGATAGCAACTATTGCCCCGCTCAGGAAAACGGTTTGGGTACGCCGGCGCATGCCCTGGCCTCAGTGGCGACAAGCTAGCAGTCAAAAAGCATTTGCCATCGGGCGTGGTGCCCACCATTGCGTTGATGGTGGGTTGATGGGTTGACCAATGGCGCCGCTTGGCTGACACCATTGTTACCAGATCGGAATGGTGGTTCGGGGAAGGCTTTCATGTCAGCATAAATTCGGTTTTTTCAGGCTCACCGATGCCTTGGGCGAAGACAGACGGGCTTCGCACAGCCGTGATTGGGGGTGGGTCCTGTGGCCTTGCCCTGGCCAGGGGACTCCATCAATGTGGTCTGACTGTTGAGGTGTTCGAGCGGTCCGCCGCCCTGGATTCCAGGGGTTTCGGCTTCCTGCTCCTGGCCAATGGCTGCCACTCGCTGCGGCAGCTGGGCATCGACCCCGGATCCAGGCTCGGTCAACCGATCGCATCGGTGCGGATGGTGAACAGCACCGGTGCAACCCTGGCCCACTACCCACTTCAGGAAGCCGTGGCCGTGAGCAGATCCCGGTTGCTGGATTGCCTGATGGAGGGAGTTCCCCCCGACCTGATCCACTTTCAGCACCAGTTGGAGGGATTCGAGTGGGAGGACGGCCTGGCACGGAACGCCCGATTCAGCAACGGCCTGAGGCACCGGGCTGATGTCTTTCTCGCCGCCGATGGGATGGGATCCCAGTGCCGCAAGGAAGTGGGGACCTTCAGGGGAAAGCGATCCGGCAGGGTGAAGGAAATCGTGGCCAGCGTGAACCTGCCCTGGCTTGACTCCCAGCTGGGATCCTGCTTTCTCAAGGTGCTCGATCCCGAGGGTGGCCTCGGCGCTGGCCTGGTTCCCCTGGGCGACGGCAACCTGATCTGGTTCGTCCAGTTCGACACCCAGCGCTTCCTCACGCCACGACAGGAGCAGATCCAGACCTTTCTGCGCACCCACCTTCAGACCTTTCCGGACCCCGTGCTCCAGGTGATCAACGCCACCGATTTCCGCCAGGTCCATCTCTGGCACCCGGTGGATGCGGACCCCCTGGCCCGTTGGAGCCGCGGCAACCTTGTGCTGGCCGGAGATGCGGCCCATCCGCTGCTGCCCTTCACCAGCCAGGGGGTGAACACGGCCCTTGAGGATGCAGTGCTGCTCAGCCGGCTGCTGTGCTCTTGTGACGGGCCCGAGGTCGTGCCCCGCCTTCTTGATACCTATGAAAGGGAGAGACGTCCTCAGTTGCTCCCTCACGTACGCGACGGCCGCGCCATGGCCGAGGCGTTCGTGGAGCCCGGACCAGGCAAGCCCCGACTGCCGCTGCTGGTTCCATGAGCGATGAGCTCAGGCGGCTGTTCGCCGATGGAGCCGTTCCCCTGGCTCTGCTCAGACAGCGGGCCCACAACCAGCGCTGGGCGGAGCAGCCGCAGCAGGTCATCCCCCTCACCGCCGCCGACCCCGACTTCGCCGCTGCCGCCGTGATCCGTGAGGCCATGGTCGATTACGCCCGCAGTGGGGTCTTCAGCTATGGCCCACCGGCAGGCCTTTCGGGCTTCCGTAAGGCGGTGGCCCGGCGCCTGCAGGAGCGGGGAGCACAGATCACGCCGGAAGGGGTGATCGCCGTCAACAGCGCTGCAGCCGGCCTGGCCATGGTCTGCCGTCACTGGCTGCGACCCGGCGACGAGGCGATCGTGGCGGATCCGGTGGATTACCTGTTCGCCCACACCGTGCGCGGCGCCGGTGGGGTGCCGGTGCTGTGGAAGGTGGAGCGCCATGCCCCCCTCCACCTGGAAAACCTTGAGGCCCTGGTGGGCCCCCGCACGCGCCTGCTCTGCCTCTGCAATCCCCACAACCCGCTGGGCCGCTGCTTTCGCCTCGACGAACTGGAACAGCTGGGCCGCTTCTGCCGAGAACGGGGAATCCGGGTGCTGAGCGATGAGGTCTGGAGCGATGTGGTCTATCCCCCCGCCACCTTCACGAGCTGGCTGGCCCTGCCGCCCGATCTGGCCGCCAACGGAGCCGTGGTGTACGGGTTCTCCAAGGGATTCGGGCTCGCCGGCCTGCGGATCGGCTTTGTGGCGATGGCCGACCCTGACGCCGCTGCCGCTCTGCTGGCGAGCAGTGATCAGCCGTCCACGGTCGAAGGGGTGGCCACCATCAGCCAGGTGGCAGCGGAGGCCGCCTGTAGCGCCGAAGGGCAGGCCTGGCTGGCCGCATTTCTCGAGCATCTGCAGGCGCGCCGGGACCAGGCGCTGGCCGCGCTCGATGCCATCCCCGGGCTCAGCGTCCACCCCCCGGATGCCACCTATGTGCTCTTCGCCCGCCTGCCCGGACGGCAACTCAGCGCCCCTGCCCCTGAGCCGGGCCAGGACCACGAGCTGGCGCTGGAGCTGGAGGAGCGCCGGGTGGAAGCGCTGGTGGAGCGGTTGCGGCTGCGCCATGGGGTGGCGGTGGTGCCCGGCAGCCGCCGCTGGTTCGGCCCCGCTGCCGTGGGCCATGTGCGCCTCTGCTTTGCCACCTCCGAGGGGCTGCTGGCAGAGGGGCTGAGGCGCTTTGCGGTGGGCCTCGGCGAGGAAACCGGATCGGGCCCCGGATAACGTCAAGCCGGTCTGTTCCGTCGGAAATTCCGATGCCTCTACGCCGCGAACCCCGGCTCCTCCGCAAACGCCGCCTCCTGATCGGGCTTGGCACGGCCCTCCTGGTGGGCGTTGGGGGGTTGGCCGTACGGCCGCTGCTCAACGCCGGCCCTGCCGATGCCCAGCCGGCGACCGGAGCGGGGTCGTTAGCGGTGCTCAAAGAGCCGCAGCTGGTGCCCCTGCCCTCCGCTCCGGAGCTGGCGCGCACCGAGGACGGCCGCCACTATCCACTCCTGCCCGCCGACCCCGAGGAACTGGCCAGCCTGCTGGCGGCCGTGGAAGAGGCTCTGCGCGCCCCCTCCACCCCGGCCGAAGCGCTGCCCGCCCTGGGCCATCAGCAACAGGTGATCTACCGGGTGCTGGCCCACCGCAAACCGCAGGCCGCCCTGGTGGTGGCAGCGCTGCCCGAGCGATGGAAGTCGGTGGCGGAACGCCACCTGGCCGCTCGGCGGGAGTTCCTCGCCATGCATCGCGGCAGCCGACCGAATCTGCTGCCGGCCTGGCGGGTCATCGCTCCGGAACCCGCCGAAAACCTTTTGCGCTACTACCGGGAGGCGGCGGCCGCCACCGGCATCCCCTGGGAGGTGCTGGCGGGGGTGAATCTGGTGGAAACCGGCATGGGCCGGATCGATGGCATCTCGGTGGCAGATGCCCGCGGACCGATGCAATTCCTGCCCAGCACCTGGGCCGAACCAGGGATCGGCAAGGGAGACATCCGCAGCCCCCAGGATGCCATCGGTGCCGCTGCCCGTTATCTGGTGCGCAGGGGCGGCCTCAAGGACATCCGCAAAGGGCTCTGGGGATACAACAACAGCGATCACTACGGCAAGGCGGTGCTGCTCTATGCCTCCCTGCTCAAGGAAGATCCTGCCGCTTACAACGGCCTCTATCACTGGGAGGTGCATTTCGCCTCCGACGCTGGGGATCTTTGGCTGCCGGTGGGCTACAACCAGAGCCGACCGATTCCGGTGGCGAGCTACCTCAGGACCGCGCCGGTCAGTGCCCCCCCGAATGGATCCTCGGGCTACTGAACTCAGGAGTGTGCGATCACAAGCCGCGCCGGTGTCTCAACACCGGCAAGGAAAGCAGCACAGTGATCAGTAGATACACCAGGATCGCGAGCTTGACCCCGGCCATCTCCGCCGCGTAGGTGGAGGCGAAGAGCAGAGCCAGGCCAGGATTGCGCATGGAAGTCACCAGGGCCGCGCTGATGGACTGCCTGGGTTCGGCCGCGGCCAGTACAAAACCGATCGCCAGGGAAGCAAGCACCATCACCCCGATGAACGGCACGGCCAGGCCGTTCTGAAGCAGGAAAGGCACCAGCAGAGGCCCAGCCTTGAACAGCACAAGGCCGATCAGCACCAGCAACAGGACGTTCCCGATCTTCTCCAGCGGCCCCTCGATCCGATTGGCCAGCGCAGGACGCCAACGGCGCAGAAACAGGCCCAGAAACAGGGGCAGGATCTGGGCCTTGCCCACCTGTTGCGCCACCGCGACCGGACCGATGTTCCAGCCATCAATCTCGTAGGTGGCCCGGAACAGGTCGGTGAGCAGAGGCACCGAAACCACCGCCACCAGGGCCGCCAGCACCTGCAACATTGCGGCCAGCTCGGGATCGCCCCCCGCGCGATCCGCCTTGCGCATCGTAAGCGGAGCACTGGGGCAGATGGCCATCAGGGCGATCGCAAACCGCACCGGGGAAGAGAGCTCATAGCTGAGCGGCAGACGAAGCAGCAGCAGGGCCACCAGGGGCACCAGCACACAGCTGCCGAACACGACGCGGGCGAACAGGGCCGGCCGATCCCGCAGCCGAAGCCGCGACTCCCAGCGCAGGCCGAGACCCAGGGCGAACATGATCACGAACAGCGTGATCGGAACGAAAAGCTGAAGCATCGGAAGGCCGCTCAGGGATGGAAGGTCTTGATCGCAGCACGGCTTTCCTCCAGCCGTTGCTCGGCCTCGATCTCCCGACCGAGGAACACGTTGAGGAAGGTACGGATCACAGCCACCACCCCGAGCTGAATCAGGTTCTGCTCGGTGGGGGCCGCCGTGGTGGAAACGATGTCGGCGCCGAGCTGGAATTCAAGGGCCAGGGCCAGCCAACTGCCGAAGGTGAGGCGGGCCAGGTTGGAAGGGCGTTCCGGCAGACGACGGCGGAAATGGGGAAGGGCCTGCCGCAGCACCGCCAAAAGACCGAACAGCACCGTGAGCACGGAAAGGCTTTCCAGCAGCAGCCGCGTGGCCGTGGCCAGAGGGATCAGAACCTGATCCACTGCCTCAGAGGTCATCATCAGAAATGTCAATGATTTCGCGAAGAATGTCGGCAGCCAGCTGCTCCGCCTCGGCAACCAGCTGTTCACCGAAAATGAACGTGGCCTGCCATCCGATTCCCGCCGCGATCAGGGGGCCGACGAAGGGCACGTACTTGGTCACCTGCCGGGCTGCCTCCTGCTTGGCAATCTGCCTGAGGAGTGCGAAAACCCCCTCTCTAGCGAGATATTTTGTTGCAAACTGAGTGATTTTAGAAAGAAGCGAAGGCAGCGCATTGGAGCCTAGAAGTCGCTTGACAAAGGCAAATTGGTTGCTTGTCAAGCCATAGATATTCGCCACTTCACTTCCCAGTCTGATCAGAATACCGATGTCGGCACTCACATCCAGACCGGGGATCGGATTGATGCCATTGGCAGCCGCCAGCCCCGCATAGAGGGGAATCCGCTCATTGGCCACCTGCCGCTTTTTTCCGAGAGCCTGCTTGCTGTAGGCCGCCATGTCTGCAACAAAGCGCTCCCTCTTCAATCCCTCCAGCGATGTGGAGATATCAGCCAGCAGAACCTTGAGGTCGTAGCGGGCCGGGTGCCTGGCGGAGGTGAGGTAAATAAAACCCGGCGAATCGGGAAGAAGCTGGGATCGGATATCTTCCACAATAATACGCCTCGTGTCCTCTTCGCTGAGGCCATTGTCGTAATCACCATCCTCGATGGCTCGATCCACCATATTGCGCACCACGAAACAGGGCTTACCCATCGCAGTGAGCGCCCGATAGAGATAGATATCATTCTCATACAGCCTCTGGGCCGTGACCAGAAGGAAGCAATCGAATTCAGCGAGACCCAGCTTTTCAATGTACCTGTCTTTCGGCCATTTCTGTGTGCCACACCCTGGCAGGTCCACAAAGGTGATCCCCTTGTGGACATACTCCTGAGGATCACTCGTGGTTTCCACCACACCCACAGCCGCGATACGCTCTCCGGCGATGGCATTGATCAGGGAAGACTTACCACTGCCGGAATGGCCGATCAATCCACAGCAAACTTTGGTGTTTTCAAACTCCTCGATCTTCTGCTGACATCTGGCGGCGAAGTCCCGAATGAAATCACCATCCTTCGCCATGGGGCAGACCTCAGTAACTGGTGGTGAAGCGGGTCACGTGCCCGGGAGGAAGGCAGCCTGCCTGGCGCTCATGCCGGGAACATCCACCGTGCTCCGCCATCGCCTGGTGATAGTGAATTTCCTCACCGCGATCGGAAAGGGCAACGGGGAAATCAGCCACCGCTCGCGATCCGCTCCTCCTGGCTGGTGTCATGCAACGCAACCCCCTTCTGGCAGCCATGGCTACCAGAATAAATCACAAAAGACGACGGCCCCGATCAGCGGAACCGTCGCCACAGGGCCTCGCTCAGCAGACCCCGCGGCAGCAGAGCGAAAGGAACGAACCAGATGCCCCGATCCGGCAGCAGGGGCAGGAACAGCCCGGGGGTGAGCAGCAGGACGAAGATCCCGGCCGCCAGCAGATCACTGGCCAGAAGATCGTGGCGCCGGCGGTGGCGGGATTGCCAGACAGCCAGGGCCACACTGGGCAGCCACCCTCCCAGCAGCAGCATCTTCGCCAGGCGAAGCGGAGGGGGCTGGTCGGCAGCAAACGCTGCGAAGGGGTGGAAGGCCAGCAACGCAACCCACACCAGCCCCAACAACAGATGAACAGCCACCCAGGGCCAGGCGATGGCGGATCGGGCCCTGGACACGGAAGGGGGCGGCAGGGCGGCAGCGACGGACTGGGGCACGGGTTGCGCGGGCATCGACAGCAAAGCTGAATTGCTTGTAGCAGATTCGCCCCCGCCAACAGCAGGGGCTCCAACAAAAACGCCGGAGCCAAGGCTCCGGCGCAAGGGCGGAATCGCCGACTGGATCGCAATGGCTCAGGCCTTGGCGCCCTTCGCCAGATACTTGGCTTCGATCCAGCCACCGGAAGCCAGCTCCACCCAGTCTTGCTCACGACGGCCGGTGAGCGACACCTTCTGGCCATCGGGCAGAGCGCCCGTCACGCCGTTGGAGATGGAAGGACCGGCGTAGATCATGATCGATTCGCCGTTGTTATGGATCACCACTTCCGAGGTGGCCATCGAAGCTGCGGGCTTGCTGGAGGTGTTGACGGTCGAGACCGTCACGGCCTGCCGGGGCTGGGCCTGGGGCTGGGGCTGGGCATAGCTGGCCACCTTCACGGCCGAAGCATCGGTTTCCTCGGTGCGCTGACGCAGCAGGAAGGCAAACAGGGGCAGCAGAAGCAGGGGGAGCAGCCAGAGGATGGCGGGAACGCCACGGCGCTCGGTGCGGTCCACGGTGCGATCCACATTGCGATCCACATTGCGCTCAGCCCGACGCTCGACCCGATCGGCGACGCGCTCGTCACGACGGTTGTTCACGACCACCCGTTCGCGATCGGCGCGAGGATTGATCGGCTGCTGGATGGCCTCCCGGACGGGAGCAGCAGCGGGGGCCACCGCAGGGGTAGCTGTCATTGTTTTCTTGATCGCTTCGGTATAACCGCAAGTGAACTCGTAGCGGTCATTGCCCTTGGAAAGCCGAAGCACCACATTGGAGCGATCTCCAATGGCCTGCTTGGCGGAAACCACATCATCCACGTTGTAACCCTGGGCCTTGGCGGAGCGGATGCAGGCGTCCTTGGCGGCATCAGCCAGGTCAGGAGAGAGGGTGGCAGCCTGTGCCGTCGCAGCGGGAAGAACCAGACCAAGACAGAACACAAGGGCGACGACAGCCCGGAGCCAGGAAGCAGGAAGGATCCTCCTGCCCCAGGCAGGCGCAGGTTGAGGAGCAAGTGCTGTCATTTTTTACTCAGCAAAGGAAGGAAAATCGGGAGAAGTCATGGAACGGCCCACGACCTCCACTGCTTAGCGAGAAAGGCAGCTTCAGTCAGCGAAAAAAATCGAAAAAAGCGCTCGATAGGCTCAGATCACCGATGAAAACTGCCCTTCTCTGGATTTACAAGAAAGTCACGAAGCTAAAAAAAGATTCTTGAAAACCACGTAGCTTTTGTTTTCCGACCCCAAAACTCCTTAGAATTTCACCTCAACTTTCCACCTGCACGTCCCACAGTGACCGACGCCACCAAGCTGGAGCGCTGGGTATTGGTGGGCACCTCCACCGCCAGAGATGGGGCCACGGCCGTGCAGGAAGCCCTGGCAGGCATCCTGGGGAAAGGCGAACCGAAGCTCACCATCCTCTTCGCCTCTCCCGCCTACGACCTCGGCGAACTGGCCCCGTTGGTGAAGGGGGCCATCGGCAGCAGTGAGCTGATCGGCTGCTCCACCGCCGGCGAACTGATCCGCCATCAGGCGCTCTCCGGCGGTCTGCTGATCTGGGCCCTCGGGGGCGACGGTTTTGCGGTGACCACAGCCCACGGCCTCGGCAATACCGAGGCTGGCCTGCGCGATGCGGCCCACGAGGCGGCCGGATGCCTGCGCCAGCTTCAGCGAAAGGAACACACCATCCTTTTCCTTCTCGCCGACGGCCTCTGTGGCGACCAGATGGAAGTGGTGCGAGGGGCCTATGACGTGGCCGGGGCCGGCGTTCCCCTGATCGGTGGTTGCGCCGCCGATGACATGGCCCTCAAAGGCACCCAGCAGATCCACGGAACCGAGGTGCTCAGCAACGCCGTGGTGGCTGCGGCGATCACCTCCAATGCCCCGATGGCGATCGGTATCGCCCATGGCTGGCTCCCCCTGACCGAGCCGATGCTGGTCACCGAAAGCAAGGGCACCAACCTGTTCAGCCTCGATGACCGCCCGGCCCTCGACGTCTACCTTGATGCCCACGATGCTCCGCCGGAAGCCCGCACCGACAGCAAGGCCTTTTTCGAATTCGCTCACACCCGACCGATCGGCGTGGGACGACGGAACCGGATCGAGATCCGCTATGTCTATGGAGCCGATTTCGTGAAACGCAGCCTGGTGATCTTCGCCGAGGTGCCGGAAGGGGGCATGGCCTACCTGATGAAAGGCAGTTCCGGCTCAGTGCTGGAGGCCACATCGGAAGTCTGCAGCCTGGCCGAACAGGCCCTCGATGGGCACCCGGCCCGGGCGTTCATGTTGCTGGAATGCGTGGCGCGCAAATCGCTGCTCAGCAATGCCGGCGTTCTCGATCAGAGCCTGACTCTTCCGAATGTGGGCCCTGAAATCCCGGTCGGTGGCTTCTACACCTACGGAGAGATCGCCCGCACCGAAGGCTCCGGCGGTCTTCACAACCAGACGATCGTGGCCCTGGCGCTTGCATGAGCTCGGCGCCCTGGTCGCTGCATCTGCTGTCGGAGGTGCTGGCCGCCTTCACGGTGGAAAAGCCCACAGCACTGCGGGATGTGATCAGCAGGGTGGCGGAGGCCGTGGATGCCGAAGTGGCAGCGATCCTCGGACCGGAGCAGGTGCTGCTGTCGCTGGGGGTGACCGAGGAGGAACAACAGCTGCTTCTGCAGAGTGCCACCGGTCGCCCGGCACTCCTGCAGCTGGCGGCCGGTCAGCTGCATACCCACTGGGCACCTCTCCACAACAACGAACTGCTCGTGGTGGGCCGGATCCGCGAGAACTACACCCTGGAGGAGCGAGCCCTGCTGCGGGCCATGGGCCGCAGCATCAAGCTCAGCACCCAGGTGCTCGAAGCCGTGCAGGCTGAGAAGAGCGCCAAGGAAGAAGCCCTGCGCGAAGCCACCCACGATTACCTCACCGGCCTGCCGAATCGGCGACTGGTGATGCAACGGCTGGCCGAGATGCTTCGCAGCCCACCGGATCCGGAGGTGCATCGGCTCGCGGTGTTGTTCATCGATCTGGATCGGTTCAAGCAGATCAACGATGCCCATGGCCACAGCACCGGGGATCAGTACCTGCTGAGCGTTAGCCGGATCCTGCGCGAACTGGTGAGCACCCGCGACCTGGTGGGCAGGCTGGCGGGGGATGAATTCATCGTGATCACCTACAGCAGGGGATCGGCGGGTGTCGAGAATCTGGCCGCCCGGATCCTCGGGGCGATCGACCGCCCCCTGCAGATCGGCAGCCGCCACCTGCAGTACTCGGCCTCGATCGGGCTGGCCGTGGCCGATCCACAGGATTCCCCCGAAACCCTGATCGACAATGCCGACCTGGCGATGTATCGGGCCAAGGAGCTGGGGAGAGGTCGCTACGCCTGTTTCGACAGGAGCCTGAGGGAGCGGGCCCAGAACCGCGCCGACACGGAGAGGGAACTGCGACTGGCCCTCGAGCGGGGGGAGATCGTGGCCCATTTCCAGCCGATCATCAGCCTGCGGCTCGGACGGGTGGTGGGCTTTGAAGCCCTTGCCCGCTGGCGCCATCCGGCGCGTGGGCTGCTGCCCCCCGGGGCCTTTCTCACCGTGGCGGAGGAGGCGGGTCTGATCGGTGAGATCGACGCGGTGGTTCTGCGGAACGCCTGCCGAACGGCTGCTCTCTGGAGGGATCCGGCCACCGGCCTTCCCCCCCGGCTGTCGATCAATGTGTCGGCCCGGGGTCTGGCCGATCCCAGCTTGGCCGATCGGGTGCAACGACTGTTGGTGGAGACGGCGCTCAACTCCAGCCACCTCTACCTGGAAATCACCGAAACCACCCTGGTGGAAGAGGTGGCCGAGGCCTACGACAACATCAATCGGCTCAAGGCCCTCGGAGTACGGCTGGCCATCGACGACTTCGGGACGGGCTATTCCTCCCTGCGCTACCTCAAGCGATTTCCTGTGGGGGTGATCAAGATCGATCGCTCCTTCGTGGATGGGCTCGGAGAGGACCCGGAGGACGAGGTGATCGTGGAGACGGTGATCCGGATGGCGAAGTTCCTGGGGATCGAAGTGGTGGCGGAGGGGGTGGAGACACTCCAGCAGGCTTCGATTCTGGGAAGCCTGGGATGCGATTTTCTGCAGGGCTACCTGTATGGCCGTCCGGAGGATGCCGAACGCAGCGAACAGCTTCTGCACGAGCCGTTGTTGAACCTGCCGGCCCGAGCGGAGGATCAGCCATCTCCCAATAAATTGATGCGATAGAGCACCTCCTCCAGGGCGTCAGCGGCCTGAACCGGGGCCCAACGCTGGGGATGGTCAGGGGTGCAGCAGGAAGGCAGGGGGGCCAGGATCGTCCAGGGACGTGCGTGGCAGAACTGCACCACGCTGTGGCGTTCCCCACTGCTGCCGGCGGGCCCCACCACCCGGTGCCAGCCCACCGGTAGCAACCCGTTGCTCAACCGCTCCAGCATCAGGCCGGTGTTGATGATCACGCGGCCATCGGGGGGCAGGGCCTCCACCCAGTCGCCGTTCACCTGCACCTGCAGGCCCGGAGCGGTGGCCCTGGGCAGGGCGGTGATCAGATTGATGTCTCCATGGGGGGCGGCCCAGACATAGCCCCCTTCGGGCGCCTCCGGCATCGGGGGATAGCGCAGGGCCCGGCTGAGGGTGGGGGCCTGCGTGGTCATTTCGTCAAACAGCTCCTCCGCACACCCCAGCCCCAAAGCGATCACCCGCAGGAAGCGACGCTGCAGATCGGCGATCGCCCCGTGGAAGGCCATCAGCACCTCCGTGATCCCGGGCACGGCCTCCTCCGGCAGCACCGGCTCGGGGTAGAGGTGCGGGAAACGACGACGCAGGGGATGGGCGGGAGACAACGGTGCCGACCAATTGAGCATCTCCTTCCAATCGGGCCGATCGCTGCCGGCAGCTGTCTCCACCAGCAGGCCGGTGTAGCCGGTCTGGCCATGGCTGCCAGGCACCTGAAAGGCCTGCTTCCGCTCGGCAGGCAGGGCGAAGAACGCAGCCAGAAGCCCGTAGGCCGTGTCGAGCAGGTCGGGGGAGAGATCATGGCTGGTGTACACAAACCCCGTGGCCAGGCTGCGGCGCACCCCATCCACCACGGCGCGGCGGCTGGCTTCGCTGCCCCGCTCGAACGCCAGCAGGTCCACATCGAGAATCCCTCCGGCAGGGTCCATCGGCAGCAGGCAGGTTCGTGTCCATCCTCCCTGGCACCCGGGGGCAACGTCAGGCCCCGCCCGCTGCGGCCGCCAGGGCAGCAGCGAATCGCTGGAGCTCGAAGGCACAGCTGAGCAGACTGGTGCCCTGATCCGGGCTGGGCATCATCGAAACAGCAGAGATGACTTAGTTTCCGCAGATGGTCCTCGAAATCCTCCTGATCCTGATCCTGGTGATTGCCAACGGGATCTTCTCGGGCTCCGAAATCGCGATCGTCTCTTCGCGCCGGATCCGGTTGCAGCAGCTGGCGGAACGGGGCAATCGCGACGCCCGCTCGGCCCTGAAGCTGGCCGAATCCCCCAACGATTTCCTCTCCACGGTTCAGATCGGCATCACCCTGATCGGCATCCTGAGCGGCGCCGTGGGCGGAGCCACCCTGGCCCAGCGGCTGCGGCCCCTGCTCGATGGGGTGCCGGCCCTAAGCCCCTACAGCGATGGGCTCAGCGTGGGTCTGGTAGTGGCCGTGATCACCTACCTCTCGCTGGTGATCGGGGAACTGGTGCCCAAAAGGATCGCCCTCAACGACCCGGAGGGCATCGCCTGCCTCGTATCCCGGCCGATGCGCTGGCTGGCCAGGTTGGCAGCGCCCCTCGTGCATCTGCTGAGTGGCTCCACCGATGGGCTGCTGCGGCTCCTGGGGGTGCGTGCCAGCAGCGAACCCGAGCTCACCGAAGAGGAAATCAAGGCGCTGATCCGCCAGGGGGCGGCTTCCGGGGTGTTCGAAGAAGCCGAGCACGCGATGGTGCAGCGGGTGTTCCGCCTGGGGGATCGCCCGATCAAATCGATCATGACGCCCCGCACCGAAATCTGCTGGCTCGACAGCGAAGCGCCCACCAGCGAAACCCTAGAACAGGTGATGGAAAGCATCCATTCCCGCTTCCCGGTGGGTCGGGGCAGCCTCGATGAATGCCTCGGCATCGTCAGGGGCCGCACCATCCTGGAACTGCAGCTCGCCGGCGAACTGGGTAACGCCGGATCCACCCTTGAACCACTGCTGCAGCCGCCGCTGTATGTGGCCGAAGGCGCCAGAGCGCTGGGGGTGATCGAACAGTTCCGCAAGACCGGGGTGCACATTGCCCTGGTGACCGACGAATACGGAGGCATCGAAGGTCTGGTGACCCTCAACGACCTGATGGAAGCGATCGTGGGTGATCTCCCATCAGCGGAGGATGAGGAGGAACCCCAGGTTGTGGAGCGAGCCGATGGGTCCTGGCTGCTGGATGGCGCCCTTGACATCAGCGATTTCAAGGAACTGGTGAACCGCAGAGAGCTACCTGATGAAGCCAGCGGCAGCTTCCATACACTGGGAGGATTTGTGATGCATTATCTCCAACATATCCCGAGAACCGGGGAATCGTTTGTGTGGTCAGGTCTGAAGCTTGAGGTGATGGATATGGATGGCAAAAGGGTGGACAAAATGCTGGTTTCACCCCTTGGAGAGCCAGAGGAAACCAGCGACAACTGATCGACTCAGCCGGTTGAGATCAATCCTGGTGACGGGCATGGATCTCCTCCACCTCGGCCAGATTGCCGCTGATCGCTGAAACGCAGTGGGGATCGAGCTTGCCACAGGCAGCCTCCCTCTCCAGCTGCCGCACAGAGTCGGAGATGCTCCAGGACTTCCGATAGGGCCGGAGCCCGGAAAGAGCATCCAGAACATCAGCCACAGCGACGATCCTGGCCTCTACAGGGATTGCCGTGCCAACCAGGCCAGCGGGATAACCAGAACCATCCATTCGTTCATGATGATAGGCAACAATGTTGCGAAGGATCCTGGATTCAGGCAACCTGTGGAAAGCCTTCTTTCCGACGATCTGATTCAACAGCAGCACACCCTTCTCGACGTGGGAGCGCATGATTACAAGCTCCTCATCGGAGAGCCTGCCCGGCTTGAGCAAAATACGATCAGGAATACCAATCTTGCCAATATCGTGAAGCGGAGCGAACTGAAAAACATGCTCAACAAACTCCTCTGTCAACCCAAAGGAAACGGCGATACCCTGGGCAATCAAGCGAGAGTAAAGAGCAACTCGCTCCACATGGTGACCGGTCTCGCGGTCCCGAAGACCCACACAATCACAAGCAAGACTCGCCGAAGCCCGCAAGGACCTCGCCAGATTGAGCTCAAGCGAAATGGTGGCACTGATCAAGTCTGAGTAGACAGAAAGCCGGCGCTGAACAGCTGTAGAAAACAAATCAGACTGATGGGAATCATAAAAGATGAAGCCCACGAACTCGCCCCAGTCCGCCATCGGCACAGCCAGGGAAGAACGACAGTCCTGACACCTCTCCTCAAGAACGTGCACCCGAACATTTTCGGCAAGTGCAAGGAGCAAAGGATGGTCGACAAGCCGAAATGGGTCCGGAACCACATCCTGCTGGTCGAGACTACTGAATAGAAACGGCCGCAACAGATCGGCTTCCTGATCATGGAGGAAACAGGTGATGCGCCAGATCTCCGGCACAAACTCCAATAACTGTCTGTGCAATGCGGCAAGACGAAGATCCAGTGAATCCACCTGCACCACGGCTCTCTTCAACCTGAGGATTCAACGGGGAAACGAGAGGACAATTCCGCCACCGGCAAGGGCTTGGAGAAATAATATCCCTGGAAACGATCCACGCCCAGCCGCTTCAACTGGGCGAGACTCTGGGAGGTTTCCACACCCTCGGCCACCAGGGAAAGCCCAATGCGCGGCGCCATGCCGGCGATCAAGGTAACAATCTTGCTGGCGTAGGAGTCATGGGACATTGAAATAACGAAAGACTTGTCTATTTTGACCTCATCAGGCTGAAGAGTGTTGAGCAGATTCAAAGAGGAATAACCGGTTCCAAAATCATCAAGAGAAAGGCAGAAACCCATACTACGCATCTCCCTGAGATTACCATCCACCGTTTGATTCGCATCGAGAACCGATCTCTCCGTCAACTCAATGGTGATCGTCGAAGCGGGAATATTGCAGGAATCCATTTGCTTCTTCAACCTCTCCACAAGCCGTGGATCCGTGAGGCTTGATGGCGCAATATTCAGGGAAAGCCTCAAATCAGGACGTGACTCTCTGAGCACGCGAAAGCCCGCCAGAGAGATGCGCACCAACTCATCTCCAACAGGGATCATCTGCCGATGGGTCTCTGCCAGGTCGAGAAAAACATCAGGCCCAATCGGGCCCAACCTGGGATGGGTCCAGCGGGCTAAAGCTTCCACCGCGACCATGCTGCCTTCGGAGTTGACGATTGGCTGATAAACAACCTGCAACTGATGCTGACGCACAGCATCCATCAGATCAGCGTACATCTGATAGGTATCAAGCTGAGTCGAATTATCGTCAATATCCACAATGGCAATCCGAGTGTGGCTGTGCTGCTTCGCTCTGTACATGGCAATATCAGAGCGCTTCATCGCCTTCTCCACATCGGTCTCGGCAGGATTCACCAATGTGATACCAATACTCAGACTCACCTGGAGCTGAATGTCATTGAGCCTGGCCGCCGTGGAGAAAGAAGAAGCTATTCGGTCGGCGAATCGATGAGTTGCCGCACGAAGCTCATCATCACTTCGCCCCACCGGGGTAGACAAATCCATCAAAATAGCAAATTCATCGCCACCATAACGAGCAAGAAAATCAGCAGGACGGATCAGATTTTTGAGTCGTTGAGCGACCACGACCAAGGCCTCATCACCGACGGCATGCCCATAGGTATCGTTGATGAACTTAAACTTATCCACATCCACAAAAAGAATGGCGAACTGACCGCCATCACGACGGTAGCGCTCCGACTCGATCTCCAGTTGCTCGATGAAGTAACGGCGATTGGGTAGTTGGGTCAGGGCATCTAACAAGGCAAGGGATTTGGCATTGTCAAGAAAATACTGAAAACGGTCAGCCAACTGAGCAAGCTTGTTCTCAATCTCCTCCCTGTTCAGAGGGTCCACCATGTTCTGATCACCCCTCGGGGCAATCAGACGGGCAAGCACACGCTCATCGGCATTGGGCATACGGGAACGCATCCCGAGCCTCACCAACAACTGATCCAGATCATGGCTAGCTCGGCGGATGCGACGGTTGCTCTGCTGCACCAGCTGCCGCTGCCTGAGGATCTGGCGACGCCGCTGCAACAACAGCACCATCCGGAAGCTGAGCAAAAGCGACGCCAAGGACAGCGCAATCAGGCCATCTCGCGCCAGCGCCGCAACCAACTGGGAGAAGTAGTGAGGCCCAGCAAGGGAAACAGCAGCTCCATCGGGTCCCTGAACGGGTGGCACCACCCCCAGCCACTCCTCGGAACCGGCACCTGAAGCAGTGGAACCACCCTGGAGATCCAAGCGGCTCTTCAACCATTCCAAGGGCTGGTTGAAGGCCGGACCGAATTCAGGCTTGAGCAGGGGCTCAAACAGAACCAGCGTTCCGGCCACGGGAGCGGTGAGATTGCTATCGGTGATCGGTGTGGCCACCCCCAGAAACACGGTGCCATTGGTATCCGGGCACATCATCCGCACCGTCGAATCCACACCAGACAACCGCCCGATGTTGCGACGGGCACAGGCGATGAGCGTGGGATGACTCGGTTTAGGACCGGCAAAGCGGCTGTAGACCAGCTTGGTATCGCCCTGGGGCGTGAACATCACCATCACCGATCCCCCCTCAAACAGGGGGGTCGTCTCGATATCGGTCTTGAGGAACCCAGGATCCTTGCCAAGGGCAAAGGCATGGAGATCGTCCCAATGGCCCCAGTCCTTGACCGTCCGTTCAATCCCTCCCAGGGTGGCCACGACGATGGCGATCGATTCGCGACGCCGGGAGGATTCCCGGCTCTGGATCTTCTCCAGACATCTGGCCACATCCAGGGCCAGAACCACGGCCCCCAGCCCGAGCAGGAACGGAAGCAAAGAACGGGTGGCAGGAAAACCGCGACGCTCTTCCTTCAGCCAGGAACGAAGAGTTGCAAGAGGGCGCGGGGAGACTCTGGAAGGAACAGCCATCTTCCGCGCACGGTTCTCCCACGTATCCGTATGCTAACGATCGGGCCCTGAGCCCGCCCTCAGACCATCAACTATTCATTGATTGTGATTGCCTCGCTGGCCCTGAGGTTTACCTCGTACCGGAGCTGGGAAGCCACCCCCGTGCCCCGATAACTGCCACTCACAGCCGCCGCCAGACGGTGATCCGGTGCCACCGCCAGCACCACGTGACCATCCCCCACGGCCAGTCCCAGGCTTGGGTCGTAACCAAGCCAGCCTGCTCCAGGCAGGTACACCTCCGCCCAGGCATGGAGCTCCTGCTCGGTCACCTCGGGAGGGTGATGCATGGAATAGCCGCTCACAAACCGTGCCGCCAGCCCCTGGCTGCGGCAGGCGGCCACGAACAGCATCGCCGTGTCGCGGCAGGCCCCCGTCTGCTCCGCCAGGGTCTGGGCGGGAAGCATCGGGTCCCCCTCCAGTCGACCGACATGGTCGAACGTCCGGTGGATCGTATCGGCGAGATGCATCAGAAAGGCTGCGGTGCCGTGGTCCACAGCGGCCGCCAGGGAAGTGGCCCAAGCGGACACGGAAGCCTCCTGCTGCCCCCTGGAAAGGAAGGGAGCCAGCGAAAGGCAGAGGGCCTCGGAATAGGTGCCAGGCAATCTCTGCAGCCCCGGCTCCGTGAGAATCCAGTCGAAAGGATTGGAACGCAGGGTCTCCACCACCAGCTGCCGATGGATCTGGAGGTGATCTCGTTCCCCCTCAAACCAAAGCACCACAGCATCGTTGCCATCCGCATCGATCCCCTGGCTCATCCCTGCCGGAGGCTCCAGAACCTCCAGGTGCTGATGGAGAAGAAGCTGACGCGAATCCTGGCGGGGGGTGAGCCTTAGGGTGGCAGGCTCAAGAAACACCGGCTTTTCATAGCTGTAGAACAGACGATGTTGGATATGAAATTTCATCGACTTTCGAGCACCTCTCCCACAGCCGCCAGAAATTCAGATTCTACGGCATAGGTAGAGAGGTTTTCGGCACTAAGATCTTCAACCAGGGGGAAAAAACGAAGCTCAAACCACTCCTGAAACAGGTCAAAACTGCGGGCTTGGGGCCACAGGCTTTGATCCCTGCACCACAACTCCAACTCGGAACGAAAGATTACCCCGTAATGCTGCCGCAACAACTCCATAGCCGCTTCCTCACTGTCATAAGGATCGATCAGATAAAGGCTCTGATCCTCCTGGATCGCCTCCCTCTCCTCCTGGGTCCAGAAGCTGCGGCTCCATTCCCGCATCGGCTGGCGGGGGCACACGGCGACAGCACATCGATTCACCACCGGCAGCACGATTGCAGCCGGAGAATCCGCGGCAGTCAGGGAATCAGGGCTGGCATCGGATCGATCCACGCAAGCAGCCTCAGCCTGAGGAGGAAAGAAAAATCCTATCGAGCTCCACCGGAACCAACGGCTTCAGAGCAACGGCTTCA
>JBBASR010000008.1:0-28314 GCA_040399125.1 Cyanobium sp. | reverse complement strand
GCAACGGCTTCAGAGCAACGCCTTTCCCACATTCAGCAGCATCTCGGAAAGGGGAAACCGGCTAGTGAGCCCAAGCACTGCAGGAAGCAGCAGAGGCAGCAGCACCTTCACCAGCACCAACCGGCTGATCGGCGATCGTCGGGCCATCCAAACCGCCTGATAGAGCGAACCCACATCCACCGAAGGCCCCAGTTCCGGGGCCTCCAGCAAGGCCGAAGATTCCACAGGGGCAGCCTCGATCCAACGGCGATGAACCAACCGGCCGTGGGCAGCCACGAGGGCCCCATAGTCGAGCAGGGCACGACGGCGAGCCCTCAGCATCGGTGGCACAAACACCAGCAAGGGGGCCAGCAGCAACAGGGTGACAGCGCATACGAACACCAGAAACGGCAGACGCAGCTGCATCAGTTCCCGATCGTGATGCAGCAACTGATGGGTCCAGAACGCGCACGCGACGCTCGACATCGCTAGGGCCATGGGCGCAAAGGCCTCCGGCAGAAGTTCCAGGAAGCCCAGCCCCATCGAACGGTCCGGATGGTTTGGCACCAGCTGCAATCCAAGCCGGCAAACGGCCACAAACAACAACGTGACCACCAAAAGGCGCCAGCACCAGCGCAACAACAACGCGCCATAGATCGGCCGGGCCACCCACACGAACCACAACCCGCCGAATCCCAGCGAAGGAAGTCCTTCCCGGGCCCAGGAAAGAGCATCCTTGCCGGGGGGAGTCATCGTGATCAAGGCCGTGGCGACCCCAATCCCCACCAGTACCAACGGATGGTCCCTCAGCCGGGCCATGCGGGTGAGGATCAGGTCGAAGCGTGACACCTGAGCCCCTACCAGGATCCCCTGGGCTGGGAACTGGGGCAGCAACTGCCAGAACACCCGCTGGCAGAACGGCTCCCCCAGCACCAGCAGGGGAATGGCCACCAGGCAGAGCACCGGAATGCCGCTGTGATGGAGCAGCGGTTCGCTGACCCGCCCCGGCAGCAACCTGCCCTGGCTCAGGGCCCAGACCTGAATCGGCAGCCAGCTCAGCAGCGCCAGGCCGATCGCCTGCACCAGGGTCGTGCGGATCGGGGCAGGCTGAGGGGCGAAGCGGGAATGCCAGGTGGATGGATCCGGCGGCGAAGACTCCGGGACGAACGACATCGGCTCTGGCAGGCAGGTTCCAGGGTGACATTTCCGAATGACATTTCTAGGGTTGCCCCGACCTATCGCCGCGCGTCTGCCAAGGCGCCCCGACCTCTGAATCCGCTCCACTCCACACAACCAACCCGCCTGGTGGGAGCGCTGATCGGTGGTCTTCTGGCCTATTCCATCAGTTGCCGGCTGGAGACCGTGCCCACCTGCCTGCTCAGTTCCCTGGCCCTGGTGGGAGGTTCCTCCCTCTGCGGATCTCCACGGCTGAGCCCAGGTCAGCTCTGGAGCCTGATCGGTGCATGCACAGGGGCGCTGCTGGGGAGCGCCGTGGTGTTGGCCCACACCCTTCGGCAACTCGAGCCAGCCGCCGATCTACAACAACGGGGCTGGATCCTGCTGCTGCTCGGCGTGGGCGGCGCCATTGCGGGCCTGCTGCTCAGCAGCGACGCCAGACGCAGTGACCGCCGCCACCCCCGGGATGTGCTGCGGGCGGTCAGCACACTCACCACGGGAATCTTTGCGGTTCTGGTGACCCTCACCTTTCTGCATTCCGGCCTGGATCCGGCCCGTACGTTTTCCAGCCGCCTGAGCACCTCACTCACCATCCTGGTGGCAAGTGTTTCGGTGCCAGGCTGGCTCGCCCACCTGCTGTGGCAGCCAGGCCGTGGCCGGTCCGAAACCACAGGCAAGCAGCCCTGAATCAATGACCAATCTCGCCAACGAACTGGCCAAGCAACGCAACCGCAATGCAGCGGATCGAACCCTGATGGCCTGGATCCGCACCTGCCTTTCGCTGATCAGCTTCGGCTTCGGACTCGACAAGATCATCGATGCCATCAACCAACGCCTCGATTCCGGTGGCGGCCCGGTGGCCCTGGGCGTGCGGCTGGTGGGGATCGCCTTCGTGATCACCGGCATCCTGGCGATGGCCGCAGCCACGGCGCAGCACCGGAGGGAACTGGCCCGTCTTCACGATGATTTCGTCTACGTCCGCGAACAGCGCTCAATCGCGCGGGCCACGGCCATGGCAATCACGGGCATCGGCGGATTTGCCCTGGCTCTGCTGGCCTTCGGCCTGATTCGCCGCTGATCGGCAGCAGCTTCGTCAACGAACGGAGGCATCCGCGCAGCCGACGGTTTCGAAATGGCACGAAATGAGCTCCAGTCCCAGGGCTCCCTGCCCACACTTCAGCTGACTGCCTGGCCAGCGCGCCAAGACCCATCCATGGCGAACGACAAACCCAACATCCTGATCCTCTGGGGCGATGACATCGGCCAGAGCAATCTGAGCTGCTACAGCGATGGCCTGATGGGGTATCAGACCCCGAACATCGACCGGGTTGCCAGGGAGGGGGGACGTTTCATCCACTACTACGCCGAGCAGAGCTGCACGGCGGGCCGCGCCGCGTTCATCACCGGCCAGAGCGTGTTCCGCACCGGCCTCTCCAAGGTGGGCCTGCCGGGTGCCGAGCAGGGGTTCAAGGCCGAGGATCCCACCATTGCCGAACTGCTGAAACCCCTGGGGTATCGCACCGGCCAGTTCGGCAAGAACCATTTCGGCGACCGTGACGAGCACCTGCCGACGATGCACGGCTTCGATGAATTCTTCGGCAACCTGTATCACCTCAATGCCGAGGAGGAACCGGAGCTGCGGGATTATCCCCAACCGGAGGATTTCCCCCATTTCCGTGAACGGTTCGGACCCCGCGGCGTGCTGCACTGCTGGGCCAATGGCGACGGCACCCAGAGGATCGAGAACACCGGCCCCCTCACCCGCAAGCGGATGGAAACGGCCGATGACGAGTTCATGGCCGAAGCCAAGCGTTTCATCCGCGATGCCGTGGCCTCCGGTGAACCCTTCTTCGTCTGGTTCAATACCACCCACATGCACTTCCGCACCTACGCCCGTCCCCAGGACGTGGGCCGCAGCGGCCGCTGGCAGTCGGAATACCACGACGTGATGATCTATCACGATGAGTGCATCGGCGAAATGCTCAACCTGCTCGACGAGCTGGGCATCGCCGACAACACGATCGTGATGTACAGCACCGACAACGGACCGCACATGAACAGCTGGCCCGATGCCGGCATGACCCCCTTCCGCAGCGAAAAGAACTCCAACTGGGAGGGGGCCTACCGGGTGCCGGCCATGGTGCGCTGGCCCGGCCACATCCAGCCCGGCACGATCTTCACCGATATCGTCAGCCATCTGGACTGGCTGCCCACCCTGCTGGCGGCAGCAGGGGAGCCAGAAATCAAGCAGAAACTGCTTCAGGGCCACCAGGTGGGCAACAAGAACTTCCACATCCACCTGGACGGCTACAACATGCTCGATTACTGGACGGGCAAGGCAGAAAAGAGTCCGCGGATTGAGTTCTTCTACTTCTCCGACGACGGAGACCTCACCGGTCTGCGCTACGACAACTGGAAATTCGTGTTCATGGAGCAGCGCGAACCCGGCACCTGCCAGATCTGGGCTGAGCCCTTCGTGAAGCTGCGAGTTCCCAAGGTCTTCAACCTGCTCACCGACCCCTACGAGCGGGCCGACATCACCTCCAACACCTACTGGGACTGGATGTTCGATCACGTATTCCTGCTGGTGCCTGCCCAGACCTATGTGGCCCAGTTCCTGGCCACATTCAAGGATTATCCGCCCCGCCAGAAGGCGGCCAGTTTCTCGGTGGAAGATGTGATCGAGAAGATGACCCAGGCCGCCAGCGGCGGTGGGTGATCTCCAGCTCCCCAGCAGCCGCATCCCATCCCCGGGCCGTCCACCGGCCCGGGACATGGTGTGGATTCCAGGTGGCGAGTTTCCGATGGGCTCCGACCACCATTACCCGGAAGAAGCACCTGCCCACCGCAGAACGGTGGAGGGTTTCTGGATGGACCGGGCTCCGGTCACCAACGCCCAGTTCCTCCGCTTCGTGAAGGCCACCGGATACGTGACCATGGCCGAATTGCCGGCCGATCCCGCCGATTACCCGGAGGCCCGACCCGAACTTCTGGCCCCTGCCTCGATCGTGTTCGTACCGCCCCCGGGCCCGATCGGCACGGGCGATCCCTACCGCTGGTGGCAGTACGTGGCGGGGGCGGACTGGCGCCACCCGGAGGGACCGGGCAGTTCCCTGAAAGGACGGGATCAGCATCCTGTGGTGCATGTGACCCACGCCGACGCCTTGGCCTATGCCAGCTGGATCGGCAAACAACTGCCTCGGGAAGTCGAATGGGAAAGGGCCGCCCGCGGTGGCCTGGAAGAAACGGAATACGCCTGGGGAAACGAGCTCCACCCTGGGGGCCACCGCATGATGGCCAACACGTTTCAGGGGGAGTTCCCCCACCACAACTCACGCCTGGACGGCTTCGAGCGCACATCTCCGGTGGGCAGTTTCCCTGCCAATGGCTACGGCCTGGTCGACATGATCGGCAACGTCTGGGAATGGACCGACGACTGGTACAGCGACCACGCCGCTGATCGCGGCGGGCTCAATGGGGCGAGTACAGCGCCTGAAGGGGAAGGTTGCTGTGCCAGCGCCGACCACGAGGCGCGTGAGCGCGCAGCCAGCATCGATCCCGATTCCCAGCACGGAGCGATTCCACGGCGGGTGATCAAGGGAGGATCCTTTTTATGCGCCCCCAGCTACTGCCGCCGCTATCGCCCTGCCGCACGCATGGCCCAGGGAATCGACACCTCCACCTGCCACATGGGCTTCCGTTGTGTGGTGCGCACCAAAGACAAAAGCGCAGGATCCTGACTGGAATCTACGGTCCGGTTCCTTGCATCGATCCCGTCGACATTTGTATCACTTACAGGATGCAGAGCTGACGATCAAGCCCCACAGTCCACATGCTGGAGGGATCACCCGTTCCTGATCGCGGGAGTTCCTTTCATGCCCTCCTTCCTGTCCCCTCGCCGAAGCCCGAGCCGCGCCGTCCGTGGGCTGCTTGCCGGAGGCCTGCTCGTTCTCGGCACGTTGGTCCCAGGCCTGCCAGGCCGGGCGGAAATGCTTTACCGCCTCGAGACCACCTGCTCGCTCAAGGGGGGTGCCCCCACCCCCTGCACGGTGGAGGCCCACAACCAGGACGCGGCCACCCTCTATCACCACAGGGTCGGCAAGACCACCGAAACGATCCGGATCAGCGATGATCCCGCCACGATGATGATCTGGGTGCCAGCCAGCCGGCAGTGGCAACCCCTTGATCGGGCTTCGGCCCGTCTTTCCACCAACACGATCTGCTTCAACGATCGCGATCTGTGTGTGGTGAATCCCAACTACATCAATAGCGTCCGCGAGGATCGGGCCAACAGCCGTCTGGAAGGCCGCGACCTGGTGATGGTCCACTTCGACAAGCGAGGGCGGGTGGATGCCAGCTGCTACGACCAGGCCTGCAAGGAGTATGTGAAATGAGCAGAAAGTCAACGACAGACCGGCTGTTTTCCGGTCTGGGCATCCTGCTGACAGGAATGTTGATCCTGCCCCAGGGCGCCGCCCTGGCGCTCAGCCTGCACAGCGCGCAGGAGTCCTCCCAGTGGATCGCCCGCGGTGGCGGCGGCGGGGGAGGCGGCCGCATGGGCGGCGGCGGCGGCGGACGGATGGGGGGTGGCAGCCGCGGCGGCGGCGGTTACAGCGGCTTCAAGGGCTCAGGGGGCACAGCGGGGCTCAACCGCGGCAACCAGCGCCCCAGCGGGGGCTGGAGCAGCGGGAGCGGGCGTCCTGCCGGCGGCGATCGCAGCCTCACCAACGTCAACCGAGACGGCAATCGGAACCTCTCGAACGTCAACCGAGACGGCAATCGCAATCTCTCCAACATCAATCGCGATGGCGATCGCAATCTCACCAACATCAACCGGGACGGCGATCGCAATCTCACCAACATCAACCGGGACGGCGATCGCAATCTCACCAACATCAACCGCGATGGCGATCGCAACTTCACGAACATCAATCGTGACGGCAATCGCAATTTCAACAACGTCAACATCGATCGCGACTGGAACCGCCAGGTCAACATCGGCAGCGTGAACGTCTCACCCAACTGGGCGCGGCCAGGCTGGGGGTATGCCAGGCCCTGGAACTACGGCTGGTACGGGGGTTGGGCGACCCCGGGCTGGGGCTGGTGGGGCGCCAGTGCCGCCGCCTGGGGGGTGACCAGCCTCGCCACGGCAGCGATGATCAATGCCGCCGTCACCTCGTCGATCAACAGCCGCACCACCTACATCGTGGTGCCCAATACCAGCTACCAGTTGCTGTACGGAAGCGTGCAACCCACCAACGGTTCGCTGATCAGCTTTGCGGTGCAATCTGGCGGAATCACCTACCAGCTCACGGCCGACTGCAACGCCGGCCTGCTCAACGCACGGGCGCCGAAAACCTCCCAGGAAGCGGAACTGCTCAATGCCGCCTGCCAGGTGGCCTTCGGCAAGCCCTGAGCCTGGCCAGCTGCGCCCGTTGCCTGTGCCCGGCAGAAACCCTGCCGGGCTTTTTGCTGCCTTTCCCCAGGCGTAGCAGATTCGATGAAGGTTGTGGCCGGATCGCTCCGGCGTGATCAGGCTGAGAGACCCAGAACAACGACGACCGATGAGCTGGAGCGAACTGGAGCGTCTCGTTGACGAAGCCGAAGCCGACGGCGTCATCCGCCGCGGCCTCCGTCATTGCCGCTCGCGGGTGGAACTGGTTCTGGCGGCTCGACGCCTGGGCTATCGGATCACCCGGGTGGACATCAGCAGGGCCTGGGAGCTCCACTGCCGCGATCTGGACTGCCGCGATCTGGAAGAGCGGCAACGGTCGCCGCAGCCCGAGGAATGCAGGGGCTAGGAAGGTACGATCCCGCCCATGACCTCCAAAGCTCCGGACCGCAACGATCCAGGGACAGATCCCCGGAAGCAGCTCATCATCAAACTGCAGATCCTGGCGGCGGTGTTTCTGCCGATCGCGCTGGTGTGTCTGTGGCTGGGCTCCAAGGGATTTTTCCAGTCCCCCTGAGGTTCACAAGCCAGCTTCCAGGGAGCCGTTCTCGCGTCGCAGCAGGCTGCCGAGTTGCACCCCTGCCTCATAGGCGGCTTCGTGCAGCTGGCGGCGCTGCCCATCGCTGAGCCCATCCCAGAAGGCATGGAACAGATCCAGGGAAGCCTTCCCGAAACCCACCACCCCAAGCAGGGTGAGCGGACCGGCGAGCCAGGGGAAGACGAGCAGCAGAACGCTGATCCCCAGGCTTACCGCCGTTCCCTCCTTCATCGAAGCCCACACCGTGCGGCCGATGAGCCGCACCTGAGCCGTCCGGCGCAGTTCACCGCGGCGGACCATGGCCTCGGTGCGCAGACCACTGAGCAGGGTCTGGTAGATCGCGTAGACCAAAACCCCACCCAGGGTTGATTCGGCCACAAACTCCCGGCCGTTGCCGCCGAGGCCAAGGCTGGCGATCCCCGCCAGCGGAGCCGCCTCAAGTCCGGCCCTGGGAATCCGGAAGGGATCGGGTTCACGGGACATGGGGTCTGCGGAGGCCGGGCACGTTGGAGCCATCCTCGCGCAGGTTCAACGGGGAGGCGAGTCCCCCGAGGGCAGGGCGAACCGTCCTTCCGGGGCGGATCCCCGTGCATCGACGATCCGGAAGGACGATCCTGAAGGACAGCCAGGCCTCCCCGCCCACCGAGTCTCGATGACCACCACCCCTCCCTCCCGTGCGGCCTTCTGGGACCAGCGCTACCGCGAAGGCAGCGACGGCTGGGAGCTGCAGCGTCCGGCCCCACCCCTGGAACGGCTGCTGCGCCATCACCCTTTGGCACCCCGGCCGCCGGGAAGGGTGCTGGTGCCGGGCTGCGGCCGGGGCCATGAGGCTCGCCTGCTGGCCGAACTGGGTTTTGCGGTGATCGGCCTCGACTTCAGCGGCGAAGCCCTGCGGGAGGCCAGGCAACGGCACGGCGAAGATTCGGCCCGGCTGCGCTGGGTGCAGGCCGATCTACTGGATCCGGATTCCCTGGCCGCCGCTGGCATCGACGACGCCAGCTTCGACGGCGTGCTGGAACACACCTGCTTCTGTGCGATCGAACCGGAGGCCCGGCCCTCCTATCTGCGCTCCATCAAACGGCTCCTGGCGCCGGATGGCTGGCTGCTGGGCCTGTTCTGGTGCCATGGACGCCAAGGGGGACCCCCCTTCGGCAGCGATCCGCTCCGGCTGGCCGCCGACCTCGAGGGGAGCGGTCTGGTGAAGGAGCTGTGGCAGGAAGCCGAAGATTCGGCCCCCAGCCGCGACGGATCCCCCAGGGACGGGGAATGGCTGGGTCTGTGGCGCCTTCCGAGGGCAACGGAGCTGCCCCCCCTGGTTGCCACCTCGCTGCGGCCTGCCGTGGCCCTCACGATCGGAGGCAGTGATTCGGGAGGCGGGGCAGGCATCCAGGCCGACCTCAAGACCTTCACCGCCCTCCAGGTGCACGGATGTTCTGCCCTCAGCTGCATCACCGCCCAGAACACCCTCGGGGTGGATCGGGTGGACGCCCTGCCGCCGGCATCCCTGACGGCCCAGGTGGAAGCGGTCTGCCGGGACCTGCCGGTGACTGCCCTCAAGACCGGCATGTTGCTGAACCGCGAACTGATCGAGGCCACGGCCGCCGCCATTGCCCCCCTGCAGGCGGCCCGGGTGATCGACCCGGTGATGGTGTCGCGGGCAGGGGCGGTCCTGCTCGACCCGGAGGGGATCGAGGCGCTGCGGAACTGCCTGCTGCCCCTGGCCAGCCTGCTCACCCCCAACCTCCACGAAGCCCGGCTGCTCAGTGGCGTGGAGATCCGCGACCCAGCCGGCATGGAGCGGGCCGCCCGGATCCTGGCCGCGCTGGGGCCCGCGGCGGTGATGATCAAGGGCGGCGGCCTGAACGGCCTGCAGGGCACCGATCTGCTCTGGAGCGACGACCGGCCCCACTGGTTGCGAGCGGCTCCGGTGGCCACGGTGCACAGCCATGGCAGCGGCTGCACCCTCTCGGCGGCGATCACGGCCCATCTGGCCCAGGGACTATCCCTGCCGGTGGCGGTCTCCGCCGCCAAACGCTTCGTGGAGGGCGGCCTGCGACACTCCCTGGCGATCGGCTCCGGGCAGGGTCCGCTCTGTCACTGGCACCGGCAACTGGGAGCGGACCCGGCCGCCGGCTCAGCCAGCCCCGCGCACGACCAGCACCGGACAGGGTGACTGCACGAGCACCCTCTGGGTCTCGCTGCCCAGTAGCAGCCCCCCCAGGCCCCGACGCCCATGGGAGGCCATCACGATCAGATCGCAGCCGAGCCGGGCGGCTGTTTCCACAATCGCGCGGTGGGGCAGGTCGCTGTTGACCCGCTCGCAGCTTGCAGGTACGCCGGCGGCAGCCGCTGCCTCCAAAGCCTGCGACAGGATGTGGTCTGATTCCCGCAGCCCGGCGGCGATCAGCGCCTCGATCGTGCGGGCATCGAGAATCTCCCCCATCCCCACCACCGGCAGGGGAGCCCTGGGCTGGGCGTGAAGGAAAGTGATTCGCGCCCCAAGGGCCGAGGCGAGGGCCACAGCTTGGTCCACCGCACCGGCCGAAAGCTCCGATCCATCGCTCGGCACCAGGAGGTGGGAATACAGCATGGTCTGCCCGGGGTTGGCTCCCCGCTCACGCTAATCGGATCGCTCACCAACGGATCGCTCACCAACGGACCGTTCACCAACGGAACGGACAGCAACGGATCCCGCCACCGCTGGCCAGAATCAACCGATGACGAGCAGCCTTCCGCCTGACACCCTCCTCGACCCGGAGGAATTCGAACCCGCTGCCGAAACCCCATCGGCCACCGGATCCCCCTGGCGACGCCACTGGTATCCGGTGGCCCACCTCCACGATCTCGACCCGCTTCGCCCGACCCCCTTCACCTTGCTCGGCCAGGACCTGGTGCTGTGGTGGGATCGCCAGGCGGAGCAATGGCGGGCGTTCGCCGATGTCTGCCCGCACCGGCTGGTGCCCCTCTCCGAAGGGCGCCTCAATGAAGCCGGAGAACTGGAATGTCCATACCACGGCTGGACGTTCCAGGGCGATGGCCACTGCAGCGCCATTCCCCAGGCACCGGACGATGGCAACGACAGCCGACTGCGCAGCCCGCGCAGTCGCTGCCGCAGCTTTGCCACCGCCGCCGCCCAGGGGCTGCTGTTCGTGTTCGCGGGGATCCCGCAGGAGGCCGGCTCGGTGGCCCTGCCCCTGGTGGATCCGCTGGTGGAGAAGGGGAACGGCTGGGCGGATGGCTGGGTGGTGCAGGACACCTTCCGGGACCTGCCGATGGATGCCCTGACGGTGCTGGAGAACGTGCTCGATGTCAGCCACGTGCCCTTCACCCACCACGCCACCGTGGGGCGTCGCGAGAACGCTGGTCCGGTGGAGCTTGAGGTCACCGATTTCGGTGCGGACGGATTCAGCGGGCAGTGGCTGGAGGGGCCACGCCGCGGCAAGCTCGGCAGCCAGTTCACCCGCTTCGCGGCCCCCGCACTGATGTGGCACGACCTCAGTGCCAAGGGGTTCGCCCGGATCCTCACGGTGGTGTACGTCACCCCCACACGACCCGGCGAATGCCGCCTTTTCGCCCGTTTTCCCTTCCGGTTCGAATCCCCCTGGCCGGCGCGCCTGCTGGGCCTGCGCCCCCGCTGGCTGCAGCACATCGGCAACCACAAGGTGCTGGAGGACGACCAGCTGTTTCTGCACTGGCAGGAGCGGGTGCTGGCCGGTCGCGGCGGCAGCGCCGAGCTGACGCGGAGCTGCTATCTCGCCACCGCCTCCGATCGCTACGTTCAGACCCTTCACGACTGGGTGCTGCAGTACGGCGGCGTTCCCTTCCCCAACCAGTCGCTGCCGGAGCGGCTCGACCGCAAGAGGCTGATGGACCGCTACCACAGCCACACCGAACACTGTCGCGCCTGCTCCGGGGCGCTGGCAGGCATCCGCCGCTGGCGTCCCCTGGTGCTGGCTCTGCCATGGCTGGCCCTGGCCTTGCTGGCCATGCGGCCCACGGCTGCGGTCCTGGCCGTTGCTCTGCTGCTGGCGGTGGCAGGGGCGGCCCTGGGCAGACAACTCGCCCGCTGGGAGCGACAACTGCACCAGGGCGACGGCCTCGCCCCCCGCAACCGTCGCTGATAGCAACGCCCGCTTCCAGAGCTGGTGGGGAAATCAGCTGCGGCCGCGCCAGCCGGCCAGATGGGAAGCGGCCCTGGAGCGCACGAGCGCCCGAGCGGCGGGCAGGGCAGGCTCCAGCTGCCCCGAACTGAAGGGCGGCAGCGAGCGACTGCGCAACCAGGCCCCCCAGCGGAATTCGTGGAAGGGGATCAGGGGAGCGGGTTCGATCATGCTCTCCTTCTTCAGCTTCCAGACCAGGCTGCGGTAGGGATCATCCTGCAATCCCAGCAATCGATCCGGCAGCGCCGCCGGGGAAAGGGGGCCCAGCCCCCGACCGTCATAGAGATAGAGCCAACCCCGCTGTTGCAGGGCCTCCAGCACCTGGCCGTGGTCCTCGCTGTCGACCTGAAGCGCCACATAGCCGTAGGCCACGGCGGAGGGATCCATTTCCACCAGGCCCCGCAGGCGATGGTGACGATCCACCATCCACAGCTCCCCGGCCCGATTGCGCACCAAGGGCACCGGCTTGCTCTGCAGGTAGCGGAGCCGCTGCTCGGCCGTTTCGTCGCTGAAATCCACCTGCCGGCTGCGCACTTCCGCCAGACCGATGCACATCTGGGTGGGTCGCAACGCGGCGATGGCCACCTGCAGCAGGCTCTGATCCCGGGCAGGAGGGGGAAGGGGCTGGTAGGGGGGGAGGTGCAGGCTCATGGCTGCAGCAGGGTTAAGGCCATCCTTGCGCCTCGCGCGGGCTTTCGGGCATGGAGCCGGGGGCGGGAGATAGGGTCACACCAGCCTCGAACCGCCATGAGCTCCCGCAGCACCCCCACCGCCGAAGGCCTCACCAGCCCGGAGGGCCCCCTGGGGGTGCTGATCTGCGGCCATGGCAGCCGCAATCGGCTGGCGGTAGCGGAATTCGCCGCCCTGGCCAGCCAGTTGCGCGACCAGATGCCCGAGGTGCCGATCGAACATGGCTACCTGGAATTCGCCAGGCCGATCCTGCGGGACGGACTGGAGGCCCTGCGCCAGCAGGGGGTGAAACATGTGCTTGCCGTGCCGGCGATGCTGTTCGCCGCCGGCCATGCCAAGAACGACATCCCCTCGGTGCTGAACACCTACGCGGCCGAAACCGGCCTGCGCATCGATTACGGCCGCGAGCTGGGGGTGGACCTCAAGATGATCCAGGCGGCCGGCGCCAGGATCCGCCACTGCCTGGAGCAGGCCGATGCGGCGGCGGCCGCCGCCGGGAGGGAAGCCATCCCGCTGCACGACACCCTGCTGGTGGTGGTGGGCAGGGGATCCTCCGACCCCGATGCCAACTCCAACGTGGCCAAGGTGACGCGGATGCTGGTGGAGGGCTTCGGCTTCGGCTGGGGGGAAACCCTGTATTCGGGCGTCACCTTCCCGCTGGTGGAGCCGGGACTGCGCCAGGCCCTCAAACTCGGCCATCGACGGATCGTGGTGTTTCCCTACTTCCTGTTCTCGGGAGTGCTGGTGAGCCGAATCGTGCAGCACAGCGAACGGGTGGCCGCCGACCATCCGGAGGTGGAGATGCTCCATGCCTCCTATCTGGGTGACCATCCGCTGGTGCTGGAGACCTTCCGGGAACGGGTGGCGGAGGTGCTGGGAGGCGACACCAACATGAATTGCTCTCTCTGCAAATACCGGGCCCAGGTGCTCGGCTTCGAACGGGAGGTGGGGGCTCCCCAGCACAGCCATCACCATCATGTGGAAGGGCTGGTGGAGAGCTGCCAGCTGTGCGAACGGGAATGCACGGGGGCCTGCCAACCCGATGGCGTCCCTGTGCCGCTAGCCGGCCATGACCACAGCCACGACCACGAGCACAGCCATGGGCACGAGCACAGCCATCATCCGCCCTATCCCCACGCCGACCACCCCCTGGGCCCCCGCACCCTGCGCCAGGGACAGGGCAAATCTTCCTGAATCCTGAGAGAAATCCAAGCAAATCCAGTCGATTCGCCCTGGCTCGCCTGTCTCATCGCGTTCCGAATCCCAACGGACTCAAGGCGGATCAGATCTGATGATCATCGGGGGATTTCCACAGCAAACCGGAGTTTCCCCCAGCATGAAGCCCTGTTTTCCACAGGAAAGGCTGCGAATCGCCCGACGGCCGCGAACGGCTGGGGAAAGCGGCCATTGGTTCAGGGTGTTCTTGACAGGGCTGGGACGAACCTTCCACTTTCCGTAGCGATCCCGCCAACGCCCGGGGACCACCAGTCGCCAGCGACGATCTCAGCCAGGCGCGGGATGGGTCTGGCTCCAGGATCCGCCTTTGACGCGCCTCCCTGCCGCGTGGCGTACTGGGCTTCTTCCGGCAATCGAGCGACGCGTACTGATGGACAGCGAAGAACGACAGGAGCAGCAGCGCATCAGCCTGGAAGCCGAAGTTCCTGAAGTGCTGTTCGAGGGCATGCGCGACTTCCTGCGTCACCACCCGCACTGGGATCAATACAGCGTGATCACCTCGGCCCTGGCCGGCTTCCTGTTCCAGAACGGCTGCAGCGAACGCTCGGTCACGGAGCACTACCTCGACGGGCTGTTTCCCAGGCCCTGAGCCATAAAAAAGGCGAGGGGGCTTCCCTCGCCTGCGTTTCTCCCTTGCCCGACCCTTGGAAGGTCGCCCAGAGATTGTGCGCAAAGACCCGAATCGGAACTGTTGTGGTTGACACCGGAAGCTGATCCGGTGGCGGCCGCCTTGCCCTCAGACGCTGCGGCGAGCCGCCAGCGCCGCCGCCTCACAGGCGCGCCAGGTGACCGCCATCTCGGTGAGGGTGGGGCTCTGCCAGCCGGCGCTGGGCCAGCAGGAGCCATCGGTGACCAGCACGTTGGGCGCTCCCCAGCAGCGGTTGAAGGGGTCCACCACCCCCGATTCCGGATCGGAGGCCATGCGGGCGCCCCCCAGCTCGTGGATGTAGTAGCCGGGAGGGGCAGCCTGCGGCCGCACCGCCACGCTGGAGCGCACCAGAGGCTCGACCAGGGGCAGCACGAACAGCTCCTCCAGCGGCCGGATCGTGCCGCCGGCAGCGGCCACCACGGCTTCCATGCGGGCTTGCATGTGGCTCACCATCGCCTGCTCGTTCGGCCCCCAGCGGCAGTCGATGTGCGGAGTGGGCAGGCCCCAGGCATCAGGAACGTCAACCTGGAGGGTGACCCGATTGGCCGGATCGGGCAGCACCTCCCCATGGCCGATCAGGAATCCCACGGCCTCGCCGCGTCGACGCTGGAGCAGCGAGGGTGGATCAAAACGCTGAATGGCCGTCCAGAGACCGTAGCCGCGCCGGAATCCGGGGCCACAACCAGCCTCGCGGCTGCCGGACGGGAGATGGAGGGTATTGGGGATGAAGCAGCTGCCAGCACCGGAGAGCTCGGCGGGCTCGGCGGGGGGCGGAACATCAGGGAGGGAGAAAAACCGGCTGCTGGAGATGTGATCCATCAGGTAGCGACCGAGGCTGCCGGAGGGATCCACCAGTCCCCCCTGCCGATGGGCCTCGCTGGAATGGAGCAGGATCCGCACCGTTTCGATCGTGGAGGCGCAGAGAACCACCAGCGGGGCGCGCACCAGTTCCCTGCGGCCGCTGCGACCATCCACCAGCACCACCCCTTCGGCGCGGCTGGAATCCGGAGCCATGGCCAGGTGGCTTACCACCGCATGGCTGCGCACCCGCACCCGCCCCGTGGCCAGGGCGCGGGCCAGGGTCACTCCCTGGGCACTGGAGCGGGGCCAGGGCTGCCCCTGGCCGGGGCGATGCAGGGCGAAGCCCCGCGAATGGATCAACGGCAGATTGAGTTCCTGACCGATCGCCCGCTGAAGATGACGTTCCGCCGGCGTGAACGGCAGCGGCGGCAGGTAATGGCCATCGGGCAGCTGGGGAAGGCCGTCGCAGTGGCCGTGAACCCCGAGCAACCGCTCCAGACGCTCGTAGTAAGGAGCAAGCTCCGCCGTGCCGATCGGCCAGGAGGGGCCATGGCCATCCCGCTCCCCGGCACGGAACTCATGGTCGGAGAGGCGCAGGGTGATCCCCCCCCAGGTGAGACTCTTGCCTCCCACCTGCCTGCCCCGGGTCCAGAGAAAGGGGCGATCCGGAGGCGTGGAGTAGGGCTGCTGACGCTCATCCACGAACAGATCGGGGTTGTGCTTCCAGTAGCCCGGATGGTTGGCCTGCAGCCGCTGGGCCCCGCTGCTGAGATTGGCGAGCCGCCTCAGCATGTTGCGGGGCTCATTGCCCAGAGCCTCGCCGGGGCTCAGTTCCGGACCAGCCTCCAGCACCAGCACCCGCAATCCGGCTTCGGCCAGCACCATGGCCGCCACCCCTCCGGTGGCCCCGGCTCCCACCACCACCGCATCCACCAGCCCATCCACCGCCGGATCGACGGCCGCCTCGGCATCGGATCGGGCCACGGTCTTCCAGGACGAACCGCTAGAGACTGGCATCCAGCCTGTTGGGCTGGGGGGAAGGGACCAGGCGCAGGCGCTCCATGGTGCGCAGTTTCCAACCCCGCAGTTCGGCGAACACCTGCAGCCGCAGTGCCGCCACCTCGGCGTTCATCAGCTGCAGGGCCAGGGTGGGATCGGTGGTGAAGCGTCCATCCTCGGCCAACCACCGATAGCGACGGCCATCGGCGGAGGCCAGAGCCACACTCCAGTGGGATGAGGTCTTCACGGGGACGGGTGGAAGCTTCTATCTGAAGGTGGCGCCGGAACGGGCCGGCTGCGCAGAATACGGAATCTCTTCGGGGTCTCTTCGGGGTTTCTGATTCCGGCCGCGGCGATCGTCAGCCCCGGCCCTCGATCTGACAGGATCCTCTCTGCTCCGCCCGGTTCGACTTAGGGCAGGCGGACACCTGATCCGATCGATGCGTTCATGGCCCAGCCGACGACTGCCGACGCAAACCAGACTCCCCAGAGCACCATTCTGGTGGTGGACGACGAGGAGAGCATTCGTCGCATCCTCTCCACCCGTTTGTCGCTGGTGGGCCACAAGGTGGTGACCGCAGCCGATGGCGAAGAGGCCCTCGACGTGTTCCACCACGTTTCCCCCGACCTGGTGGTGTTGGACGTGATGATGCCGAAACTCGACGGCTATGGGGTGATCCAGGAGCTGCGAAAGGTTTCGGACGTGCCGATCGTGATGCTCACCGCCCTGGCGGAGGTGAAGGATCGCATCCTCGGTCTTGAGCTGGGGGCCGATGACTATCTGATGAAACCCTTCAGCCCCAAGGAGCTGGAGGCCCGGATCCGCTGCGTGCTGCGACGCGTCAGCCACTCGAGCAGCAATGGCGGCAGCCGACCCGCCGGCAGCAATGAAATTGAAGTGGGCGGCCTGCGGATCAATACCGTCAAACGCCAGGTGTTTCGGGGCGAGGAGCGGATCAGGCTCACCGGCATGGAATTCAGCATGCTGGAACTGCTCGTGAACCGCTGTGGCGAGCCGGTGGCCCGCAGCGAGATCCTGCAGAACATCTGGGGCTACACCCCCGAGCGCCATGCCGACACCCGGGTGGTGGACGTGCACGTTTCGCGGCTGCGCGGCAAGCTTGAGGAGGACCCCGAGAATCCGGAGCTGATCATCACGGCCCGAGGCATGGGCTACATGTTCCAGCGCATCGTGGCCGGGCGGGCAGCACCCTGAGCCCCCGAAATGAACGACAAAAAAGCCCCTCAAAGATCAACTTTGAGGGGCTTAAAAATTGTGCTGAAGGAATTGGTGGCGGGGGCGAGATTTGAACTCGCGACCTTCGGGTTATGAGCCCGACGAGCTACCAGACTGCTCTACCCCGCGACGGGAACCGGCCCTCGAGGGGCTGGTCAAGTCGGCTTTGCTTCCGACCTACGAATCCTACCAGCCGGCCCTGCGAACCAAGAGGCCAACCAGCTCAGTCGAAACGAAGTTCGCCGAGCACCTCAAGCCGCAGGTGATCCGCCGGGACCATGAACCGCTGACGAAGCTCCTGCAGGGACACCGGCGTCAGCCAGTCCAGTTGTTCGAGCAGGTGCAAGGCAACGGCATGCTTGGCGCGGGAGGCTCCGTCCTCCACCTTGATCGCCACCCCCAGCCCCTCGGCAACCCGACTCAGGCACTGGATGCCTTCGGCTCCGCCCTTGCTCACCACCTGGCCGTGGCCGAGCCGCATCAGCTCGGTGTCAAAGCGGCCTTCGCCGGCAATCAGATCCGGGCAGGCCAGCATGGCGCGGCTGAGGCGCTCCAGATCGGGCTGTTCGCCGGCGCCGAGGTGGGCGTAGAGCAGAGCCATCTGGGCCAGCTGAAGCTGGAGTGTGGGGGCGCCGCAGTCGTCGCGGGCCGTCAGCAGTTCGGCTCCGGGCAATCCCAGCAGCTCCCCCACCCGTTTGAGCACTTCCTGCTGCAGCGGATGGTCGGCCTGCAGATAGCTCTCCAGCGGCCAGTGCATGCGCCGGCAGGAGGCCAGGAAGGCGGCGTGCTTGCCCGAGCAGTTGTGCTCGAGGGAACTGGTGCCGCAGCCTGGCACCGGGCACTGCAGCTGGGCGGCATCGAGCTCAGCCCCCCAGAGCAGCCGGAACGCCTCCCGGGCATGGACGGCCGTTCCGGCATGGGAAGCACAGGCGATCGCCAGGCCCCGGTCGCCGCTGTTGCCCCTGTCCGCGGCTCCGCTGGAGACAAACACGGTGGCCTGAAACGGTTTGAGGGCCGAGCGCACGAAGCTCAACTGCTGGGGATCTCCCGCCCGCATCAGCACCCTGCCGCGGCGGTCGCAGACCACGGCATGGACCCGATGGCGAGATTCGAGGATGCCGTTGCGCAGCAACCGGACCTCCAATGGCGGCACAACCGGCCGGGAGGAGGGGGGAAAGCCGGAAGACAGGGTCATGACGGCGGTGGCGGGCCCTTACGTTTCAGAGAGCCTGGCAGAGCGCCGTTCCGCTGAGCAGCAGCAGGGCCGTCGCCACCAGCCCCCTCTGCAGGCGCTGGAGCACCGGCATCACCTGATGGCGCGCCACCAGCAGATCCTGCTGGCGCCAGCTCAGCGGCTTCTCCCAGACCTGGCCGTCGTACCAACCCGATTCTTCGTACTCCACCCGCTCACTCACCAGCCGGCGCTGCACATAGCTCCAGCCCAGCCACTGCCGCAGCAACAGCAGCAGCGGCAACAGCAACGCCGCCACCGCTGCCGCCGCCACCAGCCGCAGGGGGTCATGGCGGAGCGGCAGGCTGCCGCTGGCCACCAGCAGGCAGACGGGCAGGACCAGCAACCAGCTGATCAGCAGGGAGCGCAACAGCCGGGAGGCCGACTCGGAAGGCCAGACGAAAAACCAGGAACGAAGAAGCTGGCGGTATTCCTCCAGGGGCTGCTGGTCTTCCGGTACAGGACACGGAACGGAATCCATCGCAGCTTCAGCTCTCCAGCGGCGTCGCTTCGCCACTGGGGGCCGCCGGGCGGTTGGGGCTGATGTAGCGGATCTGCTCCCCGTGGCCCCAGAACGCTTCGAGGTCGTAGTAGCTGCGCTCCTGGGGGGTGAGCACATGGATGATGAGTTCGCCGTAATCGAGCAGCACCCAGCGGCCCTCGCTCTGGCCTTCGCGGCGCAGAGGCAGGCGGCCGACCTCGGTTTCCAGGCAGTCCTCCACCGAACGGGCGATGGCCCGCACCTGCACGTCGGTGAGACCGCTGCAGATCACGAACCAATCGGCCAGAGAAGAAACCTCCTCCACTCGGATCAGCCGGATGTCCACCGCCTTGCGGTCATCACAGGCCTCGGCCGCCATCCGGGCCAGGACCTCGCTCTCGCCGGGGGGACCCGGTGGGTTGATGGCAGGAGCGGGTAGGCCCACTTCGCCGAAACCGGATTCAGCCATACACGTTCTCACTGCTGACGGACTGTCGGGACCCCTCTTGTTCGGCCATTTCAGCGCGGGCCTTGCCGGCGCTCCGGCGCAGCGCCTCAAGCCGATCCTCATAGAAGGAGCGCTTCTTTTTCTTGCGGGTCTGCTCCACCATCTCCTTGAGGGCGCCGCCGAGGCTCTTGTAGGCATTCGGGAGGCTGTAGCCGAAGCGACAGGCCAGGTCGATCGCCCGTTCGTCGGCGGTGATGGCGTCCTGAAGACGCTTCTCCGAGTTGTTCTTGAGGTACAGGCGGTAGCCGGCGAATCCCGAAAGGCCGAGGGCCATCAGCAGCAACAGGCCGTCTTGGACCCAGAGCTCCCCGATCGCTCCTCCCATGCCGATGGCCAGAGCCGCCATCTCCCAGCCGTCCCGGGGGACGGAATCGTTCTGAATCCGGCCTACCTCGTGCCAGAAGAGCAGATTGCGGTGGTCCAGGGCCAGGGCATCCCACTTATCGAGATCCACCTGGATCTCGATCTCGTCTCGGCCGATCTCCTCGAGGGTGATCAGCGGGGGATCGACGGAGGCCGCGGCTTCCACGAACACCCAGCTCTGCATCTCCGGGGGCAGCAACCCCTTCAGGCGCTGGAGTTCGCTCATCGGCGGGGGCAGGGGCATCGCATGGAGCCCAGAGTAGCGATCCCCCAGGGAGCCGGAAGAACCCTGCCCCTCCTTTGAACGGGGGGATTGCCGCCCAGGGGGACCACCGCCCCCCACCATGAGAGGCTGGAGCTGTTTGGCCACCTCGACCCCATGCCCCGCCGCACGGATCTCAGGCGCATCCTGCTGCTCGGGGCCGGGCCCATCGTGATCGGCCAGGCCTGCGAGTTTGATTACTCCGGCACCCAGGCCTGCAAAGCCCTGCGGGCCGAGGGATTCGAGGTGGTGTTGGTGAATTCCAACCCCGCCTCGATCATGACCGATCCGGATATGGCGGATCGGACCTACATCGAGCCGCTCACCCCTGAGGTGGTGGCCCGGGTGATCGAAAAGGAACGCCCGGATGCCCTGCTGCCCACCATGGGGGGGCAGACGGCGCTCAATCTGGCGGTGGCGCTGGCGGAAAACGGCACGCTCGAGCGCTTCGGCGTGGAACTGATCGGGGCCAATCTCGAAGCGATCCGCAAGGCGGAGGACCGCCTGCTGTTCAAGGAGGCGATGGAGCGCATCGGGGTGCAGGTATGCCCCTCGGGCATCGCCAACAACCTGGAGGAAGCCGAAGCGGTGGGCGACGCGATCGGTGGCTACCCCCGCATCATCCGTCCGGCCTTCACGCTGGGGGGCTCCGGCGGCGGCATCGCCTACAACCCCGAGGAATTCAGGGCCTTCTGCAAGAGCGGCCTCGAAGCGAGCCCGGTGAGCCAGATCCTGATCGAGCAATCGCTGCTGGGCTGGAAGGAATTCGAGCTGGAGGTGATGCGCGACACCGCCGACAACGTGGTGATCGTCTGCTCGATCGAGAACCTGGACCCGATGGGAGTGCACACCGGGGATTCCATCACCGTGGCCCCCGCCCAGACCCTCACCGATCGGGAATACCAGCGGCTACGGGATCAATCGATTGCGATCATCCGCGAGATCGGCGTCGATACGGGCGGCAGCAACATCCAGTTCGCCATCAATCCCGACAACGGTGATGTGGTGGTGATCGAAATGAACCCTCGCGTCTCCCGAAGCTCAGCCCTGGCCTCAAAAGCCACCGGTTTCCCGATCGCGAAGATCGCCGCCCGCCTGGCGGTGGGCTACACCCTCGACGAGATCGTCAACGACATCACCGGCGCCACACCGGCCTGCTTTGAACCGACGATCGATTATGTGGTCACCAAGGTGCCACGGTTTGCCTTTGAGAAGTTCCGCGGCAGCCCCGCCGTGCTCACCACCTCGATGAAATCGGTGGGCGAAGCGATGGCGATCGGCCGCAGTTTCGAGGAATCGTTTCAGAAGGCCCTGCGCTCCCTGGAAACCGGCCATTTCGGCTGGGGCTGCGACCGGCCCGACGCCAGCCTGGGCACGACCGATCTCGACCCCCTGCTGCGCACTCCCGCGCCCGAGCGGATCTTCGCGGTGCGCTGCGCGATGGTCAACGGCTACAGCGATGCCGAGATCCATCGCCTCAGTGCGATCGATCCCTGGTTCCTGGCCAAGCTGCGCGGCATCCTTGAGGCCGAAACGCGGCTGCTGCGCAACCGCACCCTCGAGCAGCTGGCGGCAGCGGAGCTGCTCGAACTCAAGCAACTGGGCTTCTCCGACCGGCAGATCGCCTGGGCCACCGGCAGCGATGAACTGGCCGTGCGGCGCCATCGCCAGGGACTGGGGGTGAATGCGGTGTTCAAGACGGTGGACACCTGCGCTGCTGAGTTCGCCTCCCACACCCCCTACCACTACTCCACCTACGAGCAGCCCATGGAGCGCCTCGAGGCCTCCGGCTCGCTGGTGGCACTCGCGCCCGAAAACGAGGTACAGCCCGAAAGCCGCCGCAAGGTGATGATCCTGGGCGGTGGCCCCAACCGGATCGGCCAGGGAATCGAATTCGACTACTGCTGCTGCCACGCCTCCTTCGCACTGCGGCAGGCGGGCTTCGCCACGGTGATGGTGAACAGCAACCCCGAAACGGTCTCCACCGATTACGACACCAGCGATCGGCTCTACTTCGAGCCGCTCACCTTCGAGGACGTGCTCAACGTCATCGAAGCCGAGAAGCCGGAAGGGGTGATCGTGCAGTTCGGGGGCCAGACCCCGCTGAAACTCGCCATTCCGCTGCTGCAGTGGCTGGCCACGGACACCGGCCGCACCACCGGCACCAGCATCTGGGGAACCTCCCCCGAATCGATTGATCGTGCCGAGGACCGGGAGCAGTTCGAGGCGATCCTGCGCCAGCTGGACATCCGCCAGCCCCGCAACGGCCTGGCCCGCAGCGAGGCGGAGGCCAGGGATGTGGCCAACCGGGTGGGCTACCCGGTGGTGGTGAGGCCGAGTTACGTGCTCGGAGGACGTGCGATGGAGGTGGTGTTCGACGAGGAGGAACTGAACCGCTACATGGTGGAGGCGGTGCAGGTGGAACCCGACCACCCGGTGTTGATCGACCAATACCTCGAGAACGCGATCGAGGTGGACGTGGACGCCCTCTGCGACCGCGAAGGTCGGGTGGTGATCGGCGGTCTGATGGAACACATCGAACCGGCGGGGATCCACTCGGGCGATTCGGCCTGTGCCCTGCCCTCGGTGTCGCTGAACGCCCCCGCCCTGGCAACGATCCGCCAGTGGAGCGAAGCCCTGGCCCTGGCCCTGAAGGTGAGAGGACTGATCAACCTCCAGTTTGCCGTTCAGGGCGAAACCGTCTACATCATCGAGGCCAATCCCCGCGCCTCCCGCACGGTTCCGTTCGTGGCCAAGGCCACTGGCGTACCGCTGGCCAAGATCGCCAGCCAGTTGATGGCCGGCACCACCCTCGCCGAGATCGGCCTGACCGCCGAACCCACACCCCCCCTGCAGACCGTGAAGGAGGCCGTGCTTCCGTTCAAGCGCTTTCCTGGTGCCGACACGCTGCTGGGACCGGAGATGCGCTCCACCGGCGAGGTGATGGGCATCGCCGCCGACTTCGGCCTGGCCTATGCCAAGGCAGAGATCGGCGCCGGAGAAGCCCTGCCGGTGGGTGGCACCGTGTTTCTTTCCACCCACGACCGCGACAAGCCCGGCCTGGTGCCTGTGGCCCGTCGCCTGGCCGAGCTCGGCTTCGCCCTCACGGCCAGCAGCGGCACCGCAGCGGTCCTGAGCGATGCGGGGCTCAACGTGCAGTCGATGCTGAAAGTGCATGAAGGGCGTCCGAATGTGGAGGACGCGATCCGCTCGGGCCTGATCCAGCTGGTGATCAACACCCCGATCGGTCGCCAGGCCGCCCATGACGACCGCTACCTGCGGCGCGCCGCCCTGGACTACGCCGTTCCCACGGTCACCACCCTGGCGGGAGCCCGGGCCGCCGTGGATGCGATCGCGGCGCTGCAGCAGCACCAGCTCACGGTGACGGCCCTGCAGGACATCCATCCTGTGGCCACGATCCCGGGCTGACAGCCGCCCTCAAGTGCCGCCCTCAGTAGGGTAGCCGCACCCCGTTTTCCTGGCCGTGACCGTCGCCCCCACCAGCACCACAGCTGCCACCCCAGCCGCAACCGCACCTGCCCCGTCAGCGGGCACCGACTGCCGCGAGGCCTTCCGGGCCGCCTACGAAAACCGCTACACCTGGGAGCCCGGATTCGGTGGCTATCAGGGTCGCTGCGTGTGGGAGCAGGGCGAGCGGGTGGTGGAGGGGAGTTTCGTTGTGGGGGCCGACCTCAAGGCCAGCGTCGATGGCATCGACGACGAGGATGTGCGCAAGGCCTTGGCTTCGCAGCTGTGGGAAGTGGCGATCCACCGGGTGCGGCGCCCGTTCGAGCAGACCCACGGCGAGAACACCTTCACCGCCGGAGACACCGATGCGGTGGGTACCGAGGTGATCGTGGGCGGCAAGAACACTGGTGACCTCTACCGGATCCAGAACGACGTGGTGACGATGGTGCACCGCCACATCCACGGCACCGTGGTGACGATCTTCACCGAGAGCACCACGGACACCGGCAGCGGCTACCTGAGCCATACCTACTCCAGCCAGTACGCCGATCCAGCCAGCGGCGAAGCCCGGGGCGGCAGGAGTCTGTTCACCGACACGTTCGTGCCCCTCGGCGAAGGCGGCCCCTGGGTGCTGGCGCAGCGTCAGGTGGCAACGGAAGAGTTCGGCGCCACCCCCGCCAGCCACCAGACCTTCCGCTTCGAGGAGCTGGAGCCCCTGGCCTGATCAGGAACCAGTACCAATCAGGCGAGCGACTCAGAAACGATTCAGACCCAGAGACGACTCAATAGTCTTCAATCGGGTTGATCGACTGAAGTCGCTCGTTCAGCTGCATCGCCATCGACTGCCTGCCCACGGCCAGCACCTTGAGGGTGTCCTCATGCATGCGCAGCTGCGCATCGGCCACCTGCATGCCGCGCACCAGCTCCTTGACTTCGTCGGGCAGGTTGTTGAGGTCGTAGCGCTTGCCCTCGAAGGTGAGCACGGGCGGTTGGTTCTCTTCGGTCACTGGGGAGCCGGGAAACGTCCGCCAAACCTTACGTTGCCCTGCCTCAGGAATCCAGACGGATGAACTGGCGTTCGCATAGGTCGCGGTAGCGCCCCCCCTGGGCCATCAGCTCCGCATGGCTGCCGCGCTCCACGATCCGGCCCCGCTCCAGCACCAGGATTCGATCGGCCTCCTGCACTGTGGAGAGTCGGTGGGCGATCACCAGCACGGTCCGTCCGGCCATCGCCTGCTCCAGCCCCCGCTGCACCGCCTCCTCCGCCTCGGCATCGAGGGCGCTGGTGGCCTCATCCAGCAGAAGCACGGCCGGATTGCCCAGCACAGCCCGGGCAATCGCCAGACGCTGCAGCTGGCCGCCGGAGAAGTTGCTGCCCCGCTCCTCGATCCGGCTGTCGTAACCGCTGGGGAGGGCCTCGATGAAGCCGGCGGCATTGGCCAGCCTGGCCGCCTCCTCGATCTGGCTGCGGCTGGCCGGCCGACCGAAGGCGATCGCCTCGGCCACAGTGCCGGAGAAGACGCTGCTCTGCTGGGGCACCAGCGCCACGGCTCGTCGCAGCTCCCGGGCCTGGAGTTCGGCAAGGTCCTGGCCATCGAGCAGGACCCGGCCCTGCTGGGCGGTGTTGAAGCGCAGCAACAGGGAGAAAAGGGTGCTCTTGCCAGCCCCCGAAGGCCCCACCAGGGCCAGCACCTGGCCTGGCTGCACCGTGAGGTTGAGATCGTGCAGCACGGGCTGGGCGGCGTCGTAGCCGAAGCTCACGTTCTCCAGCACCAGTTGGCCGCGCACCTGGCCGAGGGAGCGGGCACCGGGGCGATCCGGCGGCTCGATCGGTTCGGCCTCAATCGCCCGCAGCCGGCGCAGCGACGCCTGGCCCTGCTGGAACTCGTTGAAGTTGGTGGTGAGGTGGGAGATCGGATCAATCAGCATCAGCAGCGCCGCCACATAACTGCTGAATCCCTGGCTGTCGAGCCCCCCCTGCTGGATGCGGGCCGCACCGATCAACAGCACCGAAAGAATGCCGGCGGCCTCGATGAACCCCACCACCGGATGCTGAAGCGCCAGCAGCTTGAGGGTGCGGTAGCGGGCCCGGCGGTGCAGATCAACTTCGGTATCAAACCGCTGCTGCAGCCAGGGCTCAGCTGCGAAGGCCCGCACCAGCGGCAGGCCGCCGATCGCCTCCCCCAGTAGGGAGGCCAGTTCACTCACCTGCTTCTGGCTGCGTTCGGCCGCCGCCATCACCCGGGCACCGAAGACGCTCACCAGCACCGCCACGAAGGGGGCCAGCAGCAGGGTGGCCAGGGCCAGGGGCCAGTCGAGCCACACCATGTAGCCCAGCACCACCACCAGCTGCAGGGCACTGGGGGTGCTGTCCTGCATGGTCTTGTAGATCACCTCGCCCACCCGGTCGGCGTCCTCGGTGAGGCGGTAGGTGAGGTCGCCGGAGGAGAGCTTCTCCAGGGCGTTGAAATCAAGGCGCTGAAGGCGGGCGAACAGCTGGCGGCGCAGATCCTGACTCACGCTCAGGGCCGGCCCTGCCAGCAGCGTGTCCTGACCGAACTGGGCCAGTTTCTGGATCAGAAACACCGCCAGGGCTGTAACGATCGCCTGCAGCACCGCAGGGAAATTGCCCGCGCCGATCGCCGGGATCAACTGGCCCGCCAGCCGCGCCAGCAGCGGCCAGCAGGCCACGTAGACCAGCATGCAGAGCCCCCCCGCCAGAAGGCGACGGCGATAGGGCTTCAGCAGGGGCAGGATTCTGCGGAAGCCCGCCGGCGAAGGTGCAAGCATCGGGGCAACCTAAGCCCCACCCATGAAGCTGGATCAGTACCTCAAATGGCACGGCCTCGTGGGTACCGGCGGGGAGGCCAAGCAGCGGATCCAACGGGGAGACGTGAAGGTGAACGGCAGCATCGAAACCCGCCGCGGCCGTCAACTGGCCGTGGGCGATGCGGTGGAGATCGATGGCACCGAACGCATCGTGGTGCCCCGCTCGGAAACCGCGGGCTAGGGAGGGGGACCCCGGCCGATTAGCGTGGCGCGAATGTCTACGGGAGGTCCGCTGGTGCGCAAGGCCGTCATCGCTGGGAACTGGAAGATGCACATGACCTGCGCCGAGGCGCAGGCCTTCGCCGCCGTCTTCCGCCCCCTGGTGGCCCAGCTGCCCGCCGACCGCGAGGTGATCCTGGCGCCGCCCTTCACCGCCATCGCCGTCCTGAGCGAAGCCCTGAGCGGGGCGGGCGTGTCGATCGCCTCCCAGAACGTGCACTGGGAGGAGAAGGGCGCCTACACCGGCATGATCTCCGCCCCGATGCTGCTGGAGCACGGGGTGACCCACGCGATCGTGGGCCACAGCGAGCCCCGCAAGTACTACAGCGAAACCGACGAACAGATCAATCTGCGGGCCCGCTCCGCCCAGGCCCACGACCTCATCCCGATCCTGTGCGTGGGCGAAAGCCTGGATCAGCGCGAGGCCAAGGAAACCGAACGGGTGATCCACCGCCAGGTGGAACAGGGCCTGGAAGGGCTTGACCCCCTGCGGGTGATCGTGGCCTACGAACCGATCTGGGCGATCGGCACCGGCAAGACCTGCGCCGCCGAGGAAGCCAACCGCATCTGCGGCCTGATCCGCGGCTGGGTGGGCAATCCCGACGTGATCGTGCAGTACGGCGGTTCGGTGAACCCGGCCACGATCGATGAACTGATGGCCCAGAGCGATATCGACGGAGTGCTGGTGGGCGGTGCCTCGCTTGAGCCCGAAAGCTTTGCGCGCATCGCCAATTACCAGGTGCCGGTGGCGGCCTGATCGGGGGCGGCGGAATCCCGCCACCACCCCTCCAGACGGTCGGCCAGAGCCGCGGCGATTTCCTGCTTCCCCTCCACCCGCGTCTGTTCAGCGGCGGAGACAATCCAGGCCACCTGGCGCTCAGGGGTGATCTCCTCAGCCCGGTTGGCCACCACCAGGGCATAACGCTGCAGCCGGTGCTGGGCCTCGGCCATCAGCTCGGCGTGGCTCACCCCCTGCATGAACTTGAAGCTGACCAGCGGCAGCTTCGGATCGGCCGCCGCCACCTGGTCGATCACCTTCTCGGTGGGCACCAGATCGAGGTGCAGTGTTGCCTGGCCACTGGCGATCTTGCCGGCGACCGGCTGCTGGGGGCGATAGTCCGCCACCGCTGCCGAAAACACTGCCGCCTCCAGCCCCTCCGCCACTTGGGCGAGCACCAGCCGGCGGTAGTCGTCGTAGCTGGAGGCGAGCTGGTACGGCATCCAGCTCTCAGGCCGCCAGCCGCTGTCGCCCAGCACCAGGCGGCTGTCGGCGCCGCGCCGCAGCAGCTCGCCATGGATGGCGGCCCCCAGGCGGCCGCTGAAGCGGTTGGTGATCCGGCGCACGCCATCGATCGGCACCGGCGTGGGACCGCCGGTGACCAGCAGCCGGCGCCCCCGCAGGGGCGAGCGAGAAAGGCTGCGGCAGAGCGCCGTCACGATCAACTCCTCCTCCGGCAGGTTGTGCTTGCCATAGGCATCCCGGGGCGGCAGGAACCGGACCCCCAGGGCCGCCAGGCGGCGGCAGTTGGCCTCCAGCACCGCCTGATGCATCGAGCCGTGCATGGTGGGAGCCATCACCACCTGGGTGCGGCCCTGGGCCAGCCGGCCGAGGGCGGAGGCCAGGGCGGCGCTGATCACACCATCGGCGATGCCAGCGGCCACCTTGCCGATCGTGTTGTAGGTGGCCGGCGCCACCAGGTACGCATCGAAGCCCTCTCCGGCCTCGCCCTCGGCATCGGAGAGATGCTCAGCCCGCCAGCTGAGGGTGGTGACCAGGGGCCGGCAGGTGGCCCAGGCCAGCGCCTCGGCCCCCACGTAGCGCAGCGCCTCCTCGGAGCAGAAGGCCGTGACCTCCGCCCCATGGCGGCGCAGGGCCCTGGCCAGCAGCGGCAGCTTGAAGGCAGCGATGCCACCGCACACCATCAGGGCGATGTGACGCCCCGCAAGCTGACGGGAAAGCTGCGGCACCTCATGGTCTCCGAGCGCAGGGCTGCGGGGCGGGCTGAAGTCCCAGGCGAAGGGATCCGACGCAGCGG
>JBBASR010000007.1:0-63945 GCA_040399125.1 Cyanobium sp. | reverse complement strand
GGACGTCGAACCATCCCCGGGCCGCCGGTGCGCGTCCTACAGCGATCGTCATGAGGGGGCTTAACGAAGCTTTACAACGCCATCGTACGGGGTGCGGCCAGGGAATGCGGCTCCCCGCACCAGGCCCATCCGCGGATTGAGCAAAAGTGCCTATGGCTCGCCCTGGCGGGCCTGCCGTTCGCCAGAGTGGCAGCGATCGAACCCCCGCCTCCGCACTCCGATCCGCCTTCCCACCATGTACGTCGTCGAGCTCTCCCTTCGGCTCAGCCCCATGCCCGTTGCCGTGCAACGCAAGGAGCTGTCGGCAGCCCAGGCCCTCTACGGCGAGGTGCGGCAGGCCCTCGAGAACGGCTCGCCCAGGGTGCTGGAACTCAGCTGTGAAAAGGAGGAGGAGAAACGCATCAGCCTGCTGAGCACTGAGATCGTGGCGGTGCAGCTCTATGAGAAGTCGGCGATGGGTGGCGGTGGCAAGCGGCCGGGCTTCAGCTTCGAAGGGTGAGCCACCCCCTCCCCCCCGACTCCCCGCCCCTGCAGGTGGAGGGTGTGGGCTTTGCCTGGGACAACGGCCGCAGCGCCCTCCAGGACTGCAACCTCACCATCCCCCAGCCCGGCCTGTGGATGCTGGTGGGAAGCAACGGCAGCGGCAAGAGCACCTTGCTGCGGCTGATCGCGGGCCTGCTGACGCCCAGCCAGGGCCAGATCCGCACGACCCTGCGTCCCCGCCTGGTGTTCCAGAACCCCGATCACCAGTTGCTCCTGCCCAGCTGCGGCATCGACCTGCAGCTCGGCCTGCCGGCCGAGCTCTCCAACGGCGAGCGGCAGGCACGGGTCGCCCTCGCCCTGGAGCAGGTGGGACTGGGGGGCATGCAGCAGCGTCCGATTCACACCCTCAGTGGCGGCCAGAAGCAGAGGGTGGCCATCGCCGGCGCCCTGGCCAGCGACGCCACCCTGCTGCTGCTAGATGAACCCACCGCCCTGCTGGATCCGGAAAGCCAGCGCGACGTACTCCAGCTGATCCGTCGCCTCTGCGATCACCCCGAGCAGCCGATTACTGCTCTCTGGATCACCCACCGCCTCGAGGAACTGGAGGCCTGTGACGGAGCGGCCCAGATGGAGCGCGGTCGGCTCGGACCGTGGCAGAACGGCAGCTCCCTGATCCGCCAGCTGACCCCCTTGCCCATCGGCAGGCCCGAAAGGTAAGGTCCTTGAGCGGTGCGGTTCGCCGTTCCGCTGCAACCGGCAACGGTGCATTCCTCGGTAGCTCAGTGGTAGAGCGGTCGGCTGTTAACCGATTGGTCGCAGGTTCGAATCCCGCCCGGGGAGTTCTAAGTCAATTCAGCAGTTACCTCTCCGGTCGACTGGATTGCCTGATCGCGCTCCATTGCAGCTCCATTGCAACGGATAAACGGGAAAACATCCTGAAGATCCGCCACCCGCTCCACAGGCCGAGCTTCCTCCAAACCTGCAGCACCGCAAGGGTTTGCCCCCTGCAGACGCAAATCGCGGGCAACGAGAAATGGGCAAACGGGGCGTTTCGGGACAGCTACTCGCTCAGGAGAAGCTGCAGCGATCCAGGAAAACAGAGAGAATGCATGCCATCCCTGTGGCCACGATCGGCACCGCATCCGTCGGTCCACGGTCGGCCCGCCACCGCCCGTCGCCAGTCGGCTCTCCTCGTCGCCCTGTTCCGTCGCAGCGTTCCCAGGTTCCCAACCCCCGTCCCCTGTCCCGTCGCGCCCTGCCATGAAGCCCTGCATCCTGCTGATTGAGGACGACAGCGACATGCGCGATCTGGTGGCAGGCCACCTCGAGCATGGCGGTTTCGACGTTCAGAGAGCCGAAGATGGCATCAAGGGGCAGGCCCTGGCGCTGCAGTACAGCCCGGACGTGATCCTGCTGGATCTGATGCTGCCGAAGGTGGACGGCCTCACCCTCTGCCAGCGCCTGCGGCGCGACGAACGCACGGCCAAGATCCCGATCCTGATGATCACCGCCCTTGGGGGCACCAAGGACAAGGTGAGCGGTTTCAATTCCGGCGCCGATGACTACCTCACCAAACCCTTCGATCTGGAGGAACTGATGGTGCGGGTCAAAGCACTGCTGCGCCGCAGCGAAAGGGCTCCGATCTCCAGCAAGCACAACGAGATCCTCAGCTACGGCTCCCTCACCCTCGTGCCCGAACGGTTTGAGGCGATCTGGTTCGATGCGCCCGTTCGACTCACCCACCTGGAGTTCGAACTGCTCCATTGCCTGCTCCAGCGCCATGGTCAGACCGTGGCCCCCTCGCTGATCCTCAAGGAGGTGTGGGGCTACGAACCCGACGACGACATCGAAACGATCCGGGTGCACGTGCGGCACCTGCGCACCAAACTTGAGCCCGATCCCCGCAAACCCCGGTTCATCAAGACCGTGTACGGAGCCGGCTACTGCCTCGAGCTGCCGAGCGGCGACCAGATCACCAACCTCGAACCGATCATCCGGGAAGCACGCGAGCAGGCCACCAGCAAGGCCAGCGAAGCCGCCTGAACTCGAGGCCCGCCTGCGGAAGCCCGGATCACCGCTGGGCTCCCGGCCTGCCACCACCCATCCCGCCCAGATCGAGCAGCGCCACCTCCCAGGCCAGGCGGGGCTGGACATAGGCCTTCAACTGACCGCGCAATCGCTCGATCCTGCGGAGCGCATCGGCATCCCGCCGCCGCCGCCACAGGGCCAGTTGCCACCAGTCGAGCAGCCACAGCTGCTGCTCCCCATCCAGGGATTCACTGAGTTCGCGGGCCAGTTCCAGGGCCGCCAGCGGGCCCACCCCCAGGTCCAGCAGACGCTCGGCCACTCCCTCCGGCAACCCCTGCCACTGGCGACGGTGGTGCAGCAGCGCACCGGGCGATCCCGCCGCCAGTTCCTGCAACTCCAGGGGGTCATCCTGCGCCGGGCGGAGCCCATCCTCACCGCGGGAGAGCACCGCCTCCACCAGCGGTGGCGGCAGACGCACGAACGGCACCTGATGGCAGCGGCTGCGGATCGTGGCCAGCAGTCGGTCCGGAGCCGCGGAGATCAGCAGGAGAATCCCGTGCCCCGGCTCCTCCAGGGTCTTGAGCAGGGCATTGGCCGCCGCCTCCGCCATCGCCTCGGCCGCCTCGATCACCACCAGCCCATGGCTGGCTTCCACCGGACGGCGAGCCAGAAACCGCGACACCTCCCGCACCTGCTCCAGCCGCAGTTGGGGCGGATTGCGGCGATTCACCCCCTCGGCCTCCGCCTCGGAGACCGGCACCAGCCGCCCCTGGTGCTGATAAGTGGGTTCCACCCACAAAAGATCAGGATGGTTGCCCTGGGCGAGGCGCCGCCGCAGGCCAACGGGATCAGCCGCCTGCGGCGGCAGCCGCAGCACCCCCTCGAGAAAGCGCAGGGCCGCCAACCGGCGGCCCACGCCATCCGGTCCCGCGAACAGATAGGCCGGCGCCAGCCGCCGCCGGGCCAGGGAGGCCTCCAGCAGGGCCACGGCCCGGGGCTGACCGATCAGATCGGCAAACAGATCGCTCGAAGGGTCAGCCATCGCCAGGCAGGCAGGAGAAGGCCTCCAGCACCTGGGCGTGACAGCTGCCCGTGACCTCCGCCTGCGGCCGGGCGGCGTCGATCCGGCACCAGCCGGCCCCAGCCGCCAGCTGAGCGAAGCCCGCTGCCACCCTGGCCAGGAAGGCCTCACCGGCAGCCTCAATCCGGTCGGCACTGCGGTGGCCCCGACGGCGCAACGATTCCGCCAGGGGAAGGTCGAGCCAGAGGGTGAGGTCCGGGTGCAGGCCGGCGGTGGCGATCGCCTCCAGCTGGGTGATCAACGGCAGCGGCAGTCCACGGCCATAGCCCTGGTAGGCGGCGGTGGAGCCGATGAAGCGGTCGCTGAGTACCCAGTCGCCCCGCTCCAGGGCCGGCCGGATCACCTCCTCCACGTGCTGGGCCCGATCGGCGGCATAAAGAAGCAGCTCGGCCGTGCTGCAGGGGGCTGCCTCGGCGGGCGGGTGGAGCAGCAGCTGGCGCAGCGCCTGTCCGAGGGCCGTGCCCCCGGGCTCCCGGGTGAGCAGCAGCTGACGGCCCTCGGGCAGCAGGCCGCTGGTGGGCAGCCAGGCGGCCAGGGCATGGAGCTGGGTGGTCTTGCCGCAACCGTCGATACCCTCCAGCACCAGAAAACGGCCCCGAACCGGACCGCCCTCCCGCTCGATCGCCCCTGCCGTGCAACCCGACGCCAACGCTGAATGCCCGCCTTCAGTCTTGCCCATCCTGCTCCTGCAGCAGCAGGGCATTAACCACCACGGTGAGCGAGCTGAGCGCCATCAGCAGTGCTGCCAGGGGCGGCGAGAGCCGCAACCCGAAACCAGGCAGGAGCACCCCGGCCGCCAGGGGCAGGGCAATCAGGTTGTAGCCGAAAGCCCAGAAAAGGTTCTGGCGCACCTTGGCCATCGTGCGCCTGGCCAGATGCAGAGCCCGCACCACCCCCTCCAGCCGAGCCCCGAGCACCACCAGGTCGGCGCTGTCCTGGGCGATCTGGGTGCCGGTGCCCACGGCGATCCCGAGATCCGCGGCCGCCAGGGCCGGGGCGTCGTTGATGCCATCGCCCACCATGGCCACCGCACCATTTGCCTGCTGGGCCACGATCCGCTGCAGCTTCTGCTCGGGCTTCAGCTCCCAGGCCAGCTCCTGCGGCTCAAGGCCGATGCGCTCGCCCAGGCGCTCCACACTGGCGCGCCGATCGCCGCTGAGCAGCCCCAGCTTCAGGCCCTCCCGCCGCAGCCTGGCAATGGTGGCGGCCGCATCCTGCCGGGGCTGGTCCTCCACCGCCACCAGCCCCAGCAGTTGGTCTGCCACCGCCACCGCCAGCACCGAGGCGCCTCCGGCCTCCAGCTGCTTCTGGGCCGGGCAGCCTGGAGCGACATCCACCCCCCGGGCCTCCAGCCAGGCCAGGCTTCCCACCCGGACCGCGGCATCGAGGCCCTCCAACCGCCCCTCCAGGCCCTCGCCGGGCTCCGCCCGGCTCTCGAGCAGCGGCAACAGCACCAACCGCCTGGTCTCCGCCTCCTGCAGGAGAGCGTGGGCGAGGGGATGGCGGCTCTGCTGCTCCAGGCTGGCTGCCAGCTGGACCAGGCGATCGCCGGGGTCGAGGCCATCGGCTGTGGTGGTGAGCGGGTGCAACCGGGTGACCAGGGGGCGGCCGAGGGTGAGGGTGCCGGTCTTGTCAAACAGCACCGCCGAGAGCGAGGCGGCCGTCTCGATCGCATCGCCCCCGCGGAACAGCAGACCGGAGCGGGCCGCCAGCCCACTGCCCACCGTCAGGGCCGTGGGGGTGGCCAGACCGAGCGCACAGGGGCAGGCCACCACCAGCACGGCGATGGCCAGCTGCAGGGCCAGACCCAGGGGTGTGGTGGGGGCGGTGGAATTCCCATGCCCGCCATGGGCCGCGCCCGCCAGCACCGCGGGCCAGTGGGCGGCCCCCCACAGCCACCAGAACAGAAAGACAGCCAGGGCCAGCAGCAGCACCCCCACCGCAAACCGACCGGCAACCCGATCGGCCAACCCCTGGATCGGCGCCTTGCGGGCCTGGGCCTGTTCCACCAGTCGCACGATCCGGGCAATGGCGCTGTCGGCGCCGCTGTGCTGCACCTCCAGCAGCAACGGCGCTTCGAGGTTGAGGCCGCCGGCGGCCAGGGGATCCCCCGGCTTCACCGCCTGCGGCAGGGGCTCACCGGTGAGGGAAGACACATCCAGCGAAGAGGTGCCCTCCAGCAGCACGGCATCGACCGGCACCCGGTCCCCGGGCAGCAGGCGGATCCGATCACCCGGCCGCAGGCCACCCACCCGCACCTGGCGAGGGGGGCCCTCCCCAAAGACCAGCAGGGCCTGATCGGGCTGCAGCTCCGCCAGCCGCTCGATCGCCCGGCCGGTCTGATAACGGGCCCGCTCCTCCAGAAAACGACCGGTGAGCACGAACCCCAGCAGCATCACCGGCTCGTTGAAGAAGCAGGGCAGACCGCTGGCCGGCCAGAGCCAGCCCACCAGGCTGGAGAGGTAGGCACTGCCCACGCCGAGACCCACCAGCGTGTCCATGCTGGGCAGTCCGGCCAGGGCCGACCGAGCCCCCTGGCGCAGGATCCCCCCGCCGGGGCCGACCAGGGCGAGGCTGGCCACCAAGGCATGGAACCAGGGTGTGCCGAGCAGATTCCAGGGACCACGCCAGGGGAGCTGGCCGGCGTCGGCGAGATGACCCAGGCCGGAAATGATCAACAGGGCCAGGGCCACCACCAGCTGGCGCCAGCGCTGCCACCAGTGCAGCTGCTGGAGGCGCTCACGGCGGCTGCCCGGCGCCTCCGGGTGCGATTCCCGGGGCCGGGCGGGGAAGCCGAGACTTTCCAGGCTGCCGAGCAGGGCCGGCAGGGGATCCTGGCCACCTGCCACCGCCGGATCCAGATCCACCCAGGCGGTGCGGGTGAGCAGATTGACACTCACCTGACGAACGCCCGGCTGCTGCTGCAGACGCTGTTCCACGGCCCGCACACAGCCCCCGCACTTCATGCCGTCCACATCCAGCAGCAGCGGCCCCGGGGGCGGAAGGGCAGAGGCAGTTGCAGAGGCAGTGGCAGGGGCAGTGGCGCGGCTGGACACCGACGGTGGTCCGGGAGAGCCCCAACGCTAGGCAGTTCCGCCCGGGGATCCCCCCGACCGGCGGGAACCGGGCAGGATGGTGCGCAGATCCCGACCTGCCTCCGTGCCCCGCTCGCAGCGCAACGACAACTTCATCGACAAGAGCTTCACGGTGATGGCCGACCTGATCCTCAAGGTGCTGCCCACCAATCGCCGCGCCAAGGAGGCCTTCGCCTACTACCGCGATGGCATGAGCGCCCAGGGAGACGGGGAATACGCAGAGGCACTGGAGAACTACGAGGAAGCCCTCAAGTTGGAGGAGGACCCCAACGACAAGGCCTTCGTCCTTTACAACATGGCCCTGGTGTTCACCAGCAACGGCGAACACGAAAAGGCCCTTGAGTACTACGGCCAGGCCCTGGATCTGAACAGCAGGATGCCCCAGGCCCTCAACAACATGGCGGTGATTCACCACCATCTCGGCTCGATTGCCGAAGAGCGGGGCGACGCCGACGAAGCCGACCGCTGTTTCGATCGTGCCGCCGACTGCTGGGGCAAGGCGATCCGGATGGCGCCCAACAACTACATCGAGGCCCAGAACTGGCTCAAGACCTCAGGGCGGGGCAGCGTGGACGTCTATTTCTGAGTCCGCAGGATTCACCCCCAGGGCCGCCACCAGCGCCGCGGCCACGGTGGCGGCCTCCAGCAACTGCAACCCCAGTCCCGCCGCCCACGGGCCCAGCCCGCTGCCTCCGGGCACCACCGCCCTGGTGAACCCCAGCCGGGCCGCCTCCTGCAGCCGCAGCTCCAGCTGGCCGACCGGCCGCAGCTGTCCCCCCAGGCCCAGCTCGCCGACGAGCACGGTGCCGGCCGGCAGGGTGAGATCCCGATAGCTGGCCACCACCGCCGCGGCCACCCCCAGATCGGCGGCCGGCTCCTCCACCTCCAGACCTCCGGCCACCGCCAGGTAGCAGTCGAAGCGGGAAAGGGGCAACCCCAGGTGCTTCTCCAGCACCGCCAGGATTTGATGCAGGCGATTGGTGCCCAGCCCCGTGGCACTGCGGCGCGGACTGGCGTAGCTGGTGGGGCTGACCAGGGCCTGCAGCTCCACCACCAGCGGCCGGGTGCCCTCACAGGCCACGATCGTGCCGGTGCCGGGGCTGGGGCTTTCCCCCCCGAGGAACAGCTCACTCGGATTGGTGACCTCCACCAGGCCACTGCCCTGCATCTCGAACACCCCCAGCTCATGGGTGGCGCCGAAGCGGTTCTTCACGGCCCGCAGCAGGCGATGGCTGGCGAAGCGGTCGCCCTCGAAGGTGAGCACCGCATCCACCAGGTGCTCCAGCACCTTGGGGCCGGCGAGCATCCCCTCCTTGGTGACATGGCCCACCAGCAGCAGGGCGGTGTGCTGGCGCTTGGCGATCCGCTGCAGCGCAGCGGCGCATTCGCGCACCTGGGCCACCGATCCGGGCGCACTGCCGAGTTCGCCGTCGTGCAGGGCCTGGATGCTGTCGATGATCGCCACCTGGGGGCGCAGGGCTTCCAGCTCCTGGAGCACCAGCTCAAGGTCGGTCTCCGCCAGCAGTTGCAGGCCGGCCGCAGCCTCCTCCAGCTCCTCGGCCATGCCTTCGGCCGGCCCCTCGACCTTGCCCTCGCCGCTCACCTCCGCAAGCCGGCGCCAGCGCAGCTTCACCTGCTGGGCCGATTCCTCAGCGCTCACATAGAGCACCGTGGCCCGCTCCGCCATGGCGCGGGCGCTCTGCAGCAACAGGGTGGATTTGCCGATGCCCGGATCGCCGCCCAGCAGCACCAGCGAACCGGGAACCAGGCCGCCGCCCAGCACCCGATCGAATTCGAGATAGCCACTGGCCAGGCGCTGCAGAGGCCGATCTCCCACCGCCTGGATCGGTTCGGAGCGTCGCGGTCGCCCCGGCGCCGCCCGCTCCCCCGCCTCCTCCGCCACGGGGCGGCGGCGGCGGCTGTCGGCGGCGGCCTCCACCTGCTCCACCAGGGTGTTCCAGGCACCGCAACCGGCACAGCGACCGAAGAACTGCCGGGAGCGGGCCCCGCAGGCCTGGCAGACATAGGAACGGGTGGAACGGGCCAAGGGAGGGGGGCGACGGGGAAGCGGGATGTATGAAGAAAGGTGGCGTTCGGTGAATCTGCGGCCCTAAGGCCTATTCAGTGGGTCGGAAGCGTGTACCTGGAACGCCTCGCCTGCATGACGGCCTCCACCCCCAACAACAACCACGCCAGAGAGACCATCCTCGTCGTGGACGACGAGGCCAGCATCCGCAGGATCCTGGAAACCCGCCTGTCGATGATCGGCTATCAGGTGGTCACCGCCTGTGACGGCGAGGAGGCCCTGGCCGCCTTCCACGCTTCGCCGCCGGACCTGGTGGTGCTCGACGTGATGATGCCCAAACTCGACGGCTACGGCGTCTGCCAGGAGCTGCGGAAGGAATCGGATGTGCCGATCGTGATGCTCACCGCCCTCGGGGATGTGGCCGATCGGATCACCGGGCTGGAGCTCGGTGCCGACGATTATGTGGTCAAGCCCTTCAGCCCGAAGGAGCTGGAGGCGCGCATCCGCTGTGTGCTGCGGCGGGTGGAGAAGGACCACGGCGCCGGCATGCCCAGCAGCGGCGTGATCCAGGTGGGCGAGCTGCGGATCGACACCAACAAACGTCAGGTGTACCGCGGCGAGGAGCGCATCCGGCTCACCGGCATGGAATTCAGCCTGCTGGAACTGCTCGTGAGCCGGTCCGGCGAACCCTTCAGCCGCGGCGAGATCCTCAAGGAGGTGTGGGGGTACACCCCGGAGCGGCACGTGGACACCCGGGTGGTGGATGTCCATATCTCCCGGCTGCGTTCCAAACTGGAAGACGATCCCGCCAACCCCGAGCTGATCCTCACGGCCCGGGGTACCGGCTATCTGTTCCAGCGCATCGTTGAACCCGTTGCCTCCGAAGGAGCCTGATAACACCCCCTCCCTCCCCGGCCGGGGCAGAGGGGGCAGGGCCAAGCCGAGCCGCGCCATCCGTCGGCTGGTGATCTGGTATCGCCGCAATGCGGCGGTGACCACGATCGTGGACACCGCCTCCGCCCTGGTGGATACCGCCAATGCCACCGCCTCGGTGGCCGGCTCGATGGCCGGCGCGGCGGGCAGCGCAGCCGGCAGCGTGGCCGGCGCGGCCAGCTCCGTGGCCGGTTCCGTGCTGCAGCCGCTGGTATTTGACCCCCTGCGGCGCCTGCAGCAGGGGCAGGGGAGCGATGGCGAACTGGTATTCCGGGAGTTGGATCGCCTCTGGGTGGCCGTCGATGGCATGGGGGGCGACCACGCCCCGGGCCCGATCCTGGAGGGCTGTCTGCGGGCCGTGCAGCTGCTGCCTCTGCGGGTGCGCTTCGTGGCCGAACTCTCCCCCCTGCAGAGGGCCGTGCAGCAGCTTGGTCTCGGCGATGCTCTCGACGAAGCGGTGGCGCGGGGCCTGATCCAGCTGGTGCCCAGCGGTCCCTCGGTGGGGATGAACGAAGAAGCCACCGTTGTGCGGCGCAAACGGGACGCCAGCATCAACGTGGCGATGGACCTGGTGAAGAAGGGCGAGGCCACCGCGGTGTACTCCGCTGGCAATTCCGGTGCCGTGATGGCCTCGGCGATCTTCCGGCTCGGGCGGCTGCCGGGCATCGATCGTCCCGCCATCGGCGCCCTGTTCCCCACCAAGGACCCGGACCAGCAGGTGCTGGTGCTGGATGTGGGCGCCAACATGGACTGCAAGCCGGAATGGCTGCATCAGTTCGCCCTGCTGGGCAACATCTACAGCCGCGACGTGCTCCAGGTGAGGCGTCCCCGGATCGGTCTGGTCAACATCGGCGAAGAGGAATGCAAGGGCAATGAGCTCTGCCTGCGCACCCATCCCCTGCTGGCGGCCGATGATCGCTTCGTGTTCGCCGGCAACTGTGAAGGGCGCGACATCCTCTCCGGCAACTTCGATGTGGTCGTTTGCGATGGCTACACCGGCAACGTGCTGCTGAAATTCCTCGAATCCGTGGGCGGAGTGCTGCTGGACGTGCTGCGGGCCGAACTGCCCCGGGGGCGGCGCGGCAAGGTGGGTTCAGCCTTTCTGCGCAGCAATCTGGTGCGCATCAAGAAGCGGCTTGACCATGCCGAACACGGTGGTGCCCTGCTGCTCGGGGTGGATGGGGTGTGCGTGATCGGGCACGGCAGCAGCAAGGCCCTCTCGGTGGTGAGCGCCCTGCGGCTGGCCCACTCGGCTGCCAGCCATGGTGTGATGGACGACCTTCACAAGCTGGCCGGTGGCTCCGGGACCACCATCGCCTGTGGTTGACTGAGCCCAACTGAGGGCTGATGGTGTCGCTCGGCCAATCGACTGTTCCCGGCGGAATCGCCCTCGTCGGCTGCGGCAGTGCCGTTCCAGCCGCGAGCGTCAGCAATCAGCAGCTCAGCGAGCGGGTCGATACCAGCGATGAATGGATCCGCACCCGCACCGGAATCGCCGCACGCAGGATCTCGGGGCCCGAGGAACCCCTGAGCGCGCTCGCCACCAGGGCAGCGACCGCGGCCCTGGCCCATGCCGGCTGGAACCCCGAGGATCTCGACCTGATCCTGCTGGCCACCTCCAGCCCCGATGACCTGTTCGGTACCGCCCCCCGGGTGCAGGGGGCCCTCGGGGCGCGCCAGGCGGTGGCCTTCGATCTCACCGCCGCCTGCAGCGGCTTCCTGTTCTCCCTGATCACCGCCGCCCAGTACCTCGGCAACGGCAGCATGCGTCGTGCCCTGGTGATCGGAGCCGACCAACTCAGTCGCTGGGTGGACTGGAACGATCGCAGCACCTGTGTGTTGTTCGGCGATGGGGCCGCCGCCGTGGCCGTGGAGGCCTGCCCTGCGGAGGAAACAGGACTGCTCGGGTTCCGGATGCGCTCCGACGGCAGCCGCAACGGCTGTCTCACCCTGGCCCAGACCCACACCCACCAGCAGGTGTTGGAAGGCATCAGTGCCCAGGTGGGCGGTTTCGCACCGATCCAGATGAACGGCCAGGAGGTGTATAAGTTCGCGGTGCGGGAGGTGCCTGCGGTGCTGCGGGAGCTGCTGGAGACCAGCGGCCTCGCTGCCGACCAGATCGACTGGCTGCTGCTTCACCAGGCCAACCAGCGCATCCTTGATGCCGTGGCCGACCGCTTCGCCATCCCCCACGAGCGGGTGCTGAGCAACCTGGCCCGCTACGGCAACACCTCGGCCGCCACCATCCCCCTGATGCTGGATGAGGCCGTCAAGGACGGTCGGATCCAGCCCGGTCACCTGATCGCCAGCAGCGGCTTCGGGGCGGGCCTCAGCTGGGGAGGAGCCCTGCTGCGCTGGCAAGGGCCCCAGGCCTGAGGGCAGGGCCGCTCAACGCCGGGTTCTAGTCTCCTGCCACAGCGCAGTACGGAAGCCAGATGGGCATCGCCTGGGTGTTCCCCGGACAGGGGTCGCAGAAGCTCGGCATGGCAGCCGGCGTGATCGATCTGCCCCAGGCCCAGCAGCGCTTTGAGCTCGCCTCCGAACTCCTGGGTCGCGACCTGCTGGCGATCTGCGAAGGCACGGCCGACGAAGGCACGGCCAGCGAAGGATCGAACGACGGCCCGAGCGACCTCAACGACACGCGCAACACCCAGCCGGCCCTGTTCGTGATCGAGAGCCTGCTGGTGGATGAGCTCAAGGCCCGCTCGGGGCCTCCCTGCCTGGTGGCAGGCCACAGCGTCGGCGAACTGGTGGCGCTATATGCCGCTGGAGTCTTTGACGTGGACACGGGCCTGAAGCTGATGAAGATCCGCAGCGAATTGATGGCGGCCGCCGGCGGCGGCGCCATGACCGCCGTCATGGGTTTTGATCGCGATGAGCTCGATGCCCTGGTGGCCGCCACCGAAGGGGTGGTGGTGGCCAACGACAACAGCAGCGCCCAGGTGGTGCTCTCCGGCAGCCCCGAAGCCGTGGCGAGCGTGAGTGGCCAGCTGAAGTGCAAGCGGGCCATCCCGCTGGCCGTGAGCGGAGCCTTCCACTCCCCCTTCATGGCCGAGGCGGCCACGGCCTTCGGCGATGTACTCGAGACCGTTGCCTTCGCCGACGCCGAGATTCCCGTGCTCAGCAACACCGATCCACGCCCCGAGACCGCCGGGGCCGCACTCAAGCAACGGCTGCGCAACCAGATGACCAGCGGCGTTCGCTGGCGGGAGACCATGGACGCGTTCTCCCGCCATGGGATCACCAGCGCCCTCGAAATCGGCCCCGGCAACGTGCTGAGCGGCCTGATCAAGCGCAGCTGCGAAGGCCTGAGCACCAGCCAGATCGGCACGGCCGCCGACCTGACGTCATGAGCCGCTCCTATGGGGGGACGGTGCGGCGGGCCCTGCGGCGCCGCCGCCGTCCCGTTGCGCCCCCGGCCCTGCTCAGCACCCCCAAGCCGAGCCTCACTTACCGGATGATCAGCTACCTGCTGGTGTTTCCGGTGTTCCGGTTGCTGTTCCGGGGCCGCACCGCCGGCAACGCCAACGTGCCGATGGAGGGGGCGCTGGTGGTGGTGGCCAACCACGGCTCCCACATGGACCCGCCGCTGCTGGGCCACGCCCTCGGCAGGCCCGTGGCGTTCATGGCCAAGGCGGAGCTGTTCCGGGTGCCCCTGCTGGGCCCGATCATCCGGGCCTGTGGTGCCTACCCCGTGGCCCGTGGCGCCAGCGACCGCGAGGCCATCCGCACCGCCACCGACCGACTGCTGCAGGGTTGGGCCACTGGCGTATTCATCGACGGCACCCGCCAGGGTGACGGCCGGGTGAACGACCCCCAGGCAGGCGCGGCCCTGCTGGCGGCCCGGGCCGGAGTGCCGCTGCTGCCGGTGGCGATCATCAACAGCCACCGCGCCCTCGGGCCGGGCCAGAGCACCCCCAGGCTCGTGCCAGTGCACATCCGGATCGGCACCCCCATCCCACCACCGGCCTCCCGCCGCCGGCCCGACCTGGACGCCGCCACCAGGGCCTGCCAGGACCAGATCAACCTCCTGCTGGACCAGGGACTGATCAGTGGACGCCAGCTCGGTCCAGCCAGGGAGAGAGGTGCTCTGCCGCCCAGTGCCTGATGTCACGGCCGGTCGCCACCCACACCAGGGCCCGGGCCCCGTCGCCCCAGATCTTGCGGCGGCCTTCCCATACGCAGAGATCCCCGCAGGAGACGGCCACGGGGGTGAGATGGATGCCCCGGCTGCCCGCCACGATCCGACCCACCAGCAGGGCCCGATCCATGTGGTCGCTGCTGGTCACCAGCAAGGAATGGCGGATGCGGGCCCGCCTCAGCTCATCCACCAGGGACGTGAAATTGGAGAGGGTGTCGCTGGCGCGGTAATCGAGCTGCACCTGATGCCGGGGTAGGCCCTCCCTCTCCTCAAACAACCAGTGGGCATATTCCGGGTTGGTGCCGCCGCTCACCACCACGGGCAGGCCATCTTCCCGGGCCAGCCGGGCCGCCATCTGCTCCCGGTCCACATCGCCGCCGAGCACCAGGATCATCTGGGGCGGCGGCGGCGCCGGCCACCACCAGCCCCGCGAGAGCCACACCAAAGCCAACCCGGCGGAGGCCACCAGCCAGCGCCGCCAGGGGCGGCGGCGGGATCGCGGCAAAGGGCCGCCGGAACGGGGAGCACGACGACCCATCACCCGCCCTCCACAGGGCTGGTGGGGTATATCGGCAGCACCGGCTGCCAGGGGGAGGCCAGACCAGCGGCTGCGGCGGCCTGGCCGAACACCAGCAGCTGCTCCACATCAGCGGGAAGCAGGGGCTCCGCCTCCACCCGGGGCGCCCCGGAGCAACCCAGGGCGAGGGCCGCAGCTTCGAGGGCGGCGGAGCTGCGGAACAGCCGGGGCGGCTGGCGTTCCGCGAGGCCGGCGAGGGCCGCCGGATCGGCCTCGTACAACCCGGCCACCACCCCATGGCGGGGCAGCTCCTGCACCAGCCAGAACGGTCCGGCGGCCGCCCCGTGGCGCCCCAGCCCCAGCTCCCCCGCCGCCAGCCGGCGCCGCGCCGCCAGCTGAAAACTGCTGATCCCCTCCAGGGGAAGATGCAGCTGCTGGGCGAGGGTGCGGGCCAGAACCACGGTCAAACGGGTGCCGGTGAAACCGCCTGGACCGGTGGCGACGGCCAGCCGCCCGAGCCGGGGCCACTGCTCCGCCGGTAGCAGGCTCTCGAGACACACGAACAGCTGGTTGGAGAGGGCGCGGCCGAGGGGGAAGGTGGCCAGCTGGCTCTTCTCCTCGGGCATGCCCAGCCGCTGCAGCCCGAGGCCCAGGGTTTCGGTGGAACTGTGCAGGGCCAGCAGCCAGGCCCCTTCCTGGGAGCTGCTCACGTCGGGCGGGCACAACCGGGGCACAGACGCTGCCAGCGCCCGGGGTCCGCCTGGAAGTCGGCACAGGCCCGCACGTCCCACTCCACACCCACCGCCCCGCCGGGGAGATCGATCACCTGCACATGAATCCTGGGCTCGCGGGGGCGCATGTCTGGATCAGAGCTGAGATGGGGGGCGCCGTGCTGTCGCTCGACCGCGTGGTAGGCCTGACAGCGGTCGACCCAGTGGCAATCCACACAGATGCACATGCCGACGAGGCCCGGCCCGAACTCCATTCTCACCTGCGCCCCCGGCGAACGCCTGCGTCTGCTGTGGCAGTCCCTCGCACCGGAACGCTGGCCGGTGCCGCCGGAGGCCTTTCCGGAGGGCACGGTGCTGGTGGGGGGGGCGGTGCGCGATGGGCTGCTGGGCAGGCTGACGGAGCGACCCGACCTCGACCTGGTGGTGCCCGACGATGCGATCACCCTGGGCCGCCGCCTGCAACGCCGCTGGGGCGGCAGCTGCGTGGTGCTGGATCCGCAGAGGAGCATTGTGCGACTGGTCTGTGCCCACTGGAGCCTCGATCTGGCCCGGCGGGAAGGGGCCGACCTGGAGAGCGACCTGGGGCGCCGTGATTTCACGGTGAATTCCATCGCCCTGCCCCTGCCCGCAGGCGGCGGGGACCTGATCGACCCGCTTGGCGGACTGAGCGACCTGGCCAGCCGCCGGCTGGTGGCCGTGAGCGAGGCCAACCTGCTGGACGATCCCCTGCGGTTGTTGCGCGGCCTGCGGCTGGCCTGCGAGCTCGACTTCGGGATCGAAGAGCGCACCTGGGGCTGGATCCGCCACCATCACCGCAGCATTGAGACGGTGGCCGGCGAGCGGGTGCTGGCGGAACTGGAACGGCTGGCCGCAGCGCCCGCCGGCCACCGGGGTCTGCAGCGGACCGTGGCGGCCGGCCTGCTGGCGCCATCGGCAGCAGGAAGCGCCGCCACGGAGGCAGCCCTGGCATCGCTGGAGGAAGAAAGAGCATCGGCCTGGGGACTGAGCGGCCCGGAAAGCACCGCGGCCCTGCCCCTGGCCCGCCTGGCCACCGTGCTCGATGGCAAGGCCGTGGCCCGATTGCGGGGCAGCCGCAGGCTGCAACAGCGCTGCGATCGACTCCGCTGGGGCTGGCAGCGGCTTGAGGCAGCCGGCGGCAGCCTCGAGGCGCTACAGGAGGCGGATCGACTGAGCCTGCATCGCACCCTGGAGGCGGAACTGCCGGCGCTGCTGCTGAGGCTCGAGAAGCGCGAGGAAGCGGTGGAGGCCCTGCGGCGCTGGCGCGATCCCGACGACCGGCTGTTCCACCCCCGTCCGCCGATCGATGGCACCCAGCTGCAGCACGCCCTGGGCCGGCCCCCGGGCCCATGGCTGGGCAGGCTGCTCGACCATCTGACCCGCGAATCCGCCTTCGGTCGCTTGGCGGACGGAACCGAGGCAGGTCCGGAAATCCTTACCACTGCCCGGCAATGGCTCCAGGACACGGACCCACGGCATGATTAACTTCATGACGCAATGGCGTGATTTCTTCGCCTGCTGAAGTTTTCCTTTTCCGTTCCTCCCAACCTCCCATGAGCGTTCGCCTCTACGTCGGCAACCTGCCGCAGTCTTTTGATGCCAAGGAGCTCGAGGCTCTGTTCGCCGGCGTGGGCGAAGGCGTGCGTTTCAAGGCCGTCAACGACCGTGACACCGGAGCCTGCCGTGGTTTCGGCTTCGCCAACGTGGACGACCAGAAAATGGCCGAGACGGTGATCGAGCAGCTCAACGGTCGGGATTTCGGTGGCAACAACCTGCGCATCGAGATTTCGGAACGCCGCGAGACCCGCAGCGCTGGCCCCGGCAGCGACCGTCGCAACGGCTCTGCCCCCGCAGCCACCCCCAGCCGCAAGGCCGTGAACAAGGTGGTGCACGCCGACACCGTGGATGCCGATGCTCCCGATCCCCGCTGGGCCGGCGAACTGGCCAAACTCAAGAACCTGCTGGCCAACCAGAAAGTGAGTGTCTGAACCGGAAGCGGCCTGGGCGGACTGGATCTGGCAAGGGCATCACATCCGTTGGTGCCGTGCAGGAGATCGCCAGGCCCCGGCCGCAGCCGTGCTGATCCACGGCTTTGGTGCCTCGATCCGCCACTGGCGTCACAACCTGCCCGTGCTGGCCGAGGAGGTCGAGGTGTTCGCCCTCGATCTCCTGGGCTTCGGTGGCAGCGACAAACCCAGCTCCCAGCTGGCCGGCGAACCAGCCACGGCAGACTCGGTGCCCTACTGCTTCGACCTCTGGGCCAGCCAGGTGAGCGATCTGGTCTGCGAAAAGGTGCTGGCCGCCGGTCCACGCCGGGTGCATCTGATCGGCAATTCGATCGGTGGGGTGGTTGCCCTCAATGCCGCACGGCTGCTGGCCGAACGGGGCACCCCTCCGGCCCAGGTGATCCTGATCGACTGTGCGCAAAGGGCACTCGACCGCAAGCGCCTGCGGGAACAACCGCCGCTGCAGCAGTGGCTGCGGCCGCTGGTGATGGCCACGGTGCGGCAGCGCTGGCTGGTGCATCGGCTGTTCCAGCTGCTGGCCCGGCCCGTGGTCGTGCGCCAGGTGCTGGCCCAGGCCTATCCGAGTGGCGCCCACGTGGACGACGAACTGGTGGCCCTGCTGCTGGAGCCCAGCCGCACGCCGGGGGCAGCCGAGAGCTTCCGGGGCTTCGTGAACCTGTTCGATGACCGGCTGGCCCCGGAGTTGCTGGCCGAGCTGGAGATCCCCGTGCGCATGATCTGGGGAGCATCCGATCCCTGGGAGCCCGTGGCAGAAGCCCGTCGCTGGGCAGCTCAGTATGACTGCGTGAAGGAGCTGCGCGTGCTGCCTGGCCTCGGCCACTGCCCCCAGGACGAGGGGCCGGAGCTGGTGAACCCACTGCTGCTGGAATGGATCAGCGGGCCTGGGCGATCAGATAGCTGAACGGCAGATCGAGCAACTTGCCGGCCTTGGGCACGTAGGCGCGTTTGTTGAAGACGTCGTAATCGTGCTTCTCGATCACATCAAGGATGCCGCGATACAGGCGCAGAGAGGCCCATACCGGCCAGCGGGCATCAGGGGCCAGCCAGCGCACACCCGCCTCGGAGCGGGCGAACCAGTGGCGGGCCCGCTCCAGCTGAAAGCGCATCAGGGCACGCCAGTTGTCGTTGAGGGTGCCGGCCAGCAGCTCGGCTTCCGAGTAGCCGAAACGCTCGATTTCATCGAGGGGAAGATAGATGCGGCCCCGGCCCCGATCCTCCCCCACATCCCGCAGGATATTGGTGAGCTGGTTGGCGATGCCGAGGGCAACGGCCGCTTCCGAGGTGTCCGGAGGCTCGCTCCAGGGGGAGGAGGTGTAGGCGGGATCCAGCCCCATCACCTCCTGCGTCATCAGACCCACCGTGCCGGCCACCCGGTAGCAGTAGAGCCTGAGCTCCTCGAAGCTGGCGTAGCGGGTGGTGGTGAGGTCCATCCGCATGCCCTCGATCATGTCCAGATAGGGCTGCAGCGGCTGGGGGTAGCGCCCCAGGGTGTCCACCATCACCCGGTCCAGACCATCACGAACCCTGCCATCGAACATCTCCCGGGTGCGGACCTCCCAGGCATCGAGCCGTGCCGCCAGCTCCTCGACCGGACGGTCCTGGGCCTCCGGGCTGTCCATCAACTCATCGGTGCGGCGGCACCATACGTAGATAGCCCAGATGGCCCGACGTTTGGCCGGCGGCATCAACAGGGTGCCGAGATAGAAGGTCTTGGCCCATTCGGCGGTCTCGCGCCGGCAGGCCTCATAGGCCTCCTCCAGGCTGGGAACCACCGGCGCAGTGCTGGGAGAAGCCGCCATCCGGATCAGGCGGCCACCGGAGCCCGCGCGACGGTGGCCAGCGCGGGGGAGGCGGCGATGGCCTGGGCACAGAGCTTTCCACTCAGCACCGCTCCCTCCATCGAGGCCAGGTAGCGCTGCATGGTGTAGTCGCCTGCCAGGAAGAAGTTGGCGATCGGGCTGGTCTGGTCGGGCCGGAGCTGCTGACAACCAGGCACGGTCTTGTAAACCGACAACGGCGTTTTCACCACGATCGATTTGCGCAGCACCGCCTGATCCGTGCCAGTGAAGTGCATCGGGAAGAGACGTTTGAGCTCCTCCATGGTGGCGGCCACAATCTCCTCATCCGGGCGGCCGATCCAATCCTTGGCCGGGGCAAAGACCAGCTCGAGCATCGAGCGATCCGGATCCTCGTACTCACGGCAGGTGTTGCTCATGTCCGCATAGACGCTGAGCAGGGGACTGCGGCTGAACAACAGATGGTCGATCTCAGTGAGCTTGCGATCAAACCAGAGATGGATGTTGATCACGGGCACTCCATTGAGGCCTTCGAGTTTCTGGAAATAGGGAAGCTCTTTCCAGGGTGTGGGCAGCAGCAACTTGAAGGGATCCACCGGCAGGGCACTCACATAGGCATCTGCCGTGAGGGTGGTTCCTTCCCGGCCCTTGATGCCCCCGATGCGGAAGCCACTGACAAGGCCATCGCCATCCAGAGCAATCTCCCGCAAGGGCGAATCAAGATGCACTTCTCCTCCCCGAGCCGTCACGTATTCGACGATCGGCTGGCACAGCCGCTGAGGCGGATTGCCATCAAGGAAAGCCATCCGGGAACCGTCCCCCTCCTGCAGAAAGCGGTTGAGGGCCGTGAGCACCACGGTGCTGGAAATCTCATCAGGGTCAATGAAATTCAACGCCTTGGCCATGGCGATGAACACCTCATCATTGACGCGTTCGGGAATGTTGTGAATTCGCAGCCACTCTGTCCAGGAGTACTTATCACACTCCTCCACATATTGCTGGCCCCTGAGCATCGCCGGCACCAGCCCCAGGCCGAACGAGATTTTCTCCGGCCAGGTGAGCATGTCGTTGTTGCCCAGAATCGCCGCCACACCGTTGAAAGGGGCGGGGATATCCGGGAAGTCGAAGCGGCTGTAGGTGCCGGGCGTCTCCTTCTGGTTGAAGATCATCGAGTGGCTCTTCCACTGCAGCCGGTCCTCGATGTTCAGCTCGGCAAACAGCTGCCGCATGTTGCGATAGGCGCCGAAGAAGATGTGCAGCCCGGTCTCGTACCAGTCGCCATCGGCGTCCTGCCAGGCGGCCACCTTGCCGCCGAGCACATCGCGTGCCTCCACCACGATGGGTGTATGCCCCGCATCGCACAGATACTTGGCACAGGACAGACCGGCAAGCCCTGCCCCGGCGATGGCGACGCGCATTGCACAACCCTTCGGAACACCGGCAACCATATCGGGCGCCGACCCACAGGCGGGGTGGGAGCAGGAGCGGTGACCCGATCGGCACCGCGTTCGGCTGGCGCAGGGGCACAGTTCCTAGAGTCGCGACAGAACGGGGGCAAGCGCTGCGCCCCTTCCCCACCGATCCCCATGGCCGACTCGCTGCTGAAGTCCACGACCCGGCACATCCGCCTGTTCACGGCCAGAGTCGAGAACGGCGATCTGGTGCCCGATGACAGCCAGCTCACCCTGGACATCGATCCCGACAACGAATTCCTCTGGGAAGAGAGCAGCCTTGAAAAGGTGCGGCATCGCTTCAGCGAACTGGTGAATGCCCAGGCCGGCGCCGACCTCACCGACTACACCCTGCGCCGCATCGGATCCGAGCTCGAAGGGCTGATCCGTCAGCTGCTCCAGGCCGGGGATCTGCGCTACAACCCCGATTCCAGGGTGCTCAACTATTCGATGGGCCTGCCGCGCACCCCAGAAACCCTGTGACCCGATCCCGTTCCTCCGGCCGCACCTCCCGCGATCCCGATGCCGGGCGCCGCTTCCCTGGCGCCGACTACGAACGGGAAGAGTACGGACGCGCGGACAGCGGGCGGGGGGAGTACGGGCGAGGAGACTATGGACGGGGGGAGTACGGGCGTGGGGATCCGGGCCGCCGACCCGGCGGCCCCGGCAAAGGAGGGCCGGACGGCGGCGGACCCGGCGGTCCGATTCAATTCAATGTCTCCACCCTGGCCGTGCTGGCCGGGGTGCTGGTGGTGGGCATCGGCATCGGCAGCGCCGTTACCAGCACCACCCAGGGCAACCAGGGCAATATCGCCAGCAGCCAGCAGCTCGATATGGCGGTGCCCGACCCCGAATTCTGCAAGCAGTGGGGAGCCAGCGCCTTCGTGATGGACGTGGAGATGTACACCACGATGAACCCGAGCAGCAGTTTCGTGACCCAGCCCACCCTCCAGCCGGGCTGCGTGATCCGTCGGGAGAACTGGGCCGTGCTCCAGAAGGAAGGTGCCGTGACCTCTGAGCAGATGCGCGAGTGCAAGCAACGGATGAACACCTTCGCCTACATCGGCTCGATCCGGGACAAGCCCGTGGTCCGCTGCGTCTACCAGACCGATATCACCGGCAACAAGTTCCAGACCAGGGGGGTGGCCGGCGCCGCCGATGACGCCGTGGGCGTGACGCCGGAATCCGATCAGTTCTGAGCCCCGGCTCCGCCCCGATCAGGCCGCCGAACCGGCCGGCTCCGTTCGGGGTGGAGCCTGGCGCAGGGGGCTGTCCGGGCTGGCGAACACCGGCAGGATCTCGCGGCGGAAGGCCTCCGAAGCCCGGGAGCAGTAACGGGCCGGGTGGGTGATCAACTTCAGCTGGCGGCGGACCAGCAGATCAGCCACCTGGGGGCGATGCAGGGTGCCGGCCGCCAGCTCCCGCTCAATCGAGACCACCGGCAGGAAAGCCGCCCCCAGCCCGGCCTGCACCGCATTCTTGATCGCCTCGAAAGAATTGAGTTCCATCTCGATCTTGAGGCGCTGCACGTCGAGCTTGGAGCGGCCGAGCAGCTGGTCCACCATCTTGCGGGTGGTGGACTGGGCATCAAGGCAGACGAAACCCAGTCGGTAGAGGTCTTCCTTGGTCAGTTCCGGCAGGCGGGCCAGAGGATGCTTGGGCGGCAGCACCAGGGCCAGCTCATCGTTGGCATAGGGCACCACCTGCAGCAGATCGTTGAGCTCCCCGGGCAGCTCGCCGCCGATGATCGCCAGATCGAGCTGGCCGTTGGCCACGCTCCAGCCCGTGCGCCGGGTGCTGTGCACCTGCAGCTGCACCGCCACCTCGGGATATTTCTGCCGGAACAGGCCGATCATGCGAGGCATCAGATAGGTGCCCGTGGTCTGGCTGGCGCCCACGATCAGGGAGCCGCCCCGCAGATTGTGAAGATCGTCGAGGGCCCGGCAGGCCTCCTGGCACTGGCTCAGGATCCGGTCGCAGTAGCTGAGCAGCAGGTGCCCCGCCTCGGTGAGCTGGGCCTTGCGCCCCCCCCGGTCGAACAGCGACACATCGAGCTGCTTCTCCAGGTTCTGGATCTGCAGGCTCACGGCCGGCTGCGTCACATAAAGGCTGTCGGCGGCCTTCTTGAAGCTGCCCTCGCTGGCGATGGCCCGGAGGATGCGCAGCTGATCGAGCGTGAAGGGAAGGTCAGCCATCGCCGAGGAATCGATGCACGTCGGTGTTCACGTCGTTATCGAGGCAGGTCGGTATCGAGGCAGGTCGGTATCGAGGCAGGTCGGAACGAAGCAGGTCTGCACGCCGCAGGAACTCTACGGGGATCCTCCGGTGGCGAGAATCGCCGCTTCACATCCCCCCGGCCTCCCTCCCATGCCCAGCTCCGGCCCGGATGCCGCCCTTGCCACCCACCACAGCAGCCTGGTGATGCTGGCCCTGCTGCTGGCGTTCGCCGTGCTGCACAGCGGCGGCGCCTCGCTGCGGGCCTGGGGTGCCGCCCGGATCGGCGAAAGGGCTTGGCGGATCCTGTTCGCCGCCGTGAGCATCCCGGCGGCCGTGGTGGTGATCGGCTATTTCCTGGCCCACCGCTACGACGGCCTGCGGCTCTGGAATCTCCAGGACCAGCCCTGGATCCTGCCGGTGGTCTGGCTGGGCACCGCCATCAGCTTCCTGTTCCTCTATCCCGCCACTTACAACCTGCTGGAGATCCCGGCGCTGCTCCGCCCCCAGGTGAGGCTCTACGCCAGCGGCATCATCCGGGTGAGCCGCCATCCCCAGGCCGTGGGCCAGGTGCTCTGGTGCGCCACCCACCTGCTCTGGATCGGCAGCAGCTTCATGGTGGCCACCTGCCTCGGCCTGATCGGCCACCATCTGTTCGCGGTCTGGAATGGGGATCGGCGGCTCGCCAACCGTTTCGGGGAGGCGTTCGAGGAACTGAAGGCCAGCACCTCGATCCTTCCCTTCCGGGCGGTGCTCGACGGCAGGCAGCAGCTGGTGGCCTCGGAATTCCTGAGGCCCGCCCAACTGGGCATCGCCATCGCCATCGCCATCTTCTGGTGGGCGCACCGCTTCCTCGGCGAGGGGGCCACGCTGTTCTCGCGCACGGCCCTGGCCCACTGGCTGGGATGAGGCTGCGGCAGCGTGGCGATGGCCGCCCGCCCACAGAAGGTCGGTAGGTCCCATGGGCCTGCCTACACTCCCGGGAAGCCGTCCCATCAGGATGCCGACCGCCTCCGAGCTTGCCTGGCTGATCCCGGTGCTCCCCCTGATCGGCGCCTGCCTTTCGGGCCTGGGCCTGATCACCTTCAACCGCACCGTCAACCGGCTGCGCCGGCCCGTGGCCCTGCTGCTGATCACCTGCGTGGGTGCGGCGGCCGTGCTGAGCTACGCCGCCCTGGCGGAGCAGCTGGCGGGGGCGGCCCCCCGGGAGGTGCTGTTCAACTGGGCCAGCGCCGGCAGCTTCAACCTGCAGATGGGCTTCCGGGTGGATGCGCTCGCGACCGTGATGCTGTCGCTGGTCACCACCATCGCCCTGCTGGTGATGGTCTATTCCGATGGCTACATGGCCCACGACAAGGGCTATGTGCGCTTCTTCACCTACCTGGCCCTGTTCAGCAGCTCGATGCTGGGCCTGGTGATCAGCCCCAACCTGCTCGAGATCTATGTGTTCTGGGAGCTGGTGGGCATGTGCTCCTACCTGCTGGTGGGCTTCTGGTACGACCGCGACGGAGCCGCCAATGCGGCCCAGAAAGCCTTCGTGGTGAACCGCGTGGGCGACTTCGGCCTGCTGCTCGGCATCCTGGGCCTGTTCTGGGCCACCGGCAGCTTCGGGTTCGAGGAGATCGGCGCCCGGCTGCAGCAGGCGGTGGCCGGCGGCAGCCTTTCCCAGGCCGCTGCCGTGCTGCTCTGCCTGCTGGTGTTCATGGGCCCGATGGCGAAATCAGCCCAGTTCCCTCTGCACGTGTGGCTCCCCGATGCGATGGAGGGCCCCACCCCGATCTCGGCCCTGATCCACGCCGCCACGATGGTGGCCGCCGGTGTGTTCCTGGTGGCTCGCCTGCAGCCCGTTTACGCCCCCTTCCCGGCGGTGCAGGCCACGATCGCCGTGATCGGCACGATCACCCTGTTTCTGGGGGCCTCGATCGCCCTCACCCAGCAGGATCTCAAGAAAGGCCTGGCCTACAGCACCGTTTCCCAGCTCGGTTACATGATGCTGGCCATGGGCTGCGGCGCTCCGGTGGCCGGCATGTTCCACCTGGTCACCCATGCCTTCTTCAAGGCCATGTTGTTCCTGGGTTCGGGCTCGGTGATCCATGCCATGGAGGAAGTGGTGGGCCATGAACCGGTGCTCGCCCAGGACATGCGGCTGATGGGCGGCCTGCGCCGTTACATGCCGATCACCGCCATCACCTTCCTGATCGGCTGCATCGCCATCGCCGGCATCCCCCCCCTGGCGGGCTTCTGGAGCAAGGACGAAATCCTCGGCCAGGCCTTCAACACCTATCCCCTGCTCTGGGCGATGGGCTTCATCACCGCCGGCATGACCGCCTTCTACATGTTCCGGCTCTACTTCCTCACCTTCGAAGGCAGCTTCCGCGGCAACGACAAGGCCGTGCAGGCCCAGCTGCTGGCCGCCGCTGGCAAGGGCGCCGGCGACGACCACGGCGAGGAGCATGGCCACCATGCCAGCCACCCCCACGAATCCGGCTGGCAGATGGCGATGCCCCTGGTGGTGCTGGCGGTTCCTTCGGTGCTGATCGGTCTGCTGGGCACCCCCTGGAACAGCCGCTTTGCGGGCCTGCTCGATCCGCACGAGGCGGCCGAGATGGCGGAGAATTTCTCCTGGAAGGAATTTCTGCCCCTGGCTGGCGCCTCGGTGGCGATCTCGGTGGCCGGCATCAGCCTGGCCGTGCTGGCCTACTTCCTGCGCCGCATCGACCTGGCCACGGCCGTAGCCGGGCGTTTCCCCGCCATCAACCGCTTCCTGGCCAACAAGTGGTATCTCGACGACCTCAATGAGCGCCTGTTCGTGCGCGGCAGCAGGGCCCTGGCCAAACAGGTGCTGGACGTGGACTCCAAGGTGGTGGATGGCGTCGTCAACCTCACCGGCCTGCTCACCCTGGGCAGTGGCGAAGGCCTCAAATACTTCGAAACCGGCCGTGCTCAGTTCTATGCCCTGATCGTGTTCGGCGGGGTGATCGCCCTGGTGGTGCTGTTCGGAGCCTTCGGCTGAGCGGCCCAAGCGGCGGCGGCGTGTGTGACAACCCCCATCGGCTCCGAGCCTTAGCGATCGAGATTTCTACACTCCGGCCAGATGGTCTGTGCGATCGGTGCCTTTTCCCTGGCTGAGTGCGGCGATCCTGTTCCCGATCGCCGCCTCCCTCCTCATTCCGTTCGTGCCCGACAAGGGCGACGGCAAGACGGTGCGCTGGTACGCCCTCGGCGTGGCCCTGATCACCTTCCTGTGCACGGTGGGCGGGTATCTCAACGGCTATGACCCGACCGTGGAGGGACTGCAGCTGGCGGAGCGTTACGCCTGGCTGCCCGATCTGGGCCTGGCCTGGTCCGTCGGGGCCGATGGCCTGTCGATGCCCCTGATCCTGCTCACCAGCTTCATCACCGCCCTGGCCTGCCTAGCCGCCTGGCCGGTGACCTTCAAACCCAAGCTTTTCTATTTCCTGCTGCTGGCCATGGACGGGGGCCAGATCGCGGTCTTCGCCGTGCAGGACATGCTCCTGTTCTTCCTGGCCTGGGAGCTGGAACTGATCCCCGTGTACCTGCTGCTGGCCATCTGGGGCGGCAAGAAGCGGCAATACGCCGCCACCAAGTTCATCCTCTACACCGCCGGCAGTTCGCTGTTCATCCTGCTGGCCGCCCTGGCCATGGGCTTCTTCGGCGGCGGCACCCCGAGCTTCGAATACACCGTGCTGGCCGCCAAGGGCTTCGGCACCGGCTTCCAGGTGCTCTGCTACGCGGCCCTGTTGATCGCCTTCGGGGTGAAGCTGCCGATCGTGCCGCTGCACACCTGGCTGCCGGATGCCCACGGCGAAGCCACCGCTCCGGTGCACATGCTGCTGGCCGGAATCCTGCTGAAGATGGGCGGCTACGCCCTGCTGCGCTTCAACGTGCAGCTGCTGCCGGAGGGCCATGCCCAGTTCGCGCCGCTGCTGGTGGTGCTGGGGGTGGTGAACATCATCTATGCCGCCCTCACCTCCTTCGCCCAGCGCAACCTCAAGCGCAAGATCGCCTACAGCTCGATCAGCCACATGGGCTTCGTGCTGATCGGCATCGGCAGCTTCAGCGCCCTGGGCACCAGCGGCGCGATGCTGCAGATGGTGAGCCATGGCCTGATCGGAGCCAGCCTGTTCTTCCTGGTGGGCGCCACCTACGACCGCACCCACACCCTGCAGCTCGATGAAATGGGCGGCGTCGGCCAGAAGATGCGCAAGATGTTCGCCCTCTGGACCGTCTGCTCCCTGGCCTCGCTCGCCCTTCCAGGAATGAGCGGCTTCGTTTCCGAGCTGATGGTGTTCGTGGGCTTCGCCACCAGCGAGGCCTACACCCTCAGCTTCCGGATCGTGATCGCGGTGCTGGCGGCGATCGGGGTGATCCTCACCCCGGTTTACCTGCTCTCGATGCTGCGGGAGATCTTCTTCGGCAAGGAGAACGCCGAACTGGTCTCCCACACCCATCTGGTGGATGCCGAACCGCGGGAGATCTATGTGATCAGCTGCCTGCTGGTGCCGATCATTGCGATCGGGCTCTACCCCCGGCTGATCACCGACACCTATCGCGCCTCGATCGAGGCCTTGGTGGGGCGCGAAGGCGAGGCCCTCGCCAGGATCGGCAAACTACCGGCAAGCTCGGTGATGCGGCGGGGCACCCTGCAGGGGCTGGCACCGGCGCTGCTCCAGGCCCCCTCCGTCGGCTGATCGCGAACGGCCCTGGGTGGACACGGGGCTTGGGCTCCGCCATGCTGGATTTGAGGCCAGTCCGACTGCGGTTCCGATGCGGCAGCTGAATTTTCTCCTCATCTTCAGCTTCGGGCTGGCGATGGTGATGTTCACCCTCGAGAACACCGCCCCCACCACGGTGAACTTTCTGCCGGGCATGAGCAGCACCCTGCCCCTGGCGGCCCTGCTGCTGCTGGTGGGGGGGATCGGGGCCACGGCAGCCTGGATCTTCGCGGTCTGGAGCGGCGTCGTCAAAAAAGTCGAAACCCTCCAGGATCAGGGCGACCTTGATGCCCAGCAGGTACGCATCCAGGAGCTCGAAAACGACCTGGAGCGCTATCGCGCCACCGTCGACGCCCAGCTGGGGCTGCTGCCGGCGGCGGGCCAGAGCGCCGGCAGCTCCGCCGACGTTGCCGAATCGATTTCCGTCTCGGTGGAATGAGCCTGGAAACCGCCCACAGGCAGGACGGAGCCCTTGGCTGACGCAGGGGCCAGGCTTGCCATCCGGTTGCTGCAGGATGCGGCTGAACGGGGTGAGATCGATCCCTGGGATGTGGATGTGATCTCGGTGGTCGATGGCTTCCTCGACCAGCTGCGCCAACGGATCGAGCTACCACGCCTGGTGGCGGCGGTGGGGGGCAGCTACGAACAGGATCTGGCCGAAAGCAGCGAGGCCTTCCTGGCCGCCTCGGTGCTGGTGGGGCTGAAAGCGGAACTGCTGGAGAGCGCCACCTTTCCGCCGGAAGCGATCGTTCAGGAGGCCTTCGACTTCGACGACACCGGGGCCGACTGGGGGGAGGGAGCCATCGAACTTCCCCGGCGGCCGGAGCGCCACCTGCGGCGTCGGCCGGTGGCACCGCCGCCCCTGCAGCGTCCGGTGACCCTGGGCGAACTGATCCGCCAGCTGGAGGACATCGCCGAACGCCTCGAACAGGAGGAGGGGAGGGGGCGCCCGCGGCAGCGCAGCAAACGGTTCAGCGACCGGGCCGCCATCGCCCAGGTGACGGCCCTGGCCCACAGGGAGAAATTGCCGGAGACCACGGCGGCCCTGCACCGGTTCCTGCAGAGCTGGTCCACTGCGGAGGCCCGGCACTGGACCGACTTCGACCAGCTGGTGGGCGCCTGGTCCAGCGAGGTGGACCGCCAGGGCACGGACGAAGAGCTGGACCGGGACCGGGTGGGGGTGTTCTGGGCTCTGCTGTTCCTCAGTGCCCAGGGGAAAGTGGAACTGGAGCAGCACGGAGGTCTGTTCGGCCCACTCCAGCTGCGGCGCCTCGAGGGGGCTGGCTGGGAAAGCCCTGGGAAAGAAAGCGTCCTGCGCCCTTCTGGCGGGCCCCAGGGGCCAGCTGGGGGGCCGGCTTCCGAGCCGCTGGCGGCCTGAGGGCGACCCTTAGGCTGGCGCCACTCAACCGTGGATGCCGACGCCAATGAAGGCGATGATTCTGGCGGCCGGCAAGGGAACTCGAGTGCGTCCGATCACGCACACCACTCCCAAGCCGATGATTCCGATCCTCCAGAAACCCGTGATGGAGTTTCTGCTGGAACTGCTGCGCCAGCACGGCTTCGACGAAATCATGGTGAATGTCTCCCACCTAGCTGAGGAGATCGAAAACTATTTCCGAGACGGCCAGAGATTCGGGGTTCAGATTGCCTACAGCTTCGAAGGGCGGATTGAAGACGGCGAACTCATCGGGGAAGCCCTCGGTTCTGCCGGAGGACTGAAGCGGATTCAGACCTTCCAGCCCTTCTTCGATGACACCTTCGTGGTGCTCTGCGGGGATGCACTGATCGATCTGGATCTCACCGAGGCCGTTCGTCGCCACAAGGAAAAGGGTGCGATGGCCAGCCTGATCACCAAGCGGGTCCCCCGCGAACAGGTGAGCAGTTACGGCGTTGTGGTGACCGACCAGGAAGGCAGGGTGCTCTCCTTCCAGGAGAAGCCTTCGATCGAGGAGGCTGCCAGTGACATGATCAACACCGGTATTTATATCTTCGAGCCTGAAGTCTTCGACTTCATTCCTGCCGGAGAGGCTTGCGACATCGGCTCCGATCTCTTCCCGAAGCTGGTGGAGGCGAAGGCTCCCTTCTACGCCCTGCCGATGGAATTCGAGTGGGTGGATATCGGCAAGGTGCCCGATTACTGGCAGGCCATCCGCAGCGTGTTGCAGGGCGATGTGCGACAGGTGCAGATTCCTGGCAAGGAAGTGCGGCCCGGCATCTACACGGGCCTGAACGTTGCCGCTGACTGGGACAAGATCAAGGTGGAAGGCCCCATCTATGTGGGGGGAATGACCAAGATCGAAAACGGCGCCACGATCATCGGGCCGGCCATGATCGGCCCCAGCTGCCACATTTGTGAAGGCGCCACCATCGATAACTCGATCATCTTCGATTACTCGCGCATCGGCGCCGGAGTGCGCCTGGTGGAGAAGCTGGTGTTCGGTCGCTACTGCGTGGACCGCAACGGCGACCATTTCGACCTCCAGGAAGCGGCCCTCGACTGGCTGATCACCGACGTGCGCCGCCAGGACGTGCTCTCGCCCTCCCCCCAGCAGAAGGCGATGGCGGAGCTGCTCGGCACCGACCTGGCGCTGAAGGCGGGTTAGGGCAGCCCCGCCAGTTCGAGGATGCGGGGGATTTTCTCCTCCGCCTTGACCGCCATCAGGTGCACCCCCTGGGAAATGTCGCGGTAACAGGCCACCTGCTCCGCCGCAATCCGAATGCCCTCCTCGGCAGGATCGGAGGCGGCGGCCAGCCGGTCGATGATTTCCTGCGGGATCGAGGCACCGGGCACCACCCGGTTGATGAACAGGGCATTCCTGGCGGACTTCAGTAGAAACACCCCCGCCAGCACCGGCAGCTCTAGGGGCGCAGCCACCTCCTCCACGAAGCGACGCAGGGCGCTGCTGTCCATCACCATCTGGGTCTGCAGAAACCGGGCGCCTGCCGCCTGTTTGCGTCGCACCCGACTCACCAGCCCACTCCAGCTGGGGGACTGGGGATCCGCTGCCGCCCCGGCGAACAGGGCCGTGGGTCCATCGGGGAGCTGACCCTGCACCGGATCGACGCCCAGATTGAAGCGCTGCACCAGCTGCAGCAGACGCACCGCTTCCAGCTCATTCACCGGACGCGCCTCCGGCTGATCCCCGGCGCGCAGGGGATCGCCGGTGAGACAGAGCAGATTGCGGATCCCCAGGGCATGGGCCCCGAGCAGATCCGCCTGCAGGGCGATCCGGTTGCGGTCCCGGCAGGTCATCTGGAGCACGGGCTCGAGGCCGTGGTCGAGCAGCAGCCGGCAGACCGCCAGACTGCTCATCCGCATCACCGCCCTGCTGCCATCGGTGACATTGACCGCGTCCACCACCCCCCGGAGCGCTGCCGCCGCCGCCAGGGTGCGGGCGGGATCGCCCCCCCGGGGCGGAGTGACCTCGGCCGTGACGGCGAACCTGCCGCTGGACAGGGCCTGTTGAAGCAGCACATCACCCCTGCTTGGCAGGGTCATCATGCAGCAGCAGCCTGCCTACAGTGGGCGGAACGCCGTGGAATGCCTGATGCAGGAGCAGGGCCCGACCGGAACCCGTCCCCACCCGGAGCGCCCGGGCACCGATCGCAGTGAGCACGGCAGTCTGCTGCCCCCTCGCGCCGACCTCTCCGAGCGTGAGCTGGAGATCATCGAGCGGGTGGCCACCGGCCTCACCAACCAGGAGATCGCCGAAGAACTCACGATCAGCAAGCGCACGGTGGACAACCACGTCAGCAACATCTTCACCAAGACCGGCGCCAAGAATCGGGTGGCGCTGCTCAACTGGGCGATGGACAACGGCAAGATCTGCCGGGACGGCTTCAACTGCTGCTCGCTGGAGCACGGCACTCACGACGACTGATTGCCTGGTCGCCCCTGCAGTCCTGGCCGGCCGCCGAGCAGGGCCTCCCGCTCGGCGGCCGGCCAGGACTGCAGCGGCCGGTAGGCCAGGGCGGCGTTATTGAGCTCGCCCCGATCCGTGAGTTCGACCACGCACCAGGGGGGCAGGTCCAAATCGGCTTCGGCATGGGTGAGCTCCACCTCCGCCACCACCAGGGGGGCATTCGCCCCCTCGAACACATCGAGCACCCACTCCCCCCCCGGCAGGTTGAGGGCGTAGCGGGTCTTCCCTACCTGCCGTGGGGTGAGAGCCAGCAGGGCCTCCCCATCCTCGATCGGGATCGGATACTCGAATTCGAAGCGGCTGCGGGCATCGGCGCCAGGAAGCTTGAGGGTCAGCCAGGCGGCGGTCTCGCCTCCCGCGGAGCGGCTGAGCCGCACCCGCACCGTGAGGCCTTCACCGGCGGGGCTCAGATAGCCCTGCTGCAGACGGGCATGGTGCTGCACATGGTTCCGCCAGGACTCCCCATGCACCAGGAAGCGCCTCTCGATCTCCAGGGCCACGCAGCTGAGGGAACGAAAGTTGCCATTCTGGCGACACAGGGCGCACGACTCAGTTGGGGGAGGCCTCCCCCGCCGTGATGCTGCCGGCCCAGTGCAGCTTGTGGGTGAGGGTGCGGTAGTACGAAGGGCTCTGTTCCAGCAGCAGCAGCAGCGCCGGGTGGGGCCCACGCTGCACGATCACCCGGTCGCCGGGTTCGAGCACGCTGGCATGGGCGCCGTCCTTCCAGAGCTTCACCCGCCGACTGCTCTCTCCCAGGGGCCAGACCGTGAGCCGGGAGCGGGGCGGCACCACCACGGCCCGGCTCGAAAGACTCATCGGACAGATCGGATTGACGACGATCGCCTCGATGCCGGGATGGAGAATCGGCCCTCCGGCTGCCATCGCGTACCCGGTGGAACCGGTGGGGGTAGCGATGATCAGGCCATCCCCGCGGTACTGGTCCACCACCTCCCCATCGATCTCGAGCTCGAGCAGACAGGTGGGGGAAACCTCATCAAGACAGGGACGGAAATAGAAGTCGTTGAGAGCCCCATGGGGGCCGTCCCCATGGCCCTCGCTTCCCTCGCCCGCAAGTGGCACTCCATCGCCGCGGTCGATCCTGGCCTCCAGCATCATCCGGCGCTCCAGGGCGAAGCGATCGTCGCGCAACCGCTGCCAGAGGCTGTCCTCCGCACCGAGCTGCAACAGCCCCCTTTCCTGGGTGAGGAAGCCGAGATGACCACCCACGTTGAAGCTGAGAATCGGCACGTTGTGGGGAGCAAGGTGGCGCGCCGCCCCCAGCACCGTGCCGTCGCCTCCGAGCACCACCGCCAGATCCGGCAGCGCCGACTCGGTGGCCAGCAGACCGGGGAACGGATTGGCGGAAAGGCCGCTGGCGGCCACGGTGACGTGGATGCCAGCGGCCCGGAGATCCTCTGCGCAGCGACGGGCCTCCCGCTCGGCCACCAGGCTGCCGCTGCGCACGATCAGCCAGACCCGCTGCAGCCGCATACGGCGCCTACCAGCGCAGCAGGTTGAAGCGCTCCATATCCACGGTCTCGCGGTTGCGATACAAGGAGAGGAGGATCGCCAGACCCACGGCCGCCTCAGCCGCAGCCACCGTGATCACGAAGATGGCAAACACCTGGCCCCGGATCAGCTGGCCATCGATGTAGCTGGAAAAGGCCATCAGGTTGATGTTGACCGCATTGAGCATCAGCTCGATGCTCATCAACACCCGTACGGCATTGCGGCTGTTGATCAGTCCCCAGACGCCGGTGCAGAAGAGCACGGCGGCCACGGCGAGATAAGCCTGAAGGGGAATGGCACTGGTGAGCTCGGGGTTCATGGGGTGCTCTCCTGGAGGGGTTTCTCGATCAGCAGGGGGGTGCGGCTCTTCTCGATCAGGCCCTGATCCACAGGCTCGCCGGTGATCACGTCGCTGCTGAACACATCACGACGAGCCAGCACGATCGCACCGATCATCGCCATCAGCAGCAGCACCGAAGCGAGTTCAAAGGGGAGTAGATAGTCGCTGAAGAGATGCTCACCGATCCGGATCGTGGCCTCCTCTCCCACCGGCAGCGGCCCGGGCACGGCCCACTCGGTGGTGAAGGCGACGCGCAACAGCAGCACGAACAGGCCGGCACAGACGGCTCCGGAAAGCACGCGGCGCAGCGGCAGGCCGGGGACGGCCGCAAGGGTCTCCTTCTTGTTCACGAGCATGATCGCGAACAGGATCAGCACATTCACCGCTCCGACGTAGACCAGCACCTGGGCGGCAGCCACGAAACTGGCATTGAGCAGCAGATAAAGACCCGCCACCGAAAGGAACACCCCCCCGAGCAGGAAGGCGGAGTAGACGATGTTGGGAAGCAGCACCACCCCGAGAGACCCCAGCACGAGGGTGGTGGAAAGAACGAAAAAGCAGATCTGCTGGGTGGTGGACGCGATCGTCATCAGGCGTTGTCTCCGCTGGAGGCCGAAGAGGACAGGCCCTCAAGCACCTGCTCGGGAAGTTTGCCTGCCCGGGGAGCCGTGGCGGGCACGCCGTGGGGTTCGACTTGCCCTTTAGGCAGGTAGGCCAGTTCCCGCAGGGCGAACACGGCGGGGTCGGTGGTCACGCTGGTGGGCAACCGGCCCAGCGCCACGTTGTCGAAGTTGAGGCTGTGGCGATCAAAGGCCGCCAGCTCGTACTCCTCGGTCATCGAGAGGCAGTTGGTGGGGCAGTACTCGACGCAGTTGCCACAGAAGATGCAGACCCCGAAATCGATCGAGTAGTTGCGGAGCTCCTTCTTCTTGGTGGCCTTGTTCATCACCCAGTCGACCACCGGCAGATTGATCGGGCAGACGCGCACACACACCTCACAGGCGATGCACTTGTCGAACTCGTAGTGGATCCGGCCGCGGTAGCGCTCCGAGGGAATCAGCTTCTCGTAGGGGTACTGCACCGTGATCGGCCGGCGGCGCAGGTGATCAAAGGTGACCCCCAGACCCTGACTGATGTATTTGGCGGCACCCACGGCGTCCTGGGTGTAAGCGCCGACTTTCCTGAGGAACCCGAACATGGAGGGAGAACGCTGGGGGAACGGGAGTCGAACCATGATGGCCCTCTCCGGGCCGGAATGGGCCGGGAATCAGCCTCCGAAAGCCATCGGGAAGGCCAGCTTGAGGGCAGCGGTGACCAGCAGGTTGACGAGAGCGACCGGCAGCAGGAACTTCCAGCCCAGATCGAGCAACTGGTCGATCCGCACCCGCGGCACCGTCCAGCGCAGCAGGATGGCGAAGAAGACCAGCAGATAGGCCTTGAGCACCGTCATCACGATCCCGAGGCTGCCGGTGATCAACTGCACGAGCGGCGCATCCACCGACTGCCCGAGCCAACCGGCCAACCACTCGACAGGCACCGGAAAGCCCCAGCCCCCCAGATAGAGAACGGAGACCAGCAGCGCCGAGAGCACCAGATTGATGTAGCTGCCCAGATAAAAAAGGGCGAACTTCATGCCCGAATATTCGGTCTGGTAGCCGGCCACCAGCTCCTCCTCCGCCTCCGGAAGGTCGAAGGGGAGGCGCTCACATTCAGCCAGGGCACAGATCCAGAAGATCACGAAGCCCACCGGCTGGCGCCAGATGTTCCAGCTGAGAATGCCAGCGCCGGTCTGCTGGTTGACGATATCGACGGTGCTGAGCGAGTTGCTCATCATCACAATCGCCAGCACGGCCAGGGCCAGCGGAATCTCGTAGCTGATCGACTGGGCTGCTGCCCGCAGGCCGCCCAGCAGAGAGTATTTGTTGTTGCTGGCGTAGCCGCTCATCAGCAGGCCTATCGGCTGGATGCTGCTCAAAGAGATCCAGAGGAAGATTCCCACCCCCACGTTGCTGATCAGCAGGTTCTGACCGAAGGGCACCACCAGCCAGGAAAGAATCACCGGCACCAGCACCAGCACCGGGCCGAGGGTGAACAGCAGACCATCGGCCCTAGCCGGGATGATGTCTTCCTTGAACACCAGCTTCAGGCCATCGGCCATCGGCTGGAGCACCCCGAGGGCACCGGCATATTCCGGACCGATCCGCTGCTGGACGGCCGCAGAGATCTTCCGCTCCAGCCAGACGTTGACCAGCACGCCCACCACCGCCGCCACGAGCACCATCACCATCGGCAATGGCAACCACAGCAGCCTGGCCAGGCCGGAACTGAGGCCCAGACCCTGCAGCGCTTCGAGGAAGCTGGCCTGGAGATCCAGACCGGGACTCACGACCATCAGGTTCACCATGGCAGCGCAGCGGCAGGCAACTTAGGCGGTCCCGGTCGCCACCGGACGACTCTCGAGCGGAAGCCAGCCCCGCTGCTGGGAACCGGTGTAGATCTGGGTGGGTCGGTAGATGCGGTTGGCCCCCAGCTGCTCGCGCCAGTGGGCCAGCCAGCCGGCCACCCGGGCGATGGCGAAGATCGGGGTGAACAGGTCGCGGGGGATGCCGAGCTTCCGGTACACCAGGCCGGAATAGAAATCCACATTGGGATAGATGCCCTTGGGACCGAGACGGTCGGCGGCCACTTCCTCAAGGCGGCGGGCCACGTCGTACATCTCATCGTGGCCGAAGCGCTGGAACATCTCCTCAGCCAGGCCCTGCAGGATCACGGCCCTGGGGTCCTTGACGCGATATTCACGGTGGCCGAAGCCCATGATCTTCTGCTTCTGGGCGATCGCCTGATCCAGCCAGGCCTCCACCCGATCCACACTGCCGATCTGGTCGAGCATGTCGAGCACATCCTCGTTGGCACCGCCGTGCAGGGGGCCGGCCAGGGTGCCCACCGCCGAGGCCACCACGGCATAGGGATCGGTGAGCGTACTGGCGGTGACGCGGGCACTGAAGGTGCTGGCGTTGAGGCTGTGTTCGGCGTGGAGGATCAGGCAGGCATCGAAGATGCGGGCCGCCAGGGGATCCGGCTCCCGCTCGGTGAGCATGTAGAGAAAGTTGGCGGAATAGGGGAGGTCGTCGCGGGGCTGGATCGGGTCCTGGCCCTTCCGGATCAGCTGGAACGCCGCCACCATCGTGGGGATCTTGGCGATCAGCCGCACCACCGCATCCACGATGTACTCCGGGTCGTTGAGGGCACGCCGGGAATAGAACAGTCCCAGCGAAGCCGCACTGGCCTGCAGGGCGTCCATGGGATGGCCGCTGGCCGGGAAGCACTTCATCATGTCCCGGATGCGGAAGCTCACCCGCCGGTGCATCTGCACGTCCTGCTCGAATTCCCGCAGCTGGAAGATCGTGGGCAGTTCTCCCCAGATCAACAGGTAGGCGGTTTCCAGGAAGCTGCTGTGGGCCGCCAGCTGCTCCACCGGATAGCCGCGGTAGGTGAGCACGCCCTGGGTGCCGTCGATGTCGCAGATGGCCGACTGGGTGGCGGGCACCCCTTCCAGGCCCGGCCGGAAGACCGGGGCATCGGAGGCGGGCTGCTGCTTCGGCATCGACTGCTGGGGCTGGATTTCCACCTGGCCTGACACCTGGCCTGACACCTGGTCCTCCAACGGCTCCTCCTGCGGCGATCTCTGGGGGAACCACGAACCTACGCGCTGAACCGCAGCGCCTGCCGTAGCACTGGTTGCCGCAGCTCAGATCAGAAGCACCTTCGGCGGCAGCAGCAGCAGCAGCGAAGCCGTGCCCTCCTCCAGAGGACCCTGGGGCAGCCGCAGCAGCGCCAGGCCGGCCTTGCGCAGCGCGATGGCCTGGGGTGGAGCTCCGATCAACCGGCCCGCCAGCCGGCCGAGGTCGGGCTCATGGCCCACCAGCAGCAGCCGCCGGCGGGGGGCCTCCGGCTCCGGGGTGTGGCCCGCTCCTGCCCAGAGGGAGATCAGGGGCAGGGGATCTCCTCCGGGCGCCAGGGGCTCAGCCAGCTCCAGCACGGGAGCCAGCCCCTCCTCCACAGCGATCTCGGCCGTCTGACGGGCCCGTACCAACGGGCTGGCGAGCAGGCGGTCGGCGGTGAGATCGAGGGCCCGCAGCCGTTGCAGCACCGCCCTGGTGCGGGCCCTGCCCCGGGGCGAGAGGGCTCTGCTGGCATCACCCCGCTGTGGATCGAGGTCCTCATCAAGGTCCTCGGCGATGCCATGGCGCAGGAGCAGCAGTTCCCTCTGCATCGCTCAGCTCAGCTCGAGCCGGCCCTGGAGCCGCAGGGTCGCCCCTTCCGGTTCCATCGCCAGCGTCAGCCCCTGCACCGGTTCGGCCAGGCCGCCGCCGGCGAGGGTGGAGAGCAGCCGCCACGGCTGCCAGGCCTGCAGCAGGGCACGGGCGGGGCCTTCGGCCAGGGCCCACTGCAGGGGGGACTGGGGCTGGCCCAGCTCCTGGAGCTGGTGTTGGCGTTGCTGGCCCGAGCGGCCACCGCGCGCCTGCAGCTGGGCCAGGCTCTGGCCCCACCAGGCCTGACCGGCCTGCAGGCTGCGCCATCCGGCCAGGGAAGCCTCCAGCTGATCCCGACCCTCTGTGCGCCGGGAGCCGCGGCCGGCCTGGAGCTGCGTCCACACCAGCAGGGAGCGATCGTCGAGCTCGAGCGGGGCCGGAATCAGTCCCTCGGCCGCCAGGGGGGCTTCCAAGTCGGCAGGGTCGGGCTGATCGGAGCCACTGCCCAGCAACCAGCCCTGGGGCCCCTCGGCCACCAGCAGCGATCCCCGCGCCGCCGCCGCCACCAGGCCCGGCAGCGGACCGCTGCCGGGCTGGGAGCCCAGCAGCGGCTGAACCCAGGCGGCCAGCAGGGGCTGCTCCAGCCAGAGGGCAGGATCCTCGAGCAGGGCGAGGCTGCGGGCTTCTCCCACCAGCCCCTCCAGCAGGGCCTGGCGCTGATCAGGACCGCTGGCCCTGGCGGCAGGCAGCGGAGCCGGCAGGTCGAGCCTTGCCTTCACCCGCAGCGATCGCCCCTCCGGCTCAAGCACGGCGGTGAGCAGGGTGGGATCGGATCCGGGTGATTCCGGCAGGGGCAGATCCAGCCAGCGCCGCATCGCTGCCGGCCTGGCCTGCAGCAGGGCCGCCCCCTCCCCCAGCTCGGCCAGCTGGGCCGCGAAGGCCGGCTGGGCCGCCTGATTGAGTTCATCGATCTGGGAAACATCCAGGGCCTGCTCAAGCACGCCGCGGCCGGAAGCGATCAGCACCAGGTCATCCCGGACCAGGGCAGTGGCCAGCGGCACGGGGTCTTCCCCCACCAGGGCGCCGCGGCCACTGATCAGGCCCATGCCCCGGTAGCTGCTGACCTGCAGATCGGCACCGGCCAGGCTGCGGGTCTGCCAGAAACGCTGCAGAAAGCGGCGGGCCCCTTCCTCATCGCGGCTGGTGAGTGCCAGCAGCCAGCCAGGCTGGCCCTCCACGCCGCCCTGATCCAGCAGCGCCAGGGTGATGTCCGGCGCCAGCCAGCCGGCCAGCTCGGAGCGGTAGTCGAGGCCGAAGGCGGCGAAACTGCCGTCGCGCAGCCGCTCGATCGCATCCACCGCCTCGCGCCGCTGGCCGGAGGGGGCCACCGCCCGGGCATAGCGCACCGGCTCCTCGCCGTCGCTGAACAGATGGAGACTGAGGGCGGCCTGGCGGGGCACGAACCTGGCTGCGGTGGGCACCACCAACGGCCGGTGGGCCAGCTGCAGAGGGCTGTTTTTCCACACCAGCCACCAGCCGGACAGGCCGAGTCCGACCAGCACCAGCACCAATGCCAGCAGCGCCGCCAGGAAGGGCCGGAGCTTCATGCACCTTGAGCAGGATGGGCCCATCCTGACGCCCCCCCCGCAGCCGCGCTCGCCATGGCCCCTTCTCCCCCCCTGCCTCAGCGGATCCAGCCCCGCGATCTCCAGCAGCGGCTAGAGCGGGGGGAGGAGATCCAGCTGGTCGATGTCCGCGAAGATGAGGAACTGGCCCTGGCGCGGCTGCCCCTGCCGGTGTTGCATCTCCCCCTGAGCCGGTCGCAGGAGTGGCTGGAGGCGGTGGAGAGCCGGATCCAGCGCGACCTTCCCGTGGTGGTGCTCTGCCATGCCGGCGTGCGCAGCTGGCATTTCGCCTGCTGGCTGATGCAGACCCATGGCTATGCCGACGTCTGGAACCTCCAGGGCGGCATCGAGGCCTGGAGCGTGGAGGTGGATCCGTCGGTACCCCGTTACTGATCCGGCCCCGGCTGGAGGTTTCTGCTTACCATCCTCCACGGGTATCCGGTCCCGGTGGCCCTTCCCCCTCCCATCCCCCGATCCCCCTGCCTTGGATACCCTGCCGCGCCGTCAAGAGGAGGTGCTCCGGGCAACGGTTCGGCACTACGTCGACACGGTGGAGCCCGTCGGCAGCCAGACCCTGGTGCGTCGCTTCCACCTGCCGGCCAGCCCCGCCACAGTGCGCTCCGCCATGGGGGCCCTGGAACAGAAGGGACTGCTCACCCAGCCCCATCCCTCCGCCGGTCGGATCCCCAGCCAGCAGGGATATCGCCTGTATGTGGACCGGCTGCTGCCTGCGCCGGGAGCCCCGGCTCTGCAGCTGGAAAGGGAGCTGGCGGGGATCAGCCTGCAATGGGCCGCCCTCGATGACCTACTGCTGCACCTGGCCCGTCGTCTGGCGGACCTCACCGGCCTGCTGAGCCTGATCAGCAGGCCGGCGCGCCCCCGGCCGCAATTGCAGGCGATCCGACTGGCGGCGAGCTCCGATCGGCTGCTGGTGTTCCTGGTGCAGGCACCTGCCCTCACCGCCAGCCTCAACCTGCGACTGCCCAGCGGCACGGAACAGGAGCTGCCGATCCTGGAGCGCTGGACCAACGAGCAATTACGCAGCCGACCCGGCGATCCGATCCCCTGGGCCCGGCTGCCCCGCCAACTGCAGTGCAGCGGCGACCTGCTGCGCCAGGCTCTCGAGACCCATGCCCAGGTGCGCCGCCATGACGGCGACGACGTGGTGGCCGCCGGCCTGGGCGGATTGCTGGCCCAGCCGGAATTCAGCCGCACCTCCACCCTGCTGCCCCTGGTCCAGCTGGTGGAACATGGGCCCCGCAGCGTGCTGGGTGCCAGCGACAGCTCGGCGGGCGAAGCCATCTGGATCGGCCGCGAACACCCGCACCGGGCCCTGGATCAATGCGCGGTGGTGCAATCGTCGTACCGTGCGAAGGATGGCGCCGTGGGCCAGGTGGCCCTGGTGGGCCCGATGCGGATGGCCTATGCCACGGCCCGGGCAGCGGTGCAGTCGGTGGCTTCGATCCTTGAGAGGCTGCTGAGCTGATGACCTACTGCGTGGGCTTCCTGCTGGAGGCAGGCCTGGTGTTCGCCTCCGATTCCCGCACCAATGCCGGGGTGGATTACATCTCGTCGTACAGCAAGATGCATGTGTTCCAGCCGGCGGAAGATCGGCTGTTCGTGCTGCTCACAGCCGGCAACCTGGCCACCGCCCAGGCCGTACTCAACCGCATCCGCCGCGATCTCGATCGTCACGCCGAGCAGGAAGAGCCGAGGCCCCCTGTGGCGGGATCCAAACCCGACCTGCACAGCGCCCGCTATTTGTTTGAAGCTGCCGATTACGTGGGCAGGCTGAGCGTGGCCGTGCAGGAGGAGGTGGGCCCCACCCTGCGGCAGACCGGCGCCAGCGCCGAAGTGAGTTTCATCCTCGGCGGCCAGATCGCCGGCCAGAGCCACGGCCTCTACCTGATCTACCCCCAGGGGAACGCGATCATGGCCACCACCGAGACCCCGTTTCTACAGATCGGCGAGAGCAAATACGGCAAGCCACCGCTCGATTACATCGGCCACACGGGACTTTCCCTCGAGGACGCGGCCCGTCTCTGCCTCGTCTCCCAGATCGTGACCCGGCGCTCCAACCTCACGGTGGGTCCGCCCTTCGAGATTGCCCTGATGCCGGCCGACGAACTGCGGGTTTCCCGCCGGCTCAAGCTGGAGAAGGAGAACAGTCAGGTGACCCGCTCGATGGAGATCTGGGCCCGCAATATGCAGGAAACCCTGACCAAACTTCCGCGCTTCCAATGGGAAGAAGATCCCTTGTAAGCAGAAGCTGGTTCAGCCGCCCATCCGATCTCCAAGCCGTTCGGCCACGGTGTTCACGTCCTTGTCGCCCCGACCGGAAAGATTGATCACCACCTCGGTGCCAGGGGCCAGGGTGGGGCAGAGGGTCTCCAGCACCGCGAAGGCATGGGCGGTCTCCAGGGCAGGAATGATTCCTTCCAGCTGGCTCACCAGCTGCAGGGCATCCAGCGCCTGCTCATCGGTGACGGCGGCATAGTCGGCCCGACCGATGCTGCGCAGGTAGCTGTGCTCCGGGCCAACGCCGGGATAGTCGAGGCCGGCGCTGATCGAGTGGGCTTCCTGCACCTGACCTTCGCCATCCTGCAAAAGCAGGCTCATGGCGCCGTGCAGCACCCCGATACGCCCTTCGGTGATCGTGGCGGCATGACGCCCCGTGGCCACCCCTTCTCCGGCGGCCTCCACCCCGATCATGCGCACGGAACGGTCGGGCACGAAGGCATGGAACAACCCCATGGCATTGGAGCCTCCCCCGACGCAGGCCACCAGCACATCAGGCAACCCCCCGAAGGCCTCATGGCACTGGCGGCGGGTCTCCTCGCCGATCACGGCATGGAAATCGCGCACCAGCATCGGGTAGGGATGGGGCCCGGCCACGGACCCCAGGATGTAGTGGGTGGTCTCCACGTTGGTGACCCAGTCGCGGATCGCTTCACTGGTGGCGTCCTTGAGGGTGGCGGTGCCCGCGGTCACGGGCTCGACCGTGGCCCCCAGCAGCCGCATCCGGAAGACATTGAGCGCCTGACGGCGCATGTCCTCCGCGCCCATATAGATCACGCACTCCAGGCCGAACCGGGCACAGACCGTGGCGGTGGCGACGCCATGCTGGCCGGCGCCGGTTTCGGCGATGATCCGTTTCTTGCCCATGCGCAGCGCCAGCAGGGCCTGGCCGAGGGCATTGTTGATCTTGTGGGCGCCGGTGTGATTGAGGTCTTCGCGCTTCAGCCAGATGCGCGGCCCCCCTTCCGAACGGCGGTAGTGCTCGGTGAGGCGCTCCGCCTCGTACAGGGGCGTGGGCCGGCCCACGTAGGTGCGCAGCAGATGGGCCAGACGACCAGTGAATTCCGGATCGTTCCAGGCCTCGGCCGCGGCCGTCTCCAGCTCCGCCAACGCCGGCATCAGGGTTTCGGGCACGTACTGACCGCCGTAGGGACCGAAACGACCGAGGGCATCGGGCCGCACCGAAGGGTCCAGCTCGGTGGGATCGGGCGACGGGGCCTGGCTGGCGGGAGAAACGGTGGAGGTCACCGGCGACGACATGGGAATACGCGCAGCCTAGGAAGCCGGAAGCCCTCGCAAGAACCTCCGCTGGGGCAGGTCGGGGCGGCCGGCCAGAATCGTCGCAGCTGCAGGCGGAAGCCATGGCGAAGAAGGGAGGCTGGCAGGAATTCAGCAACGCCGAAAGCACCGCCCGCCCCGAAACGACCGCCCCAGCCCCAGCGAAGGCGCAGCAACGGGTGCGGGTGCAGCGCACCAAGGCCGGCAAAGGCGGAAAGCTGGTGACGGCGATCACGGGCCTGGAGATCCCCGAGCCGGAGGCGCTCAGCCTGCTCAAGGGCCTCAAAGCCCGGGCCGGTACCGGGGGCACCTACAAGGACGGCGTGATCGAGCTGCAGGGCGATCAGGTGGCGGTGGCTCTCACGACCCTGGAGCAGGCCGGCTTCCGGCCGAAGCAGGCCGGGGGCTGAGAAGTTCACGCTCTTCTGTGAACAGTCTCCCGTCAGGGGAGAATGCCCGCAAGCCCGTGCGCCACTCGGCCATGACCTCCAGTTCCCTGCCCACCAACACGCTGGGCAAAGCCACAAATATCGTCTGGCACCATTCCAGCGTGAACCGGGCGGCACGGGCCCACCAGCGCGGGCACCGCAGCGCCATCCTCTGGTTCACGGGCCTTTCGGGAGCCGGCAAGAGCAGCCTCGCCAACGCCGTGAACTCGGCCCTGTTTGAACAGGGGCTGGCCTGCTACGTGCTCGATGGCGACAACGTCCGCCACGGCCTCTGCAACGATCTGGGCTTCTCCGACGCCGACCGGGAGGAGAACATCCGTCGCATCGGCGAAGTGGCCAAGCTGTTCCTCGACGCCGGCGTGGTGGTGCTCACCGCCTTCGTCTCCCCCTTCCAGGCCGACCGGCAACGGGCACGCTCCCTAGTGGAGGAGGGCGACTTCATCGAGATCTTCTGCGCCGCCGACCTGGGCATCTGCGAAGAGCGGGACACCAAGGGGCTGTATGCCAAGGCCCGCGCCGGCGAGATCAAGGAGTTTACCGGCATCTCCAGTCCCTACGAAAACCCGGAGAACCCCGAGCTGCGGGTGGAGACCGGTAGCCAGAGCCTGGACAGCTGCGTGGAGCAGGTGATCGGCTTCCTCCAGGAGCGGGGAATCATTCCCCAGCCGGCGGCGGCCTGAGGCCCGTAGAGCGATGCCGGCAGCCCCAGGGGGGAGCTGCCCCGCCTAGTTCGACGATGGCGCGATGGCATCGCCGGTGATCGGTTCCTCGCCGCTCCGCAATCGCATCGCCCAGGCATCGAGGAACGTCTTGCCGCAACTGGCCAGGGGCACCGCCAGGAGCAGCCCCAGCAGCTGACCCAGCCCCAGCAGGCTGCCGAGGCGGGCACCGATCGGCAGGCTGATCAGCAGCCAGGCAGGCTGGAGACCCACGATGCTCCCCATCAGCCGCGGCTGGATGATCTGATCCACCACCTGGCCCACGCTGATCGCGGTGGCCAGCACCTCCAGCCCCTTGCGGGGATCCTCCAGGGCCAGCAGCACACTGATGACCACGATCGTGAGGGCACTGGCATAGGGCACCAGGGTGGTGAAGCCGATCGCCACGGCGAACAGCACGCCGTAAGGAATGCCCAGCAGCGTGAACACCACCATCTGCAGGCCGCTGAGGATCAGGGCCAGAACCACCTGGCCGCCGAAATAGCCCCGAAACGTGCGGTAAAGGGTGCCGGTCACCAGGGAGCGCACGCCAGGCGGCAACCAGGCCGCCAGGCCAGCGGCGATCCTCTCTCCCCCCAGCAGCAGAAACACCGTGAGCACCAGCACGATCGCGGTGTTGACCGTGATGCCCACGGTGGCGCCGAGCAAGCCCAGCAGCTGCTGGCTGAACTGGCTGGCGAGCTTGCTGGTGCGGGTGATCAGGTCGCTGCTCAGATCACCGAAATCGCTGGGCAACCCCTTCTGGGCGGCCCAGTCCTGGAGCTGACTGAGCAGGGTTTCGCCCTGGGACAGCCAGCCCGGCAGGGTGGTGATCAGTTCATCGAGCTGCTGCACCAACCGCGGCAGCAACCAGAGCACCGCCAGCACCACCGCCCCGAAACCGAGGCCAAGCACCAGCACCAGCGCCAGGGGGCGGGGCAGGCCCCGTTCCACCAGCCAGCGGCTGGGGATATCAAGCAGAAAGGCGATCAGAGCGGCCGTGAGGAACAGGGCCGGGAAGGGAGCCAGGGGCAGCAGCAGCTGCCGCAGGACCCAGAGGTTCAGCACCAGCAGGGGCAGAGCCAGGCTGAACCGCAACCAGGGGGGCAGGACCAGCCGCTCAAGCATCGGTTCCGGAGAGAGGTAGGGGGCCTGGGATCAGGCGGAGGTTCTCAGCTTGGCGGCCCGGGCGGCAACCTGCCACCAGAAGAACAGCCAGCCGGCAATGCCCAGAAACTTGAGCCCTTCCTCCACCAACTGAACCTCGTTGTAGGAGAAGGGAAGCACATTCTGCAGCTTGTCGAGCAGGATCGATCCCCCGAGCAGCGCCACCGGGATCACAAACAGGGCGCCTCCGATCTCGAGCACCTGGCTGCGAAAACGCACCAGGATCAGCACGGCGAACACCGCGTAGAGGAGATAGAGAAAAGTGGCGCCGATGTAGCGGTCGTGCAGCAGAAACATGTCATCCAGGCACAGCAGCAGCGAAAACAAGCCACCGCTGAGCAGCAGGGGGTGCAACCGGCTCCGCGATTCCTGGCCTCCGGCCAGCGCCACGAACAGACAGATCGCCGCCGTGGCCATCCACAGCAGATAGCCCAGGTTGGAGAGCAGGCCCACGCCGAGGGGATAGCCACAGGTCTGGGCCAGATCCCGGATCACCAGCTCAGGATCGGTGATGCCGCCGGCACGGCTGAGCAGCAGGGCGGCCGAATACACCAGCAGGGCCGGCAGCAACGCATGCGTCAACAGCCGGCGGAGGGGCAGCGTGCGGTTCAAGGCGCGGGCGCAGGGACCGCCCGGACCTTAGGCGCCGCCATCTGGGCCAGGTAGGCGCTGCTGCCCAGTTCCACCAGCAGGCGGTCCTTGGCCACCACCTGGTCATGCAGGCCCTGGCGATAGGCCTGCAGCACCTCCACCAGCGCCGGATCGGAAATCGCCAGGATCTGGGCCGCCAGCAGGCCGGCATTGGTGCCGTTGCCAATCGCCACCGTGGCCACAGGAATGCCGGCGGGCATCTGCACGATCGAGTGCAGCGAGTCCACCCCGGAAAGCGCCTTGCTCTGCACCGGCACCCCGATCACCGGCAGGGTGGTGAGCGCGGCCACCATCCCCGGCAGATGGGCGGCGCCGCCGGCCCCCGCGATGATCACGGCCAGCCCCCGCGCCGCCGCCCCCCGGGCGAACTCCACCATCTCCAGCGGGGTGCGATGGGCGGAAAGCACCCGCACCTCACAGGCGAGACCGAAGCCAGCCAGCAGGTCCACCGCCGGCTGCATCGTCGGCAGATCGGAATCGCTGCCCATGACCACAGCCACCCGCACCGGGGTGGAAGGGGGGGGAGGGACGGGATCGGAGGCCAAGGGGGGAGGGCGGCGAGGATGGCATTCTCCCGCCCGTCGATCCCCCCATGCACTGGCTGAGCAATGTCCGCCTGGCCGAAGCCACGGTCTGCAGCCACCGGGCCGGCCGCCGTTGGCGGATCGGCATCGACGGGGAAGAGCGGATCGCCGCCGTGGAGCCGATCCCGGCCGGCAGCACCGCCGCCGGGGAGGACTGGCAGGGCGACTGGCTCAGCCCCCCGGGGGTGGACCTGCAGATCAATGGCGGCCTCGGCCTGGCCTTCCCCGAACTCACCGCCGCCGACCTGCCGCAGCTGGAGGCGTTGCTGGATCTGCTGTGGCGCGATGGGGTGGAGGCGATCTGCCCCACCCTGGTGACCTGCGGCGTGGGGCCGCTGCGCGAGGCCCTCACCGTGCTGGCGGAAGCGCGGCAGCGGCACCGCCCCCAACGGTGCCGCTTGCTGGGGGCCCATCTGGAGGGTCCCTTCCTGGCACCGGAACGGCGGGGCGCCCATCCCCTGGCCCACCTCTGCCCCCCCGGCCTCGCCGCCCTGGAGGAACGGCTGGCGGGTTTCCAGGGCGGTCCGGAAGCCGACATCGCCCTGATGACACTGGCGCCGGAGCTGGAGGGGGCCAGCGAGGTGATCGCCGCCCTGCGGCAGCGCGGCGTGCTGGTGAGCCTGGGCCACAGCACCGCCACGGAAGGTGAGGCCGAGCAGGCCTTCGCGGCAGGGGTGGGCATGGTCACCCATGCCTTCAATGCCATGGCGCCCCTGCAGCACCGGGCGCCGGGACCGCTGGCCGCCGCCGTGCTGAAGGGAGGGGTGGCCCTCGGCCTGATCGCCGATGGCGTGCATGTGGCGCCGTCGATGGCGGTGCTGCTGCAGCGGCTGGCGCCGGAGCAGGTGGTGATCGTCAGCGATGCCCTGGCGCCCTATGGCCTGGGGGAAGGGGCCCACCGCTGGGATGAACGGCTGCTGATCGTGCAGGACGGCAGCTGCCGGCTGGAGGACGGCACCCTGGCCGGGGTGACGCTGCCGCTGCTGGAAGGGGTGCGACGGCTGGCCGGCTGGAGTGGTCGGCCGGCCTGGGCGATCGCCGCCGCCACCCTGGTGCCGCGACGGGTGCTGGGGCAACGGGCCCCGCTGGAACGATTGCTGCTGGGTCGTCCCCTGGCCCACACCCTGCGCTGGAGCGAAGGGCCGCAGGGATTGCAGTGGCAACGGGCAGCCCGCACCGCCGCCACTGCCTAGGATCCGCGCCGTCCGCCGCCTGCCCCTCCCCGATGCCCACCGAGCTGCCGCCGACCCTGCAGGAGGCCAAGGCCGCCGAGAAAGCCGAGGTGCAGGCCTACTTCGAAAGCACGGGCTTCGATCGCTGGAACCGCATCTACAGCGACAGCGAGGACGTCAACAAGGTGCAGCGCAACATCCGCCTCGGACACCAGAAGACGGTGGATGAGGTGCTGCGCTGGCTCGAGGAGCAGGGCAATCTGGCGCAGCGCAGCTTCTGCGATGCGGGCTGCGGCGTGGGCAGCCTCAGCCTGCCCCTGGCGCAGCTGGGCGCCGGTTCGGTGGCCGCCAGCGATCTTTCCGAAGCGATGGTGAACGAGGCCCGGCGCCGCAGCGAGGCCGCCGGCATCCCCGCCGGCCGCATCCAGTTCACCGCCTCCGACCTCGAGAGCCTGCAAGGCCGCTTCGACACCGTGATCTGCCTGGATGTGTTCATCCACTACCCCCAGGAGGCCGCCGAGGAGATGGTGCGCCACCTGGCGGCCATGGCGGAACACCATCTGATCGTGAGCTTCGCGCCTTATACGCCCCTGCTGGCGGTGCTGAAGCAGATCGGCCAGCTGTTCCCGGGGCCCAGCAAGACCACCCGGGCCTACACGCTGCGGGAAACAGGGATCGTGGCCGCCGCCGCCGAAGCCGGATTCCGGCCGGTGCGCCGCAGCCTCAATCAGGCGCCGTTCTATTTCTCCCGCTTGATCGCCTTCGAGAGGGCCTGAGCTCAGGCCTCGACGGTGGCCGGCAGCACCTCAAGCGGGTGTTCGAACGCCACGCCCACGGCGGTGATCCAGTCGCGGGCCTCCTCCCAGCACACCCACACCCGGCGGCTGATCACCCCGTCGGGTTGCTGGCTGGAAAGGTCGCGGGAACGCAGCTCTCCCACCTCACCGCGCTGCAGGTTGACGATCGAACTCATCAGCAGGCAGGCACCACCGAAGCTGAGGTCCACCAGATCCACCGGCATCGGCGGGCAACGGCCACTGTCGAGCAGAAGCACGCCGGAGAAGGGAATACCGAGGGGATAGCGCTCCTGCGCGCGTCGCTCCACCCAGTTTTCACGCCAGTGCTCCCTGGCCACATCAAGCGCCCGTTCCGCCAGGCAGGCCTGGGGAACCGGGCAGCTCTGGGCCTGCGAGGAGGAATCGGATTCGGAAGGGAAGGATCCAGGAGGCACAGGAGCAATCCAGGCGGCTTTCGAGAGCGCGGAAGCAGTCCACGTCCTCAACCTCAACCTAGGAACAAATTTTCCGAAGACCCACTCCCTCGTGCGCCGGTCCCCCGCGCACCTCACGCTTCGCCCGAACGCCGCAGCGCTGCCGCTGCCTCCGCTGCCAGCAGCAGCGACGACCCATCCGGACGCCGCAGTTCCAGCCGATGGGCATGGAGTCGGTAGCCCCCTTCTCCCGGCAGCACGGTGGTCCGCACGCCACCCCCGGGGAGATAGAGCGGGTCCCCGAGCAGGGGAGCGCCCAGGGCGGCGCAATGGATCCGGATCTGGTGGGGCCGACCGGTGGCGATCTCCACCTCCACCAGATCGGCCTCGGCGCGGCGCTCGAGCAGGGTGAGGCTGCTGCGGGCCGGCAGCCCATCGGCGGCAGCCGTCCAGATCGAGCCCAGCAGGGGGTGGGGCAGCCGGCCGATCGGGGTGGTGAGCTGCAGGGGCTCGCCGATGGCGCCGACCACGACCCCCGGCACCACCAGGGCCCGATACACCTTGCGGCATCCCGAGGCGAGGGCGCTGCTGCCCTCCCGCAGCTGGGCACTGAGCCAGGCCCGGGTGGAAGCCTGGCGGGCGCAGACCAGCAGGCCGGTGGTGAAGCGACCCAGCCGATGCACGGGCCGCGGGGGGGGCGCCACGGCCCGCTCCAGCATCCGCAGCAACGTGTGCTCGAGAAACCCGCCCGCCGGCATCACCGGCAGCCCCGCTGGCTTGTCGATCACGTGCAGATCATCGTCGTCGTAAACCAGCCGCCACGACGAAGGCACCGCCGGCTCCAGCCAGGGGGGACGCCGCCAGGCGAGCCGATCGCCGGCCGCGAGAATCTGATCGGCCTCCAGCCGGAGGCCATTTCTGGTGATCTCGCCGGCCTGCAGACGCCCCCCCCATTCCTGGCGATCGGAATGGGGATGGTGCGTGGCGTAGTAATCGAGCGCCGAAAGAGCGGCTGCCGCAGGCCCGATCCGGTCGCGGTAGGTCCAGCCCTGGTTGAGGGCGGCCGGCAGCCAGCCCGCCGGCCCGCCCGCGTCAGTCGACAAGCCCGTGTTCGAGGGCGTAGCGCACCAGTTCGGTGCGGCTGGAGGTGCCGGTCTTGATGAACAGGCGGCTCACGTACTTCTCGACGTTGCGGATCGAGGTCTCGAGACGCCGGGCGATCTCCTTGTTCATCATTCCCTCGGCCACCAGCTGCAGCACGCTGGCCTCGCGTGGCGTGAAGTCGAGCTTCACCTCCGGTGCGCTCTTCTTGGCACCGCCTGTGCCCAGCATCGAGCGGATCTCGGTGATCTGCTTGGCCATGGCGCCGATGTCGGCATCGGCGAAGCGGGCCGCCTCCGCCAGCAGCCGCTCCTGGCGTCGCACGACGTTGTTGACCCGGGCCACCAGCTCATCGGGATCGAAGGGCTTGGGGATGTAGTCGTCGGCCCCGGCCTGGAACCCGGCGATGCGGTCGGAGGTCATGCCCTTGGCCGTGAGGAAGATCACGGGGGTGCCGCCGAGCCGTTCGTCGGCCCGCAGACGCTTGAGCAATCCATAGCCATCGCAGCGGGGCATCATCACGTCGGTGATGACCACATCGGGCAGCAGCTCCTGGGCCACGGTCCAGCCCTCCTCGCCGTCGTTGGCGGTGGTGACTGCGAAGCCCTCATCTTCCAGGTAGGCGCGAACGGCGGTGCGCAGGCCCGGCTCGTCGTCCACCAGGAGCAGGCGCACGGGAGGCCGTGGGGCCTGCTCCTCCGGTGCGGAGGAGAGGGCACCTGCCTCGGCGCCGGGTTCGGGATCGAGTTCGGGGGTGCCGGCACTGCCGGCGGCGGTGGAGTTGGCCATGGCCCGAATCTATCGACGCGGAGCCGGAAGCACCTCCTCCCGCTCCTGCAACTGACCGCTGTAGCCCAGCTGTCGGGCCACACCGGTAAGGGTGGCGGGGTCGCGACCCGCCTGGGCCGGCTGGCAGACGGCCCACCAGATCAGGTGATCGAGCCGGTTGGCCCGCGTGATCAGCCCGCCGGGATTGAGCTGGCGCACGAACAGATGGCGCTCATCGCCGGTGACCCGCATCGGCGCCGTGGGGCTGCAATGAACAATATCGGTGGCGATCGTGACCCGGTCAGAGGTCTGGGTCCAGAGCTGCACCCGCCAGAGGCCGGGCTGCACCGCATCGGCCACTGCACCGAACACCCCGATCGTCTCCTTGCCCTGGTGGCCGATCCTTTCCTGCAACACCACCAGATCGGCGGGCCGGGGCGGGCCGGGCTCGGCACCATCCTCAGGAATCGCCGCTTTCGCAGGGGTCGGGGCGGCGGACGAGGAAGGGGCGGCAGCCGGGGGCAGGGGCGCCGCCGGGGTGGAGGGGGCCAGAACGGCACCCAGCAACAGAAGCGTCGCCGCAGGGCGCCAGGCAGTTGTCAGCATGGGGCCATGCTGGCCTATCTCGACCACAACGCCACCACGCCCTGCGATCCGGCCGTGGTGGCGGCGATGGCGCCCTGGTGGACGCAGACCTTCGCCAATCCGGCCAGCCGCAACCACCGGCCGGGTCTCGAGGCCGCCGCCGCCGTGGAGAGGGCCCGCGGCCGGCTGGCCAGGGCCGTGGGCGCGGCGGCCGAGCAGGTGATCTTCACCAGCGGGGCCACCGAGGCCAACAACCTGGCCCTCAAAGGGGTGGCGGAAGCGGCCCTGGCGCGGGGCAACCCCCGCCGCAGAATCGTGAGCGTGGTCACGGAGCACCGGGCCGTGCTCGATCCGCTGGCCTGGCTCCAGCGCCAGGGCTTTCCCGTGCAGCTGCTGCCGGTGGACGCCGAAGGGCTGCTGGATCCGGCAGCGCTGGAGGCCGCCCTGGACGACGACACCTTGCTGGTGTCGGTGATGGCGGCCAACAACGAAATCGGGGTGCTGCAACCCCTGGCACCCATCGGTGCCCTCTGCCGGGCCCGGGGGGTGCTGTTCCATTGCGACGCCGCCCAGGCCGTGGGCCACATCCCCCTCGCCATGGAGCCGCTCGGCATCGACCTGCTCAGCCTCAGCGGCCACAAGCTCTACGGACCCAAGGGAATCGGGGCCCTGGTGAAGCGTCCGGAGGTCCCCCTGGCGCCCCAGCTCCATGGCGGCGGCCAGGAGGGGGGCCTGCGGGCCGGCACGCTGGCCGTGCCCTTGATCGTGGGGCTGGGGGAAGCGGTGGATCTGGCCCTGGCCGACAGCGAATCCCGCCGGCAGCGACTGGGGGCCCTCAGCCAACGGCTCTGGCAGGGCCTCGCCGCCCTCGGCGACCTGCGTCGCAACGGCCATCCCGAGCAGCGCCTGGCCCACAACCTCAATGTCTGCATCGGCGGCGTCGATGGCCAGCGGCTGCACCGGCTGCTCCGCCGCAGCCTGGCCGTGAGCAGCGGTTCGGCCTGCAGCCAGGGCAGCCCCTCCCATGTGCTCGCCGCCCTCGGCCGCAGTCGCAGCGAGGCCGCCGCCTCCATCCGCTTCGGGCTGGGGCGGAGCACCGGGCCGGCAGAGATCGATGCGGCGATCGACGCCGTGGCGGCAGCGGTGGCGGAACTCCGTTGTCCTGCCTAGGTTCTGGCCATCAGGCCACCGCTGCGATGGTTCCGTTCCCCGTTTCCCCCACGCCGCAGCGGCTGCAGATCGGCCTGGCTGTGCAGGAGGGCTGGCGGGCCTTCCGACGGGCGCCATGGCCCTTCATGGCCTTCGCCCTGCTGCTGCTGGGTCTGCAGGCGATCGCCTCGAGGCTGCAGGATTCCGGGCCGCTGGGCCTGCTCGGCAGCCTGGCCACGCTGCTGATCCAGGTCTGGGGAGTCACCGGCCTGGTGCGCGGCGCCTGGTGCGCCCTCGAAGGGGGACGGCCCGGCCTGCTCACGTTCCTGCGCTGGGATGGCCCTGCTGTGGGGCGCCTGTTTCTGGCCACGTTGCTGTTTTCCCTGCTGCTGGGGCTGCTTTTCCTGCCGCTGCGCCCGCTGGTGGAGCCGATCCTCAAGGAACTGGCCAGTGCCACTGCCAGTGGTCGCACCCCGGATCCGGCCATCTCCAGCACCACAGCGATCAGCCTGTTGCTCGCTGCCGCCGTCACCACCTACCTGGCCGTGAGCCAGAGTTTCCTGGCCCAGATCGCTCTGCTGCGGGGCCCGGGCCCCTGGAACACCCTGGTGCAGGGGCGGCAGGGCGTGGATCGTCAGTGGGGCAGGGTGCTGGTGCTGCACCTGCTCGAAGGGCTGCTGCTGCTGGCCGGGGCGATGGCATGCCTGGTGGGAATCCTGCCGATGCTGCCCCTGGCCAGCTGCATCTCCACGGCGGCCTATCGACAGATCTTCGGCCGGGAGGATCGCACCGGCCTGAGCCAGCGAGATCTCGCCCCAGGCTCTGTTGCCCTCAACCAGGAACGGCCCGGCTGAGCAGCACGAAACCGATCACCCCCACCACGGCGAGCAGGCACTGGGCCAGGCGGCTGACCAGCATGCCGGCCACCACCGCCAGGCCCACCAGCAACGAGCGTTTGAGCCGCTCCAGCCCCAGCCAGCCCAGGGCTTGTGGCGCCGTCAACCATTCGCCCAGCGAAGCGCCGGCCAACGGCCCCACCAGGGCCCCCACCAACGGCCCACCCACCGGCAGAGCCGGCAGCAGGCCGAGCAGACCCACCAGCAGGCCGATGCCGGAGCCGATGTAGGCCCAGCGGGTGGCCTGCATGCGGGCGGCGCCGAGCACCAGGCCGAGGGCATCGGCGCCCCAGCCCAGCACCATGATCAGCCCGGCGAGCGCCAGGACGGGCCAGCCGGCGGTCCAGCCCACGGCCCAGATCCACACCAGGGCTCCCAGCGGCAGCAGGGCCAGCCCCGGCAGCACCGGCAACAGGGTGCCGGGGATGGCACAGCACTGGATCAGAAACGCCGCCCACCACAGCAGATCGCCACGGGCCCCAGCGGGGAGAGCCAGATCCGGCAGGGAGGGCACGGGCAGGGAGAGTGCGGCCAGCAGGCCCATGGACGACGAGGCCGAAGCCGGAAGAGGGATTCACTCTGTTCAAGTCCTTTGCTTTCGTCCAGTCCCCTTTTGCACAGTCCCCTCTTGGCACGGTGGGCTCGCCTCAGAGTCCGCTGAGGGTCGATCGGCGCAATGCCACGCGCAGCTTGGCGGAGCGGCTGCGGGGGTTGAGCTCCTGCTCGGCCGCATCGGCCACCAGCGGTTTGCGGGTGAGGCGCTGCAGCCGTTCATCGCTGAGGAAGGCCGTCTTGACGCGGCGGTCCTCCAGCGAATGGAAGCTGATCACCGCCAGCATGCCGCCAGGGAGCAGCCAGTCGGGGGCGTGCTGCAGCAACCGATCGAGAGCGCCCAGTTCGTCGTTGACGGCGATCCGCAGGGCCTGAAAGGTGCGGGTCGCCGGATGAATACGACCATGGCGGGCCTTGGGCGGGTAGCAGCCCGCGATCGCGTAGGCCAGGCCGGCCGTGCCGCTGAAGGGCCCCTGCTCCGCCAGCTGCTGCTTGATGCGGCGGGCGATGCGGCGCGACAACCGCTCCTCGCCGAAGGCGTAGATCAGATCCGCCAGCTCCCCCTCCTCGAGGCGCTCGATCAGCTGGGCCGCCGTCTCGCCGGCCCCTGGGTTCATGCGCATGTCGAGCGGGCCGTCATGGCGGAAACTGAAGCCCCGCTGGGCCACATCCAGCTGGGGGCTGCTCACCCCCAGGTCGGCCAGCACCGCCAGGGCAGGCTCGCTGGGGGAGTAATCGGCGAAGTTGGTGGCCACGATCGTCGCCCGGTCGCCGAAGGGCGCCAGGCGTTCGGCGGCGGCGGCTCGCGCCGAAGGGTCCTGATCGAGACCGATCAGGCGCAGGCGCGGGTGGGCCTCCAGCAACAGGGCGCTGTGGCCGCCGCCGCCGAGGGTGCAATCGATCAGCAGGCCGCCGGCGGGATGCTGCGCCAGCAGCTCGGCCAGGGGGGCCAGACCCGCCAGCACCGCCTCGGCCAGCACGGGCCGGTGCTCAAACGGGGCTGCGGAATCCGATGCGGCAGGGGAGCTCTCCATGGGCTCCTTCCTACCGAAGCGGCGGCTTTCCCCCCACCACCATTGCGCGAGCTCTAGCTTCCTAATATCCCGCCACCGCCACCGCTCAGGGCCCATGACCCAACTGGAAACCCGTACCGAGCCGATGGTGGTCAACTTCGGCCCCCATCACCCTTCGATGCACGGGGTGCTGCGGCTGGTGGTGACCCTCGACGGCGAGGACGTGGTGGATTGCGAGCCGGTGATCGGCTATCTGCACCGCGGCATGGAGAAGATCGCCGAGAACCGCACGAACGTGATGTTCGTGCCGTATGTGAGCCGCATGGACTATGCGGCCGGCATGTTCTACGAGGCGATCGTGGTGAATGCACCCGAACGGCTGGCCGATATTCCGGTGCCGAAGCGGGCCAGCTACATCCGGGTGCTGATGCTGGAGCTGAATCGCATCGCCAACCATCTTCTGTGGCTGGGCCCCTTTCTGGCGGACGTGGGAGCCCAGACGCCCTTCTTCTACATCTTCCGTGAACGGGAGATGATCTACGACCTCTGGGAAGCCGCCACGGGCCAACGACTGATCAACAACAACTACTTCCGCATCGGCGGTGTAGCGGTGGATCTGCCCTATGGCTGGCTCGAGAAATGCGAAGACTTCTGCGACTGGTTCGGCCCCAAGATCGACGAATACGAAAAGCTGATCACCAACAACCCGATCTTCCGCAAACGGATCGAAGGCCTGGGCACGATCAGCCGCGACCAGGCGATCAACTGGAGTCTCTCCGGACCGATGTTGCGCGCCTCCGGTGTGCCCTGGGACCTGCGCAAGGTGGATCACTACGAGTGCTACGACGACTTCGACTGGAACGTGGCCTGGACGAAGGAAGGAGACTGCTTCGCCCGCTACCGGGTGCGGATCCAGGAGATGCGCGAATCGCTGAAGATCCTGCGCCAGGCCATCCGGATGATTCCCGGTGGTCCCACCGAAAACCTGGAGGCCCGCCGCCTGGCCGAGGGCAAAGGCAGTGAATGGTTCGGCTTCGATTACCAATACGTGGCCAAGAAAGTGGCGCCCACCTTCAAGATCCCTTCCGGTGAGCTCTACACACGGCTGGAATCCGGCAAGGGGGAGATCGGGGTCTTCCTTCAGGGCAACGACGATGTCACCCCCTGGCGCTTCAAGATCCGCGCCGCCGACCTCAACAACCTGCAGATCCTGCCCCACATCCTCAAGGGGGCCAAGGTGGCCGACATCATGGCGATCCTCGGCTCGATCGACGTGATCATGGGCTCGGTGGATCGCTGATCCACCACTCCATCCACCCGGCCCCCGCAGCGATGCGTCCCGACGACTGGCTGCTGCTCTGCCGCACCGTGCGCTTCGGCGAAACCGATGCCGCGGGGGTTCTGCACTTCCACCAGCTGCTGCGCTGGTGCCATGAGGCCTATGAGGAGAGCCTCGAGCGTTTCGGTCTACCGGCTGAGTTGATCTTCCCGAGACCGGCCTCCTCCGGCAGCTCCCCGGCGGTGGCCCTGCCGATCGTGCACTGCCAGGCCGACTTCCGGCGGCCGCTAGTGGTGGGTGATCCGCTGCGGATCGGCCTGGAGCCACGCCCGATCGGAGCGGAGGGATTCGAGGTGACCTACCGGTTCCACCGCCACGACGACCTGGCGGCCCAGGGGCTGACGCGCCATCTGGCGATCGATCCCGAGCGGCGCCAGCGCTGCGGCCTGCCGGAAGGGATCCGGCGCTGGCTGGAGGCCTCGAGCGAGCCCTAGCCTGCACTGCCTCGCCCTGGTTCCCCCGTGGACATCGCCAGCCTGCGCTCCCTGTTCAGCAAGCCCTACGGCGCTCCGGCCCCCAGTGAAGCCCAGTGGCGCGCCCTTTATGTCGACGACGTCCACTTCCAGGACCCCACCCAGGAGCGGCAGGGGATCGCCGCGTTCCTGGCGGCACAGGAAGGGCTGCTGAAGCGCTGCGATGACACCTACCTGACGCCCGGCGCGATCGCCATCGACGGCAACACCGCCTTCGTGGAATGGGAGATGGGGCTGAAGATCAAGGGAATCGAATTCGTCTATCCCGGCACCACCCGCCTGCGCTTCAACAGCGAAGGCAAGATCATCGACCATCGCGACTACTTCGATTTCGTTGGCCCCACCTTCGAACCGGTGCCCGTGGTCGGCGGCTTCGTTCGCTGGCTCTACCGGCGCTTCGTCGACTGAGTGAGCGACAAAGGCTTAGTCGCTAGGTCAATCTGCATCACAGACCGAGGTCAGAAAGAGAAGGATGGTCATCGGGACGTCGACCGAGAGGCCAATGATACTTTCGGTCGCTGGCTTGGATTGGGAGGTCATTGATGCTGGCAATGCGTCGCCGCATGAAGCCATGGTCGTCGAACTCCCAATTCTCGTTGCCGTAGGAACGAAACCAGTGACCCGAATCGTCATGCCACTCGTAAGCAAAGCGCACGGCAATGCGGTTGTCGCGAAAAGCCCATAGCTCTTTGATGAGGCGATAATCGAGCTCCCTATTCCACTTGCGGGTCAGAAACTCAACGATGGCCGGACGGCCTGAAAGGCACTCCGAGCGGTTGCGCCAAGTGCTGTCGGGCGTGTAAGCGAGCGAGACTGTCTCTGGGTTGCGTGTGTTCCATGCGTCTTCCGCCAGACGAACTTTCTTGGCTGCAGTCTCAGCGTCGAAAGGTGGAAACGGTGGCCTCGGGTTTTCTGTGCTGGTCATAATGGGAAAAGGAGAAGCATCTCAGCAGCATAGATCCCAGCCCAGCGCTCGAGTGGCGTGTTAGTGAATTACACGAGTGCCAGGTATCTTCAGCTGATCGGACAGGACAACCCCGCTCACGGCATATCCATCAGGCAACTGCACTTCGAAAGGATATCCTTTTATCTTCGATGTCACCGGACAAAACAAGGCGAGTACCACCCACGCTGTTCACCCCCTGCCTGTGATGTGAACTCCAACCACACCATCGCCCATATCAATCGAGGCGTGTATGGGCGGAACCGGGTAGGCAGTGAGCGCCTCAGGACCAATTCACCGTCCTTTGCTCGCCGCCGCTTTCCCGGAGCCAGCGGCGCCAGACCCCTCGCTCCCATTTGCCGGCGGCACTGGGCTCCAGGGCCGGGCAGGGCAACCAGCGGCGGGGGCGCTCCGCCGGCAGCCAGGCGGCCGTGAGCCCCGCAAGGGCCTGCAGCAAGCCGGAGGCCTCTGCCGCCGCAGCCTCTTCGGGACGCACCAGGGCCACCAGTCGCTCCCCCCATTCCGGATCGGCCTCCGCCAGCAGCAATACCGCCCGCAGCGGCAGCCCCGCGGCGATGGCCTGCCGCTGCAGCCGTTGCTCCAGCTGTTCAGGAAACACGGTTTCGCCGCCGCTATGAATAGCGCCGTCCAGCCGACCGACCACCACCAGCCCACCGCCCTCCAGACGGCCGGCATCGCCGCTGCGCCACCAGCCGCCCGGCTCCGGCAGCAGGGGGCTCACCCCTTCGGCCCCAGCCAGCCAGCCCGGACTCAGCCGCGCCGTGCGCACCTCCACCGCCCCCGTGGCGCCATCCAGCCGCAACTCCACATCGTTCAGCGGCGGGCCGCATCCCTCCTCCCCCGCCAGGAACCTGGCCGGTGGCAGGGCACAGACCATGGCCGCCGTCTCGGTGGCGCCGTAGCAGGGCGCCAGGGGTAGCCCCTGCAGGCGGGCCTCGCTGGCCAGGTCAGCCGGCAGCGCCGCCCCCCCCACCCAGATCACGGCACAGCGGCGCAGCCAGTCGGTCGCCGCCGCACAGGCCAGCAGGCGCCGCAGCTGGGTGGGCACCAGCGAGAGCAGCACCGATTTGTCCTGCGGCAGGGGACAGGTCTCTGCCAGGGCCGCCGGCTGCCGCAGCAGCTCCGGCGGCAGCCGCCGCAGGGCCGCCCCCCAGCAACGAGTCCGCACCAGCGGCATCAGACCACTGACGTGATGCAGCGGCAGGGGATCGAGATGCAGGCATCGGGCCGGATCGATCCCCTGCTCGCGCAGCCAGGCAGCGGTGGCCGCAGCGGAGGCCTCCAGATGGCGCAGGGGCTGCACACACCAGCGGCGGCCGCCCGTGCTGCCACCGCTGCCCACCAGCACCCCGGCCCCGTAGCCCGCGAGCCCCCCCGCCAGAGCGCCCGGCGGCAGCGCCGCCAGGGCGGCCTCCAACTGCCGGCGCTCGCTGGCGGCCGCCAGGGCCACCAGCCCGCCCACCCGCCAGGTCGCCGTCAAGGTCGCTTCCTGGAGTTCGGGCGGCCCCTCGGGCAACCAGGTGAGTGAGCTCCAGCTTGGTGCGCTCCAGGTCGGTGCGCTCAAGGTTCCCCCTCCGCCGCCACCGCCAGACTGGCCCAGGCCACCAAGGGATCCGGCGCGAAAAGGGGTCCTGTCGGCTGCCAGCCCGGGGCCAGCCCCGGGGCCGCCGGCGTGGGTCCCTGGGCCTGCAGGGCCGCCAGATGGTGCAACCAGCGACGGCCGATGCCCGTTTCAAAGCCGGTGCTGAGCATCCTTCGCGGCACGCCCCGCTCCAGCTCGGCCAGCAGCGGCCGGGGATCCCCCTCCTGGCTCGGACGACGCACCTGCCAACCCTGCCAGCGGCTGCGCAGGGCGGGAAAACGCTGCAGCGATTCATCGAGGGCAACGGGCAGGCGAGCCGCCAGGGCCTCCAGGCCCTCCTGGTCGGCGGGATCCAGCGGCTGCTCCAGCCACTCCAGCCGGGGGTCGTGCTCGAGCCGCTCCGTCCAGGCCCTCGCCGTGGCCCGATCCCAGCCGCCATTGGCATCCAGCCGCAGACCCACTCCGGCCGGCAGCCGGGCCAGCAGCAGCTCCAGCAGGCGCAGCTCCTCGGCAGCGCCAGCGGCGGCCACTTTCCACTTGAGCGCCGGTCTCGGCACCATGCCATCGCCATCACCACGGCCACCCCCATCGCCACCCAGGCCGGCAAGCCAGGCCTCCAGGGCCGGCAGCATCGCCGCCCCGGCCGGCAGCAGCCCTGCCGCGGCGGGGGCCTCCAGCCAACCGATGCCCCCGATTGCCCCCCCCGGCAAACCGTCAAGTTCGGCCAGGGCAGCCCCGAGGCCGAAGGCGAGTGCCGGCGGAAGGGAAGGCAGCAGCGGCTCCAGCTCGCTTCGCTCGCGGGAATCCCCCAGGGCGGCCAGGGCCCGCTGACAACGGCGGTGCTCCGCCTGGCCCCCCTCCAGCTCCAGCGGGGCCACCTCGCCCCAGCCCCGCCGTCCCTCGCGCTCCTCCTGGAGCTGCAGCAGCCAGCCGCAGCGCTCCTGCAGCACCCCGCAGGCGGTGTGCAGGGGCCGGGCCAGGCGGAAGCGAAACGGGCGCCAGGCGAGGGTCAGCCGGCCACTCGGCATCACCGCCAGGCCACCGCCAGCCAGGGGCGGATCGCCAGCCCGACGGCCAGGCCCAGCCCACTCAGGGCCTGAAAACGCAGCGCCAGAAACTTGCTGCCGGTGATCCGTTCCGGCTCATCGTGGTGGTGCTGCAGGAGCTGGATCAAGGCCCGGGCCGGCGGCAGGCCGATGGCCCCCAGCAGGGCCGAGAGGGGCCACCAGCCGCACAGCACCGGGGCCCACTGCAGGGCCAGGCTGGCGGCCACGAACCAGGGGATCAGGCCCGCCGCCCGCTCACTGCCGAGCCGCACCACCGGCGACCGCTTGCCATGGGCGGCATCCTCCTCCACCTGGTGGAAATGGGAACAGAACAGCACCAGGGTGGTGGCCAGCGCCGGGCCAGCGCCGAGCAGCAGGGCCTGGCTCCAGGGGATCGCCGCCCCCTGCCCCGCCGCCGCGGCCGGTGCCAGCGCCAGCAGGGCAGCCGCCGTGGCGCAGGGGCCGAAGGCCAGCCAGCACAACGGCTCCCCCAGGCCGCGGTAACCGAGCCGGAAGGGCGGCCCCTGATACACGTACCCCAGCCCGCAGCAGGCGAGCACAAGCGCCAGCACCGCGGGACTGCTGCGCAGGGCCACCAGCGCCATCAGGGCCAGGCCGCACCCCAGGCAGCCATTGGCGAGCAGGGCCACCCGATCCCTGCGGCCGGTGAGATTGACCACCGAATGGGGTTTCCCGAGGGCATCCACCCCCGTGTCGGCATCGAACACGTCGTTGGACAGGTTCTCCCAGGCCAGCAGGAGCACGGCGGCGAGCAGAAAGAACAGCAACTGGTCGAGCCGCAGCGGCAGTCCCTGGCCGAGGCGCCAGCCGCCCGCCAGCAGCACCGGCATCACCGCCACGGCGTACATCGGCCACTTGATCGCCGCCTTCCACAGGCGCCGCCGATCCCAGGGGGCCGCAGCGTCGAGGTTGGAAGCGGCGTAACGGCTTGCGACGACCTGATGCTCGGACATGGCAGACGCAGCCGGCGGACGGAGAAAGACCCATACATTTGAGCAGCCTTCCGAGCGGCCCCGAAGCTCCAGCCGGTGCAGCCCCCTTCGTCCTTCCCCGATCTGCTCTCCGAGGCTGCCGCCGCGGCGCGGCGGCTGGAGCTCGACGCGACCGCACGCCAGGACGATGAAGGGGTGCTCAGCCTGGCCGTACCGCTGGCCAGCCTCGATCCCCTGGTCCTGCTGCCCCACCTCGACACCACGGCACCGGGGGCAGGCCATGGCTTTCGCTTCCTCTGGGATGGGGCACCGGGCCTGAGCATTGCCGCCTGTGGGAGCTGCAACAGCCTGGAGCTGAGCGGGCCGCGCCGCTTCGAACTGGCCCAGCGGTTCAGCAGCCTCAGCCTCAGCCGGCTGGCCGGCGTGCCGGCGCACACTCCGCCGCTGGCGCGGCCCCGGGTGCTGCTGGCCTTTGCCTTCTTCGACAGCCCCCTGCAGCTGGGCCTCGGTGCCGCCGGGGTGCATGCGGTGCTGCCGCGCTGGCAACTGAGCCGCCAGGGAAATCAGTGCTGGCTGCGGCTGCAGCGCAGCCTGGGGGGGGAGGTGACCCCGCGCAGCATCGCCGAGGAGCTATGGGAAAGGGCCCGCCAGCTCGAACGGGTGGCCGGCGCCTCAGGTCAGCGCCTCCCCTTCCCCCCGGGCCCGGCGCTGGCGATCCAGCACGGCACCCAGTGGCAATCCGGCTATCGCAACGCGGTGGAGCGGGCCCTGACCCTGGTGGAGCAGGGGGAGCTGCGCAAACTGGTGCTGGCGGTGCGTCAGGAGCTGCAGCTCTCCGCCAGCCTCGATCCACTCACCCTCCTGACCCAACTGCGCCGCAGCCAGCCCGGCAGCTGCCGCTTCCTCTGGCAGCACTCCCCTGGAGAGGCCCTGCTGGGGGCATCTCCCGAGCGGCTGCTCACCGTGCGCCAGGGCCGGCTGCGCAGCGATGCCCTGGCCGGCACGGCGCCCCGCGGCGAACAGGCAGCGGCCCTGCTCCGTTCGCAGAAGGATCGCCACGAACACGAACTCGTGGTGGAAACGATCACGACGGTGCTGCAGCGGGCGGGCCTGCAACCCCAGCGGCCGCGCCATCCCCGCCTGGCCCGCCATGGCTCCCTGGTGCATCTCCACACGCCGATCACCGCCGACCTCCAGGGCCAGAGCCCCCTGGCCCTGGCCGAAGCCCTCCATCCCACCCCGGCGGTGGCCGGGCTGCCCCGGCGGGAGGCGATGGCCTGGCTGCGCAGCCTGGAACCGTTCGAGCGGGGCCATTACGCCGCGCCGATCGGCTGGATCGACAGCGAGGGGGACACCGACCTGCGGGTGGCGATCCGCAGCGGCACCCTGCGGGGCCAGCGGCTCGAACTCACCGCGGGAGCCGGCATCGTGCAGGGATCGGTGCCGGAGCGGGAGCTGGAGGAGGTGGCGCTGAAGCTGGAGGTGCTGCGCCAGCAGCTCACGGCCGGGGCCGCCAGCCGCGCCTCGGATCTGATCAGGCGCTGAGCCGCTCTGCTGAGCCGTTCAGGTGAGCCGTTCAGGTGAGCCGTTCGATCGTCTGATCGGCGAGGGGCTGGCCCCCCAGCCGCTCCACCTCACGCACGCCGGTGGGGCTGGTCACATTGATCTCGCTGAGGCGGCCATCGATCACATCGATGCCCACGAAGAACAGGCCCTCGGCCCGCAGCACCGGCCCGATCTCGGCACAGATGTTGCGCTCCACCTCGCTCAACCCGGAAGCCTGCGGGGAGCCGCCCACCGCCAGGTTGCTGCGGAACTCCCCACCGGCGGGCACCCGGTTGACGGCGCCGAGCGGCTCCCCATCCACCAGCAGGATGCGTTTGTCGCCGGCCCGCACCCCCGGCAGGAAGGCCTGCACCATCACCGGCAGCTGTTGCTGGGCGGTGACCAGTTCGAGCAGGGCCCGCAGGCCGGGGGTGGCGGCGGCGGCGAACACCACGCCCTGGCCGGCCCTGCCCCCGAGCGGCTTGAGCACCACTTCCCCATGCTCGGCCGTGAACGCGGCGAGCTGCTCCACCCGACTGCTCACCAGGGAGGGGGCCATCAGATGGCTGAACCGCAACGACCCGAGCTTCTCGTTCCAGGCCCGCAGGGAAGAGGGGCGATTGAGTACCCGCACGCCGCGCCGTTCCGCCAGTTCGAGCAGATGGGTGGCGTAGAGGTAGGCCTCATCCACGGGCGGGTCCTTGCGCATCCAGACCCAGCGGAAGCGATCGAGCGGCACCAACCGGGCTTCCCCGAGCTGGAACCAGGGTTCAGGCACCTTCCAGCCAGCGGCATCCGCTTCCATTGCAGCGAGCTCCACCGGCTGGGCCCACGCCCAGGCGGCATGGCCGGCCGTCGGGGAGGCCAAAGATGACGACAGGGGGGCCGCAGCCGCGGAGAGATCGGCAGGACAGCACACCCATACGGCCTGGCCGGCCCGCTGGGCCGCCTGCATCAGAGCCACGCTCGAATCCTTGGCAGGATTCAGGCGGGCAATCGGATCGATGACGAAAAGATGTTCCCGCTGATTCTGGAGTCCAGGGGCCTCACCGGAGGCCTCGATCGGGCGGCTCAAGGGCGGGAAAACTCAGTCGACAAGACCCAGCATGACATCGAGCTCCCCGACGCTGTCGAGCACATGAAGCTCATCGCAGCCGCCGATGCCGCGCCCGCCGATGAAGATCTGGGGCACGCTTGTGCGGCCATTGGAACGCCTGATCATGACCTCCCTCTGAAAGTCATCATCATCGAGAAGATATTCATTGTAGGTAACTCTTTTTCGATCCAACAAACCCTTGGCCCGGATGCAATAGGGACAGAATCTGGTTGTATAAATATCGATCTTGACGGGAGCCCTCTCCTGCACAAGATCATTCAACGGTGATTCGCTCGCCATGACCCCACCCAATCGCTTTCTGCTTATGCCCGAGTAATGTAGGCAGCGGAGGCGAAGGTTGCGGTTAATTAGCGAACAATATGCAGAAAAAGCGCTAGGGAGGCTCTGGAAAACCCAGCCCATCCACGAGACAATGGGCCTGTAATCGC
>JBBASR010000006.1:53229-64626 GCA_040399125.1 Cyanobium sp. | reverse complement strand
CCGATCCTGCGGCAGCAGATCCCGGAGATCGTGGATTTCTTCCTGCCGATGGAGGCCCTCAGCTACAAGCTGGCCGTGATCGCCATCGACAAGGCCTATCCAGGCCAGGCCCGCCGCGCGGCGATGGCCTTCTGGAGCGCCCTGCCCCAGTTCACTTACACCAAGTTCGTGGTGGTGGTGGACAAGGCCATCAACATCCGCGATCCGCGCCAGGTGGTGTGGGCGATCAGTGCCCAGGTGGATCCCCAGCGTGATCTGTTCGTGCTGGAGGACACCCCCTTCGACAGCCTCGATTTCGCCAGTGAGCGCCTGGGACTGGGTGGCCGCCTGGCCATCGATGCCACCACCAAGATCGGCCCGGAGAAACGCCACGACTGGGGAGAGGCCCTGCAGCGGGATGCTGCCCTCGAGCAAAGGGTGGAGCAGCGCTGGAGCGAACTGGGGCTGGACGACCTCGGCAGTGCCGACCCGGACCCGGCCCTGTTCGGCTACACATTGGAGCATCTGCTGGAACGGCTTGGGGCCGGGCAGAGAGGGCCGGCGGCGGCGTCCTGAGCCGTGCTCAGTCGGCAGGCGATCCATGCCCTCAAGGCCCTGCTGGAACTTGCGGCCGCGCCCAGCGCCTGGCGCTCGGTGAACGAGCTGGCCTCCGCCCAGGCCCTGCCGGCACCGATGCTGGAGCAACTGCTGCTGCGGCTGCGGCGGGCCCGGCTGCTGGAGGCGCGGCGGGGCCGCACCGGAGGCTATCGGCTGGCGCTGCCTGCCTCCGAGATCCCCCTCACCGCGGTGCTGGCAGCCCTGAGCCCTCCCCCCGCTTCTGTTCAGGAGCTCACGTCCGAGGCCCCGCAGGCTGGGGCCGCTCCGCCGGAGCAGGTCGCCGCCGATCGGGTCGCCGCCGTGCTGAACCAGCGGCTGCGTCGGGCGCTGCAGCGGGAACTGGAGCGCTGCAGCCTGGCCGACCTTCTCCATGACCTGCGCAGCACCCGGGCCTCCCTGAGCGAGGAGGGGGGCCTGCTGATCGGCTGAACCACCGGGTCGGCATTCCCGCCATGGCCCCGCAAACGAGCTGTCTAGGGTGCAGCAATGGTTTCACCCGTCCCGCAACCGGATCCCGCGGCCGGCCCGCCGGGCGCCCTGCTGAATCAGCTGCTTGAACCGCTGCTGCAGGATTTTTCCGATTCCTTCGAGCGGGGTCTGTTTCTGCTCGACCACTGCCCCGACCCGGTGCTGGATGGGCAGCAGCGGGGGGCGTTCCGCGATCGACTCGAGCGGGCCAGGGCCGAACTGAGGGCTGCCAGGGCCCTGAGGGCCGCCACACCGGCCCCGATGGCGCTGGAGATGGCCACGATCACCCCCTGGCACGAACTGCTGGTGGAGGTGTGGTCGCTCTCTGCCGCCCTTCGGGCCGCCGGCTGCCATCCCGACCAGGAACAAGGGGGCAGGCACGCTCCATAAGATCGCCCCATCCCTGCAGCCCCGGCGTGTCGAGCCTCTCCCCAGCCACACCGGCCCCCACTACGCCCCCCACTACGCCCCAAGACGTTCTCACCCTCAATCCCGGCGGCAGCCTGGCGGGCAGCGTCAGGGTGCCGGGCGACAAGTCGATTTCGCACCGGGCCCTGCTGTTCGGGGCCATCGCCGAAGGTGAGACGTTGATCGAGGGGTTGCTGCCGGCGGAGGATCCCCTCAGCACCGCCGCCTGCCTGCGGGCGATGGGGGTGCCGGTGAGCCCGATCGAAACCGGTGCCGTGGTACGGGTGCAGGGCGTAGGGCTCGATGGGCTGCAGGAACCCCAGAACGTGCTCGACTGCGGCAATTCCGGCACCACCATGCGGTTGATGCTGGGTCTGCTGGCCGGCCGCGCCGGCCGCCATTTCGTGCTCACCGGCGACGATTCGCTGCGGCGGCGGCCGATGCGACGCGTGGCCGATCCCCTCGCCCAGATGGGGGCGCGGATCCATGGACGGGACCACGGCAACCGTGCGCCGCTGGCGGTGCAGGGAACCGAACTGGCGGGGACCACGATCGCCACCCCCGTCGCCTCGGCCCAGGTGAAATCGGCGATCCTGCTGGCGGCCCTCAGCGCCGAAGGGCACACCACCGTGATCGAACCGGCCCACTCCCGCGACCACAGCGAGCGGATGCTGCGGGCCTTCGGGGCCGATCTGACCGTGGCCGGGCCGAAGGGTACGGAGGTGACGGTGCATCCGGGCCGCAGGCTGCAGGGGCAGACCGTGGTGGTGCCGGGCGACATCAGTTCCGCCGCCTTCTGGCTGGTGGCGGGAGCGATCACCCCAGGCGCCGATCTGACGATCGAGAACGTGGGGCTCAACCCCAGCCGCACCGGCATCCTGGAGGTGCTGCAGCAGATGGGGGCCAGGATCGAGGTGCTGAACCAGCGCGATGTGGCCGGAGAACCGGTGGGCGATCTGCGGGTCGTGCATGGTCCGCTGCGGGCCTTCTCGATCGGTGGTGACCTGATCCCGCGCCTGGTGGATGAGATTCCGGTGCTGGCCGTGGCCGCCTGCCGGGCTGAAGGCACCAGCCGGATCCGCGATGCCGAGGAGCTGCGGGTGAAGGAAACCGACCGCCTGGCCGTGATGGCGCGCCAGCTCGGAGCGATGGGGGCCCGGATCGAGGAGCACCCCGACGGCATGACCATCGCCGGGAACGTGGAGCTGCATGGGGCAGAGGTGAGCAGCGAAACCGACCACCGGGTGGCGATGAGCCTGGCGGTGGCCGCCCTGGTGGCCCGCGGCGCCACCCAGATCACCGACCCCGGGGCGGCGGCGATCTCCTACCCGGGCTTCTGGGAAGACCTTGCCCGGCTGCGGGCCTGAATGGCCTTGCTGCAGCCAAGGCTGACCCGCGACGGCAGCTTCAGCCTGTACAGCTGCCGCTTCGGGGAAGGCTTCCACAGCCTGGGGGGAGCTCTGAGGGAAGCCCGCTCCAAATTCGTGCTCCCCGCTTCCCTGCACCGCTTCGCTTCCGGCCGGGAACTGCGGGTGGTGGAGGTGTGCGTGGGCACCGGCACCAACACCGCGGCCCTGCTGGAGGCCTGTGGCGTCCGGGAGCTTGGGCTCGACTGGTGGGGGCTGGAGCTGGACCCGGAACCATGGCAGCTGGCACGCAGCTCCGAGGCGTTCCGCAGTCAGTGGTCGGACGCGGTGCTCCAGGAGCTGGCCTTGCTGCTGGAGGGCCCCCGCCTGCTGTGGGGGGATGGGCGCCGGCGCCTGGCCGATCTGCCGGCAACCCTCCAGGGACGGTGCGATCTGGTGCTGCTCGATGCCTTCTCGCCCCAGCGCTGCCCGCAGCTGTGGACCCTGGAATTTCTGGGCAGCCTGGCTGCCCTGCTCGCGCCGGAGGGACGGCTGCTCACCTACTGCTCCGCGGCAGCGGTGCGTAGGGCCCTGCAGCGGTGCGGCATGGAGCTGGCGACGATCCAGGCGGAGTCCGCTGCGACCGGCTGGAGCCAGGGCACCGCCGCCAGCCCCAGGCCCCTGCCGGAAGAGGCCAGCCTGCGTCCCCTGGGGCCGATGGAGTTGGAGCATCTGCGCTGCCGGGCGGCGGAGCCCTACCGGGATCCGGAGGGAAACGCCTCCGCCGCGGACATCCATGCCGCCCGGGAACGGGCCCAGGCCAGCAGCGGCGCCGAGAGCAGCGGCGCCTGGCGGCGGCGCTGGGGAGTGGCCGGCTGCCGGTAGATTCCCGCCCAGCTGCCCTGCCCGCCGATGCTCGCCGTTGCCGTACTGGCTGCTGGAAAGGGCACCCGCATGAAAAGTGATCTCCCCAAGGTGCTCCAGCCCCTGGCCGGCGCCACCCTGGTGGAAAGGGTGCTGGCCAGCTGCCGCCACCTCGCCCCCCAGCGGCAGGTGCTGATCGTCGGCCATCAGGCCGAGCGGGTGGAACAGTCGCTGGCGGCGTTGCCGGGCCTGGAATTCGTGTTGCAGCAACCCCAGAACGGCACCGGCCATGCCGTGCAGCAGCTGCTCGCTCCACTCCACGATTTCGAGGGCGAGCTGCTGGTGCTCAACGGCGACGTGCCGCTGCTGCGCCAGGAAACCCTCGAACAACTGCTGGAGCACCACCGCAGCAGCGGCGCCGCCGTGACCCTGCTCACCGCCCGCCTGCCCGACCCCAGCGGCTACGGCCGGGTATTCGCCGATGACGAGGGCGTGGTGAGCGCAATCGTGGAGCACCGCGACTGCAGCGAGACCCAGCGCGCCAACAACCTGATCAACGCCGGCATCTACTGCTTCGACTGGCGGCGTCTGGCGGCCGTGCTGCCCGGCCTGACGGCCGACAACGACCAGGGGGAGCTCTATCTCACCGACACCGTGGCCATGCTCAGCCCGGCGACGCACCTCGAGGTAGCCGACGCGGACGAAATCAGCGGCATCAACGACCGCCAGCAGCTGGCCCAGTGCGAAGCCGCCCTGCAGGAACGCCTGCGGCAGCACTGGATGGCAGAAGGGGTCAGTTTCACCGACCCCGCCAGCTGCACCCTCAGCGAGGGCACCCGCTTCGGCCGCGATGTGCTGGTGGAACCCCAGTGCCATTTCCGCGGCACCAACACGATCGGCGCCGGCTGCCGCATCGGGCCTGGCTGCCTGATTGAGGACAGCCAGCTGGCGGAGGGGGTTGAGGTGCTCCACTCGGTGCTGCGGGAGGCCGCCGTGGGGCCGGGCTGTCACGTGGGACCCTTCGCCCAGCTCCGGGCCGGCGCCCGCCTGGAGAAGGACTGCCGGATCGGCAACTTCGTGGAAGTCAAGAACAGCCAGCTCGGTGAAGGGGTGAAAGCCAACCACCTCAGCTATCTCGGGGATGCCGATCTCGGTGCCGGCGTCAACGTCGGCGCCGGCACGATCACGGCCAACTACGACGGGGTCCGGAAACACCGCACCGTGGTGGGGGCTGGCAGCAAGACGGGAGCCAATTCGGTGCTGGTGGCCCCGATCGTCCTCGGCGAAGGGGTCACCGTGGGGGCCGGCTCCACCCTCACCAAGGATGTGCCCGCCGGTGCCCTGGCCCTGGCTCGCGCCCGTCAGCTGATCAAGGAGAACTGGCAGGGGCCACTCGGCTCCTGAGGCCGGGGCGGTCAGACAGAGACCACAAAGCTCTCGCGCCGATGAAAATCGGCCTCCGGCCCGGCATGGGCCAGGGCCCAGAACGAGAGGTTGTCGCCGGAAGCCTCGGGCCCATCCGCGTACCCGAGCTCGCGGCGGGCCTCAAGCACCGTGGCGAGGGCCAGCTCGATCGGCTGACCGGCAGGCACCAGAGCGGCCAGGTCGATCGCGAAGCGAAGCTCGAGCCGATCACTGCCGCACGCCACGAAGCAGGGCAGGTGCATGAACCCAGTCTCGGGCTGAAGATCGAGGCGATAGCCCCGCAGTCGGTAGCCATTCCAGTGGCCGGCAGGGGAGAGGTTCACCTCCCAGTACCCCTCTGCCCCCGGCACCGCCAGAAACGCCTCGAAACAGGTGCTGCGCCAGAGTTCATCCCGACGGGTGGGAGCAGCGGCCCGCTCCGGCAGCACCAGATGCCCGATCGGGCCCTGCAGGAGGTAATCGATCGCCAAACGATCGCCGCGGCGCTCGACCGTGGCTTCCAGCGAAAACGAATCGGTGAAGCGGGTCCCATGGAACGGCTTCAGCACCAGGGGCGACAGCGTCATCGCAATCCGGCCACGATCGCGCGGATCTGCTGCTCCTGGGCTTCGATGCTGCGGCAGAGCTGAAACTGCACCAGGGCCCGTTCGAGGTTGTGGCCGGGATGGCTGGTGCGGAAATAGACGTCGCCGGCCAGATGGTCGGTGAAGAAGCGCAATCCCAGCTCAAAGCTGATCAGCCGGATCGCGTCAAACAGACTTTCGTAATCGGCATCGGTGAGAAACTCGCGGGCCATTGATCCGTAGCCCTCGAGCACGGCGGCACACAGGTCGGTGTCAAAGCTCACGGCCTGCCAATCGGGGGTTTCCTCACCCAATCGATTGCAGGCCGAGCGCAGGCAGTCGCCGATGTCGTACTGCACCAGGCCGGGTTTGACGGTGTCGAGGTCGACCATGGCCACAGCCCGAGCGGTGCTGCTGCAGATCATCACGTTGTTGATCTTGGGATCACCATGGATCGGCCGCACCCGCAGCAGCCCGCTGGCCCTGGCGTCCTCCAGCACCGTGGTGCCCCGGCGGCGCTCCTCGATAAAGGCCTCGCACCACTGGGCCTCTGCCATGAGTGGAAGGGCACAGGCCTCACGCACCCGGTCATAGTGGGCGAGATATCGAGGGGTGATGTGGAAACCCTCCAGCGTGTCGGCCAGCTGCTCCACCGGCAGGTCGCTGATCAGGGTGTGAAAGGTGCCGAGGCCCACCCCGATCTCGCGGGCATGGGTGGCATCAGCGATGGTGTCGTGGGTGTGGGCGGCATCGATGAACGTGAGGGTGCGCCAGAACTCCTCTCCCCACTCCACCCAACGCTGGGATTCGCTGCGGTCCTTGACCACCCGGGGCATCTCCCAGCGACGGCCCGCCGGGCCGGGCGGCAGCAGGGGAAGGCGAAGGGCGACGTGTTCGCTGACCGCATCGATGTTGGCCATCACCAGCCGCGGTTGGCGGAACACCTCGGTGTTGAGGCGCTGCAGCACGAAACGGGGCTGGCCCTCCGCCTCCACCGTCACGCAGTAGGTGTCGTTGACGTTGCCGCTGCCGAGGGGAGTTACCGCCTGGACCTTCCCGGGCAGGGCGAAACGATCGGCGATCTCCACCAGGCGATCGGTGGTGCGGCTCCCGGTGAGGACCACGGGGGTAACGGCAAGCAAGCACCGATGCCAGCACGGCGGAGCCGCTGGCGGTGCTTGCCTGCTCCCGGTTCGGTTTCCGGCCCCGGCAGCCGGGCACCTGCGCCTGCGGAGCAGCGGCGATGAGCCTGGTGCGCGTGGACGACCTCGGCAAGACCTATCGCATCGCCGAGAAACAACCGGGCCTGGCCGGCACTTTCCGCCATTTCGTGAAACGGCGCCACCGGGATGTGGAGGCCGTGCGGGGCGTCAGCTTCACGATCGAGGCGGGAGAAGTGGTGGGCTTCCTCGGACCCAATGGGGCCGGCAAGACCACCACGCTGAAGATGCTTTCGGGGCTGATCCACCCCAGCAGCGGCAGCGTCGAGGTGGCGGGCCATCGTCCCCACCGACGCCAGAAGGCCTTCCTCGAGCAGATCACCCTGGTGATGGGCCAGAAGCAGCAGCTGATCTGGGATCTGCCGCCCCTCGATTCGCTGCGGGTGAATGCCGCCATCTATGGCCTCGATCAGGGGGAGAGCCGGCGGCGCATCGGCGAGCTGGCAGAGATGCTCGAGCTGGGAGAAGAACTCACCCGGCCGGTTCGCAAACTCTCGCTCGGGCAGCGGATGAAGGCGGAACTGCTGGCGGCGCTGCTGCACCGGCCGGCAGTGCTGTTCCTCGATGAACCCACCCTCGGCCTCGATGTGAACGCCCAGGCGCGGGTCCGTTCCTTTCTGGCCGACTACAACCGCCGCTTCGGGGCCACGGTGCTGCTCACCAGCCATTACATGGCCGACATCACGGCCCTGTGCCCCCGGGTGCTGCTGATCCACCAGGGGCGGCTCTTCTACGACGGCCAGCTGTCGGCCCTTGCCGAACGGCTGGCGCCTTACCGCCAGGTGCGCCTGGATCTGGCCCGGCCGCTGCCGGAGGTTCCCTGGTCTGACTACGGCGAGCTGGAATCGTGCGAAGCAAGGGAGGTGCGCCTGCTGATCCAGCCCGACCGGCTCACAGAAACCCTGGCCCGCCTGCTCAACGATCTGCCGGTGGTGGACCTGGAGGTGAGCGATCCACCGATCGAGGAACTGATCGGTCGCCTGTTCCGCCAGGGGGAAGTGGCATGAACGGGCGGATCGCGAGGGTGCTGCTTTCCACCCAGTACGCCTACATGCTCGAGTACAGGGCCGAGATCGCCCTCTGGGCGCTCTCGGGGGTGCTGCCCTTCATCATGCTCGGGGTCTGGAGCCAGGCGGAGGCCGCCAGCAGCCTCGGCCTTGATCGCATCCAGCTGGGTCGCTATTTCCTCGCCGGCTTCGTGGTGCGGCAGTTCACCCTGGCCTGGGTGGTGTTCGCCTTCGAGGAAGACGCGCTGCAGGGGCGGCTGTCGCCCTACCTGCTCCAGCCTCTCCACCCCCTGTGGCGCTACTTGGCTGCCCATCTGGCCGAGCAGGCCACCCGCCTGCCCTTCGTGGCAGCCATCGCCGCCACCTTCTTCCTGCTCCAGCCCGAGACCTTCGCCCTGGCGGCTCCCCAGCGGCTGCTGCTGGCACTGCTGGCCACCTGGCTGGCCTTCGCCCTCAACTTCCTGCTGCAGAGTTCGATCGCCTGCCTCTGTTTCTGGAGCGAACGCGCCAGTGCCCTGGAGCGGCTGCTGCTGATTCCGTTCCTGTTTCTTTCCGGTCTGGTGGCCCCGCTGGAGGCCTACCCGCCGGCGATGCGGCAGCTGGCCTATGCCACGCCCTTCCCGTACATGATTCACTTCCCGGCCCAGCTTCTGGCCGGTGGCCCGGTGGCGGTGGCCGCCGGCTTCCGGGCGATGCTGGGCTGGCTGCTGCTGCTGCTGCCACTCTGTCTGCTGCTCTGGCGGACCGGCGTACGGCGCTACACCGCCATGGGGGCCTGATGGGCGGCGCCGCTTCTGAATGGCTGCGCTACCTGCGCACCCTACGCAGGTTCTGGGGAACGGCCCTCGCCAGTCAGATGGAATATCAGCTCAACCTGCTGGTCGAGCTGGTGGCCATGGCCGGCAATCTGGCAGGCAGTGCCTTCCTGCTCTCGTTGTTCTTCGGTCCGGGCCAGCGGCTGGGGGGGTGGCGCTGGGAGGAGGCGCTGGTGGTGCTGGGCATCTACACGCTCCTCGACGGGATCGCCACAAGCCTGCTGCGCCCCAACCTGGGGCAGATCGTGACCCACGTACAGCAGGGCACCCTGGATTTCGTGCTGCTCAAGCCGATCGACAGCCAGTTCTGGCTCTCCACCCGCACCTTCTCTCCCGCGGGCCTGCCGGAAATCGTGGTGGGACTGGCGCTGGTGGGATGGGCCGCCGCCAGGGCCGGCGGCAGCTTCAGCCCCACCTCGCTCGCCCAGGCGATCCTGATGCTGCTGGCCAGCGTGGTGATCCTCTACAGCCTCTGGTTCGTGCTGGCCACCACCAGCATCTGGTTCGTGAAGACCTGGAACTCCACCGAGGTGCTGCGGGCCGCCCTGGCGGCCGGCCGCTATCCCGTGAGTGCCTACCCCGCCGGCCTGCGCAGCTTCTTCACGGTGGTTCTGCCGGTGGCCTTTCTCACCACCGTGCCAGCGGAGGCGATCCTTGGCCGGGCCAGCTCCCGTTGGGTGGTCAGCAGCCTGCTGGTGGCAGCCATGAGCCTGCTGTTCAGCCGACTGTTCTGGCGGCTGGCACTGCGGTCCTACACCTCGGCCTCGAGCTGAAGGCCCCGACGGCTCAGGTCAGTTGCGCCTGCAACAGCGCCAACAGCTGCTCCAGCGCCACGCCCCGACTGGCCTTGAGCAGCAGATGATCCCCGAGCTGCAGCCAGTCCAGCAGGTAAGGCAAGGCCTCGGCAGGGGTGCTGACCCGGGCCAGCTTCGGCAGGGAGGCCGCTTCGCGGAGCATGGCCACCCCTTCCGCCTCCCCATCCACGATCACCAGCCCATCGAGTTCCAGGGAGACCGCCCGCTTGGCCACTTCGGCGTGCAGATCAAGGCTGCGATCGCCCAGCTCGAGCATCGTGCCCAGCACCGCAAAGCGGCGACCGGGCTGGGTCGCCAGCAGATCCAGGGCCGCCAGCACCGCTTCGGGAGAGGCGTTGTAGGTCTCGTCCATCACTTCGATGCCGCCGATCTGGAGGCGGCGATTGCGACCTCCGGGCACTTCCACCTCCAGTTGCTGGAGAGCTTCCGGCGGCACGCCCAGTTCCGCCGCCACCGCCAGGGCCAGCAACAGGTTGCGGGCATTGTGGCGACCGCTCAGGGGCAACCGGATCGACTCCCGCCCCTGAATCAACAGCCGCTCCTCACCGGACTGGCTGTCCAGGCGCCCCACCAGGTCGGGCCGGCGGGCGGCGGGAGCAAGGTTCGCCAGTTCATCCGCCAGGGCCACCCGCACCACCCGGCCTTTCCAGACCTCGGCCAACGCGGTTTCCAGCAGCGGATCACAGGCCGGGATCACCAGCACGCCATCCGGAGCAAGGGCCGCCGTGATCTCGCACTTGGCCCGGGCGATCGCTTCCCGACTCCCGAGCCGCCCGATGTGGGCGGTGCCGATGTTGGTGATCACGGCCACATCCGGCTCGGCGCAGCGGCTGAGCCGTTCGATCTCGCCGAGGCCCCGCATCCCCATCTCCACCACCAGCGCCGCGGTGTCCGGCGCCGCCTTCAACAGGGTCAGCGGCACGCCCACGTCGTTGTTCTCATTGCCGCTGCTGGCCAGCACGGGCCCCAGGGAGGCAAGGGTGGCCCGGATCAGCTCGCGCGTAGTGGTCTTGCCGGCGGAGCCGGTGACCGCCACCAGTGGAATCCCCAGCTGCCGGCGCCAGAGGCGGCCCAGCTGCTGGTAGGCCTCCTGGGTGTCGTCCACGAGCCAGATCGGCCGACCGCTCGATTCAGCCAGAGCCGAGGCCTGGGCTGGCGTGAGCCGGTCGCGCCGGGCCACGGCCGCCACGGCGGCACCGTTCCCGCCAGGCGCCAGCACCTTATCGAGAAACAGATGACCATCAAAACGTTCTCCCACCAGCGGCACGAACAGCTGGCCCGGACCGACGCGACGGCTGTCGGTGCTGACGCCACTGAAGCCGGCCTGCCGATCCACAAGGGCGGCCCCGATCGGCGGTCCCCAAAGCTGCTGCAGCTGATCGAAAGGGAGGACGGACATGCCCATGAACGCTGTGGCGGCAGGGTGGCTCGGACCCCTGGGATCCGGGGGCATCATGGCGGCTCAGTGGTCGAGGCGGCCATCGAGAAGCACCATCCCCTGACCCACCAGCGCCGTGCGGCCCAGCAACCTGGCCTGCTGGTCCTGGAGCTCCAGTCGCTCGTATCCCAGCGACGCTGCCTGCTGCTGCCAGCGCTCCGCCAGTAGCTGTCGCCGGGGCTCCGGCAGCTGGCGAAAGGTGTTGGCCAGGAAGAGCCGGAGCAGCGAAGCGGCCGGCTCGGGATCCACGCGCACCACCAGGGGCTCGGGATCGGCGGCATTGAAGGCCTCGCGCAACTGATCCTCCAGGCGGGGCGCAGGCAGCGGCGGCGGCAGATCCGGCACCTGCTCCTGCTCAGACTCCTGCTCAGGCTCGCTGAGCGACTCCGGCAACGACTCCGGCGCAGGCAGCGACTCCGGCCCAGGCAGCG
>JBBASR010000006.1:2433-53129 GCA_040399125.1 Cyanobium sp. | reverse complement strand
CTGAGCGACTCCGGCAACGACTCCGGCGCAGGCAGCGACTCCGGCCCAGGCAGCGGCGCCGGCCCAGACAGCGGCGCCGGCTCGGGCGCCTGGGGCACCGGCGCCACAGCTGCGGCTCCCCCCGGAGCGGAACGATCGACCTGGTGCCATGGCAGCGGGGCCAGGGCCGTGAACAGCGCCAGGCCGGCCACCACAACCAGGGGCCAGAACAACGCGCGCAGCGACGCCGGCCAGAGGCGGGGAGCTGGCAGGTCTCCCTCACGGTTCCGCCGCCACAGCTCCTGCAGCTTCAAGCGCCAGCTGGCCAGCACAGCCTGGAGATCCCTCGCCAGAAGACGGGCGGGGGCCTCGTAGGGCACCGGCAGATCGGTGCCCGGAGCATCGGGATCAACCATCGACAGCCTGCGGCTTCACCGGCCTGAGGGCGCCGATCGCTCAGGGCTCACCGCGACGCCGAAGCAGGGAAAGCGGATTGAGCGAGCGCGGAGCCGGAGGCTGGGCAAGGGAATCCAGGCTGGGGGCCGCTTCCACTTCGGCAGCTGCCTGGCGCTGCAGGCTGGGATCCGCCCCCTGCCCCTGGGAGAAACGCTCCACCTGCTCGGCATCCGGGGTCGGTTCCTTCACGCCGCAGACCTCTCGATACATGCGGTCATAGTCGAGGGCGGAGCGCTCCCAGCTGTAGTCCTGCGTCATGGCCCGACGCTGGAGTTCGGCCCAACTTTCGGCATGGCGGAACGCCTCCCAGGAGCGCACGATCGAGGTGTAGAAGTCCACCGGCTCGTAGCGATCGAAGCAGAAGCCGGTGCCGGTGTGGTTCCGGGGATCGTGGGGCGGCACGGTGTCCACCAGGCCGCCCACCTTGCGCACCACCGGGATCGAGCCGTAACGCATCGCCAACAGCTGGCTGATCCCGCAGGGCTCGAACCGGCTCGGCATCAGGAAGGCATCGCTGCCGGCATAGATCAGGCGCGCCAGGGTGTCGTCGTAGGTGAGAAACACCGAGAACCTTCCCGGGTGACGGGAAGCCATCTGCCAGAGGCCCGATTCGAGGCTGCGATCGCCGGTGCCCAGCACCACAATCTGGCTGTCGGTATAGGCGAGCACGCGGTCGGCCACCTGCAGCAGCAGATCCACCCCCTTCTGATCCACCAGGCGGCTCACCATGCCCATCAGATAGCTGTCGGCACTGACCGTGAGGCCCATGCGCTCCTGCAGCGCTTTCTTATTAGCGGCGCGGCCGGAAAGATCCTCAGCACTGAACTGGGCCACCAGCGCCTTATCGGTGGCTGGATTCCAGTCCTCAGTGTCGATGCCGTTGAGGATGCCCCGCAGCTTGCCGCTCACAAAATTGAGCAGCCCCTCCAGCCGTTCGCCGTATTCGGCGGTGCGGATCTCCTGGGCGTAGGTGGGCGACACGGCGTTGACCCGGTCGGCATAGAGAAGGGCCGCCGCCATCGTGTGATCCCCCTGCATGTACCAGGGACACCAGGTCATGCGGTCGAGCTTCCAGCGCCAGGGGCCCTGATACTTGAGGTTGTGGATAGTAAAGACCGTGCTGATCTCCGGGTCTTGATGCATCCACACCGGGATCATGCCGGTGTGCCAGTCGTGGCAATGAAGCACCTGGGGTTTCCAGGCATTCCAGGCGAATTCGGCGGTGGCACTGGCAAAAAAGGTGAAGCGCCAATCCTCATCTTCGCCGCCGTAGATGCGCTCGGAATCAAAGGCTGGATGGCCCACCAGATAAATCGTCAGGCCGTTGGAGGGATGACGCGTCTCGTAGATGGAGAAATCCGTGCCCATGGTGTGGCCGCGCCACATCGGCTCGGCCGGAATCTCCAGCCGGCTCCACAACTTGCCGTAGCCCGGCATGATGATGCGGACGTCATGGCCGAGGGCAGCGAGGGCCGGGGGAAGGGATCCCACCACGTCGCCCATGCCTCCCACTTTCACCATGGGGGCGCATTCAGCCGCTGCAAAGAGAACGCGCATCCAACCCCGGATTCTGGCGGCGCAACTCTACGGGTGACCGGCCAGACTCCCGTTCCTGATGAACAGGGCAATCAGGGCAACACGGTCACAGGGGTGCCCAGGCTCACGAAATCGAACAGTTCGCGGGCGTGCTCGTCATAGAGGCGGACACAACCGTGGGATACGGCCCTGCCGACGCTCTCGCGGTTGGGAGTGCCATGGAAGCCGGCGGTGACGCAGCCCTTCACCTCCAGATGCTCCTGGCCATTGAAGCCACTGCGGCCGCGGCAATCGCGGTGGAAACCGATCCAGCGGCTGCCCAGGGGGTTGGACGGCCCCGGCGGGATCACGGTGCCATTGGCGGGATGCCTCCAGCTGGGATCGGCGGCCTTCTCGATCACCGCGAAGCTCCCCACGGGCGTCTCCCATCCGGGCATCCCCACGGCCACGGGGTAGCGACGCAAAAGCTTTCCCTCCTCCAGCAATCGCAGCTGGCGATGGGTGCGATCCAGCACCAGCTCCCGTTTCGGCGCCGCAGGCGGCGGTGGATTCCCCGATCGGGAAAGGGGGTGGACCAACTCCAGGGGTTGGGGGCCCAGCAGATCGGCGGCTCCCGGCTGAGCTTCGGCCCCAACCGCAGGCGCGAAGCTGCCAGCGAGACCGGCAGCGGTCAGCCAGATCGTCAGGGAGCAGGAGCGCAGGCGGCGACGCACAACACCAGAGGCATTCAGGAGCGGCGTCAAGGTAGCCAGGGACTGGTGCTGAAATCAGGATCCCGCTTCTGCAGGAACGCATCGCGACCCTCCTGACCCTCGGCGGTCCGATAGAAGAGGTGGGTGGCCTGACCGGCAAGCTCCTGCAGCCCTGCCATGCCATCGGTCTCGGCGTTGAACGCCGCCTTGAGACAACGGATCGCCGTGGGGCTGTGGCGCATCACCTCGCGGGCCCATCCCACCCCTTCCGCCTGCAGCTGCTCCAGGGGGACCACGGCATTGACCAGACCCATCCGCAACGCCTCCTCGGCGCTGTAGCGGCGGCAGAGGAACCAGATCTCGCGGGCCTTGCGCTGCCCCACCACACGGGCCAGGTAGCTGCTACCGAAACCACCATCGAAACTGCCGACCCGGGGGCCGGTCTGGCCGAACACCGCGTTGTCGGCGGCGAGGCTGAGATCGCAGAGCAGATGGAGCACCTGGCCGCCACCGATCGCATAGCCGGCCACGAGGGCGATCACCACCTTCGGCAGGCTGCGGATCAGGCGCTGCAGGTCCAACACGTTGAGACGCGGCAGGCCGTCGTCATCCATGTAACCGCCGTCGCCCCGCACGCTCTGGTCACCGCCTGCGCAGAAAGCCCAGCCCCCGTCGGCTGCCGGACCCGCCCCGGTGAACAGCACCACCCCGATCGTGGGGTCCTCGCGCACGCGGGTGAAGGCATCACAGAGCTCCTGCACCGTGCGCGGTCGGAAGGCATTGCGTTTCGACGGCCGGTTGATCGTGATCCGGGCGATGCCTTCGTCGCTGCGCTCGAACAGCACATCGCTGTACTCATGGGCGCACTGCCACTGCACCGGGGGGTCAGGGCAGAGAAACGGGGAGGAAGCCGCCGGCGGGCGGCCGGAATCGGAAGGAACGCTGGTCATGGCGCCATTGTGCGCAGCCGCCTGCGCAGATCGGCGTCCTGGCGTCGATCGGTTCGCAGTTCAAGCAGGGCCAGGGGATGGGCCAGGGCCCAGGGGAGGGCCTCGGCCAGCTCGGCCAGGCACTCCACCCTGCGCCCTGGCACCCCGTGCAGGGCCGCCAGGGCCCGCTGATCCACCGCTTGGGGCATGGCGAACAGGCGGTCGAAATCCATGGCCTGCGGCGGATCGGTGCGGATCGGCAGCTGTTCGAAGATGCCTCCCCCGCCATTGTCGATCAGCACCACGGTGAGCCGGCCGCGCAGCTGACGCTGCCAGAGCCAGCCATTGCTGTCGTGCAGCAGGGCCAGGTCGCCGGTGAGCAGCACCAGCTGGCCGAGGGCCTCCGCCAGGCCGCAGGCGATCGAAAGGGTGCCGTCGATGCCGGAAGCACCGCGGAAACCGAAGATCGGACGGGCAGGGGCAGCGGGATCGGCGAAGCTTTCCCAATCCCGCACCGGGCTGCTGTTGGCCAGCATCAGCGGCAGCCCCGGGGGCAGCAGCCGACTCAGCTGCCGGGCCAGCAGCGGTTCCTGGAGAGAATCGCCCCCCAGCTGGGAATCCAGCCAGCGCTGCAGGCGGGCCTCAGCCTCGTGCCAGGTTTCGGCCTGGCGCAGGGCTTCCGGCGAGGCCCCCCCCTGCAGCCGTTGGGCAGGCCACTGCTCCAACCAGGCGGCCAAGCCGCCGCTCCACTGCCCCTGGACCAGGCCCAGGGGATCGAGCGGACGGGGATCGGCCTCGGTGATCAGCAGCTGCCGGCCCCCCTGGCGCTGCAGCCACTGCTGCAGGCGTCGGCTGGCGGGAAGCGGCCCCAGCCGCAGCACCTGGTCCCCATCGAACCCCCGGCGGGGACGATCCAGCAGCAGGTCATAGCCGGCCACCAACCGGAGCCCCTCGAGCCCGCGCAGGCCGGAAAGCCCATCGGCCAGCACCGGCCAGCCGGTGCGTCGCTGCCAGCGGCGCAGGGCCTCCGCATGGGCCCGCCAGGCATCGGGGCGGCCCCGCCAGGGGCCGGCCACCACCACCCCGGGCCGGTCGGGATCCAGCCCCCCCAGGTCCGGCGGCGCGAGGAAGGGGCCCTCCGGCGCCATGGCGGCAGCGGCAGTGGCAGTGGCAGTGGCAGTGGCAGTGGCCTGGGACCGCAGGACCTGCAGTTCGGCGCCGGTGGCGTGCAATGGCTCCTCAAACGGCAGATTGAGGTGCACCGCACCGGGAGGCAGGCGCACCCCATCCCCCAGGCTTGCCGCCAGGGCGCGCTGCGCCAGGTCCTCGATCGCGGCAGGGGCCATCGAAGCCAGCCCTTCGGCCGCCGCCTGCCCCAGCCAGCGAACACTGGCAGCCAGAAACTGCTCCTGGTTGACGCTCTGATTGGCACCGCAGCCCTTGAGCCGCTGGGGGCGGTCTGCGGTGAGCAACAGCAAGGGAATGGCGCCATGGTCGGCCTCCACGGCCGCGGGCAGCAGGTTGGCGACCGCCGAGCCGGAGGTGGTGATCACTGCGGCGGGGATGCCTGACGCCCTGCCGAGGCCCAGGGCCAGGAAGGCGGCGGAGCGTTCATCCACGGCCGTGAACAAGCGCACCCCCCGGGGCTCCAGCAGGGCAGCGGCCACAGCCAGCGGGGCTGACCTGCTGCCGGGACACAGCACCAGATGGCGCACCCCTCCTCGCTGCAAGGCCTGCAGCAGCAACAGGGCTGCCCCTGGATTGCCATCCGGCTGAGAACCCGGCGCCAAGCGCACCTCCTCTCCTGGAATGGCACGATCATCAACCAGGACCATTCGCGCGGCCTCCCCTGCCATGGGCTCCAGCCCCTCCCGCCCTCCCGGGCCTCCCGATGCCGCTACCGCTGAGGCGCCCACCGCCTCGCCGGGCCTGCCGGCCGAATCCCTCGGCCGGCAGCTGATTGGGATCCTCTGCTGGCTGCTGGTGGCGCTGCTGCTGCGCTGGGCCGTGATCGAACCCCGCTGGATCCCCTCCGGCTCGATGCTGCCCACCCTGCAGCTGCAGGACCGGGTGCTGGTGGAGAAGGTCCGACCCCGGCTCGGGACCCCGCTGAAGCCCGGCGAGATCGTGGTCTTCCATCCACCCGAGGCACTGGTCCAATCCGGTTACGACCCCAACGCCGCCCTGATCAAGCGGGTGGTTGCCGTGGAAGGGGACCGGGTGGAGGTGAAGGCCGGGAGGCTGTGGCGCAACGGCGAACCCCAGCAGCCCGACTGGAGCAGCACAGCGATGGACTACACCCTGGCGCCGTACACCATTCCCGCCGGCCATGTGCTGGTGCTGGGGGACAACCGCAATGCCAGCCTCGATTCCCATCTCTGGGGGCCCCTGCCGGAGGAGGAGGTGATCGGCACGGCGATCTGGCGTTACTGGCCCTTGCAGCGATTCGGCCCCATACGGTTCTCCCCCTCTTCTGCCGCTGGGTTGGGCTGAAATGCTGCGTTAGGGTGCAGTGCGTGTTGCAAAGCACACCGGAGGGGAAATGTTCAACCCGGAGTTCCTGACCACGGACAACGAGGCGATCAGCGGCAACTCGCTGATTCAGTACCTTCAGGAACAATCCCCTGATGTGCTGCAGAGGGTCGCCCGTTCCGCCAGCGGCGACATTCAGGACATCATCCGCCACAACGTCCAGGGCCTGCTGGGCATGCTGCCCGGCGAGCAGTTTGAGGTGAAGATCCAGGCCAGCCGCGACAACCTGGCGGGCCTGCTGGCCTCGGCAATGATGACCGGCTATTTCCTGCGTCAGATGGAGCAGCGGATGGAGCTGGAAACCGCTCTGATCGGCACCGGCCTCGATACCATCGGCGACGACGATCCAGGCGAGCTGCGTCTCTGAACGGCGGGGGGCCTCCTGCCTCGGAAATCAGCTGGGGCCATTCCCTTCCATCAGCGGGGAGATGTCTCTTCGGGGCCGTCCGGCACCAGGCCCAGCTTCAGCAAGGTGCGATCGATCTGCGCCAGGGTCTGCCAGGCTCCCGTGCTGGGCGCCCATTCCCTGCTGGCGAGGTTCGCGGCCAGTTCCCTGAGTTCCTGCGGTGACGTACTCACCGGAGCGTCGTAGTGGGCCGGCACCAGCCAGCGCACCTCGGGCAGGGCCGCCAGGGCCTCCACCCAGGCCACCAGGGTCTGGCGGGAACGGGTGAACACAAGCCGCTCCAGCACCGCCGCCACCCTGGGCGCACTGCGATCGCCGGGGACCAACTGGCGGAAATCGTTCTCCCAGCCAGGTTCCCAGCGGAAGGGATAGACGCCGAAATGACTGCGGGCATTGCGGCAGCCAGGGGCCAGAGCGTGGCGCAACACTTCGGCCAAGGGCGGCACCTGCAAGGGGGCCGGCCGCAGGTAATTGGCGAACAGCACCAGCCTCTGCCAACCCCGCTGACGCCGGGCGGGGGTGTCGATCAGGGCTTCATCGCCCCGCTCCCTGGCATGGAACAGCAAGGGGGTGGGATCGAGGTCAAACACCGCAGGCGGTTGGGCAGGGATGGTGACCAGGGCATCGGTGATCAGCAGGGAGCCACTGGCCCGATCGAGACAGGCCACCTCCATGAACGTGCCCAGGCCCAGATCCAGCGGTCCGAGCGGCAACCACTGGAGTTCGTCCTGGTGGGGCAGGCCCTGCTCGAACAACAAGCGGGTGCGCTGACGCGGAAAACCGAGCCAGGAGGGGGGAAGGCGCAGCGGAAAGCTCCACTGCTGGGGACTGAGCCACAGCTCTGCCGCCGGAAACGCCCGGGCCATGGCCGGCACCGGCAGCTTGTGTTCCAGACCGGAGGTGGTGGGCAGCACGATCGTGACCACGGGGCCGTGCTGCCGCTCCAGCTCCTGCAGAGCCGCCACCACCTCTGCTGTGGGCGCCACCGGCGCATAGAGGAGCAGGCCCTGCCGCAGCTTCACCACCGTCATCCGGATCGGCACAGCCACGTACCAGACTCCCTGCAGCTGCTCGAAGCTCCAGATCCGGCCCGGAATGAGTTCCCGCACCAGGGTGCGACGCTGCCCATAGGGATAGAGGGGCAACAGCGGCCACCAGGACCAGTTCTGCTGCGCGATTGGCCGGGGGGAGGAAAGGGGGGTCACGGCAGTTGGCTGGTACGTCGCTGGCGCCGGCGCCGCTGGGCCAGCAGACCATGGCGCGGAGCCAGAACCATCACCAGAGCGAACTGAAGCGTGAGCATCAGCACGATGCAACCGGCGGTGGAGGCATCGATCCAGTAACTCAGCAACACCCCGAGCACCGTGGCGATCACGGCCGAAAGCACCGCCAGGCCCACCATCCGCCCGAACCGATCGGTGAGCAGATAGCCGGTGGCACCTGGGGTGATCAGCATCGCCACCACCAGGATGATGCCCACGGCCTGCAGCCCCGCCACCGCAGCCAGGCTTAGCAGGCTGAGCAGCAGATAGTGGAGGGCCCCGGTGCGCAGACCGATCGAACGGGCATGGGAGGGATCGAAACAGAAAAGCAGCAGGTCGCGGCCCCGCACCAGCAGCACCCCCAGAACCACAAGGGCGATGGCCAGGGTCTGGCCCAGATCGGCGTCACTGATCCCCAGGAGGTTGCCGAACAGGATGTGACCGAGATCCACGTTGCTGCGCAGCTTCGAGATCAGCACCAGACCGAGGGCGAAGAAGCCGCTGAACACCAATCCGATCACCGCATCCTCCTTGAGACGGGTGTGCTGGCGGATCCAGCCGATCAGGCCCACCGAGCCCACCCCGAAGACGAAGGCCCCCAAGGCGAAGGGCAGATGGAAGGCGTAGGCGAGCACGACACCCGGCAGCACCGCATGGGAAACGGCATCGCCCATCAGGGCCCAGCCCTTGAGGGTCATGAAACAGGACAACACCGCGCAGACCACCGCCACGATCACGCCCACAGCGATGGCCCTCTGCAGAAAGGTCTCCTGCAGGGGCTCCAGCAGCAGCTGCAGGGGCGAGATGGGCATCACGAAACGGAGCGGACGGGAGGATCTGCTGCGGCGAGGGTGCCGAAGGTAAGCCGCAGATTGGACTGGGTGAATACCTCCTCGGTGGGTCCGCTGGCCACCACGGTGCGATGCAGCAGCACCACCTGGTCGCAGAACCTGGGGATCGCCTCCAGATCATGGGTGGCGATCAGCACGGTGGCCCCGCGCTGACGAAGCTCGAGCAGCACCTGGATGATCAGATTCTCCGTGGGCCTGTCCACGCCCGTGAAGGGTTCATCGAGCAGCAGCAGCTTCGCCTCCTGGCAGAGGGCCCTGGCCAGGAAGGCACGCTTGCGCTGCCCCCCGGAAAGGGAGCCGATCTGACGATTCGCCAGGGGGAGCAGGTCGACCCGTTGGAGTGCTTCACGCACCCGCTGACGGTCGCTGCGCGAGGGCCATCGCAACAGGTTCATCGAGCCGTAACGGCCCATCATCACCACATCCCAGATACGGACAGGAAACTGCCAGTCCACCTGGTCGCCCTGGGGGACATAGGCCAGCCGCTGCTGCCGCTGGGCCTGCGCTACCTGCAGGCCGTCGATCCGGATCCGCCCCTGCAGGGGCTGCAGGAATCCCATCAAGGCCTGGAACAGGGTGGATTTGCCGGCACCGTTCATCCCCACCAGGGCGCAGATGCTTCCTGGCAGGAGCTCAACATCCACGTCCACCAGGACGGGCTCGGCGCCGTAACTGACACTGAGCCCGCTCACCTCCAGACGGCGCTGGGCAGGTTCAGCAGCAGGGGGGGGAACCATGCCGCCATTCAAGGCGGTGGCGAGGCTCGATGCGGGCGCAGGCCCGCCACCAGGATCGCCAGGTTGTGGCGCATCAGTGCCTCGTAGGTGGCTGCCGGACCCTCCGGGCCGGAAGTGGAATCCACGTGGAAACGTCCGCCGAAACGGGCACCGGATTCGCGGGCGACCCGCTCCTGGATGCGGGAATCCACCGTGGTTTCGCAGAACACCGCCGGCACCTGCCGCCCGCGGACCGTACGGATCATCCGGCCCATGCGGCGGGGTGTGACCTCCCCTTCGCCGTTCACCGGCCACAGCCAGGCCTCTTCGAGGCCGTAGTCACGGGCGAGATAGCTGAAGGCACCTTCACAGGTGGCGAGCAGGCGCTGGGAGGCCGGCAGGGAGCGCAGCGCCGCCTCCAGATCCGTATCCAGCCGCCGCAGCCGCCGCCGATAGGCCTGCGCACAGCGCTGATAGTCGGCGGCATGGGCAGGATCCAGGCGGCGGAAGCCCTGCTCCAGGTTGGTCACATAGATCAGGGCCGCCTTCGGAGACATCCAGGCATGGGGGTTGGGCCTGGTACTGCCCGCGATCGGCAGGGTCTCCACCCCTGCGCTGGCCTCGAGATGGGGCACGTCCCCCAGCCGGGCGGTGAAGCGCCGGGTCCACGCATCCAGCCCGAGGCCGTTTTCGAGCACCAGGCGGGCCCCGTGGGCACGGCGCAGATCAGAGGGGGTGACCTCATAGCCATGCACCTCGGCCCCGGGCTTGGGGATCGATTCGACCCGCAGCAGGCCGCAGCTCACTTCCCGGCCCATGTCCGCCAGCACGGTGAAGCTGGCGACTACTAGGGGGCGGGAATTAGTGGGGCGGGAATCAGGCCTGTTCTCAGGCGGCCTCTCCCCCGCGGAATCGCAGCCTGGGGAAAAGAGCAGCAGCAGCGCCGCCAGCAGCAGAGGGGGGTGGCGCAACCACAGCAGGCCCGATCGCAGGCACCCTAAAGGCAGCAAAGCCAACAAAAAACCCCCTCCGCCGAGGGGGTTGCCTCCGGCTTTCCACCGGTGTCTCTCTCGTTCTCAGCCAGCCTGTCCTCAGGAAGGTGTTGCAGGAAAACCGGTGGCAGAAACCCCGCCCCGTCGGGCGAGGGGATGGGCGCTTCAGCCGATGGCGGGAGCCGTCATGGCCACGGGCACCACGTCGGCGGCAGCCAGATCAAGCGGGAAGTTGTGAGCATTCCGCTCGTGCATCACTTCCATGCCGAGGTTGGCACGGTTGAGCACGTCGGCCCAGGTGGGCAGAACCCTGCCCTGGGCATCGAGGATCGACTGGTTGAAGTTGAAGCCGTTGAGGTTGAAAGCCATGGTGCTGATGCCCATGGAGGTGAACCAGATACCCACCACAGGCCAGGCAGCCAGGAAGAAGTGAAGGCTGCGGCTGTTGTTGAAGGAGGCGTACTGGAAGATGAGGCGACCGAAGTAACCGTGGGCAGCCACGATGTTGTAGGTCTCTTCTTCCTGGCCAAACTTGTAGCCGTAGTTCTGGGACTCGCTCTCGGTGGTTTCACGCACCAGGGAGGAGGTCACCAGGGAGCCGTGCATGGCGGAGAACAGGCTGCCGCCGAACACACCGGCCACACCCAGCATGTGGAAGGGGTGCATCAGGATGTTGTGCTCGGCCTGGAACACCAGCATGAAGTTGAAGGTGCCGGAGATGCCGAGGGGCATGCCATCGGAGAAGGAGCCCTGACCGAAGGGATAGATCAGGAAGACAGCGGTGGCAGCGGCCACAGGAGCGCTGTAGGCCACGCAGATCCAGGGGCGCATGCCGAGGCGGTAGGAGAGTTCCCACTCGCGGCCCATGTAGGCGGAGATGCCGATCAGGAAGTGGAAGACCACCAGCTGGAAGGGACCGCCGTTGTACAGCCACTCGTCGAGGCTGGCGGCTTCCCAGATGGGGTAGAAGTGCAGACCGATGGCGTTGCTGCTGGGGATGACAGCGCCGGAGATGATGTTGTTGCCGTAGATCAGACTGCCGGCAACGGGTTCCCGAATGCCGTCGATGTCGACGGGGGGGGCTGCGATGAACGCAACGATGAAGCAGATGGTGGCGGCCAGAAGGCAGGGGATCATCAGCACACCGAACCAACCGATATAGATCCGGTTGTTGGTGGAGGCGATCCACTGGCAGAAGCTTTCCCAGCTTCCAGCGCGGCCGCTGCGAATGGCAGTGGTCATGGAGGAGGAGGACATGTAGGACCTCTCAAAAAGAGAGGTGATACAAGGCTAAGGAGAAGCCCACATCTCCCCGATGCTCGCAGAAAAGATTTTGGCTTCTTAAAAATACTTAACAGCAATCATGAAGTTGAATCAAGCATCGGCGTGCTGCCTGTCTCCCGCAGTTGCTGCTGAATCCAGCCAAGACCCTGCTGCAGAAAGGCATTCCAGTCGAGTTTCTCCGCCTCGGCCGCCCGGGCCACCAGCAACGGCGCCTGCCGCTTGATCGCCTCCAGATCCGGCTCGCTGACACCTGCCGAGAGGGCCAGCATGTCGGCCATGGCATGGCCCACCACCCGGGTCAGATAGGCCGCACTCAGGGCCTGCAGCGTGCCCCCCACCAGCCAGGTGGCCCCGTGGAGCTTCACCGCAGCGGCCAGAGCCTGGCTGCTCCACTCCACCACCCCCATCGTGAGGGCGGCACGGCCCAGCTCCGCTGCTGCAGCCCGAAGCTGCTCCCCATCCCAGGGGCAGTCCCAGAGACGGGCCATCTCCTGAAGCATCAGGCCATTGGCGGCGGTCAGAACCAGCAGGTCCACCGTGGGCAGGGGATTGGCGAACACCCCGGCAGCCACCAGCCACTGGGTGCGTTGCTGAAGTTTCTGCCATTCCCGCCGGCGCAGCTGCTCGAGCTCGGCCTGCCAGCGGCCGTGCAGTCTCTCCAGGCGCCGCAACGCCGTGGCCTGGCGCAGGGCCAGGGCCTGGCGGGACAGCCAGGCCGCCATCGGGCTGAGAGAGGCGGCGAGGCTCTCGCTGCCGCCATCCCAGAGCAGCAGGCGTTCGGTGGCCGCCCCCGACCACTGGCTCTGAAATTCGGCGAGCCGCTGCTCTGGAGCACTGCCGGGTCCGGTCTCGATCAGCAGCCAGAGGGGGAGGCCCGCAGGGATGGACTCCAGCCAGCGCAAATCCGCGGCCTGAAGCGGCAGTTGCAGTTGATAAAGGAAGGCATCGCAGGCCTCGAAATCCTCCGGCCAGCACCAGTCCGAGCTGGAGGCCGGCAGGGCGTGACCACACAGCAATCTCAGACCTTGTGAGTTGCGCAGAGCGGCCGTCAGCTGGGGGTGATGGGCGGTGTCCATCGGCCGGGACCCCACCAGGGCCACCCCTGGGCCGGGGCGACGACGCTCTTCCTCCAGCCGGGTCAGGGCAAGTCGGCGGGCGGGCTGTCCCTCACCGGGCTCCGACTCCAGCCGATCGAACTGCTGCAGCACCGACTCGCAACGATCGAGCCAACCCTGGATCGTTGCGGGCAGCCGAGGCGTGGCAGGGCGACGGCGACCGGAAAGCAGCCACCAGCCTCCGGCCAGGGCACCGACGCCGACCGCAGCGACCCCATCCAGATGGGCCAGATGCAGCAGACCATCGCCGAGCACCAGCGAACCGGCCAGCACCAGGCCTGGCTGGAGGAAAGGAATCTTGGGGCGGCGGACCTCGCTGTTCACCGTGCTTTCCAGAGGCAATGCCTGTTTAGCTCAACCGAAGGGGTTTTCAGCCATCCAGCAGAGGGTGGTGTCCGCATCGCGGCCGCTGAAGGCGGAAACACGGCAGGATGGAAGTACCGGATGGCCTCCGCACCAACAATCCATGGGCAAGGCTGAGCCGAGAGCAACCCGCAGGGGCAGCGGAACGACCGCGGCGATCACGTTCACGGCGAGCCAGACGGCGCTGGTGGAGGCCTGCTGGGCCCAGATTGAGGCGGCCCGTCACTGGCATGGCAGGTTGCCGGTGCTGCTGCATGACCGCTGCTGGCTACGGATGTCGCCGGTGCCGGTGCAGGACCTTCTGCTCGTGCTGCCGCCGGATGCCAGCCGCGAGGCACCGGAGCTGGTGCGGTACCGAGAGCAGGTGGCGGCCGGGCGGCCGGACTGGCAGGCCCAGCAACTGTGCTGGGAGGAATTCGGTGCCGAAGCCTGCCGTGAGGCCCAGCTGCGGCTCTGGTCTGTGCAGGAGACGGGCGGTCACCACTGGTCGCTCGCGGATTACCTGGAGCTGATCGAGGCCTATCGCCGCAGCTTTGAGGAGCGCAGGCCCCGACCGGTCCCTCTGCTGGTTCTTTCACGCGGCAGGTCCGATGGGGGCAGGTCCGATGGCGGGAGGGAGCCCCACCAACTCCGCTGGCTGTGTCCGAATGCCGACCGGGATGAGGGGACGATGCGCCACACTTGCCCCTGACTCCAGGCTGCGGCAATGGCCGACGAAACCAACAATTCCTTCCCTTCAGCCCGCCAGGAAGAGGGCGGCCGTGGCCCCCGCCCTTCCGGCAACCGCGATGCCGGGGGCTTCCGGATCCGCCTGAGCGACAACGAGATGCAGGCGGCCCGTGCCCTGCAGGAGGCCCTGGGCCTCCGCTCCACCGTGGCCGTGCTGGGCTTCAGCCTGCGCACCCTGGCCCAGCAGCTGGAAGCCGGCCAGCTCGATGAGATCGTGGCCCAGCACCGCGCCCAGGGCGGCGGGCGCCCCCCCGCTCCCCGCGGGCCTGGTGGTGGTGGTGACCGCCGTCGCGAGCGCGGTGATGCCCCCCGCGGTGGTGCCTCCGGCGGGGGAAGGGGACCCCGGGTGGATCCCTTTGCCCGACCCAGTCGCCCCGTGGCCGCAGCGCCTGAGATTGCTGAGGTTGCTGAGGTGCCCGAGGCCGCCGGTGATGCCGAGACCGGCTTCGATGCTGAAGCCGCCTTCGATGCTGAAGCCGGGAACGTCGCCGAGACCGGCAGCGTTGCGGAGAGCAGCGGCGATGCGGAGACCAGCGGCGTTGCGGAGACAGCCATCGAATCGCCGAGCGAGCCCACCGAAAGCCTCGAGGCAGGCTCGTCCAGCGAAGCTGCCGAAGCCTGATCCCCCTCCATGACCGACGCACGGCCGCGGGTTCTCTCCGGGGTTCAGCCCACCGGAGCACTGCATCTGGGCAACTGGCTCGGGGCGATCCGCAACTGGGTCCAGCTGCAGGAAACCCACGACACCTTCTTCTGCGTCGTGGATCTGCATGCGATCACGGTGCCGCATGACCCGGCCCGGCTGGCGGAGGACACCCTCACCACCGCCGCCCTCTACCTGGCCTGCGGCATCGACCCTGCCCGCTCCACGGTGTTCGTGCAGAGCCACGTGGCCGCCCACAGCGAGCTCTGCTGGCTCCTCAACTGCGTCACCCCCCTCAACTGGCTGGAGCGGATGATCCAGTTCAAGGAGAAGGCGGTCAAACAGGGAGACAACGTCTCCGCTGGATTGCTCGACTACCCGGTGCTGATGGCGGCGGACATCCTTCTCTATGACGCCGACCTGGTGCCGGTGGGGGAAGACCAGAAACAGCACCTGGAGCTGGCCCGGGACATCGCCCAGCAGCGCATCAACGCCAGATTCGGACCCAAGGATGCAGCGGGTGAACCGCTGCCCGTGCTCAAGGTGCCCGAACCCCTGATCCTGCGGGAGGGGGCCAGGGTGATGAGCCTCACCGATGGGCGCAGCAAGATGAGCAAGAGCGATCCCAACGAGGGGTCCCGGATCACCCTGCTCGATCCCCCCGAACTGATCACCAAGAAGATCAAACGGGCCAAGACCGACCCGGTGATGGGACTGGAATTCGGCAATCCGGAGCGCCCCGAGGCCGACAACCTCCTCGGCCTCTACGCCCTGCTCAGCGGCAGGAGTCGAGCCGAGGCCGGCGCAGAATGCGCGGCCATGGGCTGGGGCTCGTTCAAGCCGCTGCTGGCGGAGGCCACCGTGGAGGCCCTCCGACCCGTGCAGCAGCGTTACGCCGAACTGCGGGCAGATCCGACCGGCCTGGAGCAGGTGCTCCAGCAGGGGCGCGAGCGGGCCAGCCAGGTGGCCACCGACACCCTGGCCAGGGTGCACAAGGCACTCGGCTTTCTGCCGCGCCACTGAGCAACAGCCCGCGGCGCAGGCGAGCCACAGCCCTTAACAATCGCTTCGGGATTGATCAGCCCAGCTGATCAATCCCTGCAGATGGGGAATTGCTGACAAGCCGGCCCACCCCCCGAGGCCTGACGGCCGCAGCTCCAGTCCCTCACAGCGATCCCAACCGAGTCCCGTCGCGGACAGCTTTCGGTGGCACAGCGGGTCCCGCTTGTCCAGAGCCGGTCCCGGGGGGGTGGCAGCGGCAGGGGTACGGCCATCAGGGTTTGCTCATCCCCTGTTCCGCACCTGCCCTTGCTTCCTCTGCTTCGCCCCGCCGCCCTGCCCTCCGGTCCGCTCTGTTCCGCTGCCCTGCTGCTGGTGCTGCCGATGGTCGGCCAGCCCCGTCTGCTTTCTTCGGTGATGGACGAGCCGCAACCGCAGCACGGCTCCCCCGGCGCAGCGAGGCAGAACCAGCCTTCCCTCAGCACCGCCCCCGCTGCCGAACCGTCGGGCTTCTACCGGATCACCCCAGAGCGCAGGGCCCTGCTCAACACGATCCGCTACGCCGAAGGCACCTGGATCGACGGCAGCGAGGAGGGGTACCGGGTGCTCTATGGCGGCGGCCGCTTCCAGAACCTGGAACGGCATCCGGAGATCACGGTGCAGAAGCGCTACACCAGTGCCGCGGCCGGTGCCTATCAGTTCCTGCCGGGCACCTGGAGGGAAGCATCGCTCCGCCTCGGTCTGCAAAACTTCGGGCCCTCCAGCCAGGACCAGGCCGCTCTCTATCTGATGGAAAAGCGGGGGGCTCTGCAGGAATTCGACCGACTCGGCCTCAACCGAACGGTGCTGGCCCGCCTGGCCAGGGAATGGGCCTCCCTTCCCGCCAGCCATGGCGGCAGCTTCTACGGGCAGCCGGTGAAGCGGGTGGAGGAGCTCCTGGCCTTCTACGGCGCCGAACTCGAACGTCAACGCCGCGGCGGTCTCACGGCCTGAGGGCCGGCACCAGCAGCCGCACCAACCAGTAGCCCAGGGCCCCGACCCCCAGAACCGCCGCCCACTGCCGTGCTCTGGGCGAATCGGGCGATACACCCCGCACCAGCTGCTGCCAGAGCAGCCAGAACCCTGTTGCCACCAGAGGGGGGCCCAGGGCGTGCCAGCGCATTGCGCCGACCAGATCGCCGCGGAAACTGGCCAGCACCGAACGGGTCAAATAACAGGTGGGACAAGGCAGCCCGGTGAGATGGCGATAGGGGCAGCTCCACAGGGGCAGGGGAAGCGCTCCCCAGGCCCTGGCCGCCACCACCGCCAGGCCCGCAGCCAGGCCCATGCCCCTGAGCCGGTGAGGGTTCACGGCTCCCGGTAGACCACCCGGCCCCGTTCGTCGTTGCCGACATCGAGCAGGTCGGCGTGGAGCAGCCGTTCGATTTCCGCCTGCACGGCCCTGGCATCGGTGCTGTGGGGGAGCTGGAGTTCCAGCAGGGCGTCGTTGATCGTGAAGCCCTTGGGCCCGACCTTGCGGGCCAGGGCCAGCAGCTGACGCTCCACCGGCGGCAGGGTGCCGGCCTGCTGGGCCGCCAAAGCCTCCTGCAGCAAGAGGGGCTGGTTGGCCTGCTCCACCATTCCCTGCATCAGGAAGAGATCCACCACCTGGCCGATGCCACAGAAGCCGAAGGTCACCAGCCAGAGGGTGCCGGAGAGGGGTTTGCGGTTGTAGAAGCGATGAATGCCGCAGAGCCCCACCAGGGAAAGGGCCCAGAGCAGATACGCCACCGCCACGCTCCGTCGTTCCAACGAAGGAACCCGGGGTACGGACGGGCGGAGCGGGGAGCTGCTGGTCACGGGCGGAGCCTAGGCATGGCCTGGATTCTCCTGCGTAGGATCAAGGTTGAGCACTTGCGGATTCCCGTGCCTGCAGCAGCGTCCTCCGGGAACATCACCCTCAGCGGCAGCGCCGCCCCGGACGGAGGGAGCGCCATTCACCTGCCGAAGACCAGCGAAAGCGAGCAGTTGCTGCGTATCCGCCATTCGATGAGCCACGTGATGGCGATGGCGGTGCAGAAGCTGTTCCCCAAGGCCCAGGTGACGATTGGCCCCTGGACCGAAAGCGGCTTCTACTACGACTTCGACAGCCCCGATCCCTTCACCGAAGCCGATCTCAAGGCGATCAAGAAGGAGATGATCCGGATCATCAATAAAAAGCTGCCGCTCGAGCGCCTCGAGGTGAGCCGGGCCGAGGCGGAGCAGAAGATCAAGGCCCAGAATGAGCCCTACAAGCTGGAGATCCTGGCCGGCATCCAGGAGCCGATCACCCTGTACACCCTCGGCGAGGAGTGGTGGGACCTCTGCGCCGGCCCCCACGTGGCCAACACCAGCGAGCTCAACGCCAAGGCGTTTGAGCTGGAAAGCGTGGCCGGTGCCTACTGGCGCGGCGATGAAACCAAGGCGCAACTGCAGCGCATCTACGGCACCGCCTGGGAGACCCCCGAGCAGCTGGCCGAATACCAGCGGCGCAAGGAAGAAGCCCTGCGGCGCGACCACCGCCGCCTCGGCAATGATCTGGATCTGTTCTCGATCGAGGATGAGGCCGGCGCCGGCCTGGTGTTCTGGCACCCTCGCGGCGCCCGCATGCGTCTGCTGATCGAGAACCTCTGGCGGGAGCTGCACTTCGAGGCGGGCTACGAGCTGCTCTACACCCCCCACGTGGCCGACATCAGCCTCTGGAAGACCTCAGGCCACCTCGACTTCTATGCCGAGAGCATGTTCGGCCCCATGCAGGTGGATGAGCGGGAGTACCAGCTCAAGCCGATGAACTGCCCGTTCCATGTGCTCACCTACGCCAGCACACTCAGGAGCTACCGGGAACTGCCGATCCGCTGGGCCGAGCTCGGCACCGTGTACCGCTACGAACGGCCTGGGGTGATGCATGGGCTGATGCGCGTGCGCGGCTTCACCCAGGACGACGCCCACGTGTTCTGCCTGCCCGAGCAGATCAGTGATGAGATCCTGGCGATCCTCGATCTCACCGAGCGGATCCTCTCCACCTTTGATTTCCGCAGCTACGAGATCAACCTCTCCACCCGTCCGGAAAAATCGATCGGCGAGGACGCCGTCTGGGAGCTGGCGACCCAGGGCCTGATCGAGGCGCTGAACCGCAAGGGCTGGGCCTACAAGATCGATGAGGGCGGTGGCGCCTTCTACGGCCCCAAGATCGACCTCAAGATCGAGGATGCGATCGGCAGGATGTGGCAGTGCTCCACGATCCAGCTCGACTTCAACCTGCCCGAAAGGTTTGATCTTGAGTACGTGGCCGCCGATGGCTCCAGGCAGCGCCCGATCATGATTCACCGGGCCATCTTTGGCTCGCTGGAGCGGTTCTTCGGGATCATGACCGAGAACTACGCCGGCGATTTCCCCTTCTGGCTGGCCCCGGAACAGATCCGGCTGCTGCCGGTCACCGATGAGGTATTGCCCTTTGCCGAGACGCTCCTCGGGCAACTCAGGGCAGGGGGGGTGCGGGCCTCGATCGACCGCAGCGGTGATCGACTCGGCAAGCTGATCCGCAACGGCGAGCAGAAGAAGATTCCGGTGCTCGGCGTGATCGGGGCCAAGGAGGCCGAATCCGGCCAGGTGAGCCTGCGAAGTCGCCGCCAGGGAGACCTCGGCAGTGTGGGGATCGCCGAGCTCCTGGCCGCCAGCGCCACCGCCAATCAGCAGCGCAGGGCAGATCTGGGTCTTGCCGCCACCACTCCATGACCACACGCACATGACCACATTGCTGGCAGGTGACATCGGCGGCACCAAGACCCTGCTGAGCCTCTACCGCTCCAGGGGAGGGCAGCTCGAGCAGATCGCCGGTGAGCGCTATCTCTCGGCCGAGTGGCCGGACCTGGCCAGCATGGTGGTCCATTTCCTGGCGGACCAGGTGGCGCGCAACCCAGGCCGGCCGGAGGCGGCCTGCTTCGCGGTGGCCGGGCCGGTGCAGGGGGGAAAAGCCAAGCTCACCAACCTCCACTGGCAGCTGAGTGAGGCGGATCTTGCCGAAGCCACCGGCATCGACCGGGTGGAACTGGTGAATGATTTCGCCGTGTTGATCTACGGCCTGCCCCATCTCCAGCCCCATCAGCGGGCCGTGATCCGCAATGGCACGGTGGAGGCCTTTGCGCCGCTGCTGATCCTGGGGGCAGGAACGGGGCTGGGTGTGGCGATCGGGATCCCGGTCGAGAACGGACTTCAGGCCGTGGCCAGCGAAGCGGCCCACGGCAGTTTCGCGCCCCGCAACGAAGATGAATGGCAGCTGCGGCAATGGCTGCAGCAGGATCTGCACCTGGAGCGCGTTTCGATCGAGCGGGTGGTGAGCGGCACCGGACTCGGCCATGTGGCCCGCTGGCTGCTGGCCACCCGGGACCCCCAGGGCCAAAATCCGCTCCAGTCTGTGGCGAGCCGATGGCTGGACCCGGGCGTCGACGCAGACCAGGCCGATCTGCCTGCCGCCGTGGCGGCAGCGGCAGCGGCAGGCGAGCCGCTGGCAGTGGAAGCGCTGAATCTGTGGCTGGAGGCCTATGGCAATGTCACCGGCGACCTGGCCCTGGCCTGCCTGAGTCGGGGCGGGATCTGGCTGGCCGGCGGCACCGCTGCCAAGTTGCTGGCGCCGTTGCGGTCCGACCGGTTCGAACAGGCTTTTCTGGCCAAGGGGAGGCTGCGAACGGTGCTGGAGCCGATGCCGGTGACGGCCGTGACCGATGCGGAGATCGGCTCGTTCAGCGCCGCCTGCAGGGCCAGGATGCTGCTGGCCTGAGCCGGCCGGGTGGGACACTGAGCCGAAGCGACGGAACAGATATGGTCTGCCCCCAGATCGGCAAGGGGGTTGTGGTGGATGTACCGGCCACCACAGCCAATCTCGGACCCGGTTTCGATTGCTTGGGGGCCGCGCTCGACCTCAGCAACACGTTCGAACTGCGGGTGATCGAAGGCAGCGGCGAGCGCTTCGATCTGATCATCGAAGGGCCCGAAGGGGCCCATCTGCGCGGTGGTCCGGACAACCTGGTGTACCGCTCGGCCCAGAGGGTCTGGCGGGAGGCGGGCGAAGAGCCCGTGGCCCTGGAAGCCAGGGTGCGGCTGGCGGTGCCACCCGCCCGCGGTCTCGGCAGCAGCGCCACCGCGATCGTGGCCGGCCTGATCGGTGCCAACGCCTTGGTGGGGGAACCGCTCACCAAGGAAAAACTGCTCGAACTGGCGATCGACATCGAGGGCCATCCCGACAATGTGGTGCCATCGCTGGTGGGCGGCCTCTGCCTTACCGCCAGGGCCGCCTCCCATCGCTGGCGGGTGGTGCGCTGCGAATGGGCTCCTTCGGTGACCGCCGTAGTCGCCATTCCCTCGATCCGACTGAGCACGAGCGAGGCCCGTCGGGCCATGCCCCGCAGCATTCCGATTGCGGATGCGGTGATCAATCTCGGGGCCCTGACCCTGCTGCTGCAGGGCCTGCGCACCGGCAATGGGGATCTGATCGCTGACGGCATGCACGACCGGATTCATGAGCCCTACCGATGGGGTCTGATCCAGGGGGGGCGGGCCGTGCGGGAAGCGGCGCTGGAAGCCGGCGCCTGGGGTTGTGTGATCAGTGGAGCCGGCCCCACGCTGCTGGCCCTCTGCCCTGCGCCGGTGGCGGAAGCCGTGAGCGAGGCGATGGTGCGCCGCTGGGAACAGGAAGGCGTGAGCAGCCGTGGGGCGGTGCTCGGCCTGCAGAACCGTGGCAGCCACTGGGAACCTCTGCCCCTGCGCACCACCCCCTCCCTCTAGCACATCCGATGAGTAGAACTACTCAGCTGATAGATTCGTCTATGGATGAGGCCAACCTGCACAGCCGGGTCAGAGAGCCGCTCCGCATCGACCCCAGCCCGGTTTTCTGATGGACGCCACCCTGCCCCTCTCGGCCGCGTCCACCGCCCTCACCACGTCATCGCTCCTTGATCCCGCCTTTCCCTGGCTCAGCCTGATCGTGCTGCTGCCGGCGGCCGCGGCCCTGGTGATGCCCCTGCTGCCCGGCGATCCCGACGACCCCAGCCTGCCCCGTGCGGTGGCCCTGGCTGTTCTCGGGATCGATTTTGCCCTGATGCTGTGGGTCTTCTCCCGCCATTTCGATGGAAACCTGAGTGGCCTGCAGCTGGTGGAGCGGGTGCCCTGGGTCAAGGCCCTGGGCCTGGAGTGGTCCCTCGGGGCCGATGGGCTCTCCGCCCCCCTGGTCGTGCTCAGCGGCCTCGTCACCCTGCTGGCCGTGGCCGCCAGCTGGAACGTTTCACGCAAGACCCGCCTCTACTTCGCCCTGTTGCTGGTGCAGGCCTCGGCCCAGGCGCTGGTGTTCCTCTCCCAGGACTTCCTGCTCTTCTTCCTGGCCTGGGAACTCGAACTGGTGCCCGTCTACCTGCTGATCGCCATCTGGGGAGGTCAGCAGCGCCAGTACGCCGCCACCAAATTCATTCTCTACACCGCCACCGCCTCGCTGCTGATCCTGCTCAGTGGTCTGGCCCTGGCCCTCTCCGGTGATCACTTCACCCTCAATCTTTCCGAACTCGCCACCCGCTCCCCGGGCGGCACCTTCGGGCTGCTCTGCTACCTCGGCTTCCTGGTCGGCTTCGGGGTGAAGCTGCCGATGTTCCCGCTGCATACCTGGCTTCCGGATGCCCACGGAGAGGCCAATGCCCCGGTCTCGATGCTGCTGGCGGGGGTGTTGCTGAAGATGGGCGGCTATGCCCTGCTGCGCTTCAACGTGCAGATGCTGCCTGAAGCCCACCTCCAGCTGGCCCCGGCCCTGGTGGTGCTGGGCATCGTCAACATCGTCTACGGAGCCCTGAATGCCTTCGCCCAGGACAACGTCAAGCGAAGGATCGCCTGCAGCTCGGTGAGCCACATGGGTTTCGTGCTGCTCGGCATCGGGGCGATCGACGCCCTCGGCATCAGCGGCGCGATGCTGCAGATGATCAGCCACGGCCTGATCGCCGCGGCCATGTTCTTCATCACCGGCGTCTTCTACGAACGCACCAAAACCCTCTCGATTCCCAACATGGGCGGCCTGGCTAAGGCCCTGCCGATCACCTTCGCCTTCTTCCTGGCCAGTTCGCTGGCTTCCCTGGCCCTGCCGGGCATGAGCGGTTTCGTGAGTGAGATCACCGTGTTCCTGGGCGTAACCGCCAACGATGGCTTCACCGTGGCCTTCCGGGTGATCGCGATCGTGCTGGCGGCGATCGGCCTTGTACTCACCCCGGTGTATCTCCTTTCCCTCTGCCGCCGCGTCTTCTTCGGACCCCGTATCCCCGCCCTCGCCGTGGTGGGAGACATGAAACCGCGGGAACTGCTGATCGGCCTCACCCTGTTGGTGCCCACGCTGGTGATCGGCTTCTGGCCACGGGTGGCGATCGATCTCTACGAAGCCAGCACCAATGCCCTGGCCACAGAGCTGGCCAACCATGCTCCGATCGCCCTGAGCCTGGGAGGATTCCCTCCCTTCGGCTGAACCCACAGCGGCACTGGCGGCCACCGAAAATGGCACGAAAGGACGTGCCTGCCCGGATGAACGCCACCCTGGAATCCCAACCCGCCCTGCTGGCCGGCGAGGGCCTGCCGCAATTTGAGGCGATCACTCCCGATCAGATCGATCGCCACATCCCGGCTCTGCTGGTTCGCCTTGGCCAGGAGCTTGACGAACTGGAATCCAAACTGCAGCAGAGCCTGGCCTCCGCCGCACCGCTGAGCTGGGAAGCGGTGATGGAGCCGCTGCATCGGCTCGGCGAACGGCTTCGGTGGAGCTGGGGGGTGGTGGGCCACCTCAATGGCGTCTGCAACAGCCCGGAACTGCGGGAGGCCCACAGCCGCCAACAGGCGGCCGTGGTCGCCTTCGGCAACCGGGTCGGCCAGAGCCGCCTGCTGTATCGGGCGCTGCGCCAACTCCAGGAACAAGGAGGCCTCGATGCCACCCAGTGCCGGGTACTGGACGCCGAGCGACGCGACATGGAACTGCGGGGCGTCGGCCTGGAAGGGGAAGCCCAGGCGGCCTTCAATGCCGCCAGCCAGGAGCTGGCGGAACTGGCCACCCGCTTCGGCAACCAGGTTCTTGATGCCACCAACTCCTGGAAGCTGCGGCTGACCACGACGGAGGAGGTGGAGGGTCTACCCGCCAGCCTGCGGGAGCAACTGGCCCAGGCGGCCCGTCAGGCCGGCGACGCCGAGGCCACCCCCGAGCGGGGCCCCTGGCTGATGGGGCTCGACATGCCTCGTTACGCCCCGTTTCTGCAGTACAGCCGGCGCCGGGATCTGCGCGAACGGGTGTACAAAGCTCACGTCAGCCGTGCCTCCGGCGAAGCCGAAACACCCGGATCGGGCAACTGGCCGGTGATCGAGCGCATCCTGCAGCTCCGGCAGGAGCAGGCCCATCGCCTCGGCTATGCCAACTGGGCGGAGGTGAGCCTGGCCTCGAAGATGGCCGGTTCCGAGGCGGAGGTGGAGCGTCTGCTCGAGGACCTGCGCGCTGCGGCCTACCCCGTTGCCCACCAGGAACTCGAGGACCTGCGAGCCTGCGCGGCCCGCGCCGGGGCAGCGGAAGCCGACAATTTCCAGCCCTGGGATGTGAGCTACTGGGCCGAGGTGCGACGCCAGGAGGCCTTCGAACTCGACAGCGAGGCCCTGCGACCCTGGTTCCCCCTGCCGCGGGTTCTGGAGGGTCTGTTCGGCCTCTGCAACCGCCTGTTCGGCATCAGGATCGTGGCGGCCGACGGCAGGGCACCGATCTGGCACCCGGACGTGCGTTACTTCGAGGTGGCAGACGCCGGCAGCGACCGGCCGCTCGCCGCCTTCTACCTCGATCCCTACAGCCGCCCCGGCAGCAAGCGAGGCGGAGCCTGGATGGATGAATGCCTGGGCCGTTCGCTGTCCCCCGAAGGCACCCCGGTGCTGCCGGTGGCCTACCTGGTGTGCAACCAGAGCCCTCCGGTGGGCGATACGCCCAGCCTGATGACCTTCCAGGAAGTGGAAACCCTCTTCCACGAATTCGGCCACGGTCTGCAGCACATGCTCACCACCGTGGAACGCCCCCAGGCGGCCGGGATCAACAACGTGGAATGGGATGCGGTGGAACTTCCCAGCCAGTTCATGGAGAACTGGTGTTACGACCGCGCCACCCTGATGGGCATGGCACGCCACTGGCAGACCGGCGCCCCCCTGCCAGAGGAGGAATTCCAGAAGCTCCTGGCCGCCCGCACCTTCATGGCCGGGGCCGCCACCCTGCGCCAGGTGCACTTCGCCCTCACCGACCTGCGACTCCACAGCCAGTGGACCCCCGACTGCGGCCGCAGCCCGGAGCAGCTGCGCCGTGAGATCGCCGCCACCACCACGGTGCTGGAGCCGATCGAGGAAGATGCCTTCCTCTGTTCCTTCGGCCACATCTTCGCGGGGGGGTACGCGGCGGGGTACTACTCCTACAAATGGGCAGAGGTGCTCAGCGCCGATGCGTTCAGCGCCTTCGAGGAGGTGGGCCTCACCAACGAAGAGGCGATCCGGACCACCGGTCGCCGCTTCCGCGACACCGTGCTGGGCCTGGGGGGCAGCCGCCACCCGAGTGAGGTGTTTGCGGATTTCCGGGGCCGGGAACCCTCCGCCGAGGCCCTGATCCGCCACACGGGCCTGGCGGTGGCCTCCTGATTCAGGGCCGCAGCAGTTCGGCCACCACCGGATCCACCGACCCGTGCTCCGCCATCAGGCGGTTGTGCCAGAACACCGGCAGCGGGTAGGTGGGGCCGACGGGCAGCACCGCATCCCAGCCCGGAAACACAGTGAGATCGGTGGGGCAGTAGAAGCTGCAGCACTCCACCTGGCGCAGGGGCCCAAGGTCCTGATCCAGGCGCTTCAACAGCGCACTGCCGGGCTTCATGTCGCCGATTCCTGCCAGCAGGCGTCCCGGTAGCGGACTGGCCACCAGGGTGCCCCGATGGGGACTGGCCACAGTCACGAACCGGCGGGTACGGCGGGCACCCCCATGCAGCTGGATCCAGGCCCGCCCGATCACGCCTCCCATCGAGAAGCCCAGCAGATCCACCGGCTGGTCGGGTCCGAAGGCTGCTTCGATGTGACTACCGAGCAGCTCGGCCAGTTCCGCCAGGGGAACCTGGCCCAGACCGTGGGGCAGGTGGGGGACCAGCAAGGGATCCCTGCGGCGGGCCAGCCGGCCGCGCAGGGTGTCGAACAGCCGGGGCGTATCGAACAACCCATGCACCAGCACCAGGGGGGGGGGATTCACCTCCATCGCCGCTGTCTGCGCACACTCACTCTGCCGCCGAAGCCGGGGATGGGCGCCCGGCATTTGCTCAACCGCAACCGGATCGGCACAGGGCCATAGCAACGTTCAAGCTGATCGAGGATCTGCTCGCTGTAGTGCTCGATCGTCAGGCAACGGACCGTTCGGGACAGGGTCTGCAGCGCCCGGATGCCCACGCTGTAATCGAGGCTGGCTGCGAGGTCATCGCCGCGGCCTGCCTCGAGCAGATCGATCCCCAGGCTGAAGTCGAGCTCAAACCACTGGCCATCGCGGCGCTCCTGCTCCAGCACCCCGACATGGGACCACAGCCGCAATCCCTCCACCTCGATCAGGTCCTGAGTCACAGCGGCAGGGGGCGGTGGGTGAAACGGCGGGCACCGCTGGCGTAGTCGGCGGCGATGTGGCCCTCGCCCCTCAGCCGATAGCGGTAGGTCACCAGCCCCTCCAGCCCCACCGGTCCCCGGGGGGGCTGGGTCTGGGTGCTGATCCCCACCTCGGCCCCGAAGCCGTAGCGGAAGCCGTCGGCGAAGCGGGTGGAGCAGTTGAGATAGACCCCGGCGCTATCCACCGCCGCCAGGAACCGATCGGCCGCAGCCGCATCGGTGGTGCAGATGGCGTCGGTGTGGCGGGAGCCGTGGCGGGCGATGTGGGCGAGCGCCTGATCGAGGTCATTCACCACCTTCACGCTCAGGATCAGGTCGGAGTATTCGGTGCTCCAGTCCTGTTCGGTGGCGGCCCTGCTCACCCCCAGCGAGCAGGCGATGGCATCGCCGCGCAGCTCCACCCCCGCGGCCTCGAAGGCCGGCACCGCTTTGGAGAGAAAATCTGCCGCCCGCTCGCGATGCACCAGCAGGGTTTCGATCGCATTGCAGGCGGCGGGGTACTGGGTCTTGCTGTCGATCGCGAGCCGCAACGCCTGCTCGAGGTCGGCGCTGCGATCCACGTAGAGATGGCAGATCCCATCGGCATGGCCGAGCACAGGAATGCGCGTGTTGTCCTGGATGAAACGCACCAACTCGTTGGAACCGCGGGGGATGATCAGATCCACCAGCCCATCGAGCCGCAACAGCCCGAGGCTTTCCTGACGGGAGGTGAGCAGAGCCAGGGCAGCCGGAGGGACTGAACTGGCGGCCAGACCCTGCTGCAGGGCGGCCATGATCGCCGCGCAGCTGCAACTGGCCTCCCGGCCCCCCTTGAGCAGGGCCCCGTTGCCGGAACGGATCGCCAGCGAGGCGATCTGCATCACCGCATCGGGCCGGGCCTCGAAGATCACCCCCAGCACCCCAAGCGGCACGCTCACCCGCTCGAGCACCAGGCCCTCATCCAGTTCGGTGTGCAGCTGCCGCCGGCCGAGGGGATCGGGCAGGGTCGCCACCTGCTGGACTCCTTCGATCGCCGCCGCCAGCTTGGCGCCATCCAGTTTCAACCGGGCCACCAGGGCAGGAGCCAGTCCCTCCGCCGCCGCCGCTTCCAGATCCTCCCGATTGGCCGCCTCGATCGCTCCGGCCGACTGCCGAAGCGCATCGGCCATGGCCAGCACCGCCTGGCTTCTCTCCCCATCGCCGAGCTGACCGAGGGCCATGGCCGCCCGCCGCACCGCAGCGGCGCGGGCCAGCAACTCCGGCCCCGGTTCCGGCACGGCAGCCGCCTGGGGGGGCGAAGGAGGGAGAGAGGAAGGAGACGGAGTGGTCATTGGGCCATCATCCCAAGCGATCCAGCGCCAGCCAGGCCGCCCCCAGCCGACCGGCACCGTTGCCCAGGGCGCAGCGTTGGATCTCCAGCCCTTCGCGGCTGACGGGCAGCACCCGCTGCTCCACTTCCCGCCAGACTGCCGGCAGAAAGTGCTCACTGGCCGCACTGAGGCCGCCACCGATCAACACCCGCTGCGGCGTGAGCACGTACAGCAACGAGCTCAGGCCGATTCCCAGCCAGCGGCCGTAGGCGGCCCACACTGCCAGGGCCTCCGGGTCCCCGCTGCGGGCGCGGCGGTCGAGTTCGGCAGGCTCCAGCGAACTGAGGCGGGCAAGCCCGGCCAGGCTGCAGTACTGCTCAAGCGATCCGCGGTTGCCGCTGCGGCAAGGGGGCCCTTCCGGATCCACACAGATCAGGCCGGGCTCCGCCGCGGCGCCGCCATGGCCCAGAAACAGCTTCCCCCCCAGCAGCACCGCCCCTCCCACGCCGGTGCCCAGCGTCAGCAGCAGCAGGTCGTCCACACCACGGGCAGCGCCGTGCCAGGCCTCCCCCAGGGCAGCGCAGTTGGCGTCATTGGCGAGGGTGACGCGACGCCCCAGCTGCGGTTCCAGCCAGTCGGCCAGCGGCACCTCCCGCCAGCCGGGCAGATTGATCGCGATCCTGGCCACCCTGCCGGCCCCATCGGCGGGACCGGGCAGGCCGATCCCCACCAGGTCGGCGCAGCGGTCGGGATCCAGGCGCTCCACCGCCGTGCTGATCGCCGTCACCACGGCCCCGGGCATGGCCGGCTGGGGCGTGGGCAGCTCCAGGTCGGCCAGACACTCGCCGGCATTGCTGAACCTTCCCAACTTGATGGCGGTGCCGCCCAGGTCGATGCCGATCAGCTGGGGCTCGCAGCGGGAAACAGAAGACGACGCGGACACGGAGAGCAACGAAAGGAGGAAGGGAGGGGGAAGGGGAGAAACGGTCGTTCAGAACCGGAAGAACACCTGCAGCTGGGTCTGCCAGGCCCCTTGGGTGTCGATCGATCCCTCCAGATTGAGCGATTCGGAGGCCCGGTACTTCAGGGTGACCTGCGGGGGGACGTCGGAACGGTTCGGGGCCGCCAGCACCGAAGCATTGAAGCGATCGGTGATGTCGAGGCCGATCTCGGAGCCCAGCACCAGCTGCGGGGGCACCCGGCGGGAACGCAGCTCCTGCTGCGTGCTGATCGCCTGATTCACATAGGTGGGATAGAGGGCCAGGCTGACCCGCTGCCCAAGCGCGTCGCTCAGGGAGGAGAGCAGCGGCGAAAGCAACGACTGACCCAGCACCGTGGCCAGGGCGGTGCCGGCCTCCCCACCGCGCAGGCCGGCCAGGGAATTGCCCCCGATCAGGGCCACCAGTCGCTCCTGGGGCATCGGCGGACTGCTGCGCAGCTTGATCGTCTCGGCGATCCGGTCCGCCGGACCACTGACGCTCACCGTGACCAGGATCAACTTCAGCTGATTCAGGGAGGAGAAGCCGCTCTGGTTGGAGAGATCCACGAGCGAGGGAGCCGAGCTGGATCCAAGCCCGGCGGCGGTGAAGCCCCCCGGCGAGATCACGTTGAGACTGTCGGAGATCCGGGTGCGCAGGGCGATGTCGAGATAGGGCACCAGCCCCAGGGAGGGGGTGAACACGGCCACATTGGGGGCCGAAGGGTCGAGGCTGAAGCTGGTGGTGAACAGGTTGAGGCGGCCCCCCAGGAGCCTCACCACACCGGAGGCCCGCAGCGAGGGATCCAGACGACCGCTGATCCGCAGCGAGCCCCCGGTGACGAAGTTGGCCACCCTCGGCACCACCACGCGCAGGTCGGGGCCGAAGCTCAGTTTCAGCTGATCGAAGCTCAGCCACGGCACCCGCGGGATGGCCCGCTCCAGCGAGGCCCTGGTGGAGGAGTCCTGCTCCGGCCCGAGCAGCACCAGCGGTTGCCGGAAATCCCATTTGCGCTCCAGCAGCTCGTTGAAGCTCACGGGCTCGACCTTGCTGCCGGTGGCGGGCCCGTTCCCATCCGCCTTGGCCAGCTGGCCAGGCTGGGCATTGATCGTGCCCTGGCGGATGGTGAGGTCCCCCCCCAGTTCCGGTGCCAGCAGACTGCCGCCGAAGGTGAGACGGCCATCGCTGACGGCCGTGATGCGCGACAGGCTGAAGGGCACCTGCCGCAGTTCCACCGCAAGCGACTGCTGGTCGGAGCGACGGCGCCAGAGGCCGAGCCGTCCCTCGCCGCTGATCCTGCCCTTCGCTCCCACCCGGGCCCGCAGATCCTGCACCACGAGCTGGTTGAAATCAAACAGCGCCGTGGCCTGCAGCCCGCGGATCTGCTGGCCGATGAACTGGCATTCCCCATCGCGGATGCGTAAGAAGCCATTGGCGATCGGTTCAGCCAGGCTGCCCCGCACCAGCAGCTGGAGGTCGGCGCTGCCCCGCCTCCATTCGAGAGACTTGCCGGAGAGCTCGGTGAGAAACCGCAGGCCATCGCCGCGGCTGGCCAGGCGCAATTCGAGGTCGCGGCTGCGGGGCTGCAGGGGCAGGGTGCCGGAAAGGTCGAGGCTGTTGAGGGCGTTGCCCGACTGGAGGGCCAGATCCAGCTGCAGGGCCGAATCGCGCAGCTCCACAGCGCCGCGGTTTAGTACCAGGCGACGCTGACCGAAATAGGAATCGTCCAGGGCCAGGGTGAGGGCCAGCTCCGGCCGCCTTCCCCCGAGCCGGTAGCGCCCCTTCACCGCCAGGGAGCCGCGCAGACTCTCGGGAACGGGCGCCAGCAGGGCCAGAAGACCGAGGGAAAGACCGGAAAGGCTGAACTGACCGGACCCCTGGCGGATCGGCCCCTCCAGCCGCACCTGGAACGGATCGCTGGCCAGGACCCGGTCCCGATCCGCCAGTCCTTCCCAGACATGGCCGCTGGCCTTCAGGTCCGCATTGACGCTTTGCAGATCGGGGCCGCTGAGAACCAGATCGGCATCCACCCGGGCCTGGAGCCGTTCCAGGCGCTCGGTCCGGCTGGCCTGCCGCAGCTCCTGGTCCCGCCCCAGCACGGCGGCCTGGGCCTGTTGCAGGGCAGCGAACTGATCCTGGAGACTGCGGCCCAGCCCCTCGATCGCAAACGACCCCAGATCGCTGGCCTGCCCGGCACGGGCCACCGGGGCCCCACGCCAGACCCCCAGGGCCTGGGTGACCTGACGCAACACCAGGGTGGTGAGCCCCCGGGCACGGAAGCTGGCCCGGAAAGGGCCCTGCCACCGGCCGTCCAGGGCGGTTTCGATCGTTCCCCCGGCGATCGTCTCCGCCAGGCCCCGGACGCGGAACTCGCGCTCGCGATAGCGCACATCAGCCTGCATCCGCCGGGCACCGACGCCGAGGAAGAGGGGCTCGGCCAGGGCGACGTTCCCCTGAAAGCCGAGGGGTTGGAGACCCAGCTGACCGGCACCGCTCAGCTGGCCCTGCAACGTACGGAAACGGGGCGGCTGGCCGGCGGCCACGGCCAGACCCCGCAGCGGAAAAGCCTGGGCGCTCCAGCGGTAGCGGGAAGGCTGGCCCTGCAGTTCCAACCAGCCACCCGAGCGCTCCAGCCGCATGCGGGCAGGCAGCCAGCGGCGATCGAGCTCGGCCGTCAGCAGGCCTGGACGGCCGGCCTCGAGCGAACGGAGCTGGAGGGTTCCTCCTCCGGGCTGGGATCGGGGGGCATCCCAGGCCGAGGCCTGCAGATGGCCCTGCCATCTTTCCTGGAGCTGCAGCGGCCCGACACCGGGGTGCTGCACCCGGAAAACCAGATCGGGCCGCAGGGCCGTGAGGGGGCCCTGCACCCGTCCCCCCGCCTCCAGGCTGCCGCGCAGGCTGGAACCCAGCAGGGGGTTGAGCTTGGCCAGCGGATAGGCGCTCAGTTCGAGCTGGGCATCGAGATCCCCACGCTCCAGCCCCTTGCCGAAACGAATCGCCAGGGGCAAGGTGCCGCTGGCCTGCAGGTGGGCCGAGCGGAACTGCTGGAGGCGCAGCTGGTTGGCGCTCCATTCGAGGGACGCCTGCCAGGGACCCACCAGAACCTGGGCCGGCTGGCCCGTAGCAAGGCGAAGCCGGGGGCGGCTCAGGCTGCCATCGAGGGCCAGGGCCCCCCGCAGGGGAGAGGAGAACAGCCAGTCGGGCAGCCGCGCGGCGCCGGGGAGATCGGAGCGCTCCAGCATCCAGTTTCCCTGCAGATCGAGCTGCCTGCCGAAGGTCCCCCTGGCCTGCAGACGGGAAGCCCCCCTGCGGGCCTCGAGCGTGCTGATCCGCAGTCCGCCGTTCTGCCAGCTGCCCACCAGGCTGGTGAGGATGGGAGTGGCTCCCAGCGGATTGGAAGCGGGGGGGCGAATCCGCAGGTTGAGCCCGAGGCGACGATCCAATCCGGCCGTAGCCGCCACGGCGCCGCGCCAGCTGCCGTAGCTCCAGGCGCTGCTGGCGAGCTCCAGCTGCCGCTCGCGGCACTGGAGGGGCAGAAGCTCACTGACCAGGGCCCCCGCCCCGGCGGAGGGGCGCCAGCGGACCTGGCGCAGCTGGAGCGAACCACGGCAAGCGGGCTGGCCCCGCACCAGGCTGAGGTCGAGCCGCCCGTCGGCCTGGCCGCTCAACAAGCCCGGCGGCCCTCCCGCCGGCCCCCCCCGGATCGGCAGCAGGGGCCACAACGGAGCCAGGGCCAGCCCCCGGCTCTCCACTTTGCTGGTCCAACGCCGCTGCTGCCACTGGCCGCCGCCGTTGACCAGGGCGGATCCCGAAGCCCCCGGCAGGCGCACCACGGTGCGCCAGTCCACCTCATGGCGATGAATGCGCAGACCCACCTGGCCCAGGGCCTCCAGCGGCAGGATCCGGTCGGCAGCCCCCAGCCCATTCCCCAGCCGATTGCCGATCCCATGGAGACGAACCCGACCGGGCTCCAGCAGGCGGAAGGTGAGATCGAGACGGGGTGGTTTCTGGCCCGCCTGGATCGGCCCCAGCACCCAGAACTGACCCTGGCCGTTGCGGCGGAGGTCAGCCTGGGCCCCCTGGAAGCTGAGGTCGAGGATCCATGTGCGCTGCCGCCAGCTGGCCAGGGGATGCACCATCACCCGCGCCCCTTCGACGCTGGCGGTGGAGCCGTCCTGGCGGCCAGGCCCGAGGCGGCTGGGTCCGATCAGCACACCGTCGAAACCGATGCCGCGGTAGGGCCCGAGGCTGAGGGGGTGGCCCAGTACCTGGCCGATCTGCTGCTCCAGCTTGGGGCGCCACCGGCCGTAGAGACCAGCCAGCACCTGGTCGTACCAGCGAAACAGCAGCAGCAGGGCCAGCAGGCTGAGCACGGTGGTGGCCGCCACCCCCCGCAGTCCCCAGCGAACCATCCACCGGAGCAGGTGCCTGAGCAGGGGAGACCATCGCTCCAGCCGCAACTTCATCCGATTCGGACTGACGGGGGCGAGGTCGGCCGCAATATAAGGAGCCTGTTCCCTCTTCCCCAGTCCCCCATGGCCGCCGATCCGATTCTGCTCGTGGCCGGAGAATGGCTGGGTGCCGCCAGCGGTGTTCTGGCCGTGCTGACGGTGGCAGGGTTCGTGGCGCGCTGGGGGGTGCGTTTCCGTCTGGTGGGAATCACCAGTTTCACGGCCCTGCTGGCGCTCTCCTGCCTGGCCTTCGCGATCAGCTATGCGCCGCGGGTGCGGGTGCCAGGGGCCGTGAGTGTGCCCGTCGTCTACGACAACGGCACCGACCTGGTGATCGCCGCGGCCCCCGCAGACCTGGATCCCGAGGCCTTTGAGCCCACGGTGGAGGAGGTGGCCCGCAATCTGCGAATGAACGGCCGCAGCAGTGCCGATGGGGAAGTACGGGTTCGCCTGCGCCGGATCGAACCGATCGGGCCCGACAGTGGCCGCCCCCGGATCCTTGCCGAAGCGCGGCGCGACCTCACCAGCGGCAGCGTGCAGCTGCAACCCTGACGCCATGGCCCAGCGCCCGCCCAAAGCAGCCCAGGACCCTTTCGGGGCGCTCCCCACCAACTTCCGGGCGGAACGACAGCGGCTCCAGGCGGTGGGCATCCACGATTGGGCAGCTCTAGCTGCGCTGGAGGATTCCCAGCTGCGGGCGCTGGCAGCCGATGGCCGCACCAGCGAAGCCCGGCTGCTGCGGCTGCGGGGCCAGGCACGCCTGGTGGTGGACCTGGATGTGCCCCCCGAACAGGCCGCCCTGCTTCTCCATGCCGGCATCGCCAGCCGCGAGGGGCTTGCCGCCAGCGATCCCCAGGCTCTGCTGCTCCAGGTGGGCCGCCTGCAACGCCGGTTGCTGGGGCCCGCGGCACCACCGTTGACACTGGCCACCGTCCATGGCTGGATCCACAGGGCGCGCCAGGCCTCCGGTCGCTCCGCGAACTGACCCCAACCGAACAGGGGCGAGGGCCGTCTCTCCCTGAAATGGAAAAGATCCGATCCCTTCCTCGGCAGCCCTTGGCACATCCCGTTCCACTGGCCTCTCGATTGCCGTTGCGTTCGCTGCTGGGGATGGGCCTGGCCCTAGGCCTGGCAGCGATGCCTGCGGCCCCCGGCTGGTCCGCCTCACCCTTGCTGGAATCGGTCAAGCAGAATCCCGCCCTGGCCAGGAGTCTCTGCGGCCGCTTCAAGGAGCTCAACGCCCAGGGAATCTCGGCCACCTCCCGCAGCTCGATCGATGTGGTGGCGAAGGAGCAGGGGCTCAGCCAGGTGGATGCGGAGGTGCTTGCCACCTACGTGATCGGGCTCCATTGCCCCGACGTGCGCTGAATGGCGGCAGCCCCCCGGGCGGTGGAAGGCCCATGCGAACTCTGGATGCCATGCAGCGACGGCGCGCGACTGGCCACCCGTCTGTGGCGACCCGGCGGCGCTGACACTCCCAGGCCGCTGCTGCTGATGCGCCAGCCCTACGGCCGAGCCCTCGCCTCCACGGTCACCTATGCCCATCCCAGCTGGTACGCAAGCAAAGGGTTTCTGGTGGCGGTGCAGGACGTACGCGGCCGCGGCGATTCGGAAGGGGTGTTCAGCGGCTTCGCCCAGGAGGCCACCGATGGGGCCACCGCCGTGGCCTGGGCCCGCAGCCTCCCGGGCTGCGACGGCAGGGTGGGCACCTATGGCTTTTCCTATCAAGGGGCCACCCAGCTGCTGAATGCAGGCCAGGAATCCCGGCAGGGATCCTCGAGCCCGGGGCCGGACCCCCTTCCCGACTGCCTGGTGCCGGCCATGGCAGGGCTGGACGAACGCGAGCACTGGGCCAGCGACAACGGTGCCCACTGGTGGGCCCTGGGACTGGCATGGGCCCTGCAGCTGGCGGCCCAGGGTTGCCGGCGCTGCGGCGATGCCGATGGCTGGCAGGAAATCCGCCGCAGCCTGGAAAGCGGCAGCTTTCTGCACGACGGCCTGGCCCTGCTGCAACGCCACGATCCCGAGGGGATGGGATTGGAATGGCTGGGGCGTGACCCGCTGCAGCCCCAGGGCTGGCGCCGCCATGCCGTGCTCCCCGCCCTGCTGCGCCGGCCGATGCTGCTGATCGGCGGCTGGCACGATCCCCATCTGCGGGGTGTGCTCGATCTGTGGCAAGCCAGCCGGGAGGCGGGGGGCCAGGCCCAGCTGCGCATCGGCCAATGGACCCATCTCGACTGGCAGGGGGGCATCGATGCCGTCCAGCTGGAGTTCTTCCAACGCCATCTGCCCATCGAAACCGAAGCCGGAGCGGAAGCCGAAGCCGAAGCCGGAGCCGGAGCAGCAGCTTCGCCCGCAGAGCGGCCTGCTGCTGCGATCGCCCTGCAGTGGCGGCAATCGGGCAGTGACCAGCGGGGCTGGCTGGAGCTGGAGCCGGAACCTTCCGCAGCGATCGACGCTCCCTTTCTGGCCCAGCAGGGCTGGTCGCTGGCCAGTGATGGGCTGGCGGCGATCTCCGATGCGGAGGGGAGGTTGCGGCCCCCCGGGCAGGGGTCGGGTTCGGTGACGCTGGTGCACGATCCGTGGCGGCCGGTGCCCGGCAGAGGGGGCCATCTCGGCCTGGATGCGGGGATGGTGGAGCGGGGGGATCTGGATCGCCGGGCGGATGTGGTGTGCTTCAGCTCCGCCCCCCTGGCCCAGCCCCTCGAGCTGCTGGGCATCCCCTGGCTGCGGCTGACCGTAGCGGCCGATCAGCCCGGCCATGACCTCTGTCTGGCCCTTTCGGCCCTGGCAGGGGACGGGCCGGGCGTGCAGCAACTGAGCACGGGCGTGGCCCGCTTCCGGGGGGAGGAATGCCTCGGGCCGACCCCTCGCCTGATTCGCCTGCAGCCGCTGTTCATTCGGCTGGCCGCCGGTCAGCGGCTGCGCCTCTCGATCGCCGCGGCTGCCTGGCCCCAGATCGCGGTGAACCCTGGCGACGGGAGCGTGCCGCAGGGGGGCACCAGCCCCGACCACCGCGAAATCACCCTGTTTCTGGATCTCGCTAAAAGCCACCTCTGGCTGGAGCCGCTGACTGGGGCAAACTGAGCCGACCTCCAGGACCCTTTCAATGCCCCGCCCGATGTTCCCAGCCTTGGCCCCTGCCCGCCGCCGGCAGTTCCGCGGTTCGCTGGGCAGGGCTGGCGGCTTGCTGCTGCTGCTGGCCATGCCGCTGACCCTGACCGGACTGGCCCAGGCCCAGACCCCACCCTCCGCTACGGCGCCCAGTGTGCTCAGAACCCAGCCCAGCAGCGCCCTCAGTGAGGTAAAAGCACGGGCGGCAGCGGAACGGATCCTGCGGGCCCTGCGCGATGGCGATGCCAACGAACGCTATGCCCAGTTCGCCCCAAGCCTGCAGCGGATGACCAGTCCGACTCTGGTGCAGAACCACCTGCGCCGCCAGCCCAAGGTTCAGAGCTGGAAGATCACCGCCATCAGCCCCGGCGTCGAATCGAGCACGGTGGAAGCGACCCTCCAGACCAGCGCCGGTGTCCGGGATCTGCTGATGGTGATTGATGGCGATGGTCGCCTGGAGGGCTACCACCTCAACGTTTCCGACCAGCCCGCCGAGAAGGTGGCCCGTGGATTCATCGATGCGGTGATTCAGGGTCGCTATGTCGCAGCGATGAGCTTCCTCAGCCCGGACATGCAATCCGAGATCACCGCAGCGGGACTGCAGCGGAAATGGCAGAACCTGCAACGGGTCACCGGCAATTTTGTGAAGGTGAGGAAGATCAGTCGTTCCGAGCACACCTCGGACATGAAACTCGTCCTGATCACCACCGAATTCACCAGGCTCACCGACAGCCTTTACGTGATCCTCGACAGCGACAACAGCATCATCGGCGTTGATTTCCCCACTGATCAGCTGAACCAGCCATCGGCCCGTTGAGCAGGCACCAAATCACCGTAAGCTCCCGGCGTCGTCCACGGATACGCCATGGTGCTGCCCAGCCTTGATTGGATGGTCGAAGATGCCCACCGGCTGGCGGAATGCCGCCACGATCACCCATTCGCGGTGTTGGGTCCCCAACCGCTCGACTCCGGCGGCTGGGTGGTGCGGGTGTGGATGCCCGAAGCCAGCAGTGTGGAGCTCCTGGCAGAAGGGGAATCGGGGCTGATGGCCCTGCCGATGGTCAACCCGCACCACCCCTGGCTGTTCGAGCGTGAACTGCCGGGCGACCCCGGCGATCGCTACCGGGTGAGGGTCCAGCGGGGTGGCATCGAACACGAGCAGCACGACCCCTGGGCCTTCCGCCAGGAATGGATGGGCGAACTGGACCACCATCTCTTCGCCCAGGGCAACCATCACCACATCTGGCAACGGATGGGAGCCCATGTGCTGGAGCGCGAGGGCGTGGCCGGGGTGCAGTTCTGCCTGTGGGCCCCGAACGCCCGCAGCGTCTCTGTGCTCGGAGATTTCAATGGCTGGGATGGCCGACACCATCCGATGCAATCCCGGATGGGGGGATGCTGGGAACTGTTCATTCCCGGGCTAAAGGCCGGCCAGATTTACAAGTACGAGGTACGGGCCCAGAACGGCCACTGTTATCAGAAGGCAGATCCCTACGGCTTCCGCCACGAGGTGCGTCCGAACAACGGCTCGGTGGTGGCCCGCCTGGACCAGTACCACTGGAAGGATCAGGCCTGGATGCAGGAGCGGGACAGCCGCAACCCACTCGACCAGCCGATCTCGGTCTACGAGATGCACCTCGGCAGCTGGATCCATGGCTCCGCCGAGCAACCGTTCCTCGAAGCTGATGGCAGCCCCCGTCCCCCGGTGCCTGCCGCCGATCTGAAACCCGGGGCCCGGCTGCTCACCTATCCCGAACTGGCGGACCGGGTGATCCCCTACGTGAAGGCGCGGGGGTTCACCCATATCGAGTTGATGCCGATCTCCGAGCATCCCTTCGATGGCTCCTGGGGCTATCAGGTGACCGGTTGGTATGCCCCCACCAGCCGCTTCGGAACCCCGGATGAGTTCCGGGCCTTCGTGGACCGCGCTCATGCCGAAGGGCTGGGGGTGATTCTCGACTGGGTGCCGGGTCACTTCCCGAAGGATGCCCATGGCCTGGCCTTCTTCGATGGCCAGCATCTCTACGAGCATGCCGATCCCCGGATCGGTGAGCACAAGGAGTGGGGCACCCTGATCTTCAACTACAGCCGCAACGAAGTGCGCAACTTCCTTGTGGCCAACCTGATCTACTGGTTTGAGCAGTTCCACATCGACGGCATCCGGGTCGACGCGGTGGCCTCGATGCTCTACCGCGATTACCTCCGTCCCGACGGCGAGTGGCTGGCAAACGAACATGGCGGCCGGGAGAACACCGAAGCCGTCCAGTTTCTGCAGCAGGCCAACCATGTGCTGTTCCAGCACTACCCCGGCGCGCTTTCCATCGCCGAGGAATCCACCACCTGGCCGATGGTGACCCAGCCCACCGACATCGGTGGCCTTGGGTTCAACCTGAAGTGGAACATGGGCTGGATGCACGACATGCTCGATTACTTCGAGCTCGATCCCTGGTTCCGCCAGTTCCATCAGAACAACGTCACCTTCTCGATCTGGTACGCCTTCACCGAAAACTTCATGCTGGCCCTCAGCCACGATGAAGTGGTGCATGGCAAGAGCCATCTACTCCATAAGATGCCAGGAGACGACTGGCAGAAATTTGCCAATGTCAGGGCCCTGCTGGCCTACATGTGGACCCATCCCGGCAAGAAAACAATCTTCATGGGCATGGAGTTCGGCCAGCGGGCCGAATGGAATGTATGGGGTGATCTGCAGTGGGAGCTTCTCCAACATGAGCCCCATCAGGCCCTGCAGCGGATGGTGGATGACCTCAACACCTTCTACAAGTCTGAACCGGCCCTGTGGCGTGACGACTTCGATCAGTACGGATTCCAGTGGATCGACTGCAACGACAATCGCCATTCCGTGATCAGCTTCATGCGCCGCGACAGCAGCAGCGGTCGCTGGCTGGTGGTGGTGGCCAATTTCACTCCCCAGAGCCACTCCCACTACCGGGTTGGAGTACCGATCGGGGGCTTTTACGAAGAGGCCTTCAACACCGACAGCAACCGCTACGGAGGCAGCAATCTGGGCAATCTCGGTGGCAAGTTCACCGATGAATGGGGCATTCATGGTTACGACCAATCGCTCGATCTCTGCCTGCCCCCCCTGAGTGTGCTGGTATTCCGCCACGATGCCACGCGCCTGCCGGAGGTGGCGGCAGAACCCGCAGCGCTTCAGGCCTGAACCCGGGCGCTTCAGGCAGGGGGATCCAGCCCCAGGGCGCTGAACCTTCCGCAGATCGTGAGACGCAGATCGGCGGTCACCGAATCAACCAACAGGGGATCGGCAATTGAATAATAAATCGTGTAGGAGTAGTGGCTAAGGCCAAACTGAATCAGGCGGGCCCTGGGCGCCGGATCCTTCAGAACGGCAGGGTGATCCCTGGCAATTGCTTCCAGCAAAGCCACAATCCTGTCGGGCGAATGGCTGGGGGCCATGGCCAGGTGGAGTGCGCAGCGGCGCATCCGATCGCTGCGGGTGTAAGTGGTGGTGGCGGCGGTGAAGAAGCTCTGGTTGGGCACCACCACCTCGGCGTTGTCGCCACTGCGCCAGAGAGTGGTGGCGCGGGGACCAAGGCGACGCACCTCGCAGGCCTCGCCGTCATGCATCAGCACCTCGCCAGGGCGTACCGATCCCTCGATCAACAGCCAGAGGCCGCTCACGATGTTGGAGAACACCTCCTTGATGCCGAAACCAAGCCCGACGGACAATCCGCCGGCGATCGCCAGCACACCGGTCTGGTTGAACCCGAGCCGGCCCATGGCCCAGATCAGGCCCAGACTGAAAATCACGTACTGAAGGATCTGGTCCAGGGCGCGGCGGCTGCCCTCGCTGATCCCCAGGCCCCTCTGCACCAGCAGGCTCACCCCGGCGGCCGGCAGGCGGACACCCACCAGCAACAGGTAGAGCATCACCAGCACGGTAAACAGATCCCCCAAGCGGATCGCCCCGCCGAACCACACCCCCAGCGGCACAGCGGCCAGGTCCGCAAGGCTGCCGAGCGCATCGAGCACCTGCAGCAGCACCACCAGCAGGAAGAGCGGCCGCAGCAGGCGGGTGCTGAGCAACTGCAACAGCTGGGGCGGCAGGAAACGTGCCAACAGCTGGCGCTCCAACAACCTCAGCAGCAGCCAGGCCAGGCTGATCTGGCCGAGCAGCAACACCAGTCCCCCCCGTTGCCCCAGCCCCAGCAGCACCAGCAGCACCAGCAGCTCCCCCGCCAGCAGCGGCACCACCAGGGGCAGGTCCCACAGCCAGCCCCAGCAGCCGCCCCCGCGGGGCAGACGCCGCAGTCGGGTCAGGGCCAGCAGCAGCAGGCCCACGGGCAGGAGCTGCTGCAGCACCGCCGGTCGTTGGAGGAAAGCGAGCCAGCCCTGAAGCTCGGTGAGGAAGGTGGACATCAGGAAGGGGGGCCGAGGCGCATCATGGCTTCGACGCCCTGCTGGGGTGTCACCACCCCCAGCATCACCTTCCAGAGCAGATCTTCGACAACGGGCTCCTTCTGTCGCTCCCGGTCTGCGGAGAAGGAGGTCGTCAGCAGCCTGGAACGGCCATTGAACTGCCGCTGGGCCTGCTCCAGGGCCGCCAGGCGACCGGAACTGGCCACGGGCACCGGCACGTAGCGATTCGCCGGCAACACCATCTGGCTCTCCAAGGTGAGCTTCCGCTGCACGAGGGGATCGAGGCTCAGCTCGGCCAGTTCCAGGGCCAGCCGGCGCTGGCGCGGAGAAGAATCACTGCCCAGGGCCAACACCATGATCGTGGTGTAAGGGGTGGGGGGGCCGGCAGGACCGCCGGGAAGGGGAGCAACTCCGAGCCGTTTCCCCATGCTGCGCTCGAGGTGGCCCAGGGCGGGGCTGTGGCAGGGAATCCAGCTGAGGCGGCCACTCGCCAGACCATCGATCAGCTCGCGGGGTCCGCTGCCGATATCCACCCGGCTCTGCAGACTGAGCAGCCGCAGCCAGGTCAACCAGCGCAGCAGGGCGGTGCGGTTGGCGGATGGAGTGACAGGTGGGTCCTGGGGATTGCCGGTGAGGATCGGCGCCATGGCGTCCTGGGCGCCGAGGGCGCCGGCACTCCACCAGATTCCGATCGAATCCACCGCCACCCCGACCGGCCGGCCGGAGGCGGCCAGGGCCAGGAGCTCGGCGAGGCTGGCCGGGGGCTGCGGCACCACCTGGCGATCGAAACAGGCCAGGGTGAGCACGCTGTAGACCGGCAGCCCCGAGACCCCCGGCGCTGTGGTGACGCGATGCACCGCGCTCGAATCCAGCAGGGTCTGGGTGCGGCGCCAGGCCGGCTGATCGTTGAAGCGCTCCACCAGCCCCTGCTCCAGCAGAGCATTCGCCACCGGTGCCCGCAGAACCAGCAGATCGGGACCCAGACCCCGGCTGCGATCCCGCCGGAGGGTTGCCTCGAGATCTACTTCCGGCACAACCGAAAACTGCAGCTGGGCGTCCGGATGGAGACGCTGGAACTCGCGGAGCAGGGGATCCCAGTGGATCCGGTCCTGGTTGTCACGCTGCAGCCACTCAAGGCGACCGGTGGGAACCACCACCACATGCAGGGTCTGACGAGCACCCGAACAGCCCTGCAACAGGGCGACAAGACCCACCAGCGGCCCGCAGCAATGAAGCAACCGACCACGCCGTCCGACCCGGCGGCGGAGCATGGTGAAGGTCTTGCGCGGGAAGGCTCGGGTCGTGGCGCACTCCTGTCGGTAGCTGAGGCCCATTCTCATCGCCTGGCAAGCCCCGAACAGACGGCAACGCCTCTGCCACGACTGATGACGGCCCGGCAAAGCGGTCGGGGTCGCTCCGCTAGGTTTCCGGATCGCCGATCCGCCTGGCTCCATGACCGAGACCGCCCCCCTGCTGCTGCGCGCCGCCCGAGGTGAGCAGGTGGAGCGCCCACCCGTCTGGATGATGCGCCAGGCCGGTCGCTACATGAAGGTCTACCGCGACCTTCGCGATCGCCATCCAGGATTCCGGGAGCGCTCGGAGAACCCCGATCTCTCCTATGAGATCTCAATGCAGCCCTTCCACGCCTTCCAGCCCGATGGTGTGATCCTGTTCTCGGACATCCTCACGCCCCTGCCGGGCATGGGCATCGACTTCGACATCATCGAGAGCAAGGGGCCGATCATCGAGCCCGCCATCCGCTCCCAGGCCCAGGTGGAGGCGCTGCGTCCCCTCAACCCGGCCGAGGCCCTTCCGTTCGTGGGAGAGGTGCTGGGTCGGCTGCGGGCCGATGTGGGCAACAAAGCCGCCGTGCTCGGTTTCGTGGGGGCCCCCTGGACCCTGGCGGCCTATGCCGTGGAGGGCAAAAGCTCCAAAAACTATGCGGTGATCAAGGCGATGGCCTTCCAGGAGCCGGAACTGCTCCACAGGCTGCTGGCCCATCTCGCCGATTCGATCGCCACCTATGTGCGCTATCAGATCGATTCCGGTGCCCAGGTGGTGCAGATGTTCGACAGCTGGGCCGGCCAGCTCTCGCCCATCGATTACGACACCTTCGCCGCCCCCTATCAGAAGCGGGTGATCGACCAGGTGAAAGCCACCCATCCGGACACCCCCCTGATCCTCTACATCTCGGGCAGCGCCGGGGTGCTGGAGCGGATGGGCCGCACCGGCGTCGACATCGTCTCCCTGGACTGGACCGTGGACATGGCCGAGGGCATCGCCCGCCTGCCCGAGCATGTGGGCGTTCAGGGCAACGTCGACCCCGGCCTGCTGTTCGGCACCCCGGAGGCGATCCGCGAGCGCATCTTCGACTGCGTGCGCAAGGCCCGCGGCCGCAGGCACATCCTCAACCTCGGCCACGGCATCCTGCCCGGCACCCCCGAAGAGAATGCGCGCGTGTTCTTCGAGACCGGCAAAGCCGTGAACGAACTGCTCGGAGCGGTGGCTTGAACCCCGCCCTGCAGCGGCCGGAAGTCACCCCGCCGGGCCAGCGCCCCCGGATCCTGATCACCGGAGCCAGCGGCTGTGTAGGTCAGTACATCGCCGAACGGCTGTACAACACCAGCGACGCGCAGCTGCTGCTGTTGCTGCGTGATCCCAGCAAGCTGCGTTCGGTCCCGGTCAACGATCCCCGGATCACCCTGCTGGTCGGTGACCTGCGGAATCTGGGCCCCCATGCCGAGGCGATCGCCAGCTGCCACAGGATCATCCACACCGCCACCGCCTGGGGAGATCCCGAGAGGGCCCGGCAGGTGAATGTGGTGGCGGTGAAGGAACTGCTGCGGCTCACCGATCCACAACGGCTGGAGCAGGTGATCTACTTCTCCACGGCCAGCATCCTTGATCGGCAGCTGCAGCTGCTACCCGAAGCCAGGGCCTACGGCACGGAATACATCCAGACCAAGGCCCAGTGCCTGGAAGAACTCGAACAGCACCCGCTGGCTCAGCGCATCGTCGCCATCTTTCCCACCCTGGTATTCGGGGGCAGGGTGGGCCCCGGTGATGTTCACCCCACCAGCTATCTGACGGCCGGCCTGCGGGAAGCCGTTCCATGGCTGTGGCTGGCCCGTTGGCTGCGGGCGGAGGCCAGCTTCCACTTCATCCACGCCGCCGACATCGCCACGGTCTGCGCCCACCTCGCCACCCAGCCGCACCAGGCCAACCCCGAACCCCACCAAGGCCCCGTGCGAAGGCTGGTGCTCGGCCAGGAGGCGATCACTGTCAATGGAGCGGTGCGTACGATCTGCCGCTGGCGCGGCCTGCGCTGGCCCTCCTTCGGGGTGGACCTGCGCGGCTGGCTGATCGAAGGGCTGATCAAACTGCTGCGGATCGACGTGAACGCCTGGGATCGGTTCTCGATCCGCCAGCGTCATTTTGTTCATGATCCGGTAAGTCCTCCGGAAAGATTCGGCCTGGTGAGCTATGCCCCCACCCTGGAGGCAGTCCTTGAAACCGCCGGCTTCCCGCACCGCGGGCCCGTGCCGCTGCCCCCCGCCTAGAAGCCGGGTGCTTTTGGCAGGGTGAAACCACGGAATTGTTTCGAATCCCCCTGGTACGGGCAACATCCGCTACGCCCAACTCCTAACTTGGACAGGTTGCTTGTGCTTTAGGGCACACCCTCAGCGCTTTCCCATGCGTCGCCTCTTCTCCCTTCTCGCTCTCTGCCTGGCGCTGGTGCTTGGCGCGGCCCCCAGCTTCGCCGCCGACACCGCCCACGGCGCTCAGATCTTCTCTGCCAACTGCGCAGCCTGCCATATGGGCGGCGGCAACGTGGTGAATGCCGAACGCACCCTGAAGAAGGATGCTCTCGAGGCTTACCTGGCCAACTACAGCGCCGATCATGAAGCGGCCATCGCCACCCAGGTGACCAACGGCAAAAACGCCATGCCCGCCTTCGGCGGCAAACTCAGCGCCGGCGACATCGCCGACGTCGCCGCCTACGTCGAAGAGATGTCCACCAAAGGTTGGTCCTGATCCACCAGGTTCCCCCTTCGCTTGATCGGTTTCCGCAGGTCGGAAGCACGGAAGCCCCGCCAAGGCGGGGCTTTTTTATGGCCGTCCTGGCAGGCCTCACCCAAGCTGCCTGCGACACGCCAGCACCGCCAGATAGAGCTCCTCCGGCACCTCCCGGATGTCGTACTCCGAGGGAAGCACCCCGTGAACATGGCGATGTACAGCCAGCCAGCAGTTGCGCTCGGGGTCAACTCCGGTGGCATCGAATTCCCGGGAGGCGTGGGCGAGCTGGACAACAAGATCGGCATCGGCAGGATCAAAGGATGGGGACGCCATGGGCAGACTGAGAGCTCCTGATCACGGCAGCATCATGGCGAGCCCAGTGCCGGCCCTTCCCCTTTGGACACTCGGCCTGGGCCTGGCCCTTATCGCCATTCCGGCGGCAAGGGCCCAGACTCCATCACCGAACCAACCGGAGGCACTCAGCGGTCCGATCGATCCCTCCAAAGCCTGTCCCCTGATCGTGCCGCGCGAGCAGGCAGCCCTGCAGCCCCTCCGCATCCAGCCCCGCCAGGTGCCCTTGAAGAACCGCCTGGGCTGTCTCTCCCCTGCCGATGCCATCTACGGCGCCGATGGCTGTCCCCGCAGATTGTGCGGCAATGCAGGCAGCCTGACCCTTCCTCCCCCTTGAAGAGATTGAACCCTCCCTCTGGATTACCCTGCAGCAGCCGTGGGGGCGCAACGACACCATGAAAATTTTTCTGCCCGGAGGCGCTGGTCTTGTTGGCCTCAATCTGATTGCGACGCTGCTGGAATCCCATCCCAGCTGGAATCTGCTTGTCGTCGACAAGAAGCAGGTGGCGGTGGAGGCAGGAAGAAAACTTTTCCCAAACGTGACCTTCCTGGTGGAAGACCTCTGCCAGACCGAAGGAATGCAGTGGCCCAGCCTCCTGCAGGGCCAAGACGCCTGTGTGATGCTCCAGGCGGAGATTGGCAATACGGACGCCAGCCAGTTTGAACGCAACAACATCACCAGTGCCCAGGTAGTACTCGATCAGCTGCAGATGGCAGGCGTGCAGCACCTCGTGCATATCAGCAGCTCCGTGGTGAATTCCGTAGCCAAAGACCTTTACACCACCACCAAACGAACCCAGGAAAGGATGGTTGTGGAGCGCTGGCCGGAGGCGATCGTGCTTCGACCCACCCTGATGTTCGGATGGTTTGATCGCAAGCACCTCGGCTGGCTGGCTCGGTTCATGCAACGGATGCCGGTCTTTCCGATCCCGGGAAATGGTCGCTTCATCCGCCAACCCCTCTACGTGGGCGACTTCTGCCGGGTGATTCAGAGCTGTCTGGAACAGCCCTCACTTCAGGGAAGGTATGACATCACCGGCATCGAGCGCATTCGCTACATCGATCTGATGCGCAGCCTGCGCTCCGCCGTCGGCTCCTCCACCGTGATGCTCTCCCTACCGATTCCGGTGTTTGCGTTTCTGCTGCGTCTCTGGGCCTGGATCAACCGCAAGCCTGCCTTCACCACCGACCAGCTGAAAGCCCTTACCGCTGGGGATGAATTTGAACTGATCGACTGGCCTGGGATCTTCGCGGTGCGTCCCACCCCGCTGGCAGAAGCCCTGAAGATCACCTACCAGGATCCGCGCTACAGCGATGTGGTGATCCCTTTCTGAATCCCCTTCTGAGTCTTTCAATATCGACGGTTTTCGCACCAGGGAGGTCGGGTCCTTCCACCCTGGTAGGGAGGACCGTACCCTTCGGTTCGGTGCCCCCACCCTGAGGCAGCCACCGCCATCCATACGGTGCCTTCAACGCGACCGCCCGGAGGTTCCCCATGAATCCCACCGCCGAACTCTTCACCGAAAAAGCCTGGGGCGCCGTCGTGGCCGCCCAGCAGCTGGCCCAACAGAAGCGCCAGCAACAGATGGAAAGCGACCATCTGTTCTCCTCCCTGCTCGCCCAGCAGGGACTGGCCAGCCGGATTCTCGAGAAGGCAGGGGTGGAGATCGGCACCCTGAGTCAGAAGCTGGATGCATTCACGGCCAACCAGCCGAGCCTGAGTGCCCCTCCCGAAAACATCTACCTGGGCAAAGGGCTCAACGCCGTGCTCGACCGCGCCGATGGGCTGCGCAAGGAGTTGGACGACAGCTACATCGCCATCGAGCATCTGCTGCTGGCGCTGGCGGAAGATGACCGCTGCGGCCGCCAGCTGCTTTCCCAGTCGGGCACGGATGCCCGCAAACTCAAGGAGGCCGTGCTCGCCGTTCGGGGCAATCAGAAGGTGAACGATCAGAACCCCGAAGGCACCTACGAATCCCTGGAGAAATACGGCCGTGATCTCACGGCGGCAGCCCGGAAGGGCAAGCTGGACCCTGTGATCGGACGCGACGAGGAAATTCGGCGCACGATCCAGATCCTCTCCCGCCGCACCAAGAACAACCCGGTGCTGATCGGGGAGCCAGGCGTGGGCAAGACCGCGATCGTGGAGGGCCTGGCCCAGCGGATCGTGAACGGCGATGTTCCCTCTGCCCTGCAGAACCGGCAGCTGATCGCGCTCGATATGGGGGCCCTGATCGCCGGTGCCAAATACCGCGGTGAATTCGAGGAAAGGCTCAAGGCCGTACTCAAGGAGGTGACCGCCTCCGAGGGACAGATCGTGCTGTTCATCGACGAGATCCACACCGTTGTGGGAGCAGGAGCCGCCGGGGGATCGATGGATGCCAGCAACCTGCTCAAGCCGATGCTGGCCCGCGGCGAGCTGCGCTGCATCGGAGCCACCACCCTCGATGAGCACCGCCAGCACATCGAGAAGGATCCGGCCCTGGAACGTCGCTTCCAGCAGGTGTTCGTGGATCAACCGACGGTGGAGGACACCATCTCGATCCTGCGGGGCCTCAAGGAGCGCTACGAAGTGCACCATGGGGTGCGGATCGCGGACAATGCCCTTGTGGCTGCCGCGGTGCTGAGCAGCCGCTACATCGCTGATCGCTTCCTGCCGGACAAGGCCATCGACCTGATGGACGAATCAGCGGCGCGGCTGAAGATGGAGATCACCTCCAAGCCGGAAGAAATCGACGAGTTGGATCGGCGCATCCTGCAGCTGGAAATGGAGAAGCTCTCCCTGGGTCGGGAATCGGATACGGCCAGTCGGGATCGATTGGTGCGCCTGGAGAAAGAGCTGGCTGAACTGGGGGAACAGCAGAGTTCCCTCAATGCCCAATGGCAGAAGGAGAAGGGTTCGATCGATGAACTGAGTGCCCTCAAGGAGGAGATTGAGCAGGTGCAGCTGCAGGTGGAGCAGGCAAAACGAAGCTATGACCTCAACAAAGCAGCCGAACTGGAATACGGCACCCTGGCGGAGCTTCATAAAAAACTTGCCGCCAAGGAGGCAGAACTCAGCGGCGCCCACACAGGAAAAACCCTGCTTCGCGAAGAAGTCACCGAAGAGGATATTGCCGAGGTCATTGCCAAGTGGACAGGCATACCCGTCACCAAATTGGTGCAATCAGAGATGGAGAAGCTGCTCCATCTTGAGGACGAACTCCACACTCGTGTGATCGGACAACAGCAGGCCGTCACTGCTGTGGCGGATGCCATCCAGCGCTCCCGGGCTGGTCTGTCAGACCCGAACCGTCCGATTGCCAGTTTCCTCTTCCTCGGACCCACCGGCGTGGGCAAGACCGAACTGAGCAAAGCCCTTGCCTCTCAGATGTTTGATAGCGAAGAGGCCATGGTTCGGATCGATATGAGTGAATACATGGAAAAACATGCCGTGAGCCGACTGATCGGAGCGCCTCCCGGCTACGTGGGCTACGAGGAAGGCGGCCAGCTGACCGAGGCGGTGAGGCGTCGTCCTTACGCTGTGATTCTGTTTGATGAGGTGGAAAAAGCCCATCCTGATGTCTTCAACGTGATGCTGCAGATTTTGGATGACGGCAGAGTGACTGACGGGCAGGGCCGGACCGTTGATTTCACCAACACAGTGCTGATCCTCACCAGCAATATCGGTAGTCAATCGATCCTTGACCTGGCTGGAGATCCAGGCCGTCACGCAGAAATGGAAACACGGGTGAATGAGGCACTGCGAAGCCACTTCCGGCCCGAATTTCTGAACAGACTGGATGAATCGATCATCTTCCACAGCCTCCGTGCCGAGGAACTGCGCAGGATCGTGGACCTGCAGGTGAATCGCCTTGCCAAGCGCCTGGAGGAAAAGAAACTAGGCCTCTCTTTGGATTCAGAAGCCCTCGACTGGCTGGCGAATGTGGGCTACGACCCTGTGTATGGGGCCAGACCGCTGAAGCGAGCGATCCAGAGAGAGCTGGAGACCCCAATCGCCAAGGGGATCCTGGCCGGAACCTTCACCTCGGGATCCGGCATCCATGTGCATGTGAGCGAGGATAAGCTGCATTTCGAGCCGATCCAGCACCCAGTTGAACCACTGCTGTCGGCTGCTGCCCCCTAGAAACCGTAGGGGGCTAGCAATGTGCGGGCCAGTGGATTGAAATTCCAGAACGTAACGCAGCATATCGGTACTGCGAAGAGTAAATTAACCAGGGCGAGCAGACCATTCATATTGGAATAAACGGATTGAATATCGCCAGACAAGGCAGGGGACAAACGGGGAAACCGCAGGAATGAATACTGTAGATCCCGCACGAAATTATCCATTTGCGCACAAAATTGTTTGTCGCAAATCAACAGGACAACAAGGGTGAGCGAAGAGGCAACCCAGCGCCCGAAATCAGTAGCAATCCAATAGAGAGGAAGACTCGGCAAAAAGACAATCACAGCAGTAATCGCCGCAATCAAAGCCCCGCGTCCGTGAGAGACGTGAATCTGGCGGGACACCAGCCTTCCCAAAGGAGCACAGATAAAGGCTAAGAGATAGGCAGCGGCGAGAGCAGATTCAAGGCGGATACGAGGCGCTGAACGAATCCAGCTAAGCATGTCATCAGAAACGCTGTAATCCGCAAGGGTAGAGAAAGCCCCCGGAAGAGAATTCAGAGTACAGCGCAAATCAGGAAAGTATTTTTGCCAGGAAAGGCACATGTTCTGCACCAATTCAGGAGATGGCCTTGAGAACAGAAAACAGGGGATCAATACAAGCAAAGACGGCAAGGCAAGGGCGCCGCATACGGCAAGGGCTTGGCGCACGGAAAGGTTACTGGATCTGCGCTCCAAAAAGACAATCAATAAAAACGGACCCAACAGAAGCATTGGCATCATTTCATGTGCCAATGTCAACGCGGGCAGCAGAATCAAGCCAAAGACAAACTGAACAGTAAGTCGCCTGGATCGGAAACGATTGAGCAGCCAGATAAGGAGTATGATAAATAAAAACGCAAAGCCATCCTTCCTTGCCACAGGTCGCGCATCAAAGGCAACAAATAAGGGGTAAAGAAGAGGCGAATAGCAAATTACCCACGCGTCAAACAGGCTCAACTTAATAACATTTTTTACAATCAAATGTGTGACCACGACAACGGTCATGACCGCAAGGATCGTCGTCAACAACACAGGATGGGGAAGGGGAAACCACTCCCTCCAGGCCAGCAAAGCCGAACCAGCCAGGCCGCGACGAACAAAGCCACCTGCGTAACTGATCAGAAATTCGGTGCTTTCCCAGGAATTGATGTCGCTGGAAAGGCCGAGTTGAATCGCTTCAGCCACGGCCTTGATCCCAGGCAAGGCAAGAAATGACACAACAAGGAAAGTAGCCCAAGCATCCCCTGAGGGGAACCAACCGGAATGCCTTGAACGGATCCTATTCATTCGCTTTGTCCGCCTTTTATCTCACCCAGCAATCGATCAATATGGCGAGCAAGCTTGAGATCCAGTGCCGTGAGGCCACCACTATCATGGGTGGAAAGAACAATACTTACACGATTCCAGCTATTGCTCCAATCCGGATGATGACCTATGGCTTCCGCGGCCAAAGCCACCCTCACCATGAAGCCGAAAGCCTCGGAAAAGTCGGAGAAGGCAAGATGCCGCTCCATGAAATGGCCCGTCACGTCCCAAGCGGGGAAATCCACCGCCAGAGCGGATCTTTCTTGATCAGTAAGAATCGGAGAAATCAAAGTCCCGAATCAGAGGGTGAAGGCCGAGATAAAACCATATATGACAACGGACCAGGACGTTGGCCACAAGCTCTTCTCCGCATCAGGATTTGCATGTTTCTGCGGCTCACTGCCCGATCAGATGCAGGTGCAGTGTTCGGCGGTGGGGCGCGGCACGATGCTCCCACAGATAGATGGCCTGCCAG
>JBBASR010000006.1:0-2333 GCA_040399125.1 Cyanobium sp. | reverse complement strand
AATTCTGCCATTCACCTCCGCCGTGATGTAGCTCTGATGCAGCATCGCAACGTCGTCGCAGCCAGACCGAAGCATCTTCAATAGCATCCGGGTTCACCTTGCCGCCTCTCCCCATGGTCCGCGCTGTCTTGTTGGGGGCCGCCCTGATGATGCTTCCCGTGCCTGCCCTCGCCCAGCGCGTGGTTCCGAAGATCGGCTCGCTCTGTCCGCTCGGCTATGTGGACACCCTCAACGGCAAATGCAGCACGCTCGGATTGATGAAGTACACCGTCGAGCCCACCAAAGGCAACCCCTGTCCCGAAGGGTGGATGAATGTGGGCGGCGGGTACTGCCGCGAAAAGACTCCCTGACCCTCCCGCCCCTGGTAAGCCCGCCCATGACCACCATCCACTGCACTTATGCAGCTGATCTGCGCTGCCTTTCGATGCACAGCCCATCCGGCTGCGAGCTGATCACCGATGCCCCCACCGACAACCAGGGAAAGGGAGAGGCGTTTTCGCCCACCGATCTGGTTGCCACAGCGCTAGCCACCTGCATCCTCACGATCATGGGGATCACCGCGGAACGCCATGGGCTGGCACTGGATCCCTGCACGGCGCGGGTGGAGAAGACGATGACCAGTTCCGGCGTGCGGAGGATCGAACAACTGGAAGTGTGGGTCCAACTGCCCCCTGGCCTGGAGGAGTCCCATCGACAGCTGTTGCAGCGGGCCGGCGAAGGATGTCCGGTCAAACGCAGCCTGGAAGGAAGCGTGCCGATGCTCATCCACTGGAGTTGAGGGGATCTGGTGCTTCAGGCGGGACGAGCCCTACCTTTCGCCTCCCATCCTGGGCCCCCCTGCCGTGACAGGGGTCGATGGAGCAGTCAGAAAATGGCCGCAATGCAGGCGGAACAGGCCAATCACGCGGGCCGGCGGCTGCAGCTCCATCCAGAAGGCCTCGGTCTCGAAGCGCTGTTCGTCGGTGGGATAGCTCTCGCCGATCAGTTTCGCGTAGTGGGGAGCAAGCGCCTGCAACTGGCGCACCGTGCGCGGCATCTGGGCATCATCGATCACATGGCTGCCGCGGCAGGCCTGCATGATGTGGGTCGACTCATGGGCCATCACCTCCCAGACCGCCTCCACATCCGCCAGGTCCACCATCTTCTGGCAGATCACCAACCTGTCCACCGCCTGGCCGTCGTTTTCGTAGTAGCCGGCATGGTCGGGTGGGCACTCCGTGGAGACAACGGTCTGGGTTCCGGTGGCGTTGATCAGGTTCTCCAGCTTCCGCAGATCCTCCAGGGTGGAAGCAGCAACGGGCGACAGCCCGCAACCGACCGTTGCGATCGCTGCCGCTCCGAGCAAAGCCCAACGGCAGTCAGGGAAAACGGAGGCCATCGCAGACCGGCGGCTGCTTCCAGCCTGGCCACGATTTCTGCCGGTGGCCAGCTTCGCCACCGGCCACGGCCTGGCGCGCCGCCCGCTTCCGCCAGGCTGGCCGGCACTCCACCAGGAATTCGATGCCGGCGGCTCTCAGCCCAGCCCAGGAGAAGTTGAAGGCGCACCTTCACACCAGCCAGCTGCTCGGTTCGATCCACAGCGCTCTCTATTTCGACCAGAACACAGTGATGCCCCCCGCAGGGGCCAGCTGGCGAGGGGAGCAGCTGGGGCTGCTGGCCCGCCAGCTGCATGAACGGCAGAGCAGCGCCGCCTACGCCGATCTGGTGGCCGCCGCAGAAGCGGAACTCGACACGGAATCGCATCCATCGGCCCGGCGCAATCTGGCGCTGCTCCGGCAGGAACTGGAACGCCAGCGGCGGCTCGACCCGGAGTTGGTGGGCCGCCTGGCGACAGCCCAGGCCCACGGCTACGCCGTCTGGCAGGAGGCGCGCGCCAAGGCCGAGTTCCGGCTGTTCGCCCCAGCCCTGCAGGAACTGCTGGACCTGCGGCGCGAACAGGCAAGGCAGCTGGCGGAACCACGCAGCTGCTGGGAAACCCTGGCGCAGCATTTCGAGCCTGATGTGAGCAAGGCCAGACTGGAGGAGCTGTTTCTTCCCCTGAGGCAGCGGCTGCCCGAACTGCTGGAACGGGCCAGGGGAATCCCCGGCCCGGAGCCAGGGGGCTGGGATCTGGCGGAACCACAGCAGGAGGAGCTGTGCCGGCAGCTGCTTGAGGAGTGGGGCTACGACGCAGAGCGGTGTCAGCGGGCCCACTCTCCTCACCCCTTTTCCTGCACGGTCGGTCCCGGGGATTTCCGGATCACCACCCGGGTGGTGCCGGGTATGCCGCTATCGGCCTTTCTGGCCACCGCCCATGAATGGGGCCATTCCCTTTACGAGCAGGGCCTGCCCCG
>JBBASR010000005.1:14187-74758 GCA_040399125.1 Cyanobium sp. | reverse complement strand
CCTCACGAAAACTTCGTCTTCCCTGAAGAGGTTCTGCCCCGTGGAAACGCCCTTTAATTCCGGTCTCGTCTCCGTCGGGGGCAAGGACCTCGACTCCACCGGCTACGCCTGGTGGGCAGGCAATGCGCGCCTGATCAACCTTTCCGGTCGTCTGCTGGGGGCCCACGTGGCCCACGCCGGCCTGATGGTGTTCTGGGCCGGCGCCATGATGCTGTTCGAGGTGAGCCACTTCACCTTCGACAAACCGATGTACGAACAGGGTCTGATCCTGTTCCCCCACGTCGCCACCCTCGGCTACGGCGTCGGTCCCGGCGGTGAGGTCACCGATCTCTATCCGTTCTTCGTGGTCGGTGTTCTTCACCTGATCAGTTCCGCCGTGCTCGGTCTCGGTGGCCTGTATCACGCCCTGCGCGGTCCCGAAATCCTGGAGAACTACTCCTCGTTCTTCTCCCAGGACTGGCGTGACAAGAATCAGATGACCAACATCATTGGTTATCACCTGATTCTTCTTGGTGTCGGCGCCCTGCTGCTGGTCTTCAAAGCCATGTTCTTCGGTGGTGTCTATGACACCTGGGCTCCGGGCGGCGGCGACGTGCGCCTGATCACCAACCCCACCCTCAGCCCCGGTGTGATCTTCGGCTACCTGACCCGCGCCCCCTTCGGTGGCGAGGGCTGGATCATCGGGGTGAACTCGATGGAAGACATCATCGGTGGCCACATCTGGATCGGCCTGATCTGCATCTTTGGTGGGATCTGGCACGTGATCACCAAGCCCTTCGGCTGGGTGCGTCGCGCCTTCATCTGGAACGGTGAGGCCTATCTGAGCTACAGCCTCGGCGCCCTGAGCTTCATGAGCTTCATCGCTTCGGCCTACATCTGGTTCAACAACACCGCCTATCCCTCCGAGTTCTACGGCCCCACCAACGCCGAGTCCTCCCAGGCCCAGAGCTTCACCTTCCTGGTGCGCGACCAGCGCCTGGGCGCCAATATCGGTTCGGCCATGGGCCCCACCGGTCTTGGCAAATACCTGATGCGCTCCCCCACCGGCGAGATCATCTTCGGTGGTGAAACCATGCGCTTCTGGGACTTCCGTGGTCCTTGGCTGGAGCCCCTGCGCGGGCCCAACGGCCTGAGCCTCGACAAGCTCCAGAACGACATTCAGCCCTGGCAGGTTCGTCGGGCCGCTGAATACATGACCCACGCCCCCAACGCTTCTCTGAATTCCGTGGGCGGCATCATCACCGAGCCCAACTCGGTGAACTTCGTGAACATCCGCCAGTGGCTTTCTGCCACCCAGTTCGTCCTGGCGTTCTTCTTCCTGGTGGGTCACCTCTGGCACGCCGGTCGCGCTCGCGCTGCCGCTGCCGGTTTTGAGAAGGGCATCGACCGTCAGGCCGAGCCCACCCTTGCCATGCCGGATCTCGACTGAGCCCGGTCATTTGCTCGAGCCCCCGCCACGGCGGGGGCTTTTTTTTATGGCTTGATCGCTTTCAATGCCTGCTAATGCTGTCCAGCCAGCCCCGCAGCAAGGGAAGGCTGAGGCCGATCACATTGCTGTAGCAGCCTTCGATCCGCTCCACGAGCAGTCCGCCACGCCCCTCGAGAGCGAAGCCGCCGGCGCAGGCCAGCGGTTCGCCGCTGGCCACATAGGCCTCGATCGTGGAACGATCCACCGGGGCGAACAGCACCCTGGTCACGATCGTGGCCACGAGAGGTTGGCTGCCAGAGGAGGAAAGCGGGATCAGGCAGTGGCCGGTGAGCAACTCTCCCCAGGAGCCGGCCATCCGTAGCCAGCGTTGCACCGCCTCCTCTCCGTCGCGGGGTTTGCCGAAGACATCCCCCTGGAACACAAACAGGGAATCACAGCCGAGGATGGCATCCACAGCCTTCTGCGCAGCTGCCTGCGCTACTGCCTGCGCCTTGGCCTCCGCCAGGCGCTGAACCAGCAGAAACGGATCCGGCTCCCAGATTCCCTCCTCCTCCACCCCACTCACCTGCACACGATGGGGAACGGCCGCCTGCTCCAACAAACGACGGCGGGCGGGGGAGGCGGAGGCCAGCAGCAACATGACGTACGGGAAGCCGGGTGGTCCACGCTGCCATGGGCGCAGCTAGCTTCCGCATAGCTGAGATCACGCTTGTCCTGATGCGTTCCTCCCTTCCATTCCGCCGCCTGGGCCAGGAGTTCCTTTCCTGCCTGCAAAACAGGCTGCCGCTGGCAGTGCTCGGTGGGGCCATGGTCGGCCTGGCAACCCCGGTCTTCGCCGGCGTGGACCTGCCGCAGCGAGGCGTGATCTGTGATTCAACCCTCAAGGTCTGCTACGACGATCGAGGCGCCTCGATCCCGCTCACCGGCCGCTACTACGGCAGGGGAGCCGAACAGAACCTGATGCGGGCCCTCTCCGGCAGACCCCCCGCCAACGAGATTCCCCTCAGCAATGGAATGCTGTGCGAGGTGAGGCAACGAACCTGCTGGGCCGATGGAGCCCGACGCAAGGTAGTGAACCCTGTGCTCACCGGTCAACTGTTCGGCAGCACCAGCCCGTCGGGCAACAACCACCAGAACCACTCCCAGCGCCGGGCAACCTGTGAGCTCCGCCAGTTCGGCCGCACTGTCTTCCAGGGTCCCTGTGAGCTGAGCCGGCACTACGAACGGGGCGAGACGTCCTATCTGGTGGAAACCCGCGATGGACGTCGCTACAGCTTCTTCTCCCGGCGGGGACAACTGGTGCTGAGGGATGCCAGCGGCGTCTGGCCGGTGGGTGTGTTCGATCAGGGCCGCAGCGTGCAGTTCCGCTGGGCCGACCTGCAGCTGGAGGCTTCCCGTCAGGGCTGGCAATCCGGCTACGGCGGTGGCAGCTATGGCAGTGGCTATGGGGGCGGCGGCTATGGCAGTGGCTATGGCAGCGGGGGGCCTGGCTCCGGAGGCTACGGACCGCGCAGCAATACGCCGGGATCAGATTCGGTGGAATCCCTGATCGACGGCCTCTTCAACTGAAAGCACATCCATGCTCCCTACCGCTCCAGGCAGTCCCGCTTCCGTGAGCAGCGATCCGATCGCGCTTGAGCGTGCCGCCACCTCCCTGCGTTGTCTTCCGTTTCGGCGGGCATTCTTCGAGGAGGTGGCCCAGCAGCCGATCAGCAGCGGCGAACTCTGCCAACGCCCCGATTGGGAGCGGCTGGTGTTTGCCCCGTTCGGGCCCGAACGGGCCGAAGGCCATTTCAACTGGCTGATCCGCCTGGGGGTTCTGAGGCGGGAGGTGGATGGTCAAGGGCTCACCGAGAGGGTGCGGCTCACACCACTGGGCAGACAGGTGCTGAATCGCTGGGGGGGAGAAGTGCCACGGGCGGGGCTGAGGGAAAGGATCCGCGAGAACTTCCGGCGCCATCGTCCCCGTTTCTGAATCCCTTTGATCAAGCCCCCCTCCGGCGCCCCTCCGGCGCTGATGGTGCTCGGCACCAGCAGCGGTGCCGGCAAATCCCTGATGACCGCCGCCCTCTGCAGGGTGTTGCGAAGGCGGGGAGAAACCCCTCTGCCGTTCAAGGGGCAGAACATGAGCCTCAACGCCTGGGTGGATGGCCAAGGCGGCGAAATGGCGTACTCCCAGGCCCTGCAGGCCTGGGCCGCGGGGCTGGAACCGGAGGTGGCCATGAACCCGGTGCTGCTCAAGCCCCGCGGCGACAGCACCAGCGAGGTGATCCACCTCGGGCGCAGCATCGGTACGGCCCGGGCGGAGCACTACTACCGCGACTGGTTCCGACCCGGATGGCAGGCGATCCGCAGCGGTCTGCAGACGCTGCAGGAGCACCATCCAGGCGGCCGCCTCGTGCTGGAAGGAGCCGGCAGCCCGGTGGAGGTGAATCTGCAGCCCCGGGATCTCACCAATCTGCGCCTGGCCCAGTTCCTGCGGGCCCGCTGCCTGTTGGTGGCCGATATCGAACGCGGAGGGGTGTTTGCCCAGATCGTTGGCACCCTGTCGCTGCTGCGCCCGGTGGAGCGCCCCCTGATCCGGGGCCTGCTGATCAATCGATTCCGCGGCCGCCGTGAGCTGTTTGAGGAAGGAAGGCACTGGCTGGAGGCCCATACCGGCGTGCCCGTTCTGGGGGTGATGCCGTGGCTGGAGGAGCTCTTTCCCCCCGAGGACTCGCTCGATCTGCTGGAGCGCCGGGGCCGCAAACGCAACGCCCAGCTCACGGTGGCGGTGCTGCGGCTCCCTTCACTCAGCAATTTCTCGGATCTCGATCCACTGGAGGCCGAAACCGCCATCCAGCTGGAATGGATCCTGCCGGGCCAACCCCTGGGTCAACCGGATGCGGTAATCCTGCCGGGCAGCAAACAGACCCTGCGGGATCTGGAACACCTCAAACAGCATGGCCTGGACGAAGCGCTGCGGCACTACGCCCACTCCGGCGGCATGGTCTTCGGGCTCTGCGGTGGCTTGCAGATGCTGGGCCAGGAACTGCAGGATCCGCAAGGCCAGGAAGGGGGGAGCAACGGTAGTGCGGCCGGCCTGGGTCTACTGCCCCTGCACACCCGGTTCGAAGCCACCAAGACCCTGCGCCAATGCAGCAGTGAATCCCTCTGGCCAGGAGACATTGCGCTGACAATCGAAGGTTTCGAACTCCACCACGGCGTGAGCCGCTGCTCGGCGATGCCCCTGGCCCGGGATCCGCACCTGGGTTGGTGGCAGTTCTGCGGAGATCAGGGTGGGCTCGTGGCCGGCACCTACCTGCACGGGGTGTTTGAAAGCGGTCCGTGGCGAAGACGCTGGATGAATCTGCTGCTGGAGCGCAAGGGGCTGCCTCTCCTGGAAGAGAACCAGCCGCACCATGCCCGCCAGCGGGAAGCCCTGCTCGATCGCCTGGCCGATGCGTTTGAGGCCCATGTGAATCTGGATCCCCTGCTGGAGGGGGAAGGATGAGAGGCTCTGCAATGACCGTGGAATGGCCGGATGGGAGCCGTAGCCGGGTGCCGGCAGGAGACGACTGGCTGCAGGCGGCACAACAGGCTGGAATCACCATCCCCACCGGCTGCCTGGGTGGCAGTTGCGGCGCCTGCGAGATCGAGGTGAACGGCGAGGTCGTCAGGGCCTGCATCAGCTCAGTTCCGGAGGATCCCTCAGGCGAGATCCGGGTGGAACTGTCCGTGGATCCCTACTGGTGAAGGGGGTGGCTTCGACTGGAACAGGCTCTGTCCCCTAAGCAATCAACACGGGCAGCAGGTGGTGGACACTGGGTCGGTCATGGACCGACGATGCCCACCCCGACCCGCAGACCGATTCGCAACCCGATCCATAGCGCCTTCGTTCTGGGCAGCACCAGTGCCGTAGCCGCCTCGATCTGCAGGGAACTGGTGCAACGAGGCTGCCGCCGTTTTCACCTCGTGGCTCGGAGGGAGCAGGAGAATCAGCGTCTCGCCGACGAACTGAAGAGCCAGGGAGCCGAAGTGAGCCTGGAGACCGTGGATCTGCTTGCCACTGCCCACCCCGGTTCCGCCACGGCCGTCAGCCTCTCGGAATCCTTCGATCTTTACCTGATCACGGCCGGCAGCCTGGGGGATGCGGAACGGGCGCGCAGCGATGCCGAAGAGGCCCTGGCGATCACGGCAGCCAACTATTCCGGGCTGCTGCCATGGCTGACAGCCATCGCCTCCCCGGAGCGGATCGAACGTCCAGGTCGGCTCTGGGTCTTCACGTCGGTGGCTGCCGATCGGGGCCGTCCCTCCAATTACCACTACGGAGCCGCCAAGGCCGCCCTCACCACGTTCTGTGAGGGGCTGATGCTGCGCTGTCACGGAAAACCGTTTGCTGTACGCATCCTCAAGGCAGGATTCATGGCCACACCGATGACCGTGGGGAAAGCCCCTCCGGCCCTCTGTGCCAGCACCGAATCCGTGGCAAAGGATCTGCTACGCAGACCCGACCGCCGCGGCATCGAATACATCCCCTGGTGGTGGAAGGGGTTCATGCGACTGGTCTGCTGGCTTCCCGCCTCGATAGCCAACAAGTTGTGAAAGCCATGGCAGAAGCCCGAATGACAGAACGCAGCAAGCCAACCTGCTGCATCATGTCGTACGACTTTCTTGATCTGGACGTATGGCTGAATACGCGGCTCTTCTATCAAGCCGCTGGCTATCGCGTCATCACCAACCAGATGAGGATGGAAGCCGACCTGCTGGTAGTGCTGCGCGGTGACCCCAAAGAACCGGTTCGCGGCTATCGAGGCCCCGTTCATGTCTACGACTACGTGAAACGCCAGGATTTTGACTGGACATTCGAATACCCTGATGCCAGTCAGATAACTCTGATTTCCCTCACTCTTCCCCAGCACGCAGGGAACGTTGTATTTGTGGAGGGTTTTGTCCCTGTCTTTCCACAGATATGGCAAAGAACCGGAGAGCAAAAGAGCAACCAGCCCGTGCACGTGGCTAATTACAAGCCCATGCCCGAGGATGGCTACCAACAGCAATTGGCCTCCCTTGCCAGAACCGGAAAAATCAAGGTGTTCGGAGGCAACTGGGAGAAGCTGGGGCTGCGAACCCAGTCCCTGAGCTACTGGGACGCCAACCGGCTACTGGCCCGATCCCTGCTCTGCTACGGATTGATGTATCCCTATCAGCGGGGGATCACCCTATCCGGAAGGATGTGGCAGGCCCCCCTGCAGGGCTGTCACGTGGTCACAGAATCAGGCACCAATCGAATCGGCTGCCCTGGTCTTCTGGAAACGGAAAGCTATGACCCCGAAGTCTTCTGGCCGACTCCGAGTCCGGCAGATGCAGCAGCCCTGGCGCAGGGAGCGGCTACGTTCTGGAGCGATCAGACAAAGACATTGGCAGACAGACTGGGGCTGGTCCTGCGGACCGAAAAGATGCAGACGCTGATCCAGAGAGCCCGGGCACGACTATGGATCCACCACCTTCAGTATCACTATTCACACTGGATCAAAGCAATCAAAAGCCTGCCAGAAAGGCTCCGATCAGCCATAGGTTTGGCTGATCGAAAGGCATAAAACCTCAACCGCGAGTAGCTTCTGAGGCCCCATGGCGGAGGCGATGCCATTTCCAGGCATGCTCGAGGATCGTAGTGAGCTCCGGATAGCGAGGCTGCCAGCCCAGCTCCCGCTGCGCCTTTTCAGCACTGGCCACCAACTGGGCGGGATCACCCTCGCGCCGCTTGGCCACGTGGGCAAGCAAGCCACATCCTGTGACCATCTTTGCCGCCTCAATCACCTGCTGAACAGAATAGCCAGTACCATTGCCTAAGTTATAGACAAGCGGTTCTAAACGAGAACCAACCATTCCCCTCATGCCCTGCAGCTTTTCAAGACCCAGAACATGGGCGTCGGCTAGGTCACAGACATGAACATAATCCCGAATGCAGGTTCCATCAGGCGTGGGGTAATCATCGCCGAAGATCTGAAGATAAGAGTCGCGACCGCTCATGACATCCAAAACCCTTGGAATCAGGTGGGTCTCAGGATCATGATCCTCCCCAAGATCGCCCTCGGGATCTGCTCCAGCAGCATTGAAGTACCTGAAAATCACGCTGGGCAGGCCATAGGCCCTGGCAAAATCCCTGAGCAACTGTTCCACCATCAACTTGCTCTGCCCGTAGGGATTGATGGGTGCCTGCGGATGATCCTCGGTGAGGGGAATCCTGGAAGGAAGGCCATAGGTGGCACAGGTGGAAGAAAAAACGATCGGCAAGGGCCGATCACTGGCCACAAGGGCCTCGAGCAAGGTCAGTGTGTCGCCGAGATTGTTGCGGTAATACTTAGCCGGGTCACTCACCGACTCCCCCACATAGGCGTAGGCGGCGAAATGGAGAACGGCCTCGATCGGGCGGCCCTCCAGCGGGGTTCCCTGCAAAGCAGGATGGCGGCCCCGCAGGACCGCCTCCAGCACCTCCCGATCACCCACCTGGCCGACCACCAGGGGAACCTGGAGCACCTTCTCCACGATCTCCCGATGGCCATAGACGAGATTGTCGAGGACCACGGGATGGTGGCCAGCCCGGTCCAGGGCCCGCACCGCATGGCTGCCGATGTAGCCGCCTCCTCCCGTGACCAGCACCCTCAAAGTCGAACCTCCGCTCCGGCCGCCAGACGCTGGGCATACTCCACGGCTGTCTGCCGCAGGCCTTGCTCAAGGGGGATACGGGCGCGCCAGCCCAGGGAGGCCAGCCGCCCCACATCCAGCAGCTTGCGAGGGGTGCCGTCCGGCTTGGAAGCATCCCAGAGGATGGCGCCCCGGAAGCCAACCGCAGCCGCCACCTGTTCCGCCAGCTCCCGGATGGTCACATCGGTTCCGGTGCCGACATTAAGAAACTGAATCTCGTCATTGGCGGGTTGCCAATTTTCCAGACAGAAAACTGCTGCTTCGGCGAGATCATCCACATGCAGAAATTCACGCATGGGGGATCCTGAGCCCCAGCAAGTGACACTTTCGGCACCTGTCTGGGCTGCTTCATGGAACCGCCGGATCAGAGCAGGCAGAACGTGGCTGTTGGTGGGATGGTAATTGTCGCCTGGCCCATAGAGATTGGTGGGCATCAGACTGAAGGCATCAAATCCATGCTGCAGCCGCAGCGCCCGGCACAACTGGATGCCGGTGATCTTGGCGATGGCATACCACTCATTCGTCGGTTCCAGAGAACCGGTGAGCAGGGAATCCTCAGTGATCGGCTGGGGGGCGAATTTCGGATAGATGCAACTGCTGCCGAGGAAAAGCAACCGGCGAACGCCATGACGCCAGGCGCTTTCGATGACATGATTCTGAATCTTCAGATTATCGAGCAGGAAATCGGCGGGATAGGTGGCATTGGCATGAATACCGCCCACTTTTGCCGCGGCCAGCACCACCACGTCCGGCCGGTGGGCCGCGAACCAGGCCGCCACGGCCTGGCCATCGGTGAGATCCAGCTCAGCGTGGGAAGCGGTGAGCAGATTCGTATAACCGCGGGAAGACAGGGCCCGGTGAATCGCGGATCCAGCCATGCCGCGATGGCCGGCCACGTAGATCCTGTCGCTTGGATGGAGGAGCGCACTCATGGGTTGACCATGGTCATCGGAGGATTCTCCATCGAACCCACCACGGCAAAACCTTCGCGGCGCAGGACGGCCTCCTTGGCAGCTTCCTCCTTATCCGCCTGCACCATTTCGGCCACCAGCTCCTCCAGCGTGGTGGTGGGAGTCCAGCCCAGCTTCTGCTTGGCGCGCGCAGGATCCCCCAGAAGGGTTTCCACCTCGGCCGGTCGGAAGTAGCGGCGATCGATCCGCACCACCGTGGCCCCGGTATCTGCCCTGGCCCCGGTTTCCTCGACTCCGGTACCGCTCCAGACGATGCCTCCCCAGCCCAGCTCCTGGGCCGTGAGCTCGATGAAACGCCGCACCGATTCCTGGCGGCCGGTGGCAATCACGAAATCTTCGGGGGGTCCCTCCTGCTGAAGCATGCGCCACTGCATCTCCACGTAATCACGGGCGTGACCCCAGTCCCGCAGGGAATCAAGATTTCCCATGAACAGGCATTGATCCAGACCGGCATCAATACGCGATAGCCCGCGGGTAATCTTGCGGGTCACGAAGGTTTCACCCCGACGCGGACTTTCATGGTTGAAGAGGATGCCGTTGCAGGCATACATCCCATAGCTTTCGCGATAGTTGACTGTGATCCAGTAGGCGTAAAGCTTGGCCACGCCATAGGGGCTGCGTGGATAGAAAGGGGTACTTTCCTTCTGGGGAATCTCCTGCACGAGTCCGTAGAGCTCACTGGTGGAGGCCTGGTAGATCCTGGTTTTCTTGATCAAACCCAGGATCCGTACCGCCTCCAGAATCCTGAGCGTGCCTAGGGCATCGGAGTTGGCAGTGTATTCCGGGCTCTCGAAGCTCACCGCCACATGGCTCTGGGCACCGAGGTTGTAGATCTCATCCGGCTGAACCTGCTGAATGATCCGGATCAGATTGGTGCTGTCGGTAAGGTCTCCGTAATGCAGCACCAAACTCTGATCAGTTTCATGGGGATCCTGATAAAGATGATCAATGCGATCGGTGTTGAAACTGCTGGATCGGCGCTTGATGCCATGGACCACGTAGCCCTTCTCGAGCAGCAGCTCAGCCAGATAGGAACCGTCCTGACCGGTGATTCCTGTGATGAGTGCGGTCTTTGTAATTGTCATGAGGAGGAACACTATTGAAAATGCACCGACCGAGGGCCAGTAGTTGAGTCAATTCCCAATAGAGAAGCAGCCCAACTCTAAAAGAGCGGGCTGCTTAGGGATAGAGACAGTAGGGAATGAATGGACACGAGAAAAACTCAGAAAACCACCCATCTCCAAGGCCGACTTCGTCAGTACCATTCAAGCATGCGCGGCCGGGGTCAGTCGCGCCGACCGCCTCCTTGCATGGCAATGATCAGGCGCAACACGAAGACGAACAGGTTGATGTACGTCAGATACATGCCGAGGGCACCGGCAAGGTATTGGTTGTCACCGTAGGTACGGGGCATCGTGTAAAAGTCCACGAAGGCCGCCCCTACGAAAAGAACCGTCCCCAGACCGGCAATCAGGAGCTCGAAACCACCAGAGGCAAAAATGCCGGGGGCAAAGATGCTTCCCACCACCTGAACCAGCATGGCAATCACCAGGCCCAGGATCCCCAGACCAACCACCGAGGAAAGGGCCTGACCGACGTTGTCGCTCATCCGGCGACCGGTGAAGGAGGCCACCACGAAGGTGATGCCGGTGGCGAGGGCGGCGGTGGCCACTGCACCGATGCCTGCGGTGGTCACGGCGTAGCTGACGATGCCGCTCAGGGTGAAACCGGTGAGCAGGCTGTAGGCCGTGAGCAAGGGCAGGGCCGTGGCGTTATCACCACGGGTGGCCACATTCTGGGCAATGAAGAAAAGAATGAAATTGCCGATCAGGGCCACCCAGAAGAGGGGCATGAACAGAGCGGCATTGCTGGCCATCAGGCCTAGACCACCGATCACCCCCGCTGCGGTGAGCACCATGCCACCGCCCACGTAAGGCAGGGCTTTGTTGACCACGTTGGGGCCAACCAGACCGCCGTACTGGGCTTCCCGGATGGCTTGCTGAAAATTGCTGCTGGCCGGCATGGCTCAGAGACGTTTCGACTGCACATATCCTGCCAGTGCCGCGCTGGGCCTGGGAGGGGGAAGGGTGCGGATCTCCCTATGGAAGGGCCCTGCGGGCATAGGCCTGCACGAGCCTCTGGACAAGGGGATGGCGAACCACATCCGCGTCGGTGAACCGACAGATGGCCACCCCCTCCACCCCCTGAAGCACCTGACCTGCCTCCACCAGACCACTCAGCTGCCCGGGAGGAAGATCAATCTGGGTGGTATCGCCCGTAACCACCATCCGGGAATTTTCCCCGAGCCGGGTGAGCACCATGCGCATCTGGGCACAGGTGGTGTTCTGGGCCTCATCAAGGATGACGAAGGCATCGGCCAGGGTTCGGCCGCGCATGTAGGCAAGGGGTGCCACCTCAATCACCCCCTTCTCCATCAGCTGAACCGTGCGTTCCTGGCCCAGAAGGGTGTGGAGGGCGTCATACAGCGGGCGCAGGTAGGGATCCACCTTCTGTTGCAGGTCGCCGGGGAGGAAACCGAGGCGCTCGCCGGCTTCCACCGCAGGCCGGGTGAGCACCAACCGCTCCACCTTTCGTTCCTGCAGCATCCGCACGGCCTGAACTGTGGCCAGAAATGTTTTGCCGGTGCCCGCCGGACCAATGGCGATCGTGAGGTCGTGGCGCTCGATCGCCTCGACGAAGGACTTCTGCCGCAGGGTGCGGGGGCGCAGCAATCTGCCGGCACGACTGGTGGCCAGAACCTGACGACCAAGGGCACCATGCTCTTCCGCCCGGCCGGTGTCGAGGGCGGTGAGGGCAGCCTGCAGATCTACCGCACTGACTCTTTCGCCGGCCTGCCAGAGGGGCTCCAGCAGCTGGAGGAGAGCCATGGCCCGCTCCACCTGAGGGGGACGTCCCTGGACCACCAGATCCAGACCCCTCAGAACCAGCGAAGCACCGGTGAGATGCTCGAGCTTTCGAAGCGTGGATTCCGCTTCGCCGGCCAGGGCCAGGGCACAAGAGGAATCCGGCAGGGAGAGGGTCGCCGTCCCTGCCGAAACGGAGGAGGCGGATTCAGGCTCCTGGTTGCTTCCTGAGGCGGGGGGAGGCAGGGATCGGACTCCCATGGGGAAAGGGCGGGGGAGATCAGGCCTCCGGTTCGGCAGCCGCCTCGGGTTCAGGCGCGGCGGCGGCCTCTGCTGCGGCGGCAGCAGCCTCAGCTTCTGAGGCGGCTGCGGCAGCCTTGGCTTCAGCCTCGGCCTTCTTGGCATCGGCAGCGGCGGCTTCGCGGGCTTCCGCCTGCTTCTTCTTGCCGACGATCTCAGCCGGACGGATGGTCTTCTCGATCAGACCACCTTTCTCGAGGAGGGCCCGGACCGTATCGGTGGGCTGGGCGCCCTGCCCGAGGCGAACCCGAATGGCCTCGGCATCGAGACGGGTTTCCTTGGTACGAGGGTTGTAGAAGCCCAACTCCTCGAGCGGACGACCATCCCTACGGGAGGTGCTGTTGGTGGCCACAAGACGGAAACTCGCTTCCCGCTTCTTACCGAACCGCTTCAGGCGGAGCTTGATCATCGTGGCCTTACCGGAGAGTTTCCAAACGACGAGTTTACCCTGCGGTGGGGCCGGTTGTCCTGGGTGCAGCGGATGCCGGGCTCAGAGCTCGCCGAAACCCTTGCGCTTCTTGGCCGGACGAGGGGCCTTAGCGGGTTGGGGAGACCCTCCCCGCGCTCCGGCGCCGGGCCTGCCTCCTCCCATCCCAGGCATCCCCGGCATGCCCCCCATCCCCGGCATCCCGGGGAATCCACCACCGCCCATCCCAGGCATGCCAGGCATCCCGGGCATGCCTCCCCGGGTCATCTGCTGCATGAACCCCCTCATCTTCTGGAAATCCGCCAGCACCTTGTCCACATCGGCCGGGGTGTAGCCACAGCCGGAGGCGATCCGACGACGACGGGAGGGCTGGGAAGCCAGCAGTTCCGGTTGGCTCCGTTCGGCCTCGGTCATCGAACCGATCATCGCTTCGATCTTGCGCAACTGCTGCTCCCCCTGCTGGAGCATGCCGTCATCGATCTTGTTCATGCCCGGAATCATCTTCATCAGGCCCCCCAGGGACCCCATGCGCCGGATCAGGCGCATCTGCTGGAGAAAGTCGGAAAAATCGAACGACGCCTCCTGCAGCTTCTGCTGCATGCGGGCGACATCGGCCAGCTCCACCTCCTTCTGGGCCTTCTCCACCAGGGTGAGCACATCGCCCATGCCCAGAATGCGGCTGGCCATCCGCTCCGGGTGAAAAGGCTGCAGCGCCTCCACCTTCTCGCCGGTGCCGATGAACTTGATCGGTGCTCCGCTCACCTTGCGGATCGAAAGGGCGGCGCCCCCACGGGAGTCGCCATCCAGCTTGGTGAGCACGGCTCCCGTGATCCCCACCTGCTGGTGGAAGGCGCGGGTGAGCTCCGCTGCCTCCTGGCCGATCATCGCGTCCACCACCAGCAGCACCTCATCGGGCTGCACGGCCTCGCGGATGCGCACCATCTCCTCCATCATCGCCGTATCGATCTGGAGGCGACCTGCGGTGTCGACCAGCACGGTGTCGAAGCCTTCGGTCCTGGCTTTTTCGATGCCGGCCGCTGCGATGGCTTCGGGCTTGGCGTCGGTGCCGAGGCTGAACACCTCAACGCCGATCTGGTGGCCGAGGGTCTTCAACTGCTCGATGGCAGCCGGGCGATAGACATCGGCTCCCACCAGCAGGGCCCTGCGGCCCTGTTCCTTGAGGTGGAGGCCGAGCTTGGCGGTGGCGGTGGTCTTGCCGGCGCCCTGGAGGCCCGCCATCAACACCACGGAGGGGGCACCGGCTTTGCCACCGGCGGCCAGGGGAGCGTTCTCGCCCCCCATGGTCTCCACCAGCTGCTCATGCACCACCTGAATGAACTTCTGATCGGGACTGACGCCCCGCACCACCTCGGCACCCACAGCCTTGCGGCGCACTTCCTCCACGAAATCCCGCACCACGGGAAGACTCACATCCGCTTCCAGCAGGGCGCGACGCACCTCCTTGAGGGCCCCTTCCACATTCGTTTCGGAGATGGTGGCCTGGCCACGCAGGCTTTTGACGGCGTCTTCGAAACGCTGGGAAAGCTCGTCGAACATCGGAGGGGTGGGGAGGGTGCGGCAGCCGTAAAGGCGGCGGAGAAACGGGGGGCCCGCTGGGCAGGCTCAGTCGGCGGAGCGTGTGGCGACGAGTCGCCAGCCCTCTCCATCGCGACCGAACACGTAGAGATTGCGGAGCGTGGTGGGGGCGGTGCGGTCCACCTCCTTACCGGAAGCATCCAGACGAGCGTCGCTGTAGTTCAGAACGGCCCGCACGGCGATGCGATTCGGGGATCTCTCCGTGATCGTGAGATCGGTGATCCGGGCACTGAGTTTCTGCGTCTGCTGCTGACTTTGGTCTTGACGGCGCTCATTGAGCAGAAGCTCGATCGCTCCGCCCTGAGCTAGGAGCCCCAGATCCGCCGGCCTCTCCTGGCCCGCCAGCACGGCCGTTTTCGCGGCCAGCCAACGTTCGAGCAAGGACTGGAGTTCCACGGAACTCGGGGCCGCCGAGGTCAGAGCCTTACCAGCACTGACAGGGGACGTGGAGGCAGCCGTAGCGGAAGCTGTCGCGGTGGCAGGAGCTGAGCCGACCGCAGCGGGGCTGGCGGCGCCTGTCCTGGAGGGGGTGGCAGGGGCACCCGTACCAGAAGTCAGCGCCGGCCCTCCGGCCGGACGAGAGGAAACAGGCTGGACAGGAATCGAGATAGCAGGGGGTTTGGCAGGGGGTGCCGGCGACCGGGGCCGGAACAGCCAGCTGCCCGCCACCAGGGCAACACCCACGGCGGCTGTCGCAGGCAGCAACCAATGGGCGCTGACAGCAGGCCAGCCCTCAGGGAAAAACCGGGGCAGGGAGCGGGGAAGACGGGGCAGCGACCATCCAAGCGAAGCTTCCTCTTCCTCGATGTCTCCCGCCTGGGAGGAAGGGCGGAGGGTATCGCCGCCAAAATCCAGATCACCGAAGGGATCGCCGGACGCATTCCGGGAGGAGGAGGAAGGGAAGGGATCGAGGAACCAGGAGGGGAGTTCGAAGTCCCCTGCGGGCTCCCCAGGGGCCTTCGCCGATGCGGAGAGCCGCTCCGCCCCTCCCTGCTCCCCGCTGGCAGGAACAAAGGAAGGGGTCGAGAACGAGGACGGGCCGAAGGTTGGGGCAAACGAAGAGGCCGAAGACTCCAGCGGCCCCGATGCAGCCCCATAGAGCCTGCCGCTGCGGCGATCCTCCCGTTCCACATAGGCGATCACATCGCGATCACTGAAATAGGCATCCAGGTCGGCATCGGCGTCGAGATCCCGATAACCGGGAAGCACATCCCGGGCCAGCCAGTCACGGCAGTAGGCACAGACCTGACCGAGGGAGTCATCACTCTGACGGGCGGCCCAGGCCTGAAGCTCCCGGCCCGCCCCCTCTTGAAAGGCGGCCTTGGCCGCATCCACTTCCCCGAGCAACAGATGCAGATTTGCCAACAGGGGCTCGATGCCGCTGCGGCCACTCGCCAGCAGGCGCTCCCTGGCCTCGGCGATCCGCTCGGGCTTGCGCTGGGCGAATCCGGAGGCCGTCAGAGCTGTGGTGGCCAGAAAATCCGCTGCCGCCGAACCCCCATCACCCCAGCGACTGAACAGATCCACCTGTTCCTGGACGGTGAGAAAGGCGCGGATCTGTTTGAAGAAAGCCTGGAACTCCTGCTTGCCGAACGCCGGATCGTCCTCCCCCTCCAGTCCACCGCGCCGCTGGACAAGCTGCTCCAGCAGTGCCAGGCCCTGGCTTCGTTCCTCCCTGGCCATCGGGTCACGGCTGAGCAGATCGAGCACGCGGTAAGGGGCCAGGCGATCAAGATCGGCGCCCATCCGCTCCCGCAGCTCCGGCAACTGGCCCATGCGCTGCAGCAATTCCAGGCCCTGCTGGAGAGTGCTCGCCGCCGCTTCATAGCGCCGCTGCTGCTGGAATTCCTCAGCGCTGTCGAGACAGGCCAGACCGGCCAGCAGGGTGAGATCAGCCTCCCTGTTGCTCCCGAGGGCAGGCGCCTGGGGCGGCTGGAGGTCACGGCGGGCCATCTCGAAGCAGTCGAGGGGTTGCCCGGCCTCCAGCAGGAGCAGCAGCCCCGCCACCTCCCTGGCCGACGGCACATCCAGGGCAGGCATCACGTGTTCGCCTGTGGCGGCAAGGGCCGTGAGGTCGGCTTCGTAGGAAGCGCGACGCTCGGAATCACTGAGCAGATCGGCGCTGGAGCGCAGCAGTTCTGCCCGGGCCTGCAGGGTTTCCGGGCTGAAACCATCGTCAGGAACACGGTTCAGCCGCTGATGGAGCATGTGGAGAACCGCCTGGGCATCGGTGCTGGGGCCCACGCCCAGCAGACGGAAATGATCGATCGGCAGCTCCAACCGCTTTACCAAACTGACGAGATGAGTTTAAGGAGCAGGCCTCAGGGATTTTCCTGCTGTAGGGGATCGCTGAGCGAAGCGAGCGGTTGTCCCGGTTCCAGCTGGTTCCAGTCGGTGAGCTTCCAGCCGTCGGCCAGCCGGGTGAAGTGATAACGATTGCGCAGCAGCACCAGGGGGGTGCGCCCCAACAGCAGCCCATTGCGATCCAACAGCTCATCGGCGTAGCGGATCTTCGCCTCGAGCATCACGTGATCCGTGCTGCGGTCGATGGCCTGCACGGATTCAATCTGCGCCAGGGTGCGCTGCACGGCCCCCTCCTGCTGATCGCCCCGGCGCCGCTCCCGCAGCGCCTGGACCAGGGCGGGCGTCACATGGGCCTCCAGCTCCCCCTCCCATTCCTCCTGGCCCGCCAGCAGCCTCCCCTTGCGATCCAGCCAGTCCTGCAGGCGTTCGCGCAACTGCTCCGGGGCCGGATCGGGGCCCTGCAGCACCGGCAACGCCTTCGGCGGGCCCACGGCCGCGGAGCGGGAAGGGGGGCTCTTCTCTCCTCGAAGCGCCGGGGAAGGGGTGACAGGCACCGGAGCGGCAGCACCGCTCCGAAGCTGGGGCTGGGTGAAGCGTTGCAGACCGACGCCGAGGCCGGCGCCGAGCACCGAAGCCAGGCTGAAGATCAGCAGAGCGGGAAACAGGCTGGGCCCGGTCCCCCGTCCCCGGCTCGCCCCCGAAGCGGAGCGATGGACCAGCAGGCCTTGGGCCGCCTCAGCCGCGGAGCGCCGGAGCCTGGCCCGCCGCGACTGCCCTTGGCCGGAAGGACGGGCAGCTTCCGACCAGCGTTTGGATTTGCGGGGGGAGGGAGTTCCGGCTGCGACGGCTGCGGAGCGAGGGCGGGGATCCCGAGCGGGCCGCAGCCTTGGGGGGGCTTCGCCAGCCCCGGGGCGAAGGCCGATCGCCACCGCAGGAGAAGCGCTGGGCTGCTGGACCCTTGCACCGCGCTGCTCGAGAAAAGTGAGCACGGTGCGATCGGCGAACCAGGCGGGAAGATCGACCAGGGCCGTGGAGGCATCGCGATAGCCCGCCGTGATCCCGAGGGCGAGCCAGCTGCGACACATCTCACAGAGAGCCTCAAGGTGGCGATCCGGGGATTTCCCCGCTGCTCCGTCTGGATCAGGCATCCAGGCTTCTGCCGCCTCGATCTCCCCGAGCAGCAGATGGAGGCTGGCGAGTCTTCGATCCGGCACAGGGAAGCTCCTGGCCCCCAGCAGATCAAGCGCCTTCTGCACCCGGGCCGGCTTGCGCTGCAAGAATCCCGAGGCGACAAGAGCCTCCACCATCGGTTCGAGGGCGGAAGGATCACCGCGTCGAAGGCAGAGCTCAAGGCAGTCGATCCATTCCTGAATGGTGAGGAAGGAACGGATCTGCCGGAGAAATTGGGCAAACGAACGGGCATCGAATTCCCCGTCGCCGGGACCATCTAGGCCTCCGCGGCGCTCGATCAAGGCATTCAGCAAGGCCAGGCCCTCCGAGCGGGATTCGCCATCGGCCAGCTCCCGACTCAGCAGGTCGAGGATCCGGTAAGGCACCAGCCGCTGGCGGTCGTGATCGAGGCCATCGAGACGACCGCCGGCCACGGAAGACAGGTTGCTGCGGCAGATGCGCAGCAGCCGATCCGCCGCCTCAAATCGCCGCTGTCGCACCAGCTGCTGGGCGGCCGATCGGGCGGCATGGACGAACAGGAGGCGCACATCCGCCAGCAACGCAGGCGTGAGCTCAACGGCAGCGGCCTCCTCGGCCGTGAGCGCCCCATAGGGCTCCAGGCGACGGACCATCTCCAGGGAGTCCCCCTGCTCCAGCTCCAGCATCCAGGCCGCCACCAGGGCCGCACCTCCCTGAACCGGTCGGGTCGGCCGCCCCCGCAGCTGGTCTGCCGCACCCTGGAGCCAGGCGGCCCGCGCCTCCAGGGTGACACTGCTGAGGGCTCCCCAGGCGGGCGGCGTCAGCCGGCGAAAAAGGGCTGCCTCCAGATCCGAGGCCGCAGCGCCGCGGCCAAGACCGAGCAACCGCTCCGGCTCAATCGGGAAATCCACGCCAGGCATCCGGAGGCAGGAAGGCCATGGATCGTTGAAGTGTCAGGCGCTAGTGAACCGGAGATCGGCGCCACTGGCAACGACCCTGGCCCGGGAACTGAACAATCCAACGTGAACGGAACCCTTACAGTCGGCCCCATAAACATCGGTAGGTCAGTCGATGAGTCAAGAGGTCGCCACATCCCTCCAGGCCTCCTCCTCGTCAGCGCCCGCAGAGGCAGGTGACGTCGGCAGCCATGCCATCCGGCTCGAAGGGCTCTATCCGTCGGAAGCCGCGCCGATCAGCCGCGAGGAAGGGCTGATGCTCTACCGCGACATGACCCTGGGCCGGCGCTTCGAGGACAAGTGCGCCGAGATGTACTACCGGGGCAAGATGTTCGGCTTCGTGCACCTCTACAACGGCCAGGAGGCCGTGAGCACCGGGGTGATCAAGGCGATGAAGCTGCAGCACGACTGGTTCTGCAGCACCTACCGCGACCACGTGCACGCCTTGAGCTGCGGTGTGCCGGCCCGCGAGGTGATGAGCGAGCTGTTCGGCAAGGAGACCGGTTGCAGCAAGGGCCGTGGAGGCTCCATGCACCTGTTTTCCAAGGAGCACCATCTTCTAGGCGGCTATGCCTTCATCGGCGAGGGCATACCCGTGGCCCTGGGAGCCGCCTTCACCAGCCGCTACAAGCGCGATGCCCTCGGTCAGAGCGACAGCGATGCGGTGACAGCTGCCTTCTTCGGCGACGGAACCTGCAACATCGGCCAGTTCTACGAATGCCTGAACATGGCGGCCCTTTGGAAGCTACCAATTCTGTTCGTGGTCGAAAACAACAAGTGGGCCATCGGCATGGACCACAACCGGGCGACCAGTGAGCCGGAGATCTGGCGCAAGGCGGCCGGATTCGGCATGCATGGGGAAGAGGTGGACGGCATGGACGTCCTGGCCGTGAGGGCAGCGGCCCAGCGAGCCATTGAACGGGCTCGGGCCGGAGAAGGCCCCACCCTGCTGGAATGCCTCACCTACCGCTTCCGGGGTCACTCCCTGGCCGATCCCGACGAGCTGCGGGAGGCGGCGGAGAAGGAATTCTGGGCCAAACGGGACCCGATCAAAGGCCTGGCGGCCCAACTCAAGGAGCGGGGCCTTGCCAGCGAAGAGGAGCTCAGGCAGATCGAGAAAGAAATCGATGCCGAGGTGGCCGATTGCGTGGAATTCGCCCTGGCCGCCCCCGAGCCCGACGGCAGCGAGCTCACCCGATACATCTGGGCTGAGGACTGATCGGAGGGCCCGGAGCCAGGCGTCAGAGTCCGGGTGGAATCCTGCGGGTCAGATTGCGCAACTTGCGCAAGGCCTTCAGCTCCACCTGACGCACCCGTTCGCGCGAAACATCCAGCTGGCGTCCGATTTCGGCCAGGGTGTGACGCTCCTGACCATCCAGCCCGAAGCGCATGGCCAGCACCTCCCTCTCCTGCTCGGTGAGGTGGCCCAGCCAACGGCCCAACTGCTCGTGGTGCATTCCCCGCTCCACCCGATCCAGGGGTTCCTCGGCGGAGCCGTCAGCGATCAGATCCCCAAGGAAACTCCTGCCCTCTTCGGCGTTGATCGGCGCATCGAGGCTGGAGGTGGTGAGGGATTGGCGGAGCAGGGAATCGAGTTCATCGAGGGGCATGCCGATCGCCTCGGCAATCTCCTGCCTGCTGGGCATCGCGCCCAGCTTGTGAGCAAGGTCCAGACTCACCTTGCGGATGGTGGTGAGTCGCTCACTGAGGTGAACGGGGAGCCGGATGGTGCGGGACTGACAGGCGATGGCCCTCGTCATGCTCTGGCGGATCCACCAGAAGGCGTAAGTGGAAAACTTGTAGCCACGGGTGGGATCGAACTTCTCCACCGCACGCTCAAGACCTAGAGATCCCTCCTGAATCAGGTCAAGCAGCTCCATTCCCTTGCCCTGATATTTCTTTGCAACACTGACAACCAGACGAAGATTCGCCTTCATCATCCGCTCCTTAGAGCGGCGACCAATCTTGATGATTTTACGTTCATGCAAAGTATATTCTTCCCGATTCTCCTCGACCAACTGCATCATTGCCTGCACTTGATTGCCCAGCTCGATCTCCTCGGCTGGTGTCAGCAGAGGCTCCCTGCCAATAGAAGCGAGATACCAGGTCATGGAATCCCCGCCTCTTCGGGTGGACCCGTCTCGCGACTTCAGGGAAGAAGCAGTCATTCGCAGCTGAAGCGCAAAGTGCGTTGGCGACAACTATCTCGCCAGCGACCAAAATCATGGCGCAGTTCCAGAAATCCTTTAGCTTCTGCAAGCAAAACAACACGGATCGATTTGCATCGACGCAGATCTTCTGCATATCTCACCGAATATTGCCAGGAAGGTCCGCAAGCGATTGCAGGGCAACGGCCACTGCCATAGGGGAGGTTCCCAGGGGGGCGGCGGAGTTGAGCAGCTGGCATCCCGCCCGGGCATGGGCGAGAGCCGCAGCCGCCAGCAGCGCGCCATCGGGCCTGGAGAAGGAGGCTGCCACCGCCATGGCCCCGATTCCCGCCCCATAGCCCGCCAGCAGATCCCCCAGACCGCTGCGAGCCGCCTGCTGGTTGGCCCGCAGGATCTGCCAGCGCCGCCCATCCGGAGCGGCCACCACCGTGCGAGCCCCCTTGAGCAGAACAACGGCGTTGCTGCGCAGAGCCGCCTGGGCAGCCGCTTCCAGGGGTGGTAGGGCAACCAGATCAGGAAACAGCCTGCCGAACTCCTGCCGATGGGGGGTGATCCAGGTGGCACCTCTACGCCCCGTGAACCAGTCGAGCGGGGCGTTGCTCCGGGCCAGACGGTTCAGCCCGTCGGCATCGATCACCACCAGCCCCTGAAAGTCCTGGAGTTGCGGCCAGGGGGCGGAGGGTTCAGGCCCGCACCCCAGCCCCGGACCGATCAACACGGCATCGAGCCGATCCAACCATGACTCTGGCAAGCCTCTGAGATCGAGGCAGAGCGAACCATCCGGCAGGGAGGGCAGAGCTGCCTCCACCACGACATGGGGATGGGCGAGCCAGAGCTGGGAGGCGACCTCCTGGGGGAGCACCGCCCGAAGACTGCCGCACCCGGCTGCCGTGGCCCCCGTCAACGACAGGTGCACAGCCCCCTGATAACGCCTGCTGCCGGCAACAACCAACAAGCGGCCCCGGCCGTACTTGGCGGCGGCAGGATCAAGCCGAGGCCACGGCGCCCCTTCCAGGTCCGCCTCCATGGCCTGCGGCGAAAGCCCGAGGCCGAGGGGCTGATCCGCTGGCAGCGACATCAGCAGCGAGGGCGGCAGGCCGAGATCGATCCGCTCCAGGCGGCCCACCGCAGCGAGCGCCTGGTCCTGGACGAGGCCCTGGCGAATCAGACCCAGGCAGAACGTGATCTGGGCGTGGGCACAGAACTCCCCCAGCCAGGCACCGGTATCGGAGCAGAGGCCGGTGGGCACATCGATGGACACCAAAGCATCGGGGCGTTGTCGATGGCGCCGGAGCATCAACGCTTCCAACTCCGGGCCAGGGGGACGTCGCTGCCCATTACCGAAGAGGCCATCCACCCAGAAGGAACCGGCCTCCGGGTCGGGAGCTGCGTCGAGAACCGGCACACCCAGCCAGCGCGCGTGCTGGAAATGGGAAGCCGTGAGCGGTTTGAGCCGCTCGAAGGGACACCAGATCCGCACGTTCCTACCGGCGAGAAACAATTCACGAGCCACTACCAGCGCATCGCCCCCGTTGTGGCCAGGACCCACCAACACCACCGCAGGCCGATGCGGCTCCAAGGGGAGGATCCGGCGGCTGAGCCCCAGGGCCGCCTTCTCCATCAAGGCCTCCACGGGTAGGCCGCTGACAAAGAGTTCGGCCTCGATGGAAGCCATCTGGGAGGCGGAAACGAGCAGGTGGCCAGCATCCCGGGCAGGCCAGCAGGGCGAGACAGCCAAAGGGGTCACAACAGCCAGGACGGCGCGATTCCATGATGGGCAGAGGGTGTCCTCCCGCCATCACCCCGCGTTGCCTCCCTTGACCTCTGCAGCCACCGATCCCAGCTGTGCCACCAGGGCAGGCGAGGAAACCCTCGAACGGCTGCGGGCCTGGCCTGGCAAGCACCGGGTGGCCGTGGGCCTTTCCGGGGGCGTCGACAGCTCCCTGACTGCCGCGTTGCTGGTGAAGGCAGGGTGGGAAGTGGAAGGCCTCACCCTGTGGCTGATGAGTGGCAAGGGGGCCTGCTGCGCCGAGGGGCTGGTGGATGCCGCCGCCCTTTGCGAACAACTGGAAATCCCCCACCACGTTGTGGATTCGCGTGAAAATTTCAAGGAGCAGATCGTTGACTTCCTGATCAGCGGGTACAGCAACGGCGTCACACCATTGCCGTGCTCACGCTGCAATCGCAGTGTGAAATTCGGGCCCATGCTTGCCTGGGCTGAAAGCGAACAAGGCATCGAAAGAATTGCGACTGGCCATTACGCCCGGGTACGGCCAGGGGAAGAGGGGGGAAGGACCCAGTTGTTGCGGGGGCTGGATCGCAGCAAGGATCAGAGCTACTTTCTCTATGACCTGCCCCAGACGGTGCTCAGCAGGCTCGTGTTTCCACTGGGGGAAATGAACAAGACAGATACCCGTGCCGAAGCTGCACACCTAGGACTCAGAACCGCAACAAAGGCGGAGAGCCAGGATTTATGCCTGGCGGATCACCATGGCTCGATGAAAGCATTTCTGGATGCCTATCTGCCACCGCGAAAGGGAGAAATCACACTCCCCGATGGCACGGTCATCGGCGAACACGACGGCATCGAGCATTTCACGATCGGACAGCGCAAAGGCCTGGGGGTGGCCTGGAAGGAACCGCTGCATGTGGTGCAGCTGGATGGAGCCAGCAATCGGGTCATTGTCGCCACCAGAGAGCAGGCAGCCAGAACCAGCTGCACGGTGAGTGCAATCAACTGGGTATCGATCGAACCGCTGACTGCAGTGACAACTGTGATGGTTCAGGTACGCTATCGCAGCGAACCCGTGGAAGCGGAACTCCTACCGATTGCGGAAGAGCGTTGCAAGCTCACCTTTCGGGAACCCCAGTTTTCGTTGACGCCGGGCCAGGCAGCCGTTTGGTACTCAGAAGATCTGCTACTTGGCGGTGGTTTGATTGAACAGATCGAGGGGGCCACGGCCGAGCCAGTGGCTCACCGATAAAGACCCCCTGACCAGGCATCGCCACACTTCTCCAATAGGATTCAATCAAGGTATCGCCGCGCAGATAATAGGTAAGTACCAGGCCTGGATCAGGAAATTTGGACCTCAGATTGCAGGGTTCCACTACCGTTCCATAACTGCCTGTAGCACCTGCCTCCAACCAGCGAAGCGAACTCATCTGGGGGCTGTCGGTCAGCTGTCCTCCCAAGGAGGTCAGATGGTCCGCAACGGCCCCAGGGCGAAAACGAAGGCGGTCAAGGCCGGGCACATTCGCCAGTCCAGTGAAGTAAAACATCACGTCCTTCACCTGCTCAAGCCGGTCCTGCTCAAGGATTTGAATGCGGAAACGGGATGCGAAGGCCTGGCGAATGGGGCCATAGCCAGCAGCACGAACATTACGGGCCGAATCCGACGTACTCAAGAGATAGGCAGTACCACTGGGAGCCTGCCCATCAGAAGCAACACCACGATCAATCAGTCGGACGGCATGCTCATATGTGGTGGCGGCCAACATCATGCTGGGCCTGAAACGCAGTTCATTCCACGGACGGCGCACTTCACCACGGGCGTGAAGGGGGTTCAGCTTCGTGGCACCACAACCTTGGGCGCACCAGGCCGGATCCAAACCGAAGCTGAGGGCAGAAGTGATCGACTGACAACCAACGCGATAGGGAGCCGCCCAGGCCAATGCGTAAACCTGCACATGGGAGGGGGTGCGGGCCAGAATATTCCTTCGAACGGCCAGGAAGCGCGCGGGCGGAAGGTTGGAAATCCCAGGGGGGAATGAAACACGGATCACCTGAGCATCAGGAATGGAGCGAGCCTTCCTGTAGTGGAGGCCGATCCTTTCGCTGAGGGGATCCTGGCTGTTGATCACCAACGCCAGATCCTTCGGACCGAGGCGGGAAAACGGAGCCTCCGCCAACAGCGGTAGCGAAGCGTGGAGAAAGGGCTCAACAACCAGGCGAGCCATGGCTGCGAGAAGAATCCCCGACGCAGTGATCAGCAGGAACCTGAGAGGAATCATGACTCGGCAACCATCGTGCTAGGGACAGCAGGAAAAAGCCTCAGGAGCGGGTAAGATGGGCGCGCCTTTGTCGCAACTGGATTCGATAAGTAAAGAAGTGGAGATGTTTGGCCTACCTGCTCCCTCCGCCCAGCCCTCCACTTCCGTCGAATCTAGTTCCTTCCTTCCGAGCCACCCTTGTTTACTACCGCCAACAGAAAACTAAGTCGCCTGAAGGGGAAGATTCTTGCCCCTTTTCTGGACCAGAGTCCAGCCCAACGACTGATTCGTCAGACTGCCCGTAAGGAATGGAAGTCAATTGCCACCAATATGGGCAGTGGCATTCTGGTCGCTCTCAGCGAAGGAGCAACCATTGGTGTCATCTTCCTCGCCGTAGGATTGCTCACGAATCCCAATGATTATGAACGCTGGCAGAACAGCAATCTGCTGGCTCACCTGCCCGTTCTCCAGAACTGGCTAGGGAACGCATCGACAACCACCTTGTTTGTTGCGCTAATGAGCCTGGCAGTTGCACTGCAGGCCATCAACAGCCTCTGTCGATATATTAACAACGTTAGTGGTGCCTACTTCGGCTCCAGGATCATGGCCAAGATCACTTCAGTGATCCATAGCCAGGTTCTGAAACTTGACTTCCCCTGCGCGAGCTCCTATCGAGTAGGAGAACTCACCTACTATGCAAATTCGGGCCCAAGCGCAATCCGGTCACAGATCAATGTGATCGCTGACCTGGTGCTTAATACCTTGATGGCGTTTGGATACCTATTCGTTCTTGTCTCCCTATCCCCTTGGCTGTTGTTTGCTGCCATTGCCATGGGTGTCGTCATCACGGCAATACAGAAGAAACTCCTGCCGAAAATAGGGAGAGTCGCCCAGCAGCTCTCTTCAATCAGCATGGGCATCAGTGGCCGAATCAACGAAGATATTCAGGGACTGCGCCTTCTCCATAGCAGTGGCCAACTTGACACCGCTGACCGAAGGCTGAAAGAAAGAATGGGGGATCTGGAAAAAAACCTCTACAGCCAAGCCCGACTTGTTGCAATAACCCAACCAATAGCCCAGCTGCTACCGATAATGGCAATATCAATCATTGCCATTCTGAGCGTCACCCTTTTTCAGTCTCGCCAAGCAGGGATTCTACCCAGCCTGGTCGCCTTTGTCATTGCCCTGCAACGACTGAACATGCGCTTTAGCGATATTTCCAATGGCTTCACAATGATGAAGCGAAACTCGGGGGATCTTAATTGCTTGAATGATATCTTAAAATCGGAGGATAAGTCCTTTCGGCGCACCGACGGAGAGCATTTTCAAGGATTGAAGAAATCCATACTTCTGAATAATGTTCAGCTCGTCTACGGCTCATCCACTGCACCCGCCCTCAGAGGAGTAACGATTGACATCCCCAAGGGCAAGACGATTGCCCTGGTTGGCAGGAGCGGTGCTGGCAAAAGCTCGATTGCCGATCTTCTGGTTGGTCTTTATTCACCAACAGCTGGCAGCATAGAGATCGATGGCAAAAATCTGAATACGATAAATCTGGCAAGTTGGCAGCAAAGACTCGGCGTCGTGAGCCAGGATACCTTCCTGTTCAATGCAACGCTGGCAGAAAACATATCCTTTGGATGTGAATGGGCAACCCTGGAAGATGTGAAAAGAGCCTGTGAAATTGCCCAGGCTGATTCCTTTATCGAAAAGCTGCCTTCCAGCTATCAAACGATCGTAGGTGAACGAGGCTACCGGCTTAGTGGCGGCCAAAGGCAGAGGATTTCACTTGCACGAGCCATTCTCAGAAACCCAGATCTTTTGATCCTGGACGAAGCCACAAGTGCTCTGGATACACACAGCGAACGATTGGTTCAACAAGCTATAGAAAGATTTGAAAATCAGCACACCGTTTTAGTGATAGCCCACAGACTCAGCACTATTATGAACGCCCATTGCATTTACGTAATGGAAAGAGGAAAAGTCATCGAACAAGGATCACATGATCAGCTCATAGCCAAGGAAGGGAGCTACTTTATGCTATGGAAATCACAATCGCAAACGATTGCTAGCCATGAAGGTGCCTTGGCATGATCAACAGTAATACATCATATAGTCAGGTCAAGGTCATTGGCTACTGCTCATCAAGCCGAGATGAATTACTGGGCAAGCTCAGGCAAGCGGGACCCGGATCGCTCAAGGATCTGCCAGGTGAATACACGCTTGTGTTCACTAATGAACATTCCGAGCAGGACGACTGTCTAATCGTTACCTCTCCAGTGGGTGCGATGCACTACTTCTACTGCTGTCATAAGGATAAGCTATTCCATGGGAACGAAGTACAACGTATTTACAAAGAGGCCGGGATTGAATGGGAGTGGAATTGGTCGGCACTAGGAGATCTGTGCCAACTTGAAAATCTGACGGACAATAAGACTCTTCATACCAAGATTCATCGCATACCGCCAGGTGCTGTACTTCAGTATCAGAATAAAGAGCTAAATATTTCTTCTCATCAGTACGTTGACTTTATCCAACCTGACTTCGCCGATCCTGAGGGTGCAGTGGATGCCTTCAATCGGGAAGTAGCCAAATGGAGTGGTGACACTCCCACACTTTCGTTATCAGGTGGGTTTGACTCAAGGGTAATACTCAGCTCCATGCTAAAACAAGGCATTAAGCCATTGCTAATTACCATTGGTAATTCTGACAGTAGTGATGTTCAAACAGCTAAACAGATCAGCAGGGAGTTTGGACTTGAGCACCGCCTGGTAAGGCTGACAACGGATGACTTTTTTACCAATGCCCGTTCGATTTCTCAAATTACGAACGGTACCAAGACCGCTTGGCACTGGCACACGTATTTGTACCCACTTAAAGCGGACATAAAAGACCGAAGCAGTTTCTTTGTTGGTACCCTAGGCGAATTTGCGCGATGCTACTACTTTGACAAAGGAAGCATAGGGAGAGTGGCAAATAGCTTTCCTGGATTTGCCTTACACAAATTCTGGGATCTTAAACTCCATCGACACCCTACATTTGAGAAAGATGAGCTAGAGCAGCTAAATCCTAAATTCAAAGGCCAATTAAGCGAACAAGGGATCAGTAACCGAGTCAATCGTCTCTCGACAATAAGCAAGGGGAAATTCCTACCTGCACTGACTCGTTACTATTTTGAGCAAAGAGTCCCCAATTTCTATGCCAACGGCATCAGAATGTATCAAGCCTCCAGTAATTGGCGCTCACCATTCCACAGTAGAGAATGGATTAATAAAATCTGGAATCTGAGTGATAACTGGAAGCTGGGATCCAACTGGCATCGATATGCCATATCACGAAATGCTCCCAAGTTGCTCGAATTCCCCGAAGAGAACGGGTTTGATAGCAGGCGAATGCTATCCAAGGCCCCACCGCTTTATTGGACACCCTTTATGAGGAGAACACCTTATGTAAGCTACGATTTAAGTTCTGACTGGTATCGCCAAAGCGAAATTCAAGACTACATTTCCAGCAATCGCAATATGATTGGTGATCTTGTTGATCCCGACCTGGTTGTCAAGGTTCTGCGCGAACATCAAAACGGTGTAGATCGCACAAGGTCTCTTGCTTTTCTTCTCACTCTGATCTACTGGCAGCAAGTGAGGACCACTAATCATGCCTGATAAGAACGCAATCATCTCAATGGATTTTTCGGAGAAACACGCGCTTGAGAAAGCAAGAAACTTGTATGGATGGTCAAACTATATAGGCCAAGTCCAGCCGACCCGTAATGACTTAAGAATTTCAATCGTCATTCCAACTCTCAATCAAGGAGAGTATATAGAGGGGACAATATTGTCACTCCTTCTTCAAGACTATAGTAATCTTGAAATCATCATCGCTGATGGTGGCAGTACGGATAACACTCACGCGATCCTCGAAACCTACAAAAATCATATTTCGCATATTTTATATGGGCCAGATACTGGGCAGTCAAATGCAATTAACAAGGGTTTTGCGTTGGCAACCGGTGATATACTCGCATGGCTGAATTCGGATGATTATTACTTGCCCAATGCCCTCTCTACCGTAGCAACTACGTTCAAGCAGCATCCTGACGTTCGCCTCGTCGTTGGTGCTGGTGATGTTGTAACTGCAGACAATCAGTTCTTAAAGCATATACCTCCACTACCAATTAATATGCCTACAATTCTGAACTGGAAAAATGGAGAGTGGCTGATGCAGCAATCATGCTTTTGGAGCCGCACACTGTGGGATCAATCCGCAGGAGTCGATGAGAGCCTTCACTTACTGATGGATTACGATTTGTGGTTCCGGTTTGCTTCAATGCAGGAAAAGACCACGACAATAGATCAAAGTTTAGCGGCAATGCGGTATTACAAGGAGGTAAAAACCGTTAAGCAGCGGTTGCGCTCAAATGAAGAACTGGCATATGTCTATGCAAAAAATAACGCCCCAGAAGAAGTCAGATCACTAGTTTCCCGGATTATGAAGGATAAGATCGCAATAGAAGAAAGCATTTCGGATGTTGAGTCCTCTATGCCAATACGCATCCTTAAGAGGCTTGGTCTATATCGCAGGGTGCAAGCATGAGTGGCATTGATCTGTTCATTGGGATCACAAGCTGGAATAGCAGCTTGTTTCTGCCTCACTGTCTTGATTCAATCAATAAAGCAACAAATAGCTGCACAAAAGAAGTCTGGGTGATTGATAATCAATCTAGTGATTCCAGCGTAGAACTTGCCAAGGCCAAAGGAGCAAACGTGCTCGTTGAGAAATGCAGTCAAGCGCAAGCCTTGAACAAGTTTGTGAGCATGTCAAATGCTCGTTATACGTTAATGTTGCATTCAGATGTGATATTGCTCAATGCTGATTGGTTTGCCATCTGCACTTCAAAGCTTGATCGTGAGACCATCCTTATTTCTCCCGAGGATATCGGCTGTGGACCATTGAGCAGGCCCTTTGGCCTGGGCAAACCGGAGAGTTCTTTTCTCTTGTTTGACACAAAAGCACTTAAAAAGTGTCGCCAGATCCTTTGGAAAAAAAAATGGAGACTGTCCTATCCATACTATGCATTTAATTTCATGGGTTCACACATAACCCATGATATTCCGAATCGACTCAATCAAAAAGGCTTGGGTTGGCATCCTATGAATGTCTACGCATCAAATTACTGTGAAGAGGTACTATTTAAACCAGATACTCTACCTCCCGTATGGTCTGATGAACTAGGCCACCTAAAATATGGACTTGGTAATTTCTATGGTGTCGACAACACAATTACCCACTACCACAACTGGTATGACAGGGTAATATCTGACACCTCCATTGGTGTGGTCAATAAAACTACTCGAACATTTCCCTCCGCATTTATCAATGAATATTCTCATCGCTTTCTCAATGACTATCGAGAAGGCAACATTGATCTACCATCCGATCTCTCCCTAAAGCGTGAACCCAAGGCGCTCTGATCAAGAATGAACATCTCACAGCAAGCCCGCTCCAAGAAAGCAGCTCATTTCTTACTGATACCAGAGCTTCTCTATTCACCTCCAAATCAAGCAATTATTCACTCCCTTCTTGAAGAGGGTTATGAAATTCATATTTTTTCTCCCGGTGAAATTGATTCCGTCACCACCTATGGCACAAGGGTTTTCACTCATCATGCGGATTACTCCAATAGATGGCTGGCAAAGAATCTGTTTAATCCTGAATGGAAAAAATTCTACTCTTTCTCTGCTACAAGCGAAGATCCAATCGCCGTAGCCGGTGCTTTGGCTTTTGTGCATCGCGCCAAACTTTTTCTATTGGTCGATGAGATCAAGTCAGGTAGTTATCGTGGAAACAGCTCTGATAATTGGAAAAAGCTCTGTCGATGGTCAATGCGACGCGCCAAGTTTAATATTGTTAATGACAATTCTCGAGTCCAATTACTCAGGGACTACGCTCATTTAGGACCTGAAAAAAATATTCTCGTATATCCTGGATGTTTTCATGAACCACCTAAGCCCGATTCAGGGCTGCGGCTCCAGCTTCGCGAACAATGGGGCATGGAAAAAGACTCAATCATTATGGCCATATCCGGTGGATTTAATTTGACTGCTGGTGCCGATTGGCTGATACAGTCGTTACGGGATAAACCGAATGTGAATGCTGTTGTTCAGCCTCTAGGTATTGATGCTTTAAGCCTTTTTTTGCTTAAACAAATTAGCTTTGACAACCGTCTCTATCTTGAAGAAAAGCGGTTGAGCTGGCAAGATGCCTGGCAGTCAGCCGTTGGGTACGATATTGGCCTTGCCATATATTGGAATCAAAGCCCCCAATTTCAAAAGATGGGCATCAGCTCCAACAGACTATGTATGTATCTTGCCATGGGGGTTCCTGTGATCTGCAGCAGGCAAGATAGTTTCCGATTCGTGGAAGAATACAACTGTGGTGTCATGGTTGAAACGTATGAAGAGTTTCTCCAAGCCATTGATAAGATCAGCAATAATCTAACCGAGATGCGGTTAAATTGCTTCAAGTGTTTGCATGAATACATTATGCCTCCGTCGCGATTCGCAAATCTTAAGAATGCCATCGCAAATCTGTGACATGAATCAAGCATCTAAGTCGAATCTCAATTTCTATATTCACCAGGGTCTGCACGGGGCTTCCCATAAAATCAAGCGGCGTATTCCTGCCTCTCTCATAAAACGCAATAGGAGCCTTGCGAACGACTTTCGAATTGGCATCACCACCTATATTGATCGGTATGAAGATTACTTTAAGCCACTCTACTTGGCGATCAAAGATATATTTCCAGATGTGCATCTAACCGTTGCGGTAAACGGATTTTCGTCGCAGGATGACCAGCAACAATATCTACAGCGGTTCGAAAATGAACTTTGCACTTCAGCTCCATCGAACCATCATTTTTACCTGCATGACCACCCCCATGGCTTGACAAAGTTATGGAATGAGATTCTCAGTGAGTCTCCCGGTATCCCTACTTTTATTCTCAATGATGATCTTCGAATCTATCCTTGGTTACGACGTTGGGCTGAATCGCTTACATGGAAGAACCAGCTATTAACATTAATCAATAGCACTTGGTCTCATTTCATTATCTCTCCTGAAGTAATCCGAAATGTTGGAGCTTTTGATCCGGGTTTTCCAGGCATAGGTTTTGAAGATATGGATTACACCGCACGTGCATCCCTTTCAGGCTATGCCATTGACAATATTCTTTGCCCATACATACGCCATCAGAACCATCAGCCACAAAGAACGTCTTTCGACGATCAGTCTGATCGCGTATGGGGTAAGTATACTTCAGCAAATCAAGCATTTTTCTTCGGAAAATGGCGTCAGTGTTCTGCTGATGAAGGAGTTTATATCAAGCAACTTGGTGAGTACGTTTGCCCCGTTGACTCCCTTCCCTACATCCCTCTCACCCTGACCGACCAAAATCGAACCAAGACTGTGTATTATCCAGATCGGAATTAATATGAAACTGCTATTTGTTGCTCCCTCTGCATACTTACTTGGAGGTGTACAGGATTGGCTTTATGACCTGGTTCTGGGTATCCGTCAGAAGGGATATCAGGCTGCGGTTGCAATTCCTGACGGCGACGTTCATCAGGCTGATCTATACAAAGCTCGCTATCCCCAACTGGATGCCTTGATCTTCTCCAATCCCACTGGGAGTGAAGAAGGCCGGATTGAAACACTTTGCCAAGTCTTACTTGACCAAAGTGTAGACATAGTCGTAGGGGTTAATATTGTAGATATCTACCCTGCTGTAGCGAGATTACGTCGGCACGGCCGCCTCAAGGGCAAGGTGGTGATGACAATCCATGCCATCTCTGCTGACTTCTTGGAAGATCTACGCGCCTACAATGCTGTGATCGATGGGGTGATTGCCACCAATCAACTCACCTGCGGCCTAGTGCACGATTTGGGCTCCGCACTGGTCGCAAAGAAGGTCTATTACGCTCCTTATGGTGTCGATGTGCCGCTCCAGAAGGCGCATCGATCTCTGGCAACTACTCGGCTATCTTCACTCGCAAAGGCCCCTGACCAGGCTCCCACCAAACAAATTCTCCACATTGCCTGGATCGGCAGGCTGGAACAACCTCAGAAACGGGTCCATGACCTGCCCAGCATCCTCGAGCAACTGGACCGATCGGATGTGGAGTACAGGCTGTCGATCGTGGGGGACGGACCTGAACGTTCCCAGCTGGAGATCAGCCTGCACCCTTGGCTGCAGGTTGGAAAAGTTCGACTCCTGGGCTGTCAGGACAAATCCACGCTCTATACCGAGGCGCTGGCAGGACACCAGGCATTGTTGATCACCTCATCGTGGGAAACCGGTCCGATCGTGGCCTGGGAAGCGATGGCAGCTGGAATGGCCGTCGTGACCAGCCGATACCTGGGCTCAGGCCGGGAACAGTTTCTCCGGCACGATCAAAATTCCCTTGTTTTTGATGTGGGTGATGCCAGGCAGGCCGCCGATCAGCTGGCTCGCCTACGAGATCCTGAAGTGTTCGAGCAACTCACCAACCAGGCCTATGCCGATGTGAATCAGCGCTACTCGAGCCAGGCTTCCCTGGAGGCCTGGATCCAGGCCTTTGAAGCGATAGATGCCCAGGCCCCACGGCCCGGCACCGACCTGCCCGATTTTTCGATTCCTGCCAGTGGAAGACTCGATCGCTGGATCGGCGTCCGACGGGCGGAGCGTCTGCGGCGGTTGCTCGGCATTCGCTTCCGCCACAGCGCCGCCGGCTCAGAGTGGCCCCATACCGCCCATGGAAACGCGGATAATGGGAAACTTCTTGAGAAAGCGGCCATTCTGGAACAGGAAGATGCGTGAACAGCTGCGTGAACAGCTGGGTGTCTGGCTCAAGGACCGTTGGCGCTATGAACGCTGCCTGCGCAGTCGCTCCAACCGCTATCTGACGCTGGCCAACCGCTACGAGAAGGTCAGCCCCTCCGCCGATGGCAGCGGCTTTGTCTGCAACTGGCAGCACACCTCGCGCTTGCATGCTCCTGGGGTCCAGCCCTCCCTGGGATTGAGATTGCTGCGCCGCTGCCTGGCAGCAGCGCCGATCGAGCGTCGTGCTCGTCCTGAGCATTCCCTCCCGTCTGTTGCCCCCCAGATCAGCGTGCTGATCGGCCATCGGGGCCTGGAGCGGCTGCCTCTGCTGCTGGCAACCCTGGAAACGATTGCCGCCCAGAGGGAGGTTCGTCTGGAATGCCTGGTGATCGAACAGGATGAGCAATCCCTGATCCGCTCGGTGCTCCCCGACTGGGTGCGCCACATCCATGCTCCACTCAGCAGTCCGGATGCTCCCTACAACCGTTCCCACACCTTCAATGTGGGGGCGCGGGAAGCCCGGGGGGAGGTGCTCCTGCTCCATGACAATGACATGCTCCTTCCCAGTGGGTATGGACGGCGCCTTCTGGATCGGGTGGAACAGGGATATGAAGTGATCAATCCAAAGCGATATATCTTCTATCTCAACCCCATGCACAGTGCTGCCGTACTGAAGGATGGGGTTGCCTTTGATGCCGCACCAACGGAAGCCATCGTGCAAAACCTGGAGGCAGGGGGCAGCATGGCGATCCGCAGAGACACATATCACGAAATCGGCGGGATGGACGAGGGGTTCGTTGGCTGGGGTGGCGAAGACAATGAATTCTGGGATCGCTGCCTTACCCGCCCTACCTGGATCTGGGGCTATGAGCCGATCGTGCATCTCTGGCACCGCAGTCAGCCCCTGAAGGAGGACAGGGACAACCCCAATCTCACCCGGGCCCGCGAGGTGATGGCCCAACCGGCCCAGCAGCGAATCGCGAATCTGCGACAAGCCCAGACCATTCAGCAGGGACGATGAATCATCAGGACTTCGAAATGGGATTGGTCAGCACGATCATCCCCGTTCACAATCGGGCTGATCTGATCCGCGAGGCTGTCGAGAGCATTCTTGCCCAGCAATACAGACCGATTGAGATCATCATCGTGGATGATGGCTCCACAGATCACACCCCCCAGGTGCTGGACCAACTGGCAGCTCTGCATCCCGAGGAAATCCGTTATGTGATTCAGACCAATGGGGGACCAGGGCTGGCCCGCCAGCGAGGCCTGGATCGGGCCCGAGGCGAATTCATCCAGTTTCTCGACAGCGACGACCTGCTGTTACCCGAGAAGTTTGCTGCCCAGGTCAAAGCCCTGCGTGACCAGCCCGACTGCCAGATCTGCTACGGCTGCAGCTGGGAGGAAGACCACTCCTTTTCACCCCCACGGCGGCAAGGTCCGATGCGGGCCACAGGAGAAGTTCGGCAGACCCTCTTCCCTGAACTTCTGCTCGAGCGGTGGTGGACGACGAGCACACCTCTTTACCGCAAAATCCTCCTGGATCGCATCGGTCCCTGGCAGGGATGGATCAACGAAGAGGACTGGGAATACGATGCCCGCGCCGGTGCCACAGGCGCACGACTTGCCTGGGTTCCGATCCCTGTATCCATCCGAAGAATCCATCTTGGAGACGATCATCTGAGCCATGAAGGGTGTCTGGATCCCCGCAAGTTGCGCGATCGAGCCCAAGCCCAGGCGTCGATCTACCGTTCTGCCCTCCAGGCCGGTGTGGCCGAAGACAGCCCGGAGATGCGCCGCTTTGCCCGTTCGGCCTTTCTGCTCTGCCGGCAATGCGGGGAAGCAGGGCTTTCCCAACCCTCACGGGATCTGTTTCAACTCAGCCGCAGGGCCACGGCGGGCCGCCTGGGCTTACGGCCGGATCTGGTGTTCTACGCCTGCCTGGCCTCTGTACTGGGCTGGAGCCGCACGGCGCGCTGGAGTGTCCAGCTGCGTTCCGGGCTTGGCTGGGCCCTACGGCGCCTTCGCTCCCGGCTGGTGGTGAGCTGAGATGGCAGACCTGATTTCCGTGGTGATGGGCGTTCGCAATGGCGGGGATGGGCTGGCCGCCACGATCGGCTCGGTGCTCGCTCAGGAAGGGGTGGAGCTGGAACTGGTGGTGATCGACGACGGTTCCAACGATGGTTCCGGCGACCGGCTCGATCAACTCGCCCGCCAGGATCCGCGGCTGAAGGTGGTGCACCGCCCCGGGCAGGGGCTCACCCGTTCTCTGGTGGAGGGCTGTTCGCTCGCCCGCGGTGCGTTCATCGCCCGCCAGGATGCGGGAGACCTCTCCCTGCCCGGACGCTTGCGCCAGCAGCTGAACTGCCTGAATCAGCATCCGGAAGCCAGCCTCTGTTCCACCCACGTGCGCCTGGTGGTCGCCGAGGGGGCCACGGCACGGGTCAACGCACCGGAACAGGAAACCCTGGCCGATGGACTCACCGGGCCTGCGATCCATGGGTCGGTGATGATGCGAAGCCAGGCCTATCGACAAGCCGGTGGCTACCGCCCCGCCTTCTACTACGCCCAGGACATCGATCTCTGGAGCCGGATGGTGGAATTCGGCAGCCATCTGGTGGTTCCGGAAGTGCTCTACGAGGCCACCCTCTCCCCCGGTTCGATCAGCGGCAGCCGGCGCCAGGAGCAGGAACACTTCCACGGCCTGATCGTGGGTGCCACCCAGGCCCGGCGGCGCGGGGAATCGGAACAACCCTGGCTGGAGCAGGCCGAGGCCTTCTCCCAGCAATGCCGCCAGGCCCGGCGTGATCCCCGCAAGGAGGCCGATGGCGCCTACTTCATCGGCGCCTGCCTGGCGGCATCGGATCCGGAGCTGGCCAGGAACTACCTGCGCCAGACCCTGGCCCTCAATCCATGGCATCTCAAGGCCCGGCTGAAGCTGGCGCAGCTGCGATGACGATCAGCGTCGCTATTCCAAGCTATGGCCGTGATGCGGTGCTGGTGGACAGCATCGCCAGCCTGCTCGCCCTGGATCCCCCTCCCTGGGAGCTGTTGGTGGTGGACCAGACTCCCCGCCACGACGAAGCCAGCGAGAGGCAGCTGGGCCTCTGGCAGGAGCAGGGGAAGATTCGCTGGATCCGGCAGAGTCCTCCCTCGATCACGGCCGCCATGAACCGGGCCCTGGAGGAGGCCCGGGGAGATCGGGTGCTCTTCCTCGACGACGACATCATTCCAGCCCCCCATTTGCTTGAGGCCCATGCCGAGGCGGCGGCCCTCCACCCAGGAGCGATGCTGGCCGGAAGGGTTCTGCAGCCATGGCATGGGGGTCTCCCCGACCCGGACGGCGCCCCCTTTCTGTTCAACAGCCTCACCCCACGCCAGGTGAAGGAATTCATGGGCGGAAACGTATCGATCCCGCGACAGATCGCCATCGATCTCGGGGGATTCGATCGCAATTTCGTAAAGGTGGCCTATCGGTTTGAAGCCGAGTTCGCCCACCGCTGGGTGAAGGCCGGCCATCCGATTCAGTACGTGCCCGAGGCCTTGATTCACCACCTCAAGGCCGGCGGTGGCGGGACCCGCAGCTACGGCGACCACCTCCACACGATCCGTCCCGACCATGCCGTGGGGCGGTACTACTTCCAGATGCGCACCCGGGCGCCCCTGCCGGCCCTGGCCGGTTCAGTGGTCCAGCTGCTGCGCTCGATCCGCACCCGCCACCACCTCCGCCGGCCCTGGTGGATTCCGGCCACCTTGTTGGCGGAACTACGCGGATTCCTGTGGGCCCTGCGGCTCCAGGCCCGGGGCCCTGCCCTGCTGAGCTCCAGGCGTCCCCGGCTGCTGATTGCAGGCAGCCATCCGGTTCAGTACCACACCCCGCTGTTTCAGGTGCTGGCGGCCGACCCCCAGCTGCAGTCGGATGTGCTGTACCTGAGCCTGCCCACTCCCGAGACCCAGGGCCTCGGCTTCGGGCGTGCATTCCAGTGGGATGTGCCGTTGCTGGAGGGCTACAGCTGGCACCTGGCCGGCAGCGGACGTGGCCGCGGCATCACCAGCGGCTATGCGGGCGTACGCCTGAGGCACCCCATGCGGGAACTCGGTTTCGGTCCCCAGGGAGCCAGGCCCGACGCCATCCTGCTGACCGGCTGGCACTTCCTGGGACTGGTGCAGCTGTTCGTGGGAGCACGGCTGCGACGCATCCCGGTGCTGCTGCGCATGGATTCCAACCACTTCCGTCCCCGCTCCTGGATGCTCGATCGGATCTACTGGCTGCTGTTCCGGGGGGTATCGGTGGGACTGCCGGTGGGCAAGGCCAATGCCCAGTGGTACCGAAACAACGGCTTTCCCTCTGATCGGATGGTCACCTGCCCGCACTACATCGACAACGAATGGTTTGCCCAGCAGGCGGCATCACTGCAACCGCAACGCCTGTCCCTGCGGCAGCGGTGGCAGATTCCCAACGGTTCGTTCTGCTTCCTGTTTGCAGGGAAACTGCAGACCAAGAAACGACCGCTTGATCTGCTGGCGGCCCTGCAACGCGTCCAGGCCTGCCTGCCTGACCAGCCTGTCCACCTGCTGGTCGTGGGCAGTGGCCACCTGGAAGAGGAATGCCACAAGTACGCCAGCGATCGGGCCCTGCCTGTGAGCTTCGCCGGTTTCCTCAACCAGTCGGAAATCCCCGCGGCCTATGCCGCCGCGGACTGTCTGGTGCTGCCCTCCGACCATGGCGAAACCTGGGGCCTGGTGGTGAATGAGGCGATGGCCTGCGGTCTGCCGGCGATCGTGAGCGATCAGGTGGGCTGTGCCGAGGATCTGATCGTGCCGGGCGAAACCGGACTGGTGGTGCCGTTCGGCGATGTGGAAGCGCTGGCCACCAGCATGACCAGGATGGCCGCGGATCCAGCAAAGGCGATCCAGATGGGTCGCCAGGCACGGCAACGGCTGAACGAGGGCTTCACCATCGAGGCAGCAGCCGAAGGAATCCGGCGTGGCCTGGATCTTGCTCTGGCGGGACGGCAGGCATCGTGAAGATCCTGCATGTGATCCCCTCGATCAGCCCGCTTCGGGGCGGCCCGAGCACCGCTGCCATCGCCATGGTGGGAGCCCTGAGGGAGCGGGGGGTGGATGCCTCCCTGCTCACCACCAACGACCATGGCTCCAGTCGCGCCGACCATCCCGAACTGATCACCGGACGCTGGAGCGAACACCAGGGTCTGCCGGTGCTGGCCTTCCCCCGCTGGAACCCACCACTGGCTGCCGTGCGCGAGTACGCCGTTTCCCCGGGCCTGAGCCGGTGGCTGGGTCGACACCTGCACCAGTACGACCTGATTCATGTCCATGCCCTTTTCTCCTACCCCTCCACCAGCGCCATGCGCCAGGCCCGCCGGCAAGGGGTGCCGTACATCGTGCGGACGATCGGTCAGCTGGATCGCTGGAGCCTGCAGCAGAGTGCAAGACGAAAGCAATGGATGTTGCGGCTGATCGAGCGACGCAATCTGGAGGGTGCCGCCGCGCTCCACTTCACCACCCTGGCCGAAGAGCAGGAGGTGGGGAACCTGGGCCTGCCGGCGCGGTCGCTGGTGTTGCCGCTGGGGGTGAAGCCGCTGCCCCCCTCCCCGCTGGAGCAACCCGCTGACGACGGCACGATCCGCTTTCTCTTCCTCTCACGCCTGCATCCCAAGAAGAAACTGGAATGCCTGCTGGAAGCCCTGGCGCTCCTGGCCGAGCGTCGCAGAGATGCCGCCTGGGAACTGCAGATCGCCGGCAATGGCGAACCCGCCTATGAGCAAGAGCTGAGGCGGAAGATCCTTGCCCTCGGCCTGGAGGATCGCTGCCGTTGGCTCGGCTTCCTGAGCGGGGAGGCCAAATGGCAGGCGTTGCGGCAGGCCGATTGGTTCGTGCTGCCTTCGGCCTCCGAAAACTTTGGCATCGCCGTGGCGGAGGCCCTGGCGGCAGGCACACCCGTGATCGTGTCTCCCCAGGTGGCCATCGCCGCTGAGGTGGCCGCCGCAGGAGCCGGAAGAATCAGCGAAAGTGAACCGCCCCAGCTGGCCAACGTGCTGGAGGAGGCCCTGGCCGGTCCGGAGAGGGCCATGCGGGAACGGGCGCTTAACCTGGCCCGGACAGAATTCTCCTGGGACACCATCGCCACCAGGCTTATACACAGCTATTGCGAGCTGATTTCCACGCCTCCGAAGGCCCCCACCTCCTCGAACAAGCAATGACCATCCTGCTTCTGTTCCTGATCTTCGGGTTGTTGGCCATCACCCTGCTGGATGGCAACTGGGAAGATGGCCTGACGATCACGATCCTGATCGGCTTTCTGCAGGATCCGATCAGGAAGATCACTCCAGGCCAGCCCCAATTGATGGTGGGGCTTTTCCTTATTGCCTTTCTCCTTACTGCTGTTGTCCTCAATGAACGGGCACAAAAGTACAGCCAAAGGGCCATGTTCTGGAATGTCCCGGAACTGATCAGCTGGATACCTATCTACTTTGGCCTCATCGGCTTCCAAGCACTCAACAGTCTCTACCGATTCGGAAATCCCCTGCTTTCCCTGATCGGAGCTTCTTTCTACCTGGCACCCGCCTTTGGCCTATGGACTGGCTTTCAGATCGGCTGCCGGCAAACCCTTCTTGTCAAATTGCTCAAGGTATATCTGATCGCGTCTGTGATCTGGGCGATCACCGTATTCATGAGCTATCGGGGAGTAGACAACATACTTTTCAAGGAAGTCGGGAAAGGGATCGAAATCGTCTTTCGCTACGGCTTCCATACCCGTGGAGCCAGCGGTCTTTGGCGCACCAGTGAAATCGCCTCCTGGCACCTGGCCACAGCCGCCTGTATATCGATCACTCTGGCTTTTGCTTCCAGCCGCTCCCAGAGCCAGAACGCATTGCTGGCACTGGGCATGGGCTTCGCCTTCCTCACTATTCTCACCGGACGACGCAAGGCCCTGGTCCTGTTTCTGAGCTTTGCCGCCATCTATCTTCTTCTTTTCAGCCGCAGGGCTTCTCCAGCCTCCCGAGAGCGAATTCTCACCAGCATTCTTGGCATTGCAGGCATCAGCTATGCAACCTATTCCTTCCTGCTGATTGGCCTGCTCGGAGAAAACTTCGGGGAATACCTGAACCGATCCCTTTCGGTGCAGAGTGATCTCACTTCCCGCTTTGACGAGCAGGGCATCAAAGCCGCCTTGCGGGCGTTTGAGATTTCCGACGGCATTGGGCTGGGGGCCGGAGCGGCTGCCACTACAGGGGGCATCAATCTGGGCGGCGTGGCCAAAGCCTCTATCAAGAGCCTCAACTACGTCTCCGAAGGGGGAGGGGGAAGGGTGATTGTGGAGCTCGGAATCCCGGGGCTTATCATCATCACAGTTCTCCTATTCATGCTTGGGGTGCTGATCTTTCGCAACTTTCGAATGCTGAAACAACTCCCCCAGGAATCAGCCATGCTGATGATTGGAATGCTCGCCATCATTCTGGCCAATATCCCCTCCTTTTTCACCGCGGCTCAGCTCTATGGAGATCCGTTTGTTCTGATCATCCTCAGCATCTGTATGGGCTCCTACCTGGCAACGCCAGTCATTGCCGCCAAATATCAGGAATATGTCGCCTACCAGCAAAACACCGAATACCGTCAGTCCCTTTCTGCTAGCGGATCCAATCAGACCTGATACTGGACGAAATGATGGAAGCGCGCCTCCTTACAGCCCTGATCCTTACCTACAACGAGGAAGATAATATTGAGCGAACATTGGACAGCCTCCGCTGGCTTCCGAATGTGCTGATCATCGACAGTGGCAGCACTGACCGCACCCTCGAAATGATCTCCCGCCATCCGGGGGCGATGGTTCTCCACAGACGCTTTGACTCGTTTGCCGAACAGTGCAACTTCGGGCTCAGCAAGATCCAAACCCCCTGGGTACTGAGCCTGGACGCAGATTACCGAATCCCCCCGGAGCTCGCAGAGGAGATTCTCACCTTAATCAAACAAAATGGCGACGCGGATGGTGCGACGTTCTCAGCATTTCGCATCCCTTTCCGCTACTGCATCGCCGGCAAGCCGCTGCGCTCCACCCTCTTGCCGCCCCGCACCTGCCTCTACCGCCATGCAGGCGCCTTCTATCGAAACGATGGTCATGGCCATCGGGTGGTGACCCAGGGACCGATCGGCCAGCTCCGGGCTCCCCTCTGGCACGACGACCGCAAACCTCTGGAACGCTGGCTCTCCTCCCAGCAGAGCTACATGAGGATCGAGGCCGCCAAGCTCCGTGCCACCCCCAACCGGGAGCTTTCCGCCGCAGACCGACTGCGCAAGAACACCTCCCTCGCCCCGCTGGCCGCTCTGCTGATGTGCCTGCTGTGGAAGGGGGGGGTCTGGGATGGATGGCGCGGCGGCGCCTATGCCCTGCAACGCGCCTATGCGGAACTTCTGCTCAGGCTTTACCTGCTGGAAGATCGCATCCAGGCGACAGGCAGAGGCAGCGCTTCTCCCTGAGGGTCCCGTTCGATCAGCAATCAGACAACGATCATTGTTTGTCGATCAGTGGATGGCTAGTGGGCAAATCGTCCGTGGCCCCGGTCTGAACAGAGGATGAAGCCTTATTCTCTCTGGCAGCATCCAGCCTTCTCCCATCCCCCCCGTATCCGATCGATGCCTTCGATCCTGATCACTGGTGGCGCCGGTTTTATCGGCGTCAATTCTGCCATCCACTTCGCCGACCAGGGCTGGGATGTCTCCGTTGTCGACAATCTCTCCCGTCGCGGGACAGATCAGAATCTGGCCTGGCTCCTGCAGCAACATCCGCAGATTCGATTTCACCAGGTTGATATCCGCGACTTCCCTGCCCTCTCGGAGGTGATCGGCAGCACAAAGCCCGCCATGGTGCTGCATCTTGCGGCCCAAGTGGCTGTGACCACCTCCTACACCAACCCACGCGAAGATTTCGAGATCAATGCTCTCGGAAGCTTCAACGTGATGGAGGCAGTGCGCCTCCATGCCCCGGAGGCTTTCGTTCTTTATGCCTCCACCAACAAGGTGTACGGGGGGATGGAGACCGTACCGGTCCAGAACGGCGATCACGGCTATCGGTTCGTTGACCTGCCCCTCGGGGTCCCCGAAACCCAGCCCCTGGATTTCCACTCTCCCTACGGCTGCTCCAAGGGGGTGGCCGATCAGTACACGATCGATTACGCCCGGATCTACGACCTCCAGACCTGCAGCTTCCGTCAGTCCTGCATCTACGGCACGCGTCAGTTCGGCATCGAAGATCAGGGGTGGGTGGCCTGGTTCAGCATCGCCGCCCTGCTGAATCGGCCGATCACCCTCTATGGGGACGGCTGGCAGACCCGCGATGTTCTCAACGTGAAGGATCTGGCCCGAGCCTATGAAGCCGCCTGGCACCAGCGCGCGAGCATCAGCGGCGAAGCCTTCAACATCGGCGGCGGCCCCGCCAATACCCTTTGCCTGCGCGATCTTCTCGGGTTCCTGGAACAGGAACTGGATCTCACCATCTCGCCCCGCCAAGGCGATTCCCGTCCGGGCGATCAACCCGTGTTCGTGTGTGACATCCGCAAAGCCCAGGAAAAACTCGGATGGAGCCCCGAAATCCAGGTGGACGAGGGAGTGCGCGACCTGATCCGCTGGGTGCGCGACAACCGTGACCTGTTCCACTGGCTCCAACCATGACCCGGCCGAGGGCCCTGATCAGCACAATCGAACCCGTCGATGGTGGGGTCCCCACCATGACGCGCTGCATCGCAGACCTGCTCAGGGAACTCGAGATCGAGCCGGTCTTCGCCTGGTACGAACCCTGGAGCAGCCAACCCAGACTTTCCGTTCCCATGTATGCCCTGCCCTCCGGCCGGCGACCCGGCAGCGTCGCTCGCCCGGCCTACGGCGACCATGAGGGCCATGGCATCGGCGCCTGGCTCCCCGAGCTGGAATTCACCCACTATCTGCCGCGCCGTCCCTGGCGGGAACTGATCGCAAGCTGTAGCTATCACCTCAGCGTCACCGGCAACCCCCTCTGTGCCGCCCCCTTCGCCCGTCTCGGCGTTCCCTTCCTGGCCTGGGTCGCCACCCCCTGGGAAGCCGATCGCACCAATCGGGTCCGCAGCTTCTCCCGCCCCCGTCGGTGGCTGGACCAGGGAATCAACAGCCCGGTGCTGCAGAAACTCGAGCGCCAGATCCTCCAGGCTCCGGGATCCCACGTGCTGGCCCTCAGCACCTACACCTCCAGGGCCCTGGAGCGGATCGCCGGTCGCCCGATGGATGGGGTCCTGCTGATGCCGGTGGACACCCGGGTGTTCCACCCCGAACCGGGCAAGGTGAGGCCCTGGCGCCTGGGCTTCTCCGGCCGCTATGGCGACCCGCGCAAACACATCGACCTGCTGCTTGAGGCCGTGAGCCTGCTGAAGCGCCAGGGCCAGCCGGTAGAGCTGGAATTGGTGGGCGAAAAGCAGACCAACCTCCTGGATGCCCAACTGGCGGACCTCCAGATCGCCGATCGAGTTCACTGTCACTCCCATCTGCCGGCGTCTGATCTCGCCGGCCTGCTTCAGGGAATGGATGTGTTCGTGATCCCGTCCCACCAGGAGGGACTCTGCATCGCGGCCCTCGAGGCGATGGCCTGTGCCGTGCCGGTGGTGAGCACCCGCTGCGGCGGACCGGAGGAATTCGTGCTCGACGACCACACCGGCCAGCTCACCGCCTCTGACCCCGCCGCCATGGCGGCGGCGATCAGCTCCATCTGCCAGGACCGTGACCGCCGCGAGCGGCTCGCCCAGGGAGCCTGCCGCTGGATCAACGAACACGCCAGCACGACCAGCGCACGGGATACCTTCCGGCGCCACTTCGACGCTGTTTATCCAAGCGGACCGGTCTGATGTGTGGCATCGCCGGCCTGCTGGGCCGCTCCCCTGAACAATTCGCCCAACGCGTCCGCCCGGCCCTGAACCATCGGGGTCCCGATGATGCCGGGCATTGGCAGGACGCCCTCACCTGCCTGGTGCACACCCGGCTCGCGATTCTCGACCTCTCCCCCTCGGGGCACCAGCCGATGGCCTCCCCGGACGGGCGCTGGCAGCTGGTGTTCAACGGCGAGATCTACAACCACAACGATCTGCGCCAGCGCCTCGAAGCCGAAGGCCATCGCTTCCGGGGCAGCGGCGACACCGAGGTGCTGCTGGCCTGGATGAGCCGCCATGGCGAAGCCGGATTGCGGGCGCTGCGGGGCATGTTTGCCTTCTGCCTCTACGACCGCGAGCAGAAAACCGCCCTGCTGGCGCGCGATCCCCACGGGATCAAGCCTCTCTATCTGTGGCAGGACGCTTCCGGGTCCCTGGCCTTCGCCTCCGAGCTGCGGGCACTGCTGGCCAGCCAGCTTCCACAGCGCCGCCTGGATCCGGAGGCCCTGGCCGCCTACCTGCGCACCGGCTCCGTTCCCGAACCCCACACCCTGGTGCAGGGGGTGAGTCGTCTCCCCGCCGGCCACCTGGCCAGCTGGGGCCCCGAGGGATGCCGCATCCGCCCCTGGTGGCCGCTGCCGGAGAGCCTGGAGCAAGGGATGGGCAGCGGTGGTACTGCATTGGATCGGCAAGAGACGATCCGGATCACGCGACGAGCGCTTGAGGAGTCGGTGGCGGCCCATATGGTGAGTGATGTGCCGGTCGGTCTTTTCCTGAGCGGCGGCCTCGATTCGGCTGCCCTGCTGGCCCTGGCGCCCCGCGGACTGCATACCTTCACGATCGGTTTCTCGGAAGCGGGAGCCGCTAGTTACGACGAATCGGAACCGGCGGCCGGAATCGCAGCCCACTTCGGGGCCGAACACACCGTGCTGGATCTTTCGGCCGACCAGGCCCGCCGCTGGTTGCCGGAATTCCTGGCCAGCCAGGACCAACCCTCCAACGATGGCTACAACACCTGGTGCGTCTCCCGACTGGCCAGCCAGCGGGGATTGAAAGTGGCCCTCTCGGGGCTGGGTGGCGACGAACTCTTCGGCGGCTACCCGAGCTTCCGGAAGGCGCCCCAGCTCAGGCGCTGGCGGCAGCGGCTGGGGCCCCTGGGCCCTCTGGCCGCGGCAGCCCTGCGCCACGGCCCGCGAGGGGGCGACCAGAAGCTGCAGCGGCTGGCGGCGATGCTCGAGGCTCCGCCCTCGCTTGTGGCCAGCTACGGATGCTTCCGCGGTTTCTTCTCACCGCGGGAGACAAGCCGGCTGCTGCGCCACTGGGGAATCGAGGCGAACGGCTGCGTGGCCATCGGCGGCGATGGCGCCGAGCCACCACCTGGGCTGGATCCCGTGGACGGGGTGGCTTGGCTTGAGGGGTGCCGCTACCTGCGCAACCAGCTCCTGCCGGACAGCGATGTGATGGCCATGGCATCCGCGCTCGAACTGCGGCTGCCCCTGGTGGATGCCCGTCTCCAGGAGCAGCTGGCGCCGATCCCTGCCGACCAGAGACTGGCCGCCGGCAAGGCACTGCTGCAGGCGGCGGTGCCGGAGCTGCCCGCCTGGTTCAGCCAGCGCCCCAAACAGGGCTTCCGCTTCCCCTTCCAGCTCTGGCTGGATGATCCCGCCTCCGGCCTTGACCTGCGCCTACCTGACCTCCCCCCCGGCCTCGACCTGCGCCCCTGGTATCGCCGCTGGAACCTGATGGTGCTCGAGCACTGGCTACGGGTGCACCTGGGCATGGAACTGCCGATGGCCAGCGGCCCCTGAGCGGCGTCCTCCCCCTTTCCCTCCATCCGCCCAAGCCCATGACCCTCATCCTCGGAATCAACGCCTTCCACGCCGATGCCGCCGCCGCCCTGATCCGCGATGGCCGCATCGTCTCCGCCGTGGAGGAAGAGCGGTTCCGGCGCATCAAACACTGGGCCGGATTCCCTTCCCAGGCGATCGCCGCCTGCCTGGCCGAGGCCGGGACCAGCCTGGCGGACGTGGACCACATCGCCATCAACTCCCAGCCGGGTGCCCACCGCTGGCGCAAGGTGGGCTACACGCTTGCCAACCGCCCCGACCCCCGCTTTCTGCTGCAACGCTGGCGCAACAAGCGGGAACGGGCTGACCTCGGCCAGCAGCTGGCCACGGCCTTTCCGCAGCAGAAGATCCGGGCCGAACTCCACTTCGTGGAACACCATCGGGCCCACCTGGCCTCAGCGTTCTATGCCTCGCCTTATCCCGAAGCGGCGGTGATCTCCGTGGATGGGTTCGGGGACTTCGCCAGCGGTGCCTGGGGCTACGGCAACGGCACCAGCCTCCATCTTGACGATCAGATCTACTTCCCCCATTCCCTGGGGGCCTTCTACACCGCCATCACCCAGTATCTGGGCTTCCCCCACTACGGGGATGAATACAAGGTGATGGGCCTGGCCCCCTACGGCCAGCCCCGCTATCTCGAGCAGATGCGCCAGATCGTGCTCCTGCAGGACAACGGCAAATACGAGCTGGATCTGCGCTACTTCCGCCACGCCACCCAGAAACTGGCGCATCAGTGGAGCCAAGGCACCCCTGTGGTGGGAGAGCACTGGAGCCCGGAGCTGGAACGGTTGCTCGGCCCTGCCCGCCAGGGCGATCAGCCCCTCGACCAGCACCACATGGACATCGCCCGCTCTGCCCAGGTGATGTACGAGGAGGCCTTCTTCCATCTGCTGCGGGCCCTGCACCGGCAGCATCCCAGCGATCACCTCTGCATCGCCGGCGGCTGTGGCGCCAACTCGGTGGCCAATGGCAAAGTGACCCTGCAGACCCCCTTCCGGCAGGTGTATGTGCAGGCCGCCGCCGGAGATGCGGGCGGTTCCCTGGGGGCGGCCCTGGAGGTCTGGCATCGGCTGGGGGGCAGCCGCTGTGAACCGATGCGTACCGCCTATCTCGGCAGCCAGCCGGCCGCCGGAGAGATCGAATCGCTGCTGGCACAGCCGGAAACGAAGAAGTCCCTGGAGCAGGCGGAATGCAGCATCAACCATCTCGCGGATGGGGAGCTCTGCCGGCAGGTGGCTGAGGCCATCAGCGAAGGCCAGGTGATCGGCTGGTTTGACGGGCGGATGGAATGGGGCCCCCGTGCCCTGGGCCATCGCTCGATCCTTGGCGATCCCCGCCGGGCCGACATGAAGGACATCCTCAATCTCAAGATCAAACGCAGGGAATCCTTCCGACCCTTCGCCCCGTCGGTGCTGCAGGAGGCCGTGGGCGAATGGTTCGCCCTGGAGGGAGAAGTGCCCTTCATGATGCAGGTGTATCCGATCCGCGAGGAGAAACGGCCGCTGATTCCGGCGGTGACCCACGTGGATGGCAGCGGCCGCCTGCAGACCGTGAATGAAGACAACAACGGCCGCTATTACCGACTGATTCGTGCATTTGCCGATCGCACCGGTGTGCCGATGGTGCTCAACACTTCCTTCAACGAAAACGAACCGATTGTCTGCACGCCAGGCCAAGCCCTGGACTGCTTCCTGCGCACACGCATGGACGTACTTGTTCTGGGAGATGTTGTGATTAGAAGAAAGCAACATGCTACACTCTGAACAATATTTTAAGCCATGAAAAAATTACTGGTCACTGGAGCATCAGGCCTGATCGGCTCCGAAGTCTGCCTCCACTTTGCCTCCCTTGGCTGGACCGTCCACGGGCTCGATAACAATCAAAGGGCTGTCTTCTTCGGCCCCACCGGAGACACCCGCTGGAACCAGCAGCGCCTGCAGGCCCTGATCCCCAACTACCACCACCACGAACTCGACATCCGTGATCGGGCCGGAGTCCTGAGCTTGCTGGAGCAACTCCGACCCGATGCGATCGTGCACGCAGCGGCCCAACCAAGCCACGATCGGGCGGCGGCCATTCCATTCGACGACTTTGATACCAATGCCGTCGGCACCTTCAATCTGCTGGAGGCAACCCGTCGCATCAGCACGGAGCTTCCTTTTGTGCACCTCTCCACCAACAAGGTGTATGGAGACGGCCCCAACCTGATCCCAATGGTGGAACTGGAGAGCCGCTACGACTACGCCGACCCCGCCTACGCCAACGGCATTGCCGAAACGTTCAGCATCGACCAATGCAAACACTCACTGTTCGGCGCCTCCAAGGTATCGGCGGATATTTCAGTCCAGGAATACGGACGCTACTTCAACATGCCTACGGCCTGCCTGCGGGGCGGCTGCCTGACCGGCCCCAACCACTCCGGAGTGCAGCTGCACGGCTTCCTGAGCTACCTGATCCGCTGCAATAACGAGGAAAAAGAATATACAATCTTTGGCTACAAGGGTAAACAGGTGCGCGACAATATCCACTCTCATGACGTAGCCCGATTCATCGAAGAATTCATCAATGCACCCCGCATCGCTGAGGTGTACAACCTCGGGGGCGGCAAAGAAAACACCTGCTCGATCCTCGAGGCATTCGAGATGGCTGCATCCATCAGCGGTAAGCCGATGCGATACACCTACAACGAGACCAATCGCATCGGGGATCACATCTGCTACTACAGCGATCTTCAAAAGATGAAGTCCCATTACCCCAACTGGGGGATCACCCGGGATCTGCGGACCACGTTCGAAGAGATTCATGAATCCTGGGAGAATCGGCGCTGAAATGAGCACAAGAGATCCCAAGGTCTACGTGGCAAGCAGCGTAGGCATTGACTATTTCTTTTTCCTTGCCAACACCATCCGCAATGCAGGATTCAACGTCAAAGAGCTCTACCTGATCCCCGAAGAATCCTATCGGCGTCAAGCCAGATCCTCTGGCCTCACAAAGATATGGCTGAGGGTCAAGATGTATCTGCTATATCCAGCCTATCTGCTCAAAGAGGGTCTTCGCTGCGATCCGTCGAGCGTTTTCGTTGTTTCCAGCAACACTTTCTATGCGCCCTACATGGTGCGGGCGCTGCTTGGGTTTCGCCGGATCAAGGTGATCCACATGCTCTACGACCTCTTCCCCGATGCCCTGGAAATCGCGGGTGGTCTGGATCGCCGATCCCTCGCATCCCGGGCGATCGGCCTGGTCGCCCGTCGCAACCAGAGCCGCTGCAACGGCACGGCCTATCTGGGGCATTTCCTGCGCACCCATGCCGAAGGGCGCTGGGGTCATGCCCATCATTCGGACGTGATCGACATTTCCACCGATCTTTCCCTGTACGAGCCCGATTACCCCTTGCTCCCGGATTACGGGCAACTGATCGTGCACTACGGCGGCCAACTCGGGCACCTGCACGATGCCCGCTCGATCATCGCTTCGGTGCAGGCCATCTGCGGGTCCGAACTGGCAGAGCGGGTGCGATTCAATTTCTATGTAAGCGGAGCACAGGCTGAATTCCTGCGCGAATCGCTGGCGGCCTATCCGGTGGACATCATCTCCACAGCCCCCAGCTCCCAATGGCGCAGGGACATCCGCAACTTCCATGTAGGCCTTGTATCGCTAAGCCCTGGCGGCGCCAGCGTCTGTCTTCCCAGCAAGACCTACGCCATGATGGCCGGAGGCATGGCAATCCTGGCGATTGCCCCGGTGTGGTCGGATCTGGGGAAATTGGTAGACGGCCTCGAAGCCGGCTGGGTGATCAACAACTCCCGGCACTGGCAGGAACCACAGGGCTCGGATCCCCGTTATCTGGAAGCGATCCTTGAAGAGCGGCCCACCGAGGAAATCGTGGCCGATGTAAAGCAAACCTTCGCGGACCTGCTCAGCGAACCGAGCCAACTCGAACGCAAACGCCGGGCGGCGTTCAACGGGGTAAGAACACACTATGGAATCGACCACCTCAGCCAGCGCTGGCGCGGCCTGATTGAGGCCGTGCAGGAGTCCTGAGCCATGGGGATGATCGCTGTCACCGGCGCCAGTGGCTTCCTGGGCGCCCCCCTCTGCGCCTCGCTCGAACGGCAGGGCAGGCAGGTGCGCCGCCTGCTGCGCTCGGCCCGAGGCGATCAGCCAGGCGCGGTGGTGATCGGAGATCTGGGAGGCCCCATCGCCTGGTCAGAGGCTCTGGGCGGAGTGGAAACCCTGGTGCATTGCGCAGCCAGGGTGCACGTGATGAAGGAGACCGAGCAGGAAAGGGCTCAGGGGTGTCGCACCATCAACCTCGAGGCCAGCCTCCGGCTCGGAGAAGCGGCAGCGGCCCAGGGGGTGAAGCGGATGGTCTTCCTGAGCTCGATCAAGGTCAACGGCGAAAGCACACCCCTGGGCGCTCCGTTCAGGGACACCAGCATCCCCGCCCCGGAAGATGCCTACGGTCGCTCGAAGTGGGAAGCGGAGCAGGCCCTCAGCCGCCTCGCCGCCGCCACCGGCATGGAGCTGGTGGTGATTCGTCCACCACTCGTCTACGGCCCCCAGGTAAGGGCCAACTTCCTGCGCCTGCTGCGGCTGGTGGACCGGGGCGTGCCGCTGCCCCTAGGGGCGGTTCACAATCGACGATCCCTGGTGGCCCTCGACAACCTGATCGATCTGATCGAATGCTGCCTTGATCACCCGGCGGCAGCCGGGAAGGTGTTTCTGGCTTCCGACGGGGAGGACCTCTCCACGCCGGAACTGATCCGGGCCCTTGCCGTTGCCCTGGGACGGCCCGCTCGGCTGCTTCCGGTTCCGGCCGGCGTGCTGCGGCGCCTGGGCCGGCTGGGCGACCGAAGCGCAGAGGTCGATCGTTTGATTGGCAGCCTGCAGGTGGACAGCGCAGCCACCCGCGAGACGCTGTCCTGGACCCCGCCCGTGAGTCTCAAGGAGGGCCTGAAGCGGTGCTGCGACTGGTACCAGCACGGATGATCCTGATGGCCATGGCCGGAACCGGCTGCCTGCTGTGGCTGGCCCTGCCCTGGCTGGCCCCCCGGGCGTGGCGGAAAACGACCACAGCGGCTGGCACCACCGAGCTGATCGCGGTCTTCGTGGAGGACCCCCGACGCACCGTCCCCGCCCTGCGGCTGTGGAAGAACCGACCGGGCTCGGTTCTGGTGTTTCTGGGAGGTCCGGCCTCGCAACAGGTGAACCAGAAGTACCTGGAATTCTGGAAACCAGAGGGAAGCGAGGAGGTGTTCCGAGGTCTGCGGCAGCCGGTTCTGCTCACCCCCGGCTGCGACACCGTGGGACAACTCGCCAACCTGACGACCTGGACCGCCAGGTTCGGAACCCCGGGCAGGCTCACCCTGGTCACCACCGACCGACACCTGGAGCGGGCCAGAACGATCGCAACAGAGCTGCTTGGCAGCAGGGGCTGGCGCGTGGAGGGAGTGGCGGTGAGCAATCTCGATACCCACATAGAAGCGACGTGGCGACGCCATCGCGACCAGCTCAGGGCCAGCCTCTGGCGTGCCACGGGCTGGGATGGAAGGCTGCTGCCGATCAATTGCTACCCCCAGCCCACCGCCGCCGTACTGCCGCTCCCATGACAGCCCTGTTTCCTGCCCCCCTGATCCTGCTGCCCGCGGCGGCGCTCAGCTGGCTGCTGCTGCGGGAGCTGATCCCACTGCTGCGCCGCAAGATGCTGGATCGACCCAATGCCCGCAGCTCCCACACCACCCCCACACCCCGGGGTGGAGGGGTGGTGTTCGTGGTGGTGGGCAGCGTGCTTGCCGCAGCGATGGGATGGTTGTGGGGAACGGGCTGGAGCGGCTGGATTCCCCTGCTCTGCTGCCCCCTGGCCCTGGTGGGGATGCTGGACGATCGCTTTGATCTGCCGGCGTCCTGGCGCTATGGGGCCCAACTGCTCACCGCCGCTGCCCTGATCGCGATCTCACCGCTTCCGATTCCGGCCTGGAGCTGGCCCCTGCTGCTGGTGGGCATCACTGCCGTGATCAATTTCGTGAACTTCATGGACGGCCTGGATGGGCTGGTGGGGCTCAGCTGTGCTGTGGTGCTTGTTTCGAGCCTGCTGACGGGATCGGCAGCGATGGCAGCCAGTCTCTGGCCTCTGATCGGGGCGCTGGTGGGCTTTCTGTTTTGGAACTGGAGTCCGGCCAAAGTGTTCATGGGAGATGTGGGCAGCACCTTCCTGGGGGCCGTGATCAGCGGCCTGGTGCTGCAGCAGCAGACCGCTGTCGACAGCCTGGGGCTGTTGCTGGTGGCCTTCCCGCTGCTGGCCGACGCCTTGTTCTGCGTCCTGAGACGCTGGCGGAAAGGCCAGCCGATCTTCCAGGCGCACCGGTTGCATCTCTTCCAACGCCTCCATCAGGCAGGCTGGTCTCACCAACGAGTGGCGATCGTGTACGCGGCTGCTACAGCCCTGCTCGCAGCGGGGCGACAGCTGGGAGGAACAACCGCAGCACTGACCATTGCCGCAATGATTACGGCAATCGGAATCACACTTGATCAAATCATTGCCGTTCCGTTTGCAGCAACAAGCGCGAGGAGGTCCTGAAATGAAAGCCGACCCAGCTTCGATGATTCATTCTAAAATCGATACCGGAAGGTTGCGATCCCTTCGTTCCTTTCAAGAGCCATTCGTTCGCCAGGTTGCCCTACGTAGGCTGGCGTTGATGCTTGTGGATGGAAGCCTGATCATCGCCTGCGTGATCGGCGCCATCGCACTGCGATTGAAAGACCAGGATCTGCTGATCAACACCTTGAACAGCCAAAGCCAGTTGGTACCACTGGCTGTGTTCAGTGGCCTTCCTTTCCTCTACCTCAGTGGGTGGTACAAAGGTCTTACCCGCTATGCCGGGAGCTATTCACTGTATGGCCTACTACCCAGGTCCACGGTGATGGTTCTGGTCCTGCTGCTCGCCAACACTCTGGCGGGTGGAGGCCAACCCCCTCGCTCCTTCTGGATCCTTTACTGGATTCTGTTCACAGCTGCTGCGATCGGTTCGCGTATTGTTCTGAGAGATGTTCTGCTTCTTAAACTCTCCAATAGAATCGATAAGTCAGAGGAGAACAAAGAAGGGGCCACTCTGATCTATGGCGCTGGATCCTCAGGCGTGAGTCTACTGATGGCCCTGCGCAACGATCCAAGGTTCAGGATCGTCTCCTTTCTTGATGACGACCCGAGACTGCATGGCAGAACCCTTCACAATCTGCCGATTCGCAGCCCTGCTCAGCTCCCCCAGTTGATCAACCGCCAGGGAATCCATCAGGTGCTGCTTGCCCTGCCAACACTCAGCAGGGCAAGGAAGAGGCAACTGGTGGATCAGATGGGGCACCTAGGCCTAACCGTTCTTTCCATCCCCTCGCTCGCCCAGCTGGCCACGGGCCAGAGACTGGTATCCGACCTGCAGGCGGTCGCGATCGAAGACCTGCTGGGCAGAGAACCCTCCACGCCGGAACCCGCCCTGCTTAGCCGCAGCGTTGACGGCAAGAACGTACTGGTCACCGGGGCAGGCGGCTCGATTGGCAGTGAACTGAGTCGACAGATCCAAGCTCTGGGGGCCAATACGCTGGTTTTGATGGAGAGGAACGAATTCTCGCTCTACTCGATTGAAAGCGAACTTCGCAGATCAGGCCTGAACCAATCCACAAAAGAGATCACATCAATCCATCCTGTACTTGGCGATTCAGGCGACAGCGAACACATTATCAGCATCTGCAAAAAGTTCAAGATCCACACCATCTTTCATGCCGCTGCCTATAAGCACGTACCGATGGTGGAGGCAAACCTGTGTGCTGGGGTTGCCAACAATCTGCGTTCCACCAAGGCTGTCATTGCCGCGGCTCTGGCTTCAAAGGTTGAGAGCGTCACGCTGATCTCCACCGACAAAGCCGTTCGTCCCACCAATGCCATGGGAGCGAGCAAGAGAGTCTGTGAACTCCTGATTCAGGAAGCAGCCCAATCTGTCAAAGGCGGAACACCTGTTTTTTCGATGGTGCGCTTTGGGAATGTGCTGGGCTCCTCAGGATCCGTGATTCCACTGTTCCATCAACAAATTGCCAGGGGCGGTCCCGTAACAGTTACCCATCCCGCAATCACCCGTTATTTTATGACCATCCCAGAAGCAGTAGCTCTTGTACTTCAGGCGGCAGGCATGGCAGAAGGCGGAGAACTATTCTTGCTGGACATGGGGGAGCCGGTTCGCATTGCAGATTTGGCACGTCAAATGATCGAACTCTCTGGACTGCGCGTAAGAGACGAACAAAACCCGGATGGCGATATCGCCATTCACTACACAGGCCTGCGTCCGGGCGAAAAACTATACGAAGAACTTCTGATCAGCAATGAAGACAAACCCACTGCACACCCACTGATCCGTAGAGCCAACGAACCACGTCATAAAAGCAAGGACTTTACCCAGCTGATCTCAGCGCTCGAAGAGGCTCTGAATCAATGGGACGAGCCAGCGACCGCTGATCTTCTCAGACAGCTGGTACCCGAGTATAAACCTGAGAAACTGGGACAGCTGGTATGAAGCAAATGGTCAATCTCCATTTTCTGCGAGAACGCATCCCCCCTCCAACCTCTCGGAATCTGTGGCTGTGGCTTGCGGCGGCTGTGGCTTGCCAGAACCTGGCCGTATTTCACAGCAGCCAATCAGCAAGCGTTACTGTTTTTGCGCTTCTTGTATGGGGAGGAGCTCTGATCTGCATAGAGGATCAACTTGAGTCACTGCGTCCCGCACCCTCTAGGCTCGGGCAATTGGCAGGTGGGTTGCTGATCCTTTTCATCATCTTCCGCACCTCCAGGATTCTGCAGTGGGATGGGCTTCTTTTCCTACTTGCCCCAGCCTCAGCGATTGGTCTTGGCCTTCTTTGCGACAAGCCTCGCAATCTATTACGTTTCAAGGAATCCTTCCTCTGCCTGCTTCTGATCCCGGGGTTTGCCTTAATAATGCGATTGATTCCCGAAGCTCCTCTCAGTATTGCTACGGCATTAATCTCGGGATTATGGTTAAATATAATTGGGATCGACGCTTCCGTCGAATCCAGGAAAGTAATGCTGCAAGCCGGGGGCGTAGAGGTACTCGGCCCCTGCAATGGCGTAGACATGATGGCCCAGATTCTATGTATATCGATTATCTTCTTACTCGCCTTCCCGATAAAATCGCTGAAAAGCAGATCATTACTACTTCTCTCTGCTCCTATCATTGGCCTGATCAGCAACACCCTGAGGATTGCATTGCTTGCCTTCTTCTCTGGAAATGGTAATGGCAAGGGAACACCATTATTTACTTTTTTTCACGATGATGCAGGCTCCTTGATTTTTTCTGGCATTGCCGTATTCGTTTTTGGTTCCCTTTACATGAATCTGCTGGAACGCGAGCTGCCTCCCATGGGTTCGTACGGAAAGGGAGACTCTTAGCATGATTAGGAGCCACAAGTTTCTATACAGCACCCTGGCGTTTTTGGCCACCGGAGCCAGCCTCCAGGCAATCATGTTTCCCAAGTGGCCTGTCGCCACTGCACTACCCAAGAAGCAGATTGCAACTGATCTTCAGCGATCCGGCTTGATCCTCAAACCCTTAGATACCTTCACTGCGCAGCGAAATTATGATATTGCCTCATCCGAAGCCCTGCGTTTTTCTATGGAGAACAGGGGAGAATTAGCGATAAGGCGATCCACTGTTCGGGAGTTCCTGAACTTCAGAGCCGACTATATTAACGAACAGGGCAAAGAACTTGCATTGGTTAATTCAAAGCCTTCCAGCGATCCTCGATTCATTGAGGGAACAATTGGAACTCGAACGGCACTTCAAACCTGCATGGTAGAGGATATTGCGTCCATTCCACCCATCCTAGGAGTGACCTTCAAGCAATTGGGAGAGCCCATTGCCAATCAGAAAGTCGATTCACTGACCGCTCTGAAGCGATTTGCAGGAATAGAACCAAATCGCGACTATAGTTGTTTACTGATCACTCTGCTTTCCGATCCTGATAAGCCTATAAGTCCTGCTAAATTTTCTCAACTGATCAGCAAGATTTCTCCATACCTCCATCACCGATGACCGGCAGTCCTACCAAATCATTCAGCAGCAGTAGCCTTGCTGGTGTACCGCCATCTACTAGGGCAATCCTTGAAGTTGCCGGATATGGCCTTTTTGTGTATGGCTTATTCAATATTCTGATGGCCTTTATCAGCAAAGGCGGTGGTCCAGCAGCAATGATCCTGAGGGCGAATCAAATCTCCAGCCTGCTTCCTTTCATGCTGCTCGGGCCTGCCCTGATTTTTGCGGGTCCCGACAAAGGCCAGAGCAATCCGCCTCGGCGGGTGGTCAAGTGGCTAGCCCTTTTGGTGGGGTTGATGTATACGCTGTCAATTCCGGTTATTCTTTATAATTATCATGCATTTACTCAGGCAGACGCTAACTCTCTCAATGCATTCCAGAGCCGCGTGTCAAAGAAGAGGGAAGCCATTCTCTCGGCCTTAGCACCTTTGAATAATCCCCTTGAGATAGGGGCTGAACTTCTCAAATATCCTGAAATCTCTCAAATTAATATTAACCCGAATCAATCCGCAAGCGAAATCATAAATTTTATCAAGATTGATATAGAGGCAGGAATCAAGGCCGACTTGGAGGACCTAAATACCCAGAAAGCCAAAAGAATGGAACAAATTAACAATACCTTGATCAATGGATTGGTTGGTGCTATTATTAGCTCCATCAGTATGCTGGCCCTATCCGCTCAACTTCATGAGTGGCTTAAACCTGCTGCTTTAGCTGTCAGTCGAAGTGGCAGTGGACTTTCTAAAGGACTGCTAATTTTACCAAATCTGCTTCACAAGATCGTTTCCCACAATCTACAAGGAATGAATAAAAGTTGGCAGCAATGGCAACGAAAACAGCAGCAGGCAAAAAAGCGGCGGTCTTTCAATTCCAATTCACGCTCTAACCGACGTTGATGTTTAGATTCAAATCCCTATTCCGCCGTTCCATGTCTTCAAAGGAAGTCATGGCACCCAATACCGCACCTCCTTTGTCCTACAGCTGGATTCTCAGCAATCAGCTTGCGATTGGACCAATGCCTCGTACGGAGGCCCACTGGCAACAGCTCGAGGAAGCTGGCTTCAAGGCACGATTCAGCTGCTGTTATCCAGAGGAGCAGAGATTTGCCCCAATTCCTAGCCATTGGAGGACGTCAGGAGTTGCTATGCCGGACCATCGTGAGCAGGAAACTCTGACAGAAGAGAGATTATTCAAAGCGATTCAAACAGCGGAAGAACTTTTAAAAGAATCCTCTCCTGTCTATCTCCATTGCTTAGCCGGAAGAGAAAGGTCTTCGCTTATGGCTATAGCACTTACTGCAAGGAAGAAGCAAATTGATATCTTTAGTTCTCTAGATTGGGTAAGAAGATGCCACCCTGCAGCATCACCTCTTTATGATCAATTGGAATTACTGGAGATGGTGTTAAAAAAATAATAGGCTAATCAATCATCTTCCGCGGGCTTGACAGGCTCGGCATCGGCGGAGCCCGAAGGATATATATTTGCAGCAGCGGCCTGCTTGCGGGCGATAGCTTCTTGCTTTACCGCCGCCTTTACGTAGTTATTTATCCCTTCAGCATAAGTTCCGGCTTTTTCGTAGCCACTCGCATAGGCATAGTGATAGTAGTAACCATATTCATAGCCATAATCATTAAGCCTGCTTGGGAAGTTAACCTGATTACAGATCAGACCAAGAACATCAACTCCAGTGGCCTTAATCCTCCTACTTGCCTGGGGAGCGACATCGCGGCTCACTTTGCCAAGGCCCACCAAGAAGAGGATACCATCCAACTTCTCACCCAAGAGGATAGGATCAGAAAGCATCAGGCAGGGTGGTGCATCAAATAGAACGATGTCATACCCAGGAAGTGCACGAATATCGTCGACAACATCCTGGCAACGATTGGAATTAAGTAGCTTGGCGGGATCTGGCGGCTTCGGACCGGCGGGAATCATGTCCAGGTTCTCCTGGATTGATTGAATTACCTCGGCAGGCTTCAAATTAGGATCGGAAAGAAGACTTGACAGGCCATTCCCAGGCTCCTGGCCAAGATATCTGCTCTGCATCGGCAGACGCATATCGGAGTCAACGATGAGGACCTTGAGCCCAAGATCAGCAAGGGTGCGAGCAAAGATCGTTACCGAAGTGGACTTTCCTTCACCCTGAGTAGAAGACGTGACTCCGACCAAACGGATATTTCGATCCGCTCTCAACAATCTGAATGTAGTGAAGAGACTGCGCAGAGACTCCTTGATGGCAAATCGTTCGCTGGCAGACATCTTCGCGATACTGCTGGAGATTTCCACGCCGGAATCCAGAGGAAGGTGAGGAATCAGGCCAAGAACGGGAAGCTGAAGTTCCTTTTCTGCCTCCATTGGGGTGTGGAAGACATTGTCTGTACGCTCCCGCAGCATGGCCGCGCCCAAACCAGCAAGCAGTCCGAACATCAATGCACGCAACAGGCTGCGCTGGATGTCCGGCTCCACAGGAACATCACCAAAATCGGGTGGCGAAATCACCTGCCAGGGCGTGGTAGAGCGTGCCCTCTCAAGCCGGAAGGTTTCCTTCGCTTGGATATAAGAGGCGTAACTCTGACGAGCGACCTCCAGTCGTTGCTGAAGGTCCTCGTACTCTTTCATTTTCTGGGGACTGGAGCGGAAATTCTCATTAAGCAGGAGGATCTGACGGTTGATCTCATCCTGCTGGGAGCTATTGGCCAGCAACTGGGAGCGGAGATCATCAATGCCCTGCTGCTGAACCACTGGTTTGAGTTGATCCCGCTTGGCCTTGATCGCCTGCACGATCGGGGAATCCTCCCGATAGGTGGCTCTGGCGGTGGCCAGCTCTTGCTCATACTCCTGAAGCTGCTGGACTGGAGTGGTGGATCCGGCCGCCTGGCTTGCGGCAGCGGGGGCCCTGGAGGGCGTTGCCAGACTTGTAGGGCCGAGTTGTTGTTCAGCCGTGGGGGCGCCACTGGGAGACCATTTGAGTTGGCCACTTCGCACCGACTCGATCTGACTCTGGATTTGTACCTGCTCAACCTGCAGAACCCGGAGTTGGTTTACAAGGGTATCTCTCGCCCCCTGGATGGAGGCGGCCATCAGGGAGGGATCCAGGTAGTTATTTCGCTCGCGGAACTGCCTGAGCTCCATCTGGAGAGTTTCCACCCGCTGAAGAAGGCCTGGTGCAGTTTTGTCCAGGAACTTCATCCCGGAATCAACGGCTGCCTGACGTTGCGTGAGGGAGAATTTTGTATATTCCTGGGCGAGGGTATTAAGGATGGAACGACCTTTGGCCGGATCTTTCCAGCGAAGATTTACATTCAATACATCCTGGACTTCACCCACCTGAGCAATCGACAGGTTGCTGGACACCTCACCGACCGAAATCCCCTGCTTCAGAGCCACTGGGTTGAGCAGCAGGGGGCTGCTCATCAACACGATCAGACTTGGGACATCATTGCGAATGGAGCTGCGGGCGATGGACTCCACAACGCCTCCATTCTGACCACCCGCTGACTGCTCCTGCTTTTCAAATGGATTGCTGATCTGGAGCTGAAATCCGCCTTGGTAAACAGGCGAGAAGATTCTTTGGCGAAGAGTATTCACCGCCAGGGCACCTGTGACCAGGGCAAAAGTGAACAGAAATATTCCTTGCCTGCGCTTGATCGTTCTGATGACACCTGACAATCCGGCACCATCACTGGCAGCCGAGCCGGCAGGAGCGAGGGGAGAGGGGCGGCCTTGGAGCCCCATCCCCTGCTGGGGAACGGGAAGGGGTGGCTGCCCCCCCAGAAGTAGATCGCTTCCAGGAAGAGCGCTGCCGGGCACCGAATCAGAAGATGCGCCGGCTTTGGTCACGTCTTTGCTGGGATTAGTCTGCGTGTGGATTATATGACACCTCCACGCCCGGGGTGCGTCTTGACAGCGTGAATTAAGCTGCGGATCCGGACAGCTCGCTTTCGTGCGCCAGACATTCAGCCGTTCCCGCAAGGCGAGCCCCTACAGCAAGGCCCATGCTGACGGCCCTCTGTCATCGGCTCACC